>DATAPR010000028.1:0-148267 GCA_036265105.1 Sphingomicrobium sp.
TGCGCCTTCATCGAGAAGACGTAGGCGCGGTTGATCAGCCCCTCGTCCGCATCAGGATCGTAGGATCGGACCTTCTCGACCAATTCATATTGGCGCAGCACCCCTCTAAGATGGGCAGAGCGGACGCCATTGTGCAAGCGCGAATGGAAATGGCCTCGGGTGGGGCTGCCGAAGAGGGGGAGCGCGGCAGCCCCGGGGGAGACCTATTTGCTTGCGAGCGGCTCACCTCGACTAGGCTTGGCCGACGCGTTGCACTGCTCGAGTTCTGCCGGAGTGAAGGAACGGCCATCAACGATGAAACTGTCAATTCGGCCCGCGCGCCTGGCGAGCGATTCGCAAAGAACGACGGGACGGCTCTCGTCGGTCGAGCCCTGGCACGCGGCAGCGCCGCAATTCCAGGTGATGTCCCGGGCGATGAAGCGCGCGCTCGCCGGGGCTGCAAGCGTTGCCGTATAGGTGGAGGCGCCGGCCGGGCCGGTGCAGATGCAGATGCCGAGAAAAAGGAAGGAGACCGAACGGATCATCGCAGCAATCCCTGTCTAGTTGCGATTCGAAACTGACTAATATATCCAGTTTTACATTGCAACTATTTTTTGGAACGTTTGTGTGCTTTGATGATATTCAGCAGGGGAGAGAACGGCTTATGCCGGGAGATACGCTGACGTCCGATATCGAGCGTTTCAAGGAAGCTGCATTATCTTGCCCCATCCCGCCCGCCGTCGAGCTGATCGGCGAAAAATGGGCTTTCTTGATCCTCCGCGGAGCGTTCAACGGGCTTCACCATTTCGAAGAGTTCCAGGCGGGCCTCGGTATCGCTCGCAACATATTGTCCGATCGCCTGTCCAAAATGGTGGCCGGAGGGATCCTCGAGCGCTCACCTGACCCGGCGGACAAGAGGCGCGTGATCTATTCGATGACGCCCAAGGGTGAAGGCCTTCTGCCGGTCGTCCTCGCGCTTCGCCAATGGGGTGAGGAATGGGGCTACGGACAACTGAAGATCGTTCTTGCCGATCGCCGCGATATGAAGCCGGTCCGAAAGATGTGCGTCCAGGCCCACGACGGACGCGAGCTGAACCTCAGTGATCTCACCTGGATCGATCGCGACGGAGAGCGCGCGATTTTCCGCACCGCGGCCGAATAGGGCCTATTCCATCCCGACGATGTGATCGCGAAGCGCGCGCGCGTCATGCAGCGCGTTGTGCGGAACTCTGCTGTTCGCCGCAGTGCTGAAATTGCTCATCGGCATCAGGCGGAAGGTCACATGACGGGTCTCGATCATGTCCCCCGGCCCGGTGATCATCAGATCGCACAGTTGCGCGATATCCTCCGGCCAGTCGGCGATGATCAGCGGTTCCTCGTCGTGGCGAAGGTAGCGCTCGAGCGTCCGGGCAGCGTCAGATCTGGTCAAGCGCGGGCAGGAGAGCTGCTCGGACACCGAATCGAGATAAGGCACGACGTGGCGCTCGACCCAGTCGAGAAGCGGGTCCGATGTTTGGAGCGTGAGGTAAAGCTCGTCGCCGTCGTCCGGGACCAACGCGAGGCTGAGGAGGGCTCCGCCAACGCCATTATATTCGGTGTCGAGAAAATAACGCACCTCAGCGCTGCTGGAACGCCGCGCAATTGTCGCTCGCAAGTGGCTTACCCTTGGCGCAGCGTTCATAGGCGAGACGCCACTGCCGGCCGCGCTCTTCGTCCTGCTTGCGCATTGCCCGTCCGAGCTTCTCGTCGCGCTCCGATTGGCTTGTGGTAAGGGCGTCGACGCCGGCAGAAACAGCCTTCACGGGAAGGGTGACAACATCGACGGCCGTATTGGCGACCGTTCCGACGACACATCCGCCAAGCGTCAGCGGAAGCAAGAGCGCGATGATCCCCTTCATTCCCTCAGCGTCGCAGAAGCGAAACGAATGGGCAATGAACGAGAATCACAGATGCATGGCAGCTTCTGCCAACGCTTCGGCCTGGGCCAGCAAAGCCTCGTCAGCCTCCGCCCCGGGCGGCAGCGCTTCGCGTCCAACGATGACCATCAAGGGAACCGCCATCGGCGTAATCCTTCCGGTTTCAACATGAAGCATGGTCGCCGAAGCCCGGTCTACAAGGCGTACAAGGCGTCCAAGCTCGGTCATTCGCCGGCGAGCATCGTCCCAGGCCGCTCGAAGGAGCAGATGCTGCGGCTCGTAGCGCCGCAACACATCGTAGATGAGATCGGTCGAGAAGCTCACCTGCCGCCCGGACTTTCTCTTCCCGGGGTGATGGCGCTCGACGAGTCCGCCGATCACTGCAACTTCCCGAAACGCGGTCTTGAGCAGATAGGAGCTCTCGACCCAATCGATGAACTCCTGCTCGAGGATGTCGGCAGAGAAAAGTGATTTGGGATCCGTGATCGGCTCGAGGCCGTGGCAGGCGAGCGCATAATCGTTGGCGACGAAGCCGAGTGGCTTGAGGCCGGCACTTTCCATTCGCCTTGTGATCAGCATGCCTAGCGACTGATGTGCGTTCCAGCCCTCGAAGCTGTAGGCGACCATGAAATATTGGCCTTCGTGAGGGAAGGTCTCGACAAGAAGCTGATGCGGCTCGGGCAGAACCGATCGCTCGCTCTGAATCTCAAGCCATTCGCGAACGTCGTCGGGAAAGCGGCTCCAGTCGTTGCGATCGCAAAGCATGTGTCGAACCCGGTTGGCGAGGTGGGTCGACATCGACATGCGCTGGCCGCCGTAGGTGACGATCCGGGCACGCTTTGAGCTCGCGTGAACGATGATGTCCGTGTCCTTGAATTGTTCAACCTCGAGGCTGAGACCGGAAAAATAGAAATGATCACCTGGCGCGAGGGTGGAAGCATAGCCCTCCTCGATCGTCCCGAGTTTTCGGCCGCCGCGGAACCGGACGGTCAGGAGCGGCTGCTCGACGATGACTCCGGCGTTCAGTCGGTGCTGCTGGGCGACGCTCGGCTTGGCGATTCGCCATCGGCCGCCGGCCTCTGGCACCAGACGGCGAAAGCGGTCGTAGGCTTTGAGCGCATAGCCGCCGGTCGCGATGAAATTGAGGATTTCTTCAAACGTCTCCTGTCTCAGTCCGGCATAAGGCGCTGAGCTGCGAACTTCGGCGAGGAGCTCCTCCTCGAGGAACGGGGAGGCGACCGCCATTGCGAGGATGTGCTGGGCAAGCACGTCCAGAGCGCCGGGGCGGAACACCTCGGGGTCCAATTCGCCATCGCCAATCGCGTCCAGGGCCGCTCGGCCCTCGAGATATTCGAAGCGATTGCCGGGGACGATGACACCCTTGCTCGGTTCATCGAGGCGATGGTTGGCGCGGCCGATCCGCTGGAGCAGCCGCGACGAACCCTTTGGGGCACCCATCTGAACGACGAGGTCGACGTCCCCCCAATCGATTCCAAGATCGAGGCTCGCAGTCGCAACGAGCCCTCGGAGCCTTCCAGCGGCCATCGCCGCTTCGACCTTGCGCCGTGCTTCCACCGCGAGGCTGCCGTGATGGATCCCGATCGGGAGCGCCTGCTCATTAACCGCCCACAGGTCCTGGAAAATCAGTTCGGCGAGGCTTCGCGTATTGCAAAAGACGAGCGTGGTTTTGTGCTCCTCGATCAGGCGCATCACCTCGCTCGCCGCGTGCCGTCCGGAATGGCCGCCCCAGGGAATCTTGTTCTCCGGGATCAGGATGGAGAGGTCCGGCTGTGCGCCTGGATCGCCGATGATCAGATCGACAAGATCCATGTCGGCATCGGGCGCCAGCCAGGAACGGTAGGCGTCGGGGTCGCTGATCGTGGCAGAAAGGCCGACCCGGCGAAGGCCGGGCGCGAGCTTTTGCAGACGGGACATCGCGAGCGACAAGAGGTCGCCACGCTTTTCCTTGGCGAATCCGTGGAGCTCGTCGACGACGATCGTTTTGAGCTGATCGAACATCTGGGGCGAATCGGGATAGCTCAGCAGCAGGCTCAGGGATTCGGGGGTGGTCAGGAGTAGCTGAGGCGGCCGGACGCGCTGGCGCGCCTTGCGATCCGAGGGCGTGTCGCCAGTGCGCGTTTCAACCCGGATGGCTAGTCCCATTTCCTCGATTGGCCCGATTAGGTTGCGCTGGACGTCGACCGCGAGTGCCTTCAGCGGGGAGATGTAGAGGGTGTGAAGCCCTTCGGTCGGCTCAGTCGCAAGTTCGCAGATCGTCGGTAGAAAGCCCGCGAGAGTCTTTCCCGCACCTGTCGCTGCGACGAGAAGCGCGCTTCGTCCGGAAATGGCCGCCTGCAGCATTTCGAGCTGGTGCCGGCGCGGGCGCCAACCTTTGGATTCGAACCAGCGCCCAACGACTGGCGGAAGATCGCTCAGAGCTCGTCAGTCCCCTCGCGCCGACGCTCCTCTTCCTCTGCGTAGAGCTCGCGCGTGCCTTCTCCCGTCCGGCGATCGGCCGGATTGCCGCGATTCAAGCGGACCTTGATGACAAGCCAGATGAGAACGATGATCAGGATCGCGGGCAAGGCGACGTCGATCACCCACAAATAGGCATGTCCCATGCTTTTCCTCCCGCCCGGGTCAGGGAACTCCCGGATCTTTCATCCTATATAGCTCCAATGGCGCGATTGGGTTCCTGGATCGAGTCCCATCCGGAAGGGATCTACGTGCGCCCAGCCGATTCGTGGATAGATCCGACCCTCCCCAAGTCGCGGGCAATCATCACGCACGGCCATTCCGATCACGCCCGAGCCGGGCACAAGGCAGTCCTGGCAACGCCTGAGACGCTTGCGATCATGGAATGCCGCTGCGGGCCGCAGCCCGGCCAGCCGGTTGCTTATGGAGAGCCCCTTCGGGTCGGCGAGGTCGATGTCAGCTTTGTTCCGGCCGGGCATGTCCTTGGAAGCGCCCAGATCGTCCTCGAACACCGCGGTGAGAAGATCGTGGTTTCAGGCGACTACAAGCGCCGTCCCGACCCGACCTGCTCCTGTTTCGTTCCAGTGCCATGCGACGTTTTCATCACGGAGGCGACCTTCGGTCTTCCCGTCTTTCGCCATCCCGAGACCGGGAGCGAGATCGACAGGCTGCTCCACAGACTTCACGCCGATCCGAATCGCTGCATCCTCGTTGGCGCCTATGCCCTGGGAAAGGCGCAGCGGATCATCTGCGAGCTTCGGGAACGCGGGCACGAGCAGCCGATCTATTTCCACGGCGCGATCGAACGGTTGAACCAGCTCTACGAGAGTTTCGGCATTGAACTCGGCGATCTTCGGCACACGGCATCGGCGACCAAGACGGAGATGGCCGGACACATCGTCCTGAGCCCGCCGGGCGCACTCAACGACCGCTGGTCGCGGCGCTTGCCCGATCCCGTAACCGCCATGGCGTCAGGCTGGATGCGCATCCGGCAGCGGGCTCGTCAGCGCAATGTCGAACTTCCGCTCGTTATCTCCGATCACGCTGATTGGGACGAACTGACAATGACGATCCGCGAGCTCGAGCCGACCCAGGTCTGGATCACCCACGGCCGCGAGGAGGCACTGAAGCATTGGTGCACGACCCACCAGACCAAGGCATGCGAATTGAATCTTGTCGGCTACGAGGACGACGACGACTGAGCTTGCACCGGCTGCGTGCCGATCATCGTTGCAATATTCTGGAGCGCTTTCTTCGCCTGCTCGCGGTCAATTATCAGCGCCGCAGTCTGAGTGATGAGGTCAACCAGCATCAGATCACGCACCGTCGGCTCGCGGGGTTCGCGGTGGTACATGGCAAATGTGCCGAGCACCTTGCGCCCACGGGTCAGGATCGGAATCGACCAGCATGCGCGAAGTCCGTGCGGAAGCGCGATTTGTCTGTAGTCGGCCCAGAGAGGATCGGTCGCAATGTCCGAGACGAATACCGCCGCTCCGAGATAGGCCGCAGTTCCGCACGAACCGGCGCACGCGCCGACCTCCGCACCGTCGATTGCAGCGCTGTAGGGTTTTGGAAGGCTCGGCGCAGCGCCGTGGCGAAGGTGCTTCCCATCGGAATCGAGCAGGAGAATCGAGCCCAATACTCCAGTTCGCGAAGTCGCCTCGACGATCCGAATGAGTTCGGTCAGCGTAGTTTCGAGCGGAGCATCGCCGATCGCAAGTTCGAGAACCCTGTTGTGCGCGCTCCGGAGCACCTCGTTTCTGCGGTCCTCGGTAACGTTGTTCCCCTGGATGAAAACGCCGGAAGGCAGGCCCTCGGCAGGCGGCAGCGGCTGAAAAACCAGATCGACGAGAACCTCTTCGGTAGAGCCGTCCGGCCTCTCCAGCGCTAGCGACATTCCATGGCCGCTAAACGCTTCGCCCGACCGCGTGACTCCATCGAGAATTTCGTCGACCCCCTGGCGGGTGAGCTCGGGAAGCGCTTCTCCGAGCGGCTTGCCGACAAGCGCTCGTTTCCCAACCAGTTCGACGAATGCCGGATTGGCAAGAACGATCCGATGATCGGATCCCTCGAGCAATGCCATAAAGCCGGGCGCCTGCTCGAACATAAGTTGGAGTCGTTGGTGCTCGCTTCGGCATGCGGACATCTGGTCCAGCATGGACTCCTCATACAGCAACGGCGGGGCGCCGTCACTTCGGCGACGAAGGAGGCCCGCGAAACAACATTAGGTCCACCGAAAAACATCCGTTACACAAAGGACCTCAAGCGGTTGGAGAGCTCGTGCCTTTCCTCGTCTTCCTGAAATCCTTCGAAGATCTGCTCTACGAAATCATGTCGTGGATCATATTCTATCCGCGCACGCTGTGGCGGGCAGGGTGGCATCCGCTCTTGATGATGGACCGGAGCGAGGGGGAGCTGAAGCTCCCGGCTGAGCAACAGTTCAGGGACATCATCAGTCCGCCAATCTTCCTCTTGCTTACCGTCGTCGCCGCGCACGCCTTCGAAGTGGCGGTCGTCGGCAACAGCCCGCTGATCGACAATGGCATCGGCCTCGCCGAATTGATCCAGGACAATACGAGCCTCATTCTCTTCCGGCTCATCGCCTTTTCGTCGTTGCCCATAATCGCCGGTGCCTTTGCGCTTGGCGTGATGCGCAGACCGCTCGATCGCGTCACTCTTCAGCCGTTGTTCTACGCGCAATGTTTCGTGACGACTCCGGTGGTCCTTTTGTGCAGCATCGCCGAAACCTTGACCCGGCTGCCGCAGCCCGCTGCGAATGTTCCTGCGGCGCTCCTCTTTGCAGCAGCAAGCGCCTTCTACATCGGGGTTGAAGCGGTCTGGTTCGCAAGAGAATCCAAACGAGGAACGCTCGTCGGTTTCCTATGGGCGTTCGCGGTCTTCGCGATGTCTGCCCTTGTACTGGCGACAACGGCGCTCTTGTTCGCCGGATTATAGGCGACCCTGGTAGACCGTCTACGTTCGCCGAACGCCCGACTTCGAAAGCTGGTCATCGATCTGGGCGACGAGACGCTCGACGCCGGCTTGGTCCTTCGCTTCGGCCCTCGCGACCAGAACGTCCTGAGTGTTCGACGCGCGAAGCAGCCACCAGCCGTCCGAAGTGCTGACGCGCACTCCATCGGTATCGTCGAGCTTTGCCCCCGACTCCGATAGTCGTCCGCGAACTTCATCGACGATCTGAAATTTGCGCGCCTCGTCAACCTGGAAGCGCATCTCGGGCGTCGCCGTCGTCTTGGGCATTGAATCCATGATTTTCGTCAGGCTCGTGCCAGCTGCGCTCACCGCCTCGATCAGCCGGACCGCGGCATAGAGTGCATCGTCAAAGCCGTACCATCGGTGCCTGAAAAAGACGTGACCGCTCATCTCTCCGGCGAGCGGCGCTCCGGTCTCCTTCATTTTGGATTTGATGAGGCTGTGCCCGGTTTTCCACATGAGGGGCCTGCCTCCAAGTTCGGCGATTCGGTCGAACAGCACCTGACTTGCCTTCACGTCAGCAATAATGGTCGCTCCGGGCTCGTCTTTCAGAACCGGTTCTGCGAGGATCGCGAGTAGCTGGTCGCCCCAGATCGCGCGACACCTGCCGTCGACGGCGCCGATCCGGTCGCCGTCGCCGTCGAAGGCAATTCCGAAGTCCAGCTCCTTGTCGGCGACGAGCGTCTTGAGGTCGCCAAGATTCTTCTCGACGGTCGGATCGGGATGGTGATTGGGAAACGTTCCATCGACCTTGGTGTGAATGGTGAAATGCTGTCCCGGAAGCCGCTCGACGAGCATGTCGAGGATCGGTCCGGCAGCCCCGTTGCCCGCGTCCCAGCCGATTCGGAACGGACTTGCACAGAAGCCCTCGAGCAAACGATCGGCGTAGGCTTCACGGATGTCGACTTCCTCGACGTTGCCGGCGCCGTTGCTCCAGTCGCCTCGGGCTGAACGCTCGCCGATGGCCTGGATTTCCCGCCCGAAGACCGATCGTCCTTTAAGCAACAGCTTGAAACCATTGTAATTCGCGGGGTTGTGGCTGCCGGTCACCTGAATCCCGCCATCGACGTCGAGATAATGGGTCGCGAAATAGAGCATTGGCGATGGGCCCATGCCAATCTGGGTCACATCGATCCCGCCTTCGATGAGCCCGCGGATCAGCGCGGCTTCGAGCGTCGGGGAGTGGGTTCGCCCGTCGCGTCCGACGGCGATGCGCCGAGCGTCTTCTTCGCCTGCGATCGCTGCATAGGTCCGGCCGAGCGCATAGGCGTCGCCTTCGCTGAGCGTGTCCCCGACGATTCCGCGAATGTCATATTCGCGAAGGACACTGGAATTGAATTGGTGAGCCATGGAGCGTTCGAACACTCCAAACTGAGCCTTTGTTCAAGCCCAATCGAAACTAGGCGGCCTGGCGCTCGCTTGAGTCCGGGATGGCAAGGCCGGCGATCATCTCGCGCAGTTCCTGGCGCGCCGTTACATGGCCGAGCCCCGCATCGGTGATCTGCTTAAGATCGAGGAGCGTGAGACCTTTCGGAAACAGCTCGCGATAGATGACGCGTTCGCCAAGGCCCGGGATCACCCTGAATCCTACGCGTCTGGCGAGCTCGTCGAGCGCTGCGCCGACACGTTTAAGATTATGGGATTCGATATGCTGGAGACGGTTTCTCAGCACCACCCAGTCGACGCTCTTGCCGGTCTGCTTCGCGCGCGCCGTCCGGCTGTTCCAGATCAGCTCGGCGTAGAAGCTCGGCTTCGTGACCTTGTAATTCTCGGGGTGCACCTGCCCGATGAGGTCGAGATCGACGAAGCTGTCGTTCATCGGCGTCACCAACGTGTCAGCCAGAAGAATGGCGGAGCGAGCGACGGAATCGTCGCGGCCGGGCGTGTCGACAACGATAACGTCCGCTTTTGCCGACAAGCGGTCGATCGCGGCAGAGAGGCCATCGTCGCTATGGTCCTCGAGCACTTCGTAGACGGCTTGCGGAAGCTCTCTCTCAAGCCTCCGCATGGTCGCGTCGCGGTTCTCGAGATAGCGGGTCATTGTCCGCTGACGGCTATCGATATCAAGGGCTCCGACGCGGTGCCCTGAAGCGGCGAGCGCGATCGCGGTGTGGACTGCAGTCGTCGACTTGCCGGTCCCGCCCTTTTCGTTTGCGAAGACGATGAAATGCGACTGGCTCATGCTTGATCTTTCCCCCGGCGCATGTGCAAGCGCCGCCCGGGCAAAGATTAACTGAGGCTCTCGGCGCGTGCAAATCGTTCGATCGAGTG
The DNA here is from genome assembly GCA_036265105.1 of Sphingomicrobium sp. Lineage (GTDB taxonomy): Bacteria > Pseudomonadota > Alphaproteobacteria > Sphingomonadales > Sphingomonadaceae > Sphingomicrobium. Next base: position 9,633 of record DATAPR010000028.1, read on the forward strand.
AAGAATTGGCGCTGGCAAGGGCCGCTGTCGCTGGTACCCTCGGCTTGGTTCCGACGATGGGAGCGCTTCATGCCGGCCATGTCGCGCTTATCGAGGAGGCGAAGCTCCGAGCCGAAAACGTCGCCGCCTCGCTTTTTGTGAATCCGACCCAGTTCGGGCCGAACGAGGATTTCACCCGTTACCCCCGACGCGAAGCTGAGGATGCCCGGATGCTTGAGCAGGCTGGCTGCACGCTGCTCTGGATCCCCTCGGTTGGCGACATGTACCCCGAAGGCTTTTCGACCTCGATCCGCGTCGAGGGCGTTTCGAGCCGATGGGAGGGCGAGGCTCGGCCAGGGCATTTCGACGGAGTTGCGACGGTGGTCGCCAAACTGCTGTTTTGCGTGCGTCCCGACGTCGCACTCTTCGGTGAAAAGGATTTTCAGCAACTCGCGGTCATCCGAAAAATGGTTTTCGACCTCAATATTCCGGTCGAGATTGTTGCGGTTCCAACTGTCCGTGAGCAAGACGGCCTCGCGCTGTCGTCGCGAAACGCTTACCTCTCGAGCGAGGAGCGCAGCCGGGCCGTTGCTCTCCCCGAAGCTCTCGAACGGGCCCGCAACTCGGTTCTTGGCGGAACGTCCGTCCGTTCGGCACTTGAAGCAGGACGCAAGGCGCTGTCCGATGCAGGCTTCTCAAGGATCGATTATTTCGCTCTTGTCGATGGTTCGACGCTCGAGCCGCTCGACGAGCCGAAGGGCCAAATGCGGCTGATTGCTGCAGCAATTATCGGCACTACGCGGCTCATCGACAACCTTGCCGTCTGAAGTCTTGGTTGAGCCGCGTTAACCATTTCTTTGCCATCCGCAGTGAATTTGCCTTCCAACAGGGAAGGGGATTGGAAATGGGTGCCATCAGTCAGAAGAGCGCGGAGTTCCTGCTTCGAAGCCGGATCGCGGAAGCCGAAGCTGGCGACGTCGATGCGCTGTTCGAGCTTGGATTGACCTATTCGACCGGTCGCGGCGGAATCGCAGTCGACCTCATCGAAGCGCACAAATGGTTCAACCTTGCGGCCCTGTCGGGTTCAACTCGAGGCCAGGAGTGCCGCGCCGAGATCGCGCTCGAGATGACGGCGCGCGAGATCGCTGAAGCCCAGCGCCAGGCGCGCGCGTGGCTAGCCAGCTGCGGGTACCAGCGCAGGGCCGCCTGAGAGCTGGATCGTCGTCACCGCGCTCGGCGGTCCCGGGCGCTCCTTGCCCCACGTCATGGCGCTGACCTGCGCCGAGGGAAGACCGAGCAGAATCAGATAATCACGCGCCTGGACGGCGCGCTCGGCGCCCAGTGCGAGCGCATGATCGCGAGTATCGGTCGGATCGCCGTGACCCTCCATCCTGACCGCGACTTCGGGATGCTGTCTCAGCCACGTCGCCTGGGCAGAGAGGAGCGTTCTTGCCTGCGCGCTCAGCTGTGCGCTTCCCGGCGCGAAATAAACGATGGTGCCGCCTGACTGGGCGGAAAAGTCGGCACGAAGGACCTCGATCGAATTCTGGACCGGCGCCGGCGGCGGCGCGTCGCGTCGCCTCAGCCCGGGCAATTGAGCCGTGGCCGGGACGGCGATCAGAAGTGCGAGCAGGAGCAGTTTGCGCATAGCTAGTCCATGGTGCCCGACCAATTGGGATCGGACCCGTCTTGGGGAATGGTCATTTTCGTGGCTGGGCCTCCCTCGAGGCTGAGACGGTAGATGCTTGGACGGCCGGCGGAATCGGTGCGCTGAAAAACCAGTTCGCGGCTGCTCGCGGCCCAGCTTGGCTCCTCGTCGGCAGGCCCATCGGTCAGGATCTTCTCGCCGGTCCCGTCAGGGTTCATGATTCCGATCCGGCGCGTGTCGCCGAAGCGCCAGGTGAAGGCGATGAGCTTCCCGTCGGGGCTCCATTCGGGGGCACTATAAGCGGCAGTGCTGAAGGAGATGCGCCGCTCGTTCGAGCCGTCAGCATCCATGACATAGAGCTGCTGGGTTCCCGATCGGTCGCTTTCGAACACGATTCTGTTTCCATCGGGAGAAAAGCATGGGTCGGTATCGATACCAGGCGAGGTCGTGAGCCGGCGCGGCATTCCGCCGCTCTCGCCCACAACGTAGATGTCGCTGTTGGCACCGAGCATCATCGAAAAGACGATCTTCGTCCCGTCCGGCGAATAGCGCGGAGCGAATGACATTGCCTGGCCCTGAAGAAGAGATTGCTGACGGCCCGAATCGAGATCGATGATCCGAACCTGCGGAACTCCGCCCTCGAGGCTCACATAAGCAAGGCGGTGAGCCTTGGGAGAAAGACGCGGGGTCAGCACGCTCGTACCGCCCTGCGTCACATAGCTGTGGTCGTGTCCGTCGCTGTCCATGACTGCGATGCGCTTGACCCGCGCACCGAGGGCGCCCGTCTCGGCGACATACGCGATGCGGGTATCGAACATTCCAGGAGATCCGGTGATCGACTTGTAAGCGAGGCCCGAGCATTTGTGCGCCGCCCGCCTAAGATCGCCAGGTACGGCGACGAAGCCGATCCGGCCGAGTTCGCGCCCCTTGTCGACATCATAAACGTAACAGCCGATCGTCAGCCTTCCGTCCGAACGCGACTGGACAAAGCCGGTAACGAGGGCCTTTGCGCCCCGGTCGCGCCATTTGGGAAAGCTCGGTGCGGTGACCTCGGGGTAGGAATAGTAATCCTTCCTGTTGGGCTCGAGCGGCATGAGCTCGGACGTCTGACCGAGGTCCATCTGAATGAGCTTGGTCGCCTGCCAGGCGAGCGCGAGCATCTCATTGCCCTTGTTTCCGGCGTCGGGCGTAGTCATCGGCGGAATGGCGATGACCGTCGCCGCCGGTGTTCCGGGCTGGGCTGCGTTTGCACTGCCGCCGGCGAACGCAATCACCAGAAGTGCGAAATATCCTGCTCGAATGACTTTCATTGCTCCTTCGCGACGATCTGTCGGAATTCCTCGACCCACTCTCTTGGCTGACGTCGCGGCCGGCCCTTTTTGTCCAGGAACGCGGCGGTGACGGAAGCGTCGGCCAACAGTTCCGGTCCACGCATGACTCGCTGATGAATATTCACGGACGATGCGCGGACCTGTTGGACGCTGCTGACGATCTGAAGATCGTCGCCGAGGCGCGCCGGACCCCGATAGCGGATGTCGACGTGAGTCACGAAATAGGCGCTTCCTTCACCGCTCAGCATCGCACCCTGGTCGATCCCCGCCGCGCGGATCATGTCCGATCGGGCCCGCTCGAGGAATTTCAGGTAATTGGCATAATAGACCACGCCAGCGGTGTCCGTGTCTTCGAAATAGACCGTGAGCGCGAAGCGATGCTGGCCGCCTGTAAAGCCCCCGCGATAGGGCCTGTCGAATTCGGATCCCGCCATCAGGGGCCGCTCTAGCGTCCGCAAACTTGCGCCGTAAGCCCCCGCTTGACTGCGATGTAACGCCAAGGTTACATGTAACCGATGCGTTACATTTGAAGGGGTGAGACATGGGCGACCGTTCTGTTTTTGAAAGAGCGGACTTCTTGAGTCGGCGAAGGGCTCGGATCCTTCCGTTTCTCGGCGTTATCTACATCGCGCAACAGGCAAGCTACCTGACGATGGCGCCCGGTCCCGCGCACCGGACGGTCGATCAGCTGAAGATTTCCGCATGGCTCGTCCTTTCCGCGATTCTCTTGGCGGCCCTCGCGACCAACGGATTTTGGCTTCAGCCGCGCGAGGTGAGGTCGATGATCGACGACGAAGTCGCAAGGTCGAACCGAAGCGACGCCATGCGCTTCGGCTTTGTCTTCGCAATGCTGACCTGCATCGCTGTTTATTTGATCACGATGTTCGAGCCGGTTGCCGGCCGGGATGCCGTCCATGTGGTTATGTCGGACGGTCTTGGCGCCGCTCTCCTGCGTTGGGGCTGGCTCGAAAGAGCGGCCCACCGCAATGGCTGAGCGGCTCGCCAATTGTCTGAAGGAGAAAAGGGCGGCCCTCGGACTGACCCAGGCCGAACTTGCCGAGAGGGTCGGGGTCACGCGCAAAACCGTGAATACGGTGGAAAATGGCATATTCACGCCATCGGCGACATTGGCGCTCAAGCTTGCAGTCGCGCTCAACGTGCCGGTGGAACAGCTGTTTTGGATTGAGCGCTGATTTTTCCAACTTCGCTGACGAGACTGCCTTGGGCCTCCGCCATGTCGGCAAGATGCATGCCCCAGCCTGGAAGAAACATTCCGAAGACGCTGATTTCCCCGCCGATTCGGTCTGTCCATTTGTCGCCCTCGGAATGGTTCGTTCGAATGGAAAGGAAGCCGCGCGGACCCTCGTTCACGCATTTCGCGGAGACGAGCCCCGTGGTTGAGACATAAGGCGTCGAGGGCTGACCTTCGCTGGACCATTGGATCGGACCACCCGGGACAGGAAGGGTCGAGCCGGTGAACCAGTAGCTGTCGAGCCTCACCCAGTCTCGAGAGCCCGGGAGAGCCGGATTGACGCAGCCGACGGTCATCCCCGCTTTGTCGGCATACCCAAACATCGCGCCTTCGGGAGGCGAGTTCTTCTCGCGGAAGCTCGTCCAGCTGATGATGCAGCCGGTTTCGCCAGGACGACTGCAGAGCGGCGTCTTCTTGAACGTGCCGCCCAAAAGTTTGCCTTGCGGCACCAGGACATTGAAGCCCGGGAGAATGGCGAGCTTCATTCGTCCGGCAATTGCCGGATTATTCTCGATCTCGCGGGCGATCAGCTGCTCGAGCATCAAGCTCCCTTGGCTATGGCCGATGAGCACGAATGGGCGTCCGCCGCTGCGAGTGCGGATGTAATTGCGCCACGCTTCGAGGACGTCGCGGTAGGCAAGTGCAGCTGCGGCATCGATGTTTGCTCCGGCTGAATAGGCGGCCACGGCAGCAAGCGTCATTTGCCGATAGACGGGCACGAACGGTCGGCAGACCGAGGCGAAGCGCGCGAACTGAGTCTCCACAGCGAGTTTCTCTTCGCGGCCGGCGACCATGCTGCTGTTCAATCCGCCATCGGTTGAAACGGTTGGATAGACGTAGAAGCAATCGATCGGCGGATTACTGGCGACTTCGCTTTGGCTTGTCGGGCCATAGCCATTGGGACCAAGCGCGGTCGTCGGGAGCGGATTTGAGCAAGCGTCGGCGCGTCCCGGCAAGCACAGCCAGCTTGAGTCTCTCGAATAGTCCGGCGCCGCTGCTGCGCTCGTCGGCTGCGCCGAGGCCGGCGCAGCCGCAACCACGGCCGCAAGCGCCAGCAATGAGCGGAAAGTCACTTCGAGGAGGCTCCAGTATCGAACAAACCGCCTTGGCCGCCCTGGGGGACGGGAAGTCCCAGATGAGAATAGCCGCGGCCATTGAGGCAGCGCCCTCGTGCCGTCCTTGCGATGAGGCCGAGCTGAATGAGGTAGGGCTCGATCACATCCTCGATCGTGTCGCGCGGTTCCGAAAGGCCGGCTGAGAGCGTTTCCACGCCCACGGGGCCGCCTCCGTAAAGATCGGCGATCATCAGAAGGTAGCGGCGATCCATGGCATCGAGACCGAGCGAATCAATTTCGAGACGAGACAAAGCCGCATCGGCGACTTTCAAATCGATCACGTCCGATCCCGACGCATGAGCAAAATCGCGAACGCGCCTCAAGAGGCGGCCGGCGATCCTCGGCGTGCCGCGCGAACGGCGGGCGATTTCACGTGCGCCATCGTCCGTGAGCTCGGCTCCAAGGAGCCGCGAAGCGCGTCGGACGACATGCTCCAGTTCCTCGACCGTGTAGAAAGTGAGCCGCACCGGAATACCGAACCGATCGCGAAGAGGCGTTGTGAGAAGGCCCTGGCGGGTGGTCGCTCCAATGAGCGTGAAGCGCGGCAATTCGATTCGGACCGAGCGAGCGGAGGGCCCTTCGCCGATCATGAGATCGAGAGCCCGGTCCTCCATTGCAGGGTAGAGGACTTCCTCGACTGCGGGGTTGAGGCGGTGGATCTCGTCAATGAAGAGTACGTCGCCGTCTTCCAGATTGGTCAGGAGCGCGGCGAGGTCGCCCGACTTGGCAATGACAGGGCCGGAGGTCGCCCGGAAGCCAACCCCCATTTCGCGTGCGAGGATTCCTGCGAGAGTTGTCTTGCCCAGCCCCGGGGGCCCGTGAAGAAGAACATGGTCGAGCGGCTCGCTCCGGCTCTTTGCGGCACGAACGAAGATCCGGAGATTCTCTCTAGCTGACTGCTGCCCGATGAACTCATCGAGGCTCTTGGGGCGAAGCGCTGCGTCCGAATCTTCATTCGTGCGCTCGGGCGTCGTGATTCGGGCGGGGTCGCTGGCCATCCAGGCCGATGATTCGCAGATGGATCGGCTTGGGACAAGAAGCGAAGGCTGTTAGCCTCATCTTGAGCAAGGGAGGGCAATTCATGAAATTCGATCGGCGGACCGTTATCGGCGGAATGGCTGCGACTGCGCTGGCGGGCCCCGCTCTTGCTCGAAAGCCATCTGTTCCGTCCTGGTATTCCAACGCGATCGTCATCGACGGACTTGGCGGGATCAGCGATCCCTACGGAGCCGATGACGAACTTCGCTTGACGGATCGCGCGTGGTCCGAAAGCCGGATGACCGGAATCACGGCAGTGAGGGACACCTTGCTTCCGGTCGGAAATTACGCGGACGGCTGGGAAAAGTTCAGCAAGAGCCTAGACGATTATCACAATCAGCTGTCGGCCAATCCGGATCGGCTGACTCTCGTCGAGAAGGCTGCGGACATTCCTGCCGCAAAGCGGGCCGGGAAGCTCGCGATCATCCTTGGAACGCAGGATACCGCGATGGTCGGGCCGGCTCTCGACCGGCTTGGAGAGATGAAGAAGCGCGGAGTGCGCGCCGTCCAGCTCACCTACAATCTTGCAAACCTCAGCGGCGACGGGTCCATTGAGCCGCGCAACGGCGGAATTACGAATCTTGGACGCGACACGATCCGCAGGATCGAGGCCGAGAAGTTGCTTCTCGACTTGTCGCACGGCGGCTCAAGAACGATCGACGAAGCGATTGCATTTGCCAAGCGGCCGCTGACGATCAGCCACACGGGCGCCCGTGCAATCACCGATCACCCGCGCAACGTGTCCGATTCCGCGATCCGGGGAGTGGCCGACAAGGGCGGAGTCGTCGGGGTCTATTTCATGCCCTATCTTGCCCCTGACATGCATGCGAGCGGGGCGGTGCTGCTCGATCACATCGAGCATGTGGCACGTATTGCGGGCGAGGATCACATTTCGATCGGTACCGACGGCGGGGTCCTTCCCGTCGTGGTCGACGCCGCGGCACGGGACGCCGCACGCAAAGATTATGAGCAGCGAAAGGCGGCCGGAATCGCCGCTCCGGGCGAAGGACCCGATGTTTTCCCGCTAATTCTCGATTACAATTCGATCGACAAGCTCGAGCGGCTCGGCACCGACCTCATGAAGCGAGGGTGGACGACGCCCCAGGTCGAAAAGCTGCTGGGCGGCAATTTGTTGAAACTCTACGCGGATGTGTGGGGCGGCTGAAGGCGCCGCCCCACCCATCGTTCCTCAGTAGAAGGCTCCATAGATCACGTCGGAAATCCGGCCCGTGTACCGGTTCACCAGCAGCAGATCCGGTCCGTAGCGCACCCACACATATCCAGGTGGAGGCGGGAGGAGTCCGAGCGCGCTCCAGTCGTTCCAATAATAATAGTTCGATAGGAAAATGTGCGGAAGAATGGCTCCGATGCCCCAGCGGCGATAACTGTAGCCGCGCGGGTAGTGGAACATCGGTCCCCGGATTCGATGGAAGGTCGAAGGCCGATGACCGGGTTGATAGACCGGCCGGCCCGAGGGCGGCCGGCTGGGCCGGTTCGGGACTGGCTGAATCGTTGGCCGGCCATTGTTAGGACGGCCATAGTTGGGGCGGCTGGGACGGTTCGGCTGAACGGGCTGGATGGTTGGGCGTCCATGATTTGGCCGACCCTGATTCGAGTTCCCCGACGACCGGTTTCCGGACGAGTGGTTCTGCCGCTGCTGATGATTGGGCTGATTTTGTTGTTTCTCCGTCTGATTTCCGTGACGGCGATCGTTCTGCTGCTGCGCCGATGCTCCGGCGGGGGCTAACAGTGCGATCGCGGCGACGGCACAAAGAAGACGCTTCATCTCCGCTCTCCTGGTCTTTGCAAGAACAACTACACGTTCGGCGCGTAGGATTGTTCCATTGCCGTTTCGAGACTCGGCCGGTTAGAACGAATGCTCAAGATCGCCAAGTACATCCACCCAATCGTGCCTGCGTTTTTCCCAGACGGAGAAGGTTGGACTCGCGAAGTAGGGATCATCGAACGCACCCACCGGAATCGCGACAAGAGCGGCGAACTTTCCCTCGATCTCATAATGAACGTCCGAACCGCAGTCGGGACAGAAATGGAAGTTGATCCGGTTGCCGCTGTCGGCGAGCTTCGACCAGCTCTTCGATCGACCCTCGATCGTCACCTTTTCGGCTAGCCATCGCGCCTGCACCGCAAAGGCGCTCCCCGAGCGCTTCTTGCAATCGAGGCAATGACAGACGGAAACACGAACCGGCTCGCCGCTCGTCGTCACCCTCAGCTGCCCGCAGCGACAGGAGGCTTTGCGAACGCTCACTTCGCAAGCGCCTTCTCGATCCTCCGCCAAAGCTGAGCAATCGCTTCGACACTCGGCGAGGATCGCGGCATGAATTCGCCGATCGGGGCACGAAGATCACTCACCCGTTCGTAGGCGCTGGCCATCGGAATCGAGGGCCATCCCTTGTGCCGTTCGAGTTCGTCGCGGTGGAGTGCTCGTCGGCGATCGACCATTGAGAAGACCGGAGCAAGTGTTACCTTTGGTCCCTTCTTCCGGCCGACGTAATCCTTGATCACGTCGAGCGAGCGCTGGGACAGGGCACTTGGGATCACGGGCACGACGGCGATATCGGATGCTCTTAAAATCTGATCCGACGTGTCGGTCAGCCCGGGCGGGCAGTCGATAATGATCCGGTCATAGTCATGGCAAAGATCGGCAGCGATTTTCGCAAGGCGATTTCGCTTTCCAAGATCATGAAACGCAACGTCGAGGTGACGAAGCGAATCATCGGCAGGGAGGATATCTATTCCTTGCGTGTTTGACGGTCGGATGAGTCCCGCAACATCGCCATCTCGAGTGATTCCGGCCTTCGCGGCCTTGCCGTCCGCATCCTGGCCCAGGATGTAGCTTGCGCCCGCCTGTGCATCGAGGTCCCAGAGCAGGGTGCGTCGCTTCGACAGCCTTGTGCTCGCCCAGGCGAGGTTGACCGCGAGCGTCGTTTTGCCGACCCCGCCTTTGGAGCTGTAGATGGCCACAATCATTTGGCCGCCTTCCTCAGCGCCAACCTGACGAGCGAATCCAGCGAGGCGCCGGCACCGAGCTCATCCTGAGCCGCACTGACCGCAGCATTCGCCTCGGCCGGCTTGAATCCGAGATTGGCAAGGGCGGAGAGCGCGTCTGCAGCCGCTTCCCCTCGCGCTGGAGGTGCGCCTCCCGTGACGCCCGAGGTGCCCAGCTTGCCTTGGAGTTCGTTCGCGATTCGTGCTGCGAGCTTCGGTCCGACGCCATTGGCACGGCCGATCATCGCCTTGTCACCGTTCGCCACTGCGAGCGAGAGTTCGTCGGACGAAAGGACAGAGAGAATCGCCAGCGCAAGGCGGCCACCGACGCCCTGGACCGACGTCAGCGCCCTGAACGCATCTCGCTCAGCTACGGACTTGAAGCCAAAAAGAGTCCAGGCGTCTTCGCGAACCTGAAGCTCGGTAAGTAGGACGATCTCGCCACCGACAGGGCCGATTGTTCCAAGCGTCCTTCCGCTCAAATGGACAAGATAGCCGACTCCGCCGACATCGATCACCGCGCTATCGGCGGTGGTCTCCGCAAGGGTACCCGAGAGGCGCGCGATCATCGTCTTTAGGCTTAGGCGATGCGGCGCGCGGTCGCCAGATGATGGGCGTGAGTGATTGCAACTGCCAAAGCATCGGCAGCGTCTGGTCCTGCAATCTTCACACCCGGAAGCAGCCGGGCGACCATCGAGTGGACCTGAGGCTTGTCGGCGCCCCCTGTTCCAACCACGGCCTTCTTGACCAGGCGAGGCGAATATTCTCCCACCTCGAGCCCAGCCCGCGCGGCGCACATCAATACGACCCCTCGGGCCTGTCCCAGCTTGAGCGTCGATTGAGGGTTCCGGCTCACGAACACTTCCTCGGCGGCTGCCGCCTCGGGACATTGCTCTGCGATCAAAAGGTCAAGTTGATTGGCGAGGACTGCCAGGCGCTGCGGGAGGGGGGCGGCCGTATCGGTCTTGATATGCCCGTTGGCGACATGCGCGAGGCGATTGCCCTCGGCTTCGATCACGCCCCAGCCGGTGGTGCCCAGTCCAGGATCGAGGCCGATGATCCTCACGCGAGGTTCGCCAGCTCCTCATCGGAAATCTTCTCGTTTCCCCACACGTTCTGGACATCGTCGTCCTCATCGAGCGCTTCCATGAGACGCGCGAGCTGCTGCGCCTGCTCGCCTCGGACCTCGGCTTCGGTTGTCGGTCGCCACGCAAGCTTGGAGCCTTCGGCCTCGCCAAGCATCGGCTCAAGCGCCTTGCTGACCTCGTGAAGGCTCTCGACGCTGGTCCAGATCCGGTGACCCTCTTCGTCGCTTTCCACGTCATCGGCGCCGGCGTCGATCGCTGCTTCGAGAACCTTGTCGGAGTCGCCGGCTTCTCCTGGATATTCGATTAGCCCGAGGCGTTCGAAGCCATGGCTGACGCTCCCGCTGGCGCCCAAATTGCCGCCGTTCTTGGAGAAGATTGTTCGAACGTTCGTGGCCGTCCGATTGCGGTTGTCGGTCAATGCCTCAACGATCAGCGCAACACCGCCGGGTCCGAAACCCTCGTAGCGGATCTCTTCGTAATTCTCAGCATCCGAGCCGGAGGCCTTGTCGATCGAGCGCTGAATGTTGTCCTTGGGCATCGACTGGGCTCGAGCCGCGATGATCGCTGCCCGAAGTCGCGCGTTCGCGTCTGGATCCGGGATACCCATTTTGGCTGCGACCGTGATCTCGCGGCTGAGCTTCGAGAACAGAGCGGAACGCTTCTTATCCTGCGCCCCCTTGCGGTACATGATATTCTTGAATTTGGAATGGCCGGCCATGGCTGTTCCTTACTCTAGGCCAAGCGCCGCGCGATAGGTCTCGAGCACCGCGTCCTGCTCTCGGCGCGAGTGAGTTTCCATCTTCCTCAAGCGAACGATCATTCGCATGATCCTGGGATCATATCCGTTGGCTTTCGCCTCGCCATAGACGTCGCGAACGTCGTCAGCGATGCCCTTCTTTTCCTCCTCGAGCCGCTCGATCCTCTCGATGAATAGCCGCAGCTGGTCGGCCGCGACGGTGCCCTCCGCCATGTTCCACACTTTCCCAATTTCAAGTTTGAATAGCGGCTCTAGCGGGTTGAACGCTCATATCAAGCGGCTATGGGCTGGCGGGTGACCGAGACTCTTCCGCCCCGTTCACGCAAGGTGAAGATCCTTGCGACGCTCGGCCCTGCCTCGAGCGATGCTCGAACGATCCGGAAGCTGCTGCTTGCGGGCGCCGATGCCTTTCGGATCAACATGAGCCACGGCGACCAGAAGACGAAGGCAAAGCTGGTCGAGCACATCCGAGCGCTCGAAAAGGAATTCCATCGTTCGACAACGATCCTGTTTGACCTTCAGGGCCCCAAGCTCAGAGTCGGTCATTTCGAAGGCGGCCGAACGGTTCTCGAAAAGGGCAGGCGCTTCATCTTCGACCGTGACAGCAATGCCGGCGACAACAGCCGCGTCCAGCTTCCGCACGCGGAACTGTTCCAAGCGGTCAAACCGGGAACGAACATCCTCATTGACGACGGCCGGGTCCGCCTCAACGTGCTCGAGGCCGACGAAGACCGGATCATCAGTGAGGTAAAGGTCGGAGGCGCCGTTTCGGACAACAAAGGCGTCAACGTGCCCGACGTCGTTGTGCCGATCCCGGCTCTCACCGACAAGGACCGCGACGATCTCCAATTCGCGCTCGATCAGCGAACAGACTGGATCGCCTTGTCCTTCGTTCAGCGCCCGGAGGACGTCGCCGAAGCGCGCGCCTTGATCGGCGACCGGGCGGCTCTTCTCGCCAAGATCGAAAAGCCGGCCGCCATCGACCAGCTGAACGACATCATCGCCCTTTCGGACGCGGTGATGGTTGCTCGAGGCGACCTGGGAGTAGAGCTTCCGCCTGAAGAGGTGCCACCTCTTCAGAACAAGATCGTCGCCTGCGCTCGTCAATTCGGAAAACCCGTGGTCGTCGCGACCCAGATGCTGGAATCGATGGTGACATCGCCAACGCCGACTCGAGCCGAGGTCAGCGACGTCGCCACCGCAATCTATGACGGCGCCGACGCAGTGATGCTCTCGGCTGAGAGCGCGGCCGGTCAATTCCCGTGCGAAGCCGTGCAGATGATGGACCGAATCGCGAACAGCGTCGAACGGGACCCCTCCTACCAGGCGCGAATCCACTTCACTCAGACTCGGCTTGAGCCGACCACTGCGGACGCTCTTGCGGGATCGGCGCGTCAAATCGCGCATACGGTCTCGGCAACAGCGATGGTCTGCTACACGAGCTCGGGCGCTACCGCCCGGCGGATTGCACGCGAGCGTCCGCCAGTGCCGCTTCTGGCGATGAGCGCGTCGCTCCATACATCGAGACGCATGGGACTTCTTTGGGGCGTTCACGCGGTCCACACACGCGACGTCTCGAGCTTCGAGGAGATGGTCGAGAAGGGCAAGCGCATGGCGCTTCGTCACAAGATCGCCAAGGGCGGCGACCGAATCGTGCTAATGGCCGGAATTCCTTTCGGCACGGCCGGTTCGACAAATGTCCTCCACGTCGTCCGCCTGATCGGCGACGAGCTCGAGCGGTATCATGGCAAAGATACGCCGGTACAATAACTGACCCTATTTTCCGGCCGTCGCCGAAACTTCTCGGGCAAAGGCCGCTGGAAGCGCCCGGCGAGCGCTTCCAGGCCGTTTTTCAGATCATTCGGCCGCAACCGCGGTCGGCTGCGGCCGTCTCCGTTTTCGCTGGTCGTCGATCCTTCTGAATGTGGCGAGCGCCTGGCCGACGATCTGGTCCATATTGTAATAGCGGTAGGTGGCTAGGCGCCCGACGAAAGTGACGCCCTGCGTCGAATCTGCGAGGGCTTCGTAGCGTTTGTAAAGCGCCTGGTTCTCGGCCCGCGGGATCGGGTAATAAGGATCCCCTTCGGCCGAGGGATATTCGTAGGTTATCGTCGTAACCGGCGCATCCTGGCCAGTCAGATGCTTATATTCGCTGATGCGCGTGTACGGCACGTCCGGCGACGGGTAGTTCACCACGGCGACCGGCTGGTGCCATTCCTCTTCCAGTGTCCGATGATCGAATTTGAGGCTGCGGTACGGCAGCTTGCCGAACCGGAAGTCGAAATACTCGTCGATAGGCCCGGTGTAGATGATGTGGTCCGCGATTTCGTGAGCCCGTTCCTTGAAGTCGCGAAAATCGGCACCGAGCTTTTTGTCGATCAGCGGATGGTCGAGCATCCTCTCGAACATTGCGGTGTAACCCTCGAGCGGCATTGCTTGATGGGTGTCGCTGAAATAGCGATCGTCGGTGTTCGTCCGCGTTGGAATCCGCGACGTCACCTGTTTGTCGAGTTCGCTCGGATCGAGGCCCCATTGCTTGCGCGTATAGCCCTGGAAGAAGAGTTCGTAGAGCTCGCGCCCGACCGCATTGATGACCACATCTTCCGAGGTCTTTATGTCTTCGACCGGTTCGGCGCGTGATCGAAGATAATCCGCTGCCTCATCATCGGTCTCAAGATTGAGGTCGAACAGCTCGTTGAGAGTGGTTCGATTGATGGGGATCGGTACCAGCTTGTCGCGAACGACCGCCCGAACGCGATGCTCGTAGGGCCTCCACTTGGTGAAGTTCGAGAGATAGTCCCACACCTGATCGCTGTTCGTGTGGAAGATGTGTGGTCCATATTTATGATAGAGGATGCCCGCCTCGTTGGGCTCGTCATAGGCATTCCCGCCGACGTGAGGACGACGGTCGATCAGGAGAATTCGAGCTCCATGCTGGGACGCGAGGCGCTCGGCGAGAACCGAGCCGGCAAAGCCGGCTCCGACGATCAAATAGTCGTAGTGGCCGCCGTTGGCGGCCTTGGGTTCCTGAAGCCCGTTCATTCTGCCGCTACCAGAAGTGCCGGCAACGTCCCGCCTGTGCGCGCTCCAAGAAGGTCAGAAATCAGGCCGGCCATGCGCGCCTGGGTGGTGTCCCAGCTCGATGCCGAAAGCATGACATCGGCTTCGGCGAGCCAGCCGCTCTCGAGGTGATCCGATAGCTCGATCGCTTCCTCGCAAGCCGCGACGAACGCGTCGGCATCGCTCGCGATCTTCACGCCCTCGAGCGCCCCATAGTGACGAACCACGTCCTTGATCGGGGTGGAGACGACAGGTTTTCCGCCAGCGAGATATTCGGGCGTCTTTGTCGGCGAGATGAACTGGGTCGATTCGTTCATCGCAAACGGCATCAGTGCGACGTTCCAGCCCGACAGATAGGCGGGAAGCTCGGCGTAGGACTTGCCGCCCAGATAATGAATGTTCGGTCGCTTGGGCAGATCCTCTTCGGAGATCTTGACGACCGGTCCGACCATCACGAACGACCAGTCCGGACGCATCTGCGCCACCTTTGCAAGAAGTTCGGTATCGAAGCGTTCGTCGATGACGCCGAAGAAGCCGAGCCTTGGCTTGGGAAGTTCCTCCTGATCCGCCGGATCGAACTGACGCGCCCTTGCTTTTAGGAAATGAACTCTGTCGACCGACGACGGGAAGCAGTGGACGTTCGAATGACGGTCCTTCTTCGCCTCGAAAAGACTCGATCCGCCAGTGAAGACAATGTCGGACCGCTCGATCAGCTCCTGTTCGAGGTCAAGCAGCTTGGCCGGCGCGAACTTGAACTTGGACAACTCGTCCATCGCATCGAAGACAGTGACCGCAGGCTCGAGATGGCGCGAGAAAGGCAGCATCATCGGCGTGTAATACCAGGCGATGATCGGTCCATGGTGTGACGCGAGATGGGCATCTAGCAAACGCTTCAATGCGGCCTCTCGAGCGTCCTCGGGAATATTTTTCGGAAGGTGGGGAACCACCACCAGAACGTTTTTGGAGTCCTCCGCTTTACGCACCTGCAAAAAAGCGGTCTCGTTCGGGGCGATGTCGATTGGCTCTTCCCAGAAGATGACGTTCATCTCGCCTGCGAAGCGGCTCATGAGATGCTGCGGGCGCTGGAAAACGAAGTTCCACCGCAGGTGCGAAAAGCAGATGAGTGTTGTGGGTTCTGAGTCCGGCGCCGAGGGCTCGGCTACAAACTCAACTGGCACCCCGACGCGAGTCAGCATTTTGGTTTGATCCTCCGTACTTGCTGGTTTTGCCCTTGTTATGCTGAACGGGGAAACTCGGTCCGTGGTTCCGTAACCTGCGTTAATGTTAGCGTTAAAATAATCTCTTGTGCGCCGCAGCAAACGCCGGGTCGTTGCCCCCCAGCGGCGGACCGCTGCGCACCCGGAATATTTCGGAAGTGCAACCGACGTGTTCAAGGGTCGGTTGACCAGGACCGAGCAGCCGTGGGAGGACGCTTCCAAGGGAGAGGCCGTGTGGCGACCACGATTGAAGAGCTCGACAGGCGCCGGGAGCGCGCGCGTATGGGCGGCGGCGAGAAGCGCATCGAGGCGCAGCACGCCAAGGGGCGGTTGACTGCGAGGGAGCGGCTTTCGGTGCTCCTCGATCCTGGGAGCTTCGAGGAATATGACATGTTCGTCGAGCACAATTGCTCCGACTTCGGCATGGAAACCCAGAGGATCCCGGGCGATGGAGTTGTTACCGGCTCGGGGACGATAAATGGTCGACTAGTCCACGTCTTTGCTCAGGATTTCACCGTCTTTGGCGGCTCACTGAGCGAACGGCACGCACAGAAGATCTGCAAGATCATGGATATGGCGATGAAGGTCGGATCGCCCGTCATCGGCCTCAATGACAGCGGGGGCGCCCGCATCCAGGAGGGCGTCGCAAGCCTTGCCGGCTATGCCGAGGTGTTCCAGCGCAACGTTCTCGCCTCCGGAGTCATTCCGCAGATCAGTCTTATCATGGGACCGTGCGCGGGGGGCGCCGTCTACTCCCCGGCGATGACCGACTTCATCTTCATGGTGAAGGACAGCTCCTACATGTTTGTGACCGGTCCCGACGTGGTGAAGACGGTCACCAACGAGGTGGTGACCCAGGAAGAGCTTGGCGGTGCGATCACCCACACGACCAAGTCGGGCGTTGCCGATGTCGCCTTCGAGAACGACATCGACGCCTTGCTCGCAACGCGCGAGTTCGTCGACTTCCTCCCCCTCTCGAACCGCCACGACCTTTCCGAGCGTCCGTGCGAAGATCCGATCGACCGACTAGAGGAGAGCCTCGATACGCTGGTACCACCCAGCGCCGCGACGCCTTACGACATGCACGAACTCATCCGGAAGGTCGCCGATGAAGGAGATTTCTTCGAGCTCCAACCGGCTCATGCCGCGAACATCATTACCGGCTTTTGCCGTATCGAGGGTCGGAGCGTAGGAATCGTCGCCAACCAGCCGATGATCCTTGCCGGCGTGCTCGACATCAATTCGTCCAAGAAGGCGGCCCGTTTTGTCCGCTTCTGCGACGCATTCGACATTCCGATCCTGACCTTGGTCGACGTTCCCGGCTTTCTTCCCGGAGTCGGGCAGGAGCATCACGGAATCATCAAGCACGGAGCGAAGTTGCTTTTCGCATATGCCGAAGCGACGGTGCCCAAGATTACCGTGATTACGCGCAAGGCCTACGGCGGGGCCTATGACGTCATGGCCTCCAAGCATCTGCGAGGTGACTTGAACTATGCGTGGCCGACGGCCGAGATCGCTGTCATGGGCGCAAAGGGAGCGGTCGAGATAATCTTCCGCAAGGATATCGGCGATCCCAAGAAAATCGCCGAGCGGACGCGCGAATATGAGGAGCGTTTCGCCAATCCGTTCGTAGCTGCAAGCCAGGGCTTCATCGACGAGGTGATCATGCCTCACTCCACTCGCCGACGGGTGGCGATGGGGCTTCGCAAGCTCAGGAACAAGCAACTCGAAAACCCCTGGAAGAAGCACGACAACATTCCGCTTTAGAATGGTTCGCGAACCTCGATGAGCCGCTACACCGCTACAATCCGCTGGAGGAGAAAGCGCGAAGGCGACTTTCGACGCGGGCAATATAGCCGGGCGCACGAATGGCTGTTCGACGGAGGGGTCAGGGTGGCCGCTTCACCAAGCCCGCATATCGTTCCTGCACCCTGGTCGGATCCCGGCGGAGTTGATCCTGAGGAAGCGTTCGTCGCCTCGCTGTCGTCCTGTCACATGCTGTTCTTCGTCGACTTCGCTCGGCGCGCTGGGCTCGTCGTCGACGAATATGTCGATACGGCGGAAGGCCTACTCGAAAAGCGTCCCGACGGCAGACTCGCGATGACTCGAGTGACCCTGCATCCTTTCGTAACCTGGGACGGCGAGCCTCCAAGCGAAGCGGTGATCGCGGACCTTCATCATCGCGCCCATGATGCGTGCTTCATTGCCAACAGCGTTACGACCGAAGTGCTGGTCGAGGCCGGAGAAGCTTGAAATCCCTCCTGCGTGAGGGGCGAGCCAAGCGACATAAACCTTGGTTTATTGCAAATGGTGTCAATGCGGATGTAACGACCGCGCCTGACGATTCGTGGCGGCCAAGCCCAGGGGAGGGCCAAAATGAAACGAGTGGTCCTTGCATTGATTTTTGTCTCATCGGCTGCTGTGGGCGCCGAGAAGCCCGTCGTCGCCGCTTTCCACGCCGCCTTCGGGAAGAACGACAGCGTGGTTCTCAAGAAGCAAGGCCAGCTGAAGGAGAGTGTGAAATACACTCCGGGCGAGCTGGTCCAGGCGTCGTTCGGACCGGTGTTGCTCAGCCCAGGCGAGGTGGAAGACGCTTCGCACGTCAACTCGGGCAAGCTGGCGGTCTTTTATCTCAGGTCTTCGGCAAAGGGCTTCGACGTTGTGAAACGGTTCGTGCCGGCAACGCAAACCGGCTCGTTCGGAAAAATCGTCGATTGGAGCGTGAGCCGAAGCTTTGGAGATAACCCCGTCGTGATGGTCAATGGAGCGGGCAACTGGCAGGGCTATGCATGCAGTGTCACGACTTTGCTTGAACTTGGTCCCGACGGGCCCAAACAGCTTGTCACTGTACCCATGACCTATGACAATTCTCAGGCGATCGGAGGCGGGAACAAGCTCAAGCAGTTCACCGGCCGGATCGACAACATCAAGCCCGGCAAATCGTTCGATGTCATCTATTTCGGGTCCAAGGATTTCACCGACCATTATGTGCGAACCGGCGACACCTATGCGATCGGGTCGGGCGTCAAGAGCCGGATGGAAACGTGCTGAACCCTTAGCGGGTCGCTCGCAGCGATGAAACGCAATCGGATTGCTTCGCTGCCGCGCTCCTCGCAATGACGGTGCGAGGGAGACTCATCGCATGAAACTTGGCCGCCTCAATCATGTCGGTGTTGCGACGCCGTCGATCGAACAAAGCCTCGGGATCTACCGCAACATGTTCGGCGTCGAGCCGCACGGCGACCCATTCGAATTGCCGGCCCAGGGCGTTCGCGTCTGTTTTCTCGATACTCCAAATTCGCAGATCGAGCTGATCGAGCCGCTCGGCGAAAGCTCGCCGATCGTGAAGTTTCTCGAGAAAAATCCCGCCGGCGGACAGCATCATGTCTGCTTCGAGACTAGGGACATCGATGAAGCTCGAGAATGGTTCGAGGAAAAAGGGGCGCGGATCCTTGGGCCAACTCGGATCGGTGCGCATGGAACTCCGGTGTTCTTAATTCATCCCAAGGACATGGGCGGAATTCTCACCGAGATCATGGAGACTCCCCCCGAGAAGCACTGAAGGCGCGGCTGATCCCCGAGGTTCGCTGCCTCAAATCACCAGCCGTATGTTGGCGCCCCCTTCGGGCGCATCGAGGGCGCAGATGGATCCACCGTGAGCTAGCGCCACCTGTTTGGAAAAGCTCAGCCCGACGCCGCTTCCTCCCTTATGGGTCGTGTAGAAGGGCAGAAAAATGTCCTCGCGACGATCCTCGGGGATTCCTCCGCCATTGTCGCGTACTTCGATTCTGCAATGTCCGGTGGCTTCGCGGATCATGGCGAGCGCGAGCACCGGCGAGTCGACCTCGGACGTCGCCCGGATCGCATTCCTCAGCAAATTGAGAACAGCCTGCGAGAGCAGTTCGGCATCGCCGTCGACAGTGAGCGTCTTGGGTGCAACTTCTACCCGGGCATCGATGTCCCGATCGCCGGCATTGGCCAGGGCAAGCCGCATGATTTCTTCGGCCCACGGTTTTGCCTTGAAATTCCGGCGGTGAACATCGGGCGCCTGGGCAAACTCCCGGTAACTCTCGACGAAGCGCAATATGCCTTCTGCGCGCCGCGCAACGGTCTCGGTGGCGCTTTTGGCATCGCTCAACGCTCCATTTCCCTTCGCTGCAGCCGCAACGAGGTCGGCGCCGGTCCTCGCAAGCGAGGTCACAGGTGTTAGGGAGTTCATGATCTCGTGCGTCAGAACTCGAACGAGATCGGCTTGCGCGGCGACCTCGAGAGCTCCGAGCTCGCTTTGGACCGGCAGGATCGACATGATCGTCACCGGCTTGTCGAGCCGAGCGACCTGAGCCGATGCGAAGATCGCCTTTTGCGGAACTCCGTCAAGGACGAGGCGGGTGATCTTTCGAGTGCCGGCCGGCAATCTTGCGGCTGCGGCCAGCTCCGGACCGAGCGCCTCCAAGTCTGAAATTCGGTTCAGGGGTTGGCGCGCGAACAGTTGGCGGGCCGCCTTGTTTAGCACCTCGACACGTCCATCGGCGTCTGCTGCGAGGAGCGCGCTTGGCGCGTCGTCGATGATCGCAGAGAGATAGCGCACATCCGCACTTTCCGCGGCGTGACGAGCCTGCAACGTCTTGAGCGCATGGTCGAGAGTCTGTCCGAGCACATCGAAGCCGCCGCCGCTCGGATCCGAGAAACGCTGCGAATAATCCTCGAAACGCACCGATTCGATGAACCTCGAGACGAGAAAATTGGTGCGACGGATGAACTCCCAGAGGCTCGCCAGAGCAGCAAAAGCAATGAGCGCGGCGACGATCAACCCGGCCCGTACGCCCGGGATCTCAATCGCCTTGATCACGAGCAGAATCGCGGCGACGAAGACGATCGTTCGCCACGCGAGTCCGAACTCGAACTTGCGCCTAAAGTCCATGCTTCTCCATGCGGCGATAGAGCGCGCCGCGGCTCAGTCCCAGTTCGGAGGCGGCGAGCGAAATGTTGAAATGATGCATCCGAAGCGCACGTTCGATCATCTGCTTCTCGAGCTGATCAAGGTTGAGCGAGTCTGGTGCGCTAACGACGGATCCGACCGCCTGTCCGCGCGGTGAGAGTGGAAAATCTTCGGTTCGGTAGAGACCGCCTTCGGCCATGATCACCGCTCTTTCCGAAGCGTGGCGAAGCGCTCGGACGTTCCCGGGCCAATCATATTCGACGAGCGCCTCGAGGACCGCCGGCGGGAGTTGCCGCCCGGGCTTGTCATACTTGCGCTCATAGAGTGGGAGATAATGATCGAGCAGTACCGCAATGTCCTCGCGGCGGTGCCTCAGCGGCGGAAGCTCGATCTCGATCGTATTCAGTCGGAACAGCAGGTCCTGGCGAAATTTCCGCTCATCCGCGAGCTGGTCCGGGGAGACATTCGTCGCTCCAAGGATCCGAACGTCAATGTGGGCGGGCTTGTTTGCGCCCACGGGAAGTACTTCGCGCTGCTCAAGGGCCGTGAGCAGCTTGGGCTGCAGGTGAAGCGGGAGGTTGCCGATCTCATCCAAGAACAATGTGCTTCCGTCGGCAGCCTTGAGGCGGCCGATCCGTTCGCCCGAAGCACCAGTAAAGGCGCCTTTCACATGGCCAAACAGCTCGGATTCGAACAAAGTCTCGCTTGTTGCTCCCAGGTCTATTGAGACCATCGGCATCTCCGCTCGACGCGACAATCGGTGAATCTCCCGCGCAACAATCTCTTTTCCGGTGCCGTTCTCACCGAGGATCAGAACGTTGGCATCGGTCGGTGCCGCGCGTTCGATCAACATTCGGACGCGCTCCATCGCCGGCGACCTGCCGAGCAAAGGAGTTTCGGGGGTCTGCGCAAGTTCCGTCGCACGTCCGCGCTCGATCCGCGCCTCGAGCCGGCTGCGGCGGAGCGCGGCTGCGCTTCGAACCGTCGCCTCGAGCCGCTCATTGCTCCACGGCTTCGCGACAAAATCGCTTGCTCCAGCCTTGATCGCCTCGACTGCAACCGCGACACCTCCATGAGCGGTGATGATCACCACCGCGGATTCGGGATCGATCGCCATCACCCGCGCGAGGTAATCAAGACCCTCGCGGCTATCGGTCCGCGCGCGCTCAAAATTGAGATCGAGCAGAATCGCATCGGGCCGCTCGCGGCCAAGCAGCGAGAGAAGCTCAGCTGGCGAACTCAATGTCTCGACCCGCTCGAACATGTCCCGCAGGGCGAGCCGTGCGGCGAGGCCGATGTCGGGGTCGTCGTCGACGACAACAGCAAGGTCGAAAAGGTCCGCCACGCTACGTCTGTAGCGCAGCTGTCCGAAAACGAACAGTGCCGCACCAAAGAAAACCGGACCGATTTGGCACGAGGCTTGCACATATTGGGATATGAGGGGTTTCACGATGATGGGCGTCCCAGAGGGGGAGAGTGCTAAAGGACTGCGCGCTCCGTCCATTTTCGGACAGGCCCTGTTCGGAGCCGGACAGTGAGCTTGGTCGAGTTGAGGCGCGGCGAGCGGACGGAGGCGGTCACCGGCGGTGCCATGGACCGCGTCGTCGCCCGCAAGCGGCTCGACCGGCGAATCGTCATCGCCGGCGCCGGCGCTGCGATACTCCTCCTGATCCTGATCTTCTGGCTCTTCGCGCCGAGGGCCGATTCGATGTCGGTCGCTCGCGACCGGCTGACCATCGCGCCCGTCGAGCGGGGTATATTCGAGGACTTTCTTCCCCTTCGTGCTCGGGTTACCCCGCTTGTCACCGTCTATCTTGATGCGGTCGAGGGTGGCCAGGTCGACAAGAAGCTCATCGATGACGGCGCGCAAGTCACTGAAGGCCAGCTTCTTGCCGTTCTGTCCAACGCCGAATTGCAGCTCTCTACGCTCGAGAAACAGGCGGAGGTCGAGCAGCAGCTGAACAATATGCGCAGCCAGGAGCTCGCGCTCGTCAACACCCACAATTCGAATTTGAGCGACCTCAACCAGGCCGAAAACGAACTGGCAAAGGCCCGGCGCCAATATGATCTTTACAAGTCGCTCGCCGACAAGGGCTTCGTCGCGATGAAGACCTTCAACGACACGAAGGACGACCTCGATTATCAGACCAACCGGCTCCAGATCCTGAAGCAGAGCATCTCTCAGAATGAGTCCCTTCAAAGGAGCCAGCTTGCGCAGCTTCGAGCCGCCGCGGCTTCACTCAACCGAAGCATGGGCGTTGCCCAGGGGAGTCTTAGCCAGCTGAGCATCCGGGCACCTGTCACCGGCCAGTTGAGCGGCTTCGACGTCCAGCTCGGTCAGTCCCTCCAGCAGGGCGAACGGATTGGTCAGATCGACAGCGCAGGCGGCGACAAGCTGCAAGCCGACGTCGATGAATTCTACCTCGGCCGAGTTGCTGTGGGCCAGACTGCGAGCGCCGACATCGAGGGGAAGACCTACAGGCTCAAAGTCGCGAAAGTCTATCCGCAGGTCCGCAACGGCGAGTTCCAGATCGATCTGCTGTTCGTCGGACCGGAACCGTCTTCGATGCAGCGGGGGCAGACGGTCCAGGCAAAGCTGACCCTTGGCGATTCGACGACAGCAGTGCTGATCCCGAACGGCGCCTTCTTCAACGACACGGGAGGCAATTGGGTGTTCGTCGTTGACAGGAACGGCAGCAGCGCAACCCGACGGGCAATCCAGCTCGGGCGCCGAAACGGCGATTTCATCGAGGTCCTGGGAGGGCTCAAGCCCGGTGAGAGAGTGGTCACTTCATCTTACAGCGGCCTTACCGACAAGGACCATCTGAACTTCAGCGGATCCGGGGACTGAGAAAGGAAGCAACAGTGCTTACAATGACTGGCCTGACGAAGACCTACCGTACCGACACGGTGGAGACGACGGCGCTCGACGATGTCGATCTCGACATCGCGGATGGCGAGTTCGTGGCGATCATGGGCCCATCGGGTTGCGGCAAGTCGACCTTGCTCAATGTTATGGGAATGCTCGATAGCCCGACCGGGGGCTCCTACGTGTTCAACGGCCACGAGGTCGCAGGCCTCTCGGAAGGCCAGCTCGCCGAGACTCGCAAAAGCAACATCGGCTTCATCTTCCAGAGCTTCAACCTGGTCGACGAGCTTACGGTCCGGGAGAATGTCGAGCTCGCACTCCTCTATCACAGTTTCCCCTCGTCGGAGCGCAGGGCCCGCGTCGACAAAGTGCTCGACAAGGTGGGAATCGCGCATCGCGCCAAGCATCGCCCAACCCAGCTTTCGGGCGGCCAGCAGCAGCGCGTCGCGGTCGCCCGGGCGCTTGTTGGCGAGCCCAAGCTAATCCTGGCCGACGAGCCGACCGGCAACCTCGATACCGCTCACGGCGAGGAAGTCATGCGCATGCTTCGCCAGCTCAACCAGGAAGGTTCGACCATCGTCATGGTCACTCATTCGCCAGCTCACGCCGACTTCGCGAGCCGGGTGGTCAATATGCTCGATGGACGAATCCTTCAGGAGCGCCGGCGCGCCGCCTGAAGACAGTCACTGCGCAGCGTAGGAGTCCAACCGATGGAGAGGACAGTCACGATGTGGCGGAACTACTGGACGGTGGCGGTTCGGGCGCTAGCGAAGAACCGGACCTATTCGATCATCAACATCGCCGGCCTCGCGATCGGAATGGCCGCCTGCATCATGATCCTGCTCTATATCCATTACGAGGAGAGCTACGACAGCTGGGTTCCCGGCGTCGAAAACACCTATGAGCTGCAGACATGGACGCCGCATCCCGTCGATGGGCAGCCCTTTTTCATCCAGATGGCGGCCTATGCGACGAAGGACGCGATCAAGAAGGATTATCCGCAGGTACAGTACGCCGCTTACCTCCAGGACAACGGGCCTGTCTTCGTAAAGGATGGCCAAGCCTCGTCGACGAAAAGCTTCATGTTCACTGACGACGACTTCCTGAAGGTCGTCAGCTTACCCCTAGTTGCGGGAACGACACTGACCCAGCCGCAAACGGCGGTGATCACCCAGAGCGAGGCCAAAGTCCGTTTCGGCACGGACCAGGTGGTTGGACGAACGCTCACCGTGATTTCGCGCGGCGTCAAACGCGACTTCAAAATCAATGGAGTCATCAAGGACCTGCCAAAGAATTCGAGCTTGAAAATCAACGCCGTCATGCGGCTCGATTATGTCGCTTTCAATTCGGACAATCCGGAATCATTGAAATGTTGGGGCTGTCAGTCGGGCTGGGTCTATCTGAAGCTTCGACCGGGCTCCGACGCCCGGGCTATGCAGGCGCAAGAACCCCTCTGGGAGAAACGAAATATTCCCGACGATCCGACCGTCGGCATCAAATACAACCCCGGAACGGAAACCGATTGGCACTTCATCAACCTCAAGGATGTCCATCTCGGAAAGGCGCAGGACGGCGCGATGACTCCGAGCAACGACCGGCGGACCATCACGACCTTCGCCGTTATTGCGATGCTGATCCTCGGCATGGCGGTCGTGAATTTCACGAACCTCGCGACGGCACGTGCTAGCCAGCGCGCCCGCGAAGTAGCGTTGCGCAAAGTGCTCGGAGCGACGCGCAAGCAGCTGATCGTGCAATTCATCGCGGAATCGATCCTCATCTCGGCGGTTGCGATGCTCATTGCACTTGCTCTGGTCGAGTTGCTCGTGAGACCCTTTGCAGCCTTCCTCGATGCGGACATCGCGCTCAGTTATTTCGGCACCGACGGGATCCTCCTTCCAGCAATTCTGCTCACTCTGTTCGTAGGAATTGTCAGTGGCCTTTACCCGGCATTCTTCCTGTCGCGGTTCCAGCCTGCGCAGGTCCTGAAGGCCAATCGTTCGGCGGCCGAGACGCCCGGTTCGGGGCGCCTCAGAGCGGCCCTTGTTGTCCTTCAATTCGCAGTTTCGATCGGTCTCATTATCTGCACTGCCGTAATCTACGGGCAAACCGCTTTCGCGAGACACGTCGATCCTGGATACAAGCGAGACCATATCTTGCAGGTCGAGGATCTCGGCCGCGCCCAATTGTTTCCGCTGGCCGAGGGGATCGTCCAGCGTGCCGAGCGGACACCCGGGGTTATCGCGGCCGGTCTGACCGACATCGGAATCAACACCGATAATGACAACAACACCTTCATTCTCCCGCCTGGGAGCAGCCAGCAGATACTCATCGGGCAATATAATGTCGGGGAAGGCTATCTTGGTGCGATGGGCCTGAAACTGCTCGCGGGCCGCTGGTTCGATGCCAACCGTCCAATTGACGATGCGACCGTTCCCTATCCGCAGCAGCCCGAAGCGGAGAAGGCGATTCACGACCGCGGAATGAACGTCGTCATCAACCAATATGCGTCCCGAAAACTGGGGTTCGCTTCGCCCGCGGATGCCGTTGGCAAGGTCGTCAGAGGCGACCTCATCGGTGATCACCTCGGCCTCATGGACGTGACCATTATCGGAGTGGTCGGCGATTCGCGATTCCGTACGGTCCGCACACCGATCGAGCCCATCATGTTTCACAAAGTGCTGACTGGCCCAGGGTGGATGATGGTCCGCTACAGCGGCGATCCGCAGGTGGTGAGATCGGCGCTCGAAAGGGAGTGGAAGCAGGTCACCAGCGAAGTGCCGTTCAACGCCAAGTTCAGCGAAGACATCATGGGCGAGATGTACAAGAAAGAGGACTCAAGAGCGCAGATCTTCGCCGCTTTCTCGCTTCTTGCAGTCATCATCGGTTGTCTTGGCCTGTTCGGTCTTGCTGCGTTCACAGCGGAGCGGCGCACCAAGGAGATCGGAATCCGAAAGGTCTTGGGGGCGCGCACCCGGGACATCGTCAGGCTCCTCGTCTGGCAGTTCAGCCGCCCCGTGATTATTGCGAACATCATCGCGTGGCCGATTGCATGGTGGCTCATGCGCGACTGGCTAAACACGTTTGACCAGCGCATTTCGCTGACGCCGATCCCGTTCGTGATCGCGGCCGCAATGGCGCTCGGGATCGCTATCGCAACCGTGGTCGGCCACGCAGTGAAGGTCGCGCGGGCCAACCCCATCCACGCGCTCAGATACGAGTGAAGAGAAGCGAGCGCCGAAAATAGCAGGAGTCCGATTGTTGGAAAGGACAGTCACGATGTGGCGGAACTACTGGACGGTGGCGGTACGGGCGCTTGCGAAGAACCGGACCTATTCGATCATCAACATCGCCGGCCTCGCGATCGGAATGGCCGCCTGCATCATGATCCTCCTCTACATCCGCTACGAGAAAAGTTACGACAGCTGGATTCCAGGTGTCGAGAACACCTACCAGCTGCAGGCGTGGTATCCGCATCCCAAGGACAGCGAGCCGAGCTTCCTGCAAATGTCCTCCTATTCGAGCAAGGGTGCGATCCTCAAGGATTTCCCGCAGGTCCAGAGCGCCGTTTATGGGTTGAGCAGCGAGCCAGTCTTCATGAAGGACGGCCAGGCCTCGCCGACAGAGGATTATATCATCGCGGACGATGATTTCCTGAAGACGGTCAGCCTTCCGCTCGTTGCCGGCACCAGCCTTCCCGAAGCACAGACCGCGGTCATCACCCAGACCGAGGCCAAAAGACGCTTCGGCACCGATCAGGTGGTTGGGCGTACGATCAGCCTCATCTCGAAGGGCGTCACCCGCGATTACAAGATCACTGGAGTGCTCAAGGATCTTCCGAAGAATTCGAGCCTGAAGATCAACGCGATCCTGCGAATGGATTTCAACAGTTACTTCGCACAGGAGCCCGATTTCCTCACCTGTTGGAGCTGCCAATCGGGCTGGGTGTGGCTCAAACTTCGGCCCGGAACGAACGTCAGCCAGCTGCAGGCGCAGGAACCGGCGTGGGAGAAGCGCAACATTCCCGACCAGCCGAACGGCAACATCCGATGGAACGCGGGCGACGACGAGGATTGGCACTTCGTCAACATGAAGGACATTCACCTCGGAAAGGCCCAGCGCGCTTCGATGACGCCCGGCAATGACGATCGGACAATCACGACGTTCGCGATCATCGCTCTTCTCATTCTGGGCATGGCGGTCGTGAACTTCACCAACCTTGCGACTGCTCGAGCGAGCCAGCGAGCGCGCGAAGTGGCGCTGCGCAAGGTATTGGGTGCGACGCGCAGGCAGCTCATCGTTCAGTTTGTGGCGGAGTCCATTCTGATTTCCGCGGTCGCGATGCTTCTTGCCCTGGCGCTTGTTGAATTGCTCGTGAGGCCGTTCGCGGCCTTTCTCGACGCCGACCTCTCGCTCAAATATTTCGGACAGGGCGGGATCCTCGTGCCGGTGATAGCGCTTGCTCTCATCGTTGGCGTGGTCAGCGGACTCTATCCTGCTTTCTTCTTGTCGCGTTTCCAGCCGGCTCAAGTCCTCAAGGCCAACCGTTCGGCTGCCGAAACCCCTGGTTCAGGGCGGCTCAGGACGGCGCTCGTCGTGCTCCAGTTTGCCGTTTCGATAGGGCTGATCGTCTGCACCGCGGTGATCTACGGGCAGACCGTCTACGCGAGGCATGTCGATCCTGGATACAAGCGCGACCACATCCTTCAGGTGACGGATCTCAATCGCTATCAACTGCTGTCGAAGACGCAGATGATCGAAGATCAGATGAAGCGGATTCCGGGCGTCGTCGCTGTCGGTCTTACCAACATCGGCGTTGCCACGGATAACAACAATACGACCGGGTTGATCCCGCCAGGGAGCAACCAATCGGTCAGCATCGGCCAATACACCGTCGATCCGGGCTTCTTCGATGCCATGGGCTTGAAGCTGGTCGCCGGCCGCTGGTTCGATCCTAACCGGCCGGCGGACGACATGACCTTGAGCTTCCCTGTCGACAAGGATCAGGAACGGGCGCTTGCGCAGCGCGGCGTGAACGTCGTCATGAACCAATATGCGATCAAGAAGCTCGGCTTCAAATCGCCGCAGGATGCCCTGGGCAAGGTCGTGAGAAGCGAACTGTTCGAGCCGGGCATCGGAATGGTCAACATCACGATCATCGGGGTGGTCGGAGACTCGAGGTTTCGTTCGGTCCGCACGCCAATCGACCCGATCATGTTCCAGAGCGTGAAGAGCGGTCCTGCGTGGATGGTGATCCGCTACAATGGCGATCCCGCGACAGTCGAAGCGGCAGTCGAACGCCAATGGAAGCAGATCTCGAACGACGTCCCGTTCCAGGCGAAATTCAGCGAAGACGTCATGCGCGAGCTCTACAAGGCCGAGGACGCGCGCGCGCAGATCTTTGCCGCTTTTTCGCTGCTCGCAGTCATCATCGGATGCCTTGGCCTGTTCGGACTTGCCGCCTTCACCGCTCAACGCCGCACCAAGGAGATCGGCATTCGCAAGGTCTTGGGCGCGCGTACCCGGGACATCGTCAGGCTGCTGGTCTGGCAGTTCAGTCGGCCGGTGATCATCGCCAACATCATCGCATGGCCGATCGCCTGGTGGATGATGCGCGACTGGCTAAATACGTTCGATCAGCGAATTCCGCTAACGCCGATTCCCTTCATCATCGCCGCGGCGATTGCACTCGGGATCGCTGTGGCCACGGTCGTTGGTCATGCGCTCAAGGTCGCTCGGGCAAATCCCATTCACGCGTTGAGATATGAGTAACTGGCATGGAATAAGAATTGCGCCGGTCGCGATTAGACGACCGACGTTTGCGGAATAATCCGTAACCCATGTGTCCGGTACGGACCCGGTAACGACTGGCGGAGCGGGAGGGATTCGAACCCTCGATACGGTTTTGCCGTATACTCACTTTCCAGGCGAGCGCCTTCGACCACTCGGCCACCGCTCCGCACCTGCTGGAAAGCGGAGCATCTAAGGGGCAAGCGGTCGGCGGGCAAGGTTGCGGGGCGTAACTAGGCCCCCTAGTCCACCTGCATGACCCCCGCTGAGCGCCTTTCCGGCCGAACGCCGAGTTCCAGTGACGTCGAAATGATTGCCCGCCGAACGCTCGAGCGGCTTCCGCCGCCATTTGCGGATAGCCTCGACGATGTCGTCCTCCTCATCGAGGAAGTCGCTCGGGAGGACACCGCGAGGCGGCTCGGTCTGCGGCATCCGATGCAGCTCAGCGGTCTTTATGAGGGCGTGCCTCTCAACCGGCAGAGCGTCCAGCAATCGGGAATGCTGCCGGAGCGTATAACGCTGTACCGTCGACCGATCATCGCTGAGTGGCAGTCGACGGGAGTTAGCCTCGAGCAGCTCGTGTCGCACATCGTGATCCACGAGGTCGGGCACCATTTCGGCTTTTCCGACGACGACATGCATTCGCTCGAGGACGAGGACGAGCGATGAGCCTTCTGCGCTTCGAGGATGTGGCGCTCCGCCGCGGCGGACGGCTTTTATTCGAGAACCTCGACCTGGCGCTTCGTCCGGGCGACGCTCTTCAGGTGTCGGGGCCCAATGGCAGCGGCAAGTCTAGTCTCGTCCGTCTTGCCGCTGGGCTGTTGGGAGCGGAGCGGGGACATGTCGATCGCTCGGATCTCGCGCTCGCCGACGACAATCTCGCGCTGGACCGAGAGCTTCCGCTGCGGCGCGCGCTTCAATTTTGGGAGGCGGACGTCGACCAGGCGATCGATTCCGCGGGGATTGGACATCTTGCCAACGTGCCGATTCGGCTGCTTTCATCTGGACAGGCCAAGCGTGCCGCCCTTGCCCGGGTGTTTGCATCGCCCGCGCAGCTATGGCTGCTCGACGAACCGCTGAACGGGCTCGATGCAGATGGCGAGACGAGGCTTTCGAGCATGATGGAGCAGCATCGGAAGAGGGGCGGTGCGGTGCTCGCAGCTTCGCATCAGCCGATGCCTGGAAATTGGCGGGTGCTGGAGCTCAAGGCATGATCACTGCGGTGATTGGGCGCGACATACGCCGGGGTCTGGGGGGCGGCGCGTGGCTCCCCATCGCGTTCTTCTTGCTGGTCGCGGCGCTGGTGCCATTTGCGATCGGACCCGATGCGCGGCTCCTTTCGCGAATTGGTCCCGGAGCGCTCTGGATCGCAGCCCTGACCGCCGCGCTTCTGCCGGTCGAGCGACTGATAGAGCCCGACCGCGCCAGCGGCACGCTCGACCAGCTGTTCCTTCACGGAATGGCCGATGAAAGCATCGCCTTTGCGAAAATCCTTGCCCATTGGATCACCTTCGCGCCGCTTCTGCTCATCGCGGCGATCCCGGGAGCCGTGCTCCTTTCGATGGACGGACAATCACTGGTGAAGATTGAACTGGCCCTCCTCGCGGGCACTCCAGGGCTTGCATCGCTCGCGCTCGCTATTGGCGCGCTGACGGCCGGATTGCCGCGAGCGGGATCGCTCGCCGGGCTCTTGCTACTTCCCTTTGCCGTGCCGCTGTTGGTTTTCGGGGCCGCGGGCGCGCTTCCGCTTGAGGCAGCGGTTTCGCTTTTCCTGACTGCCGGCGCTGTGTTCGTCGCAGCCGCCGCGATCAGGGCTTCTCGAACCTAGTCCTTCGACCACCTCGCAAAGATTGCGGTAGGAAGCAGAAGTCCCCTTTCTTCCTCGCGGATGGCCATCTCACCCATTTCGACCACGCCGCCCAAATCGCCGAACAGCTGCTTTACAAGCTCTCCGATCGCCAGCGCCGACATGCGAACGGCATAAACGGTGAGGACGAGGAAGCGGCTGTCCTCATCGAGAAGCCGCCGGCAGTCCGCGAGCAGTGGCGCGAGATTTTCTTCGAGCCGCCACACCTCGCCATTCGGCCCTCGTCCGAACTTTGGCGGATCGAGCAAGATCCCGTCGTATCGCCGCTCGCGCCGAACCTCGCGCGCGGCGAACTTCGTTGCATCGTCCACGATCCAGCGGATCGGACGATCTTCCATCCCGGAAAGCCGTGCATTGTCCTTTCCCTGCTCGACCGACTTCTTCGAGGCATCGACATGAACGAGACGGGCGCCGACATCGCTAAGAAGGAGGGTCCCGACGCCTGTATAGCCGAACAGGTTGAGCACGTCCGAACCGGCCGATCGACCCTGCATCCAATCCCATTGAGGTGCCATGTCCGGAAAGAAACCGAGGTGCCGAAAGGGCGTCAGCGAAGCGGAAAAGCGAACATTGCCGTTCGATATTTCCCATTGGCGCGGCATTGGACGATGCTCGACCCAGCGGCCACCCCCTTCCTCGTCCGAGGCTGGAACGAAGGTCGCGTCCGGATCCCAATTCTGCCTCGAAGGCGCCCACATCGCCTGCGGCTCGGGCCGAACGACGCTGAAGTTTCCATGGCGCTCGAGCTTCTGGCCGTTGCCGCAATCGATCAGACTCCAATGCGACCAGGGTTCCGCGACGATCGTCGCCAGTTGGTTCACGCCGCCAATGCGAGCTGAGTCCCGACGGAAGCGACCGCCGCCCGGCCATCGAGAAGCGCCGAGCCAGCCTCCCGTGCGGCCTCTGAGTCAACCGAATGCAACTGACCGAGCAGCTCCTCGACCGACAGGATCCGCCCGAAAACCTCAATCGACCGGGCCATCTGGTCGGCGCGGCCCTGCGCGCTTTCCATGCTCATCAACAGGCCCGCCTCCATCTGCGCTCTTGCGCGCTGGACCTCGGTGTCCGTGAGCCCTTCGACGGCATCCGCGAGAACCGATCGAGCGACATTCATCGATTCGACCGCCCGTGTCCGATCCGCCGCACAGCTCAAGGTGACGACCCCCGTATCGGCGTAGGCCTGCTGCCAGGCGCTGACCGAGTAAGCCAGGCCGCGGTCTTCTCTCAGCTCCTGGAACAGCCGCGACGACATCCCGCCGCCGAGCGCCTGGATGAAGATCGAAAGCGCGGGAAGCCGCTCGTCGGACGCGGCAAATCCCGGAAGCCCCAGACACCAGTGAGCTTGTTCGAACTCCCGGCGGTCGTTGCGAACTCCGCCGGTGAATTCTGCGCGACCGATCGGAACCCCCGGCCAGTTCTCCATATCGCCGAACAGGCGCTCGGCGAGTTTGAGCAAGTCGTCCGGCTCGATCTTCCCGCTCGCAGAGAGGATGAGACGCGAGGGTACGAGCTCGTCGCGCAGCCAATTGCGGCAGTCGTCGGCGGTAATGGTTCCCAAGGTCTCGGCTCGGCCGAGCACAGAACGGCCAAGCGGCTGCGCCTCGAAAGCTGCTTCGAACAGATGATCATGGACGAGGTCATCGGGAGAATCGATGGCTTCGCCAAGTTCGGACAGGATGACGGTCTTCTCGCGCTCGAGATGTTCATTCTCCATGTGCGGCGAGCGCAGGAAGTCGGCAATGAGCTCGGCAAGCAGCGGGGCGTCCTTGGCGAGCGTTCGTCCATAGAAGACGGTCTGGTCGCGAGCGGTCCACGCATTGATGATCCCGCCGACGTCCTCGATCGCTTCGGCGATCTGGCGGGTGTCGCGCGAGCCCGCACCCTTGAACACCATATGCTCGACGACATGGGCAAGTCCGTTGAGATGCTCAGGTTCGGAGCGCGAGCCGACCATCGCATAGAGACCAAGAGCGACCGATTCCGCGTTCGGAAGCGGATCGACCGCAAGCCTTAGTCCATTGGGGAGGGCGTGCATCTGAGCGCTCACTTTTGGGCTCGTTCCTCTTTCCATCTGCGCTTGAGCGCCAGCCCATAGATAATGAGCGCGATTGCAGCGAAGCTGAACCATTGGAAGGCATAGGATCTGTGATTGTTCGGAATGCTTTCGAGCGAGGGCGTAGCACTGGGCTCGAGCCCCGGCGGTGCGCTCGCGGCGACCAGTCGCATTCCACTATGCTGGTCGGGAGCAATAACCCCGCTGACCGGGCCGCCTGCCCAGTTGATCTTCGCATTGGGGTTCTTTGACCAACCGACCTCGACGCTCATTCCCGGACCTTCAGCGCCTGTCGCGCACTCGACGATCTGAACGTAGCCCGGCTCGCCCGCCTTGTTTTCGCCGGCGGTGGCGCGGTTCGCTACCGGGCGCAGGCACACGCCGGTCGCGTGCCGGAACAGGGGCAAATGATCCTTCGAAATTGGAACCGTCGGCCAAGTGATTGGAGGCTGGTTCTGCGCCTTTGAATATTGGGCGAGGAGCCCTTCCTTCCACTTTGCGCGCTGCAGCTGCCAGACACCCAGTCCGATCATCAAGGCGACAGCGGCGGCGACGATGATCGATGCAGCGACTGGCAGGCGTTTCGTCATTTCAAAATACGACCTTCACGCGCTCGGTGGCGGTATTCCTGGGCGAGAAGCCAACCCTTGGAGAGTCGAAGTCCGCCCAGAGTGAGCCCGGTTGCGACCGGGATCCAGACGAGGTGAATCCACCAGGGCGGAGAGAAGACTCCATCAATCACCAAGGCTCCGACCACGACGATTGTCCCGACGATGAAGATGAGGAATGCTGCGGGTCCATCCCCGACATTGAAGTCCTCGAAACAGAGACCGCAGTTGGGGCAGTTGGAAGCGAAGCGAACCCAATTTGCAAAGAGCGTGCGCTTGCCGCAGCGCGGGCACTCACCCTCGAGCGCCACCGCGAGCGACGACGGCTCGCTCGCCAGCGGCTCCGGGATCACCCCGCGTGCGGCGCGCCCCAGCCGCCCCAGACGTAGATTGAGGTGAAGAGGAACAGCCACACGACGTCGACGAAGTGCCAGTACCAGGCCGCAGCCTCGAACCCGAAATGCTGCTTGGGCGTGAAGTCACCCCGGGTGGCTCGAACCAGGCAAACGATCAGAAAGATCGTTCCGACGATGACGTGAAAGCCGTGGAATCCCGTCGCCATGAAGAATGTCGAGCCGTAGATGCTGCCTTTGAAAGCAAACGGGGCGTGGGCATATTCATAGGCCTGAACGCTGGTGAAGCTGAGGCCTAAAAGAATGGTGAGAAGCAATCCGAGCTTGAGCCCATGGCGGTCGCCGTGGATCAGCGAATGGTGGGCCCAAGTGACCGTCGTTCCCGAACACAGCAGGATGAACGTGTTGAGAAGCGGGAAGCCCCACGGGTTCAGGACCTCGATGCCCTTGGGAGGCCAGATTCCGCCGACCGATTGCACCGCGCTCGGGAAGATCGCCGAATCGAAAAAGGCCCAGAACCAGGCGAGGAAGAACATCACCTCGGAGGCGATGAACAGGATCATTCCGTAACGCAGGTGCAGCTGCACGACGGGCGTATGGTCGCCGCCATGCGCCTCGCGGATCACGTCGCTCCACCACAGGTACATGGTTGCAAGAATGCCCGCGAAGCCGATGCCCATTATCACCGGTCCAAAACGGTTCTCGTGCAGCCACATGACGAAGCCGCCGAAGAAGAAGAAGGCCGAGATTGCGCCGACGAGCGGCCACGGACTGGGATTCACGAGATGGTAGTCGTGGTGCTTCGTCGCAGCCATGTATCGCAGCTTCCCTCTTTCGTTCTTGAGCGGCTCTAGCGAGCCGCTTGGACAGTTTCCACAGGATAAAATGTATAGCTGAGCGTGATCTCGTCGATGTCCTTGGTGTCGGGATCTTTCTTGATCGCAGGATCGACGAAGAAGATGACCGGCATGTCGACAGTCTGGCCCGGCTGCAGCGTCTGCTCCGAAAAGCAGAAGCACTGAATCTTCTTGAAATATTTGCCGACGCTCTCTGGAGAGACGTTGTAGGCCGCCTGAGCGGTGATCGCTCGCGCCGACAGATTTTGAGCGCGGTAGAAGATCTTCGTCTGTGCTCCGGGTTGGATCCTGACCGTGTTCTGCTCAGGCTCGAACCGCCACGGAAGTCCCGGATGCACGTTCGCATCGAAGCGTACTCCAACCTGCCCGGCGACCGGTCCAGGTGCGTGGGTGGCACGCTCTGGCGTTCCTCCAAACCCGGTCGCCTGACAGAAGGCGCGGTAGATCGGAACCGCAGCGAAGGCGAGCCCAAGCATGAAGAGCCCAATCGCTCCCATGATCGTGGCGGTTTTCCGATTGCTGCGCTGACTCACCAGTTCATCCCCGTCTTGGCGATCGTGATGAAGAAGATGAGAACGACGAAGGCGCCCAGAAGCCATCCGAAGATCCGTGCCCGCTCGCGCTGGCGTTTCCGGATGATCTCGAGCTCGCCGTCCTTGTTCATGACGCAAGCCACCGGTCGGCGACCAGCACCGTGAACAGCGCAAAGAGGTAGAAGACCGAATAAGCGAACAGCTTCTTTTCCGGACCCATCTGCGCTGGCTCGGTCGCTCGGTTCCCAAGAACTCGCGCTGCAAGAACGACGAAAACGAAGCTGAGCACAGCCGCCGAAGCGCCGTAGACCGGACCGCTGAGGCCCAGCAGCCAAGGGGCCAGCGCGGCTGCGGTCATCACAAGACTGTAGAGGAAGATCTGGCGCCTCGTGTTGGAAATCCCCGCGACGACCGGTAGCATCGGAATTCCGGCAGCCGCGTAATCCGACCTTACGAACAGCGAGAGCGCCCAGAAATGCGGCGGGGTCCAAAGGAAGATGATCGCGAAAAGCAGGAGCGGGAGCGCGGCTACGTGCCCCGTTGCGGCAACCCATCCAATCAGCGGCGGAAAAGCGCCGGCAGCTCCGCCAATGACTATGTTCTGCGCGGTCCGGGGCTTCAGCCAGATCGTGTAGACGACAACATAAAAAAGGATGGAGGAGGCGAGGAGCGCCGCCGCTAGCCAGTTTGTCGCAAGCCCCATCAGAAGCACCGAGAAGAAGGCGAGGCCGACGCCGAAGTGAAGGGCTGACTGCCGGTCCATTCGGCCGGCTGGAAGAGGCCGCTTGGAAGTTCGCCGCATTTTCGCGTCGATGTCCGCCTCGTACCATTGGTTGAGCGCGCCGCATGCGCCCGCGCCAAGAGCGATGCACAAGATCGCTGTAAATCCGAGAACGACGGGCAGGACGAGCGGGGCAACCAGAAGGCCGCACAGGCCCGAGAAGACCACAAGGCTCATTACGCGCGGCTTCGTGAGCGCGAGGATATCGCGCCAGTCGGCCGGAAGCGCGGCTGGATTCGTCAGTTCGGCGGCGGGCATTTGCGGCGGCCTATAGGGGCTGGAGCGCTGAAGGAAAAGCCTGTGTAGCGATGTTCATCGCGCCTCTGCTATGCGCAAAAGATGATGACGCGCTTTCTTGCAGCCGCGCTCCTCGCGGCCATCCCTGCATCCACTTTCGCACAAGCCCCTGTCTCCCGGGCTCAGGCCAACGCTCCCAATATTGAGCTCGTGCCTGTCGCGATTGAGACGAGCGCCGGGCGAATCGTTGTTGCTCTCGATAAAACCCATGCGCCGATTACCACCGCCAACTTCCTTCACTACGTCGACACGCACCATTTTGACGGAGAGAATTTCTACCGCGCGATGCATGTTGGTAGCGGCGGCCTGATCCAGGGCGGCATCACGACCGACGCTCGAAAGCTCTACCCGCCAATCCAGCACGAGCCGACCTCACAGACAGGCCTTCACAATGTCGCTGGTGCCATTTCGATGGCGAACGCCGGTGCGGGCACGGCACGCGCGGATTTCTTCATCCTTGCAAGCGACATCCCAGCTCTCGACGCGAAGGGCGATGATCCAGGATTTGCCGTTTTCGGCCACGTGATCGAGGGCATGGACGTGGTGAACAAGATCCTTGCTTCGCCCGTGTCTCTGACCAAGGGCGAAGGCGCGATGAGAGGTCAGATGCTTGAACCGGAGATCAGGATCGTCAGGGCCGAGCGGGTCCAGTCCTCAAAGCCATAGTTTGAGCCCGTGGAGGCGGACGCTATGGCCCTGTTCGCAGACCGGGGCGGCAAGAATGCGCATCCAGCGGCGGACGTCTCCAGATACCGGCCTGATCTGCGCGTCGAGGACGAAACCTCGCCGGTGCGCGATTGAGTAGGAGCGCAGCCGTTCCAGTGCCGCGCGGGAGTCCTCATAATAGAGCGAGACGACTTCGCTGCGCGTGACTGCCGCCGCCTGGGGCAGGCCGAAAATGTCGTAAACTCCGGAAGTCCAGGTGAGACTATTGTCTGCAAGGTCGCATTCCCACCAGCCGGCGCGATTGTGGCCGAGCGCTTGATGCACAGCAAATTCGGCAAGGTCCGCTGGGCCGCAGTCGACCATGGAGCCGAGCTCAAAGTGGCGCCTAGCCTCGAAAAGTGGCCAACCGCGATTCAGCGGACGCGGCTCGATCGAAGTCAATTTTGCGGATTCCTCGCCCCCGGTCACCCAGACCTTTCCTCACTTGCGCCTAGAACGAATGAGCCGCGGCGGAGGTCCGTCGCGGCTCACGAAAAACTGTCTAGTCGATCCGCGGCAGAGTCGAGAATTGGTGGAAAGGCGGGGGACTGGACAGCGTCCACTCGAGCGTCGTCGCGCCCTCGCCCCAGGGATTGTCGGGCGCCTTCTTGCCCATCGTCAACGAGATGAGGAGATTGAGGAAGAAGAGCGCCACGCCCGCGACCGTGATCATGTAACCGACGGTGGAGATGTAGTTCCAGTGCGCGTAGGCCGGAGTGTAGTCCGGAAGGCGGCGCGGCATTCCATCGAGACCGAGGAAGTGCATTGGGAAGAAGATCACGTTCACCCCGATGAACATCAGGAAGAAGTGAAGCTTGCCGAGCAACTCGTTGTACATTCGGCCACTCATCTTCGGGAACCAGTAATAAAAGCCGGCGAATATGCTGAAGATGGCTCCGAGGCTCAGAACGTAGTGGAAGTGGGCGACAATATAATATGTGTCGTGCAGGTAGGTGTCGACGCCGCCGTTCGCGAGGACAACGCCGGTCACGCCGCCGACGGTGAACAGGAAAATGAAGCCGATCGCAAATAGCATCGGCGTCTCGAACGTAAGCGACCCGCCCCACATGGTCGCGATCCAGCTGAAGATCTTCACCCCCGTCGGGACCGCGATGATCATCGTTGCCGCCGTGAAGTACATCTTCTCATCGACGCTCATTCCGGTGACGAACATGTGGTGCGCCCAGACGACGAAGCCGATCACCCCGATCGAGACCATCGCGTAGGCCATTCCGAGATAGCCGAACACGGGCTTGCGGCTGAAGGTCGCAACGACCTGGCTGATCATTCCGAAGCCCGGCAGGATCATGATGTAGACCTCGGGGTGGCCGAAAAACCAGAATAGGTGCTGGTAGAGGACCACGTTGCCGCCGCCCGACGCATCGAAAAAAGCGGTCGAGAAGTTGCGGTCGGTCAGAAGCATGGTGATCGCACCGGCAAGGACCGGAAGCGATAGAAGCAGCAGGAAAGCGGTGACCAGCACCGACCACACGAACAGCGGCATCTTGTGGAGGGTCATTCCTGGCGCGCGCATGTTGAAAATGGTCGTGATGAAATTGATCGCGCCGAGGATCGAACTTGCGCCCGCTAGGTGGAGCGAAAAGATGACCATGTCGACCGCCGGGCCCGAGGACCCTGAGGTCGACAGCGGCGCGTAGAGTGTCCACCCGGTTCCGGCGCCAAGTCCCGTTCCGCCCGACACGAAAGTCGACCCAAGAAGCAGGCAGAAGGACGGAACGAGCAGCCAGAAGCTGATGTTGTTCATTCGCGGGAAGGCCATGTCCGGAGCGCCGATCATCAGCGGCACGAACCAGTTGCCAAACCCACCCATCATCGCCGGCATCACGGTGAAGAACACCATGATGAGGCCGTGCGCAGTGATGAGGACGTTCCAGTGGTGAGTCCACTCGTCGAAATTGGCAGTGCCGGCGCCGATCGGCCACGCGCGGTTAAGCACCTGGATACCGGGCTCCATCAACTCCCAGCGCATGATCCCGGAAATCGAACCCCCAATGGTGCCCGCGATGATTGCGAAGATCAGGTAGAGCGTCCCTATGTCCTTGTGATTCGTGGACATGAACCAGCGGACGAAAAAGCCCGGCTTATGCTCTTCGTGATGCTCCGCTCCCTGGGCCTCGTGGGGCTTGAGGTGGAGTGCGTCGGCAGTGGTGCTCATTGACTTGGGATCCGTCTTACTGGTTGGCGCGGTTGGCGACGTTCGGGTTTGCCGGGGCTGGCGTTGCGTTCGCGATCGCCGTTCCCGCAACTGCGGGGGCCGGTGACCCCATTCCGGCGGCCTGCGCCGCGGGTGGGATGTCGCCTGCCGTCTTTGCGCCGGCCATGTGACCGCCCTTCGAGGCGATCCAGGCGGCGAACTGGGCCTGCGGCACGACCTCGACGGCGATGGGCATGAAGCCATGTCGGGCGCCGCAAAGCTGCGAGCATTGCCCGAAATAGACCCCCGGGCGATCGACCTTCGCCCAGGTCTCGTTGAGCTGACCCGGATTGGCGTCTTGCTTGATCCAGAATGCCGGCACGGAGAAACTGTGGATCACGTCGTCGGCGGTGACGATGAACTTCACGACCTTGCCTACGGGGATCACCAGCCGCTGGTCGACCGCAAGTAGCGGCGGTCCGTCGACATCGGTTCGGGCGCGCTGGTTCGCCTGCCTCGTCGGATCGTTCTTCTCTTTCAGCATGTAGCTGTCGAAGGAAACCCCGAGATCTGGATATTCGTAGCTCCAATACCATTGGTGGCCGGTCACCTTGACCGTCACTTCGGCGGGCGGCGGCGAGTATTGGCGACGGATCAGCCTGACCGACGGGATCGCGATCGCGACGAGGATCAGCACCGGGACCAGAGTCCAGATCACCTCGATCAACGTGTTGTGCGAATTGCGCGAGGGAACCGGGTTCGCGCTGCGGCGGAAACGGATCATCGCGTAGACAAGAAGGACGAGGACGGTTGCGCAGATGATCGCACAGACGAGGAGCAGCCAGTTGTTGTGAAAGGCTGCTGCTTCGCGCCCGATCGGAGTTACCTGGTCCTGGAGGCTCATGCGTCCATCGGGCTCGCCGATGCCGGGTGTCGGCGCAACCGTTGGAAGCGCGGCCGGGGATGGAGCCCCGCCTGCCGGCAGTGCCGCAGGGGCTGTCTCGTTCCCCGTCGCCGCCGGAGCGGCAGAGCTGTTCTGGGCTGGCGCGCTTGCGGGCGCCTGCGCCGCTGCAGGTGTAAGCCAGGCCGCGGCCAACGCGATCGCCCATCCAATCCGTCTCATCACCACCCCAGGTAACATATTGGAACCGGAAACGCAGGTCCGCGCCTCCTTTGCGGGCTCTATAGGCGCGGCTTTTGAGAGCCTCAAGCGCCTCATCCAACATGACGGGCCAAGGTGTTGAAGGCCGCCGCTACGCGGCCTAATGGGCCGCGTACAACCATGATGAGCGATGACGAGATCCTGGCCGAGTTCCGCGCCGCCGATGCGCTTCTCGAAGGCCATTTCATTCTGTCTTCCGGGCTTCGAAGTCCGCGCTACCTCCAGTGCGCCCGGGTTCTCATGGACCCGGTCCGAGCCGAGCGACTTGCGCGTGAGCTTGCATCCCGAATTCCAATTCTTGTCCGCGATCAAATCCAAGCGGTGATTTCTCCCGCGATGGGCGGAGTGATCATCGGCCATGAGATGGGGAGGGCGCTCGGCAAGCCCGCGATGTTCCTCGAAAGGCCGCAAGGGACGTTCGAGCTGAGGCGCGGCTTTGCGATCGGGCCGGGAACACGTGTGCTGATGGTCGAGGATGTCGTGACCACGGGCCTCTCCTCGCGAGAGGCGATCGAGGCGGTGCAGTCGGCCGGCGGCCAGATTGTCGCCGAAGCGGCGCTGGTCGATCGCTCGGGAGGTTCGGCCGATCTTGGGGTTCCCTTCTATCCGCTGATCCGGATCGATGTACCGACCTATGAAGCGGATTCGGTTCCCCCCGATCTCGCGGCCATTCCGCCGGTCAAGCCCGGAAGCCGCGCCGCCGCTTGAGCAATTCCCTCCGCCTCGGGGTCAACATCGATCACGTTGCGACCATCCGGAACGCGCGCGGCGGCGACCATCCGGACCCCGTTCGCGCTGCGGTTGTGGCTGCATCTGCCGGAGCGGATGGGATCACCGCTCATCTTCGGGAGGACCGGCGCCACATCACGGACGAGGATATCGACCGGCTGATGGAAGAGATCGACCTGCCGCTCAACCTCGAGATGGCCGCGACTCAAGAAATGCTGGAAATTGCGCTCAATCATCGACCGAACGCGGTCTGCATCGTCCCGGAGCGCCGCGAAGAGCGGACCACAGAGGGCGGTCTCGATGCCGCCGGGCAGCACGACCACCTCGCCTATTTCATCGACCGCCTCGGAGCCGCGAACATCAGGGTCAGCCTGTTTGTCGAACCCAGCGAAGAGCAGGTCGCGGCGGCCATCCGGCTGGGGGCGCCGGTCATCGAACTCCACACCGGGCGCTATGCGCATCTGAAGGGCGAGGGGAAAGCAGCCGAGCTCAAGCGTATCGCCGATTGCGCGGCGCTAGCTTCCAAGAACGGGATTGAACCACACGCAGGTCATGGATTGACCTTCGACAATGTCGTTCCGGTCGCGGCAATCCCCCAGATCGGCGAGCTCAACATCGGCCACTTTCTCGTTGGCGAAGCGATCTTCACCGGGCTCGAGGCAAGCGTCAGGCGTATGCGCGAGCTGATGGACTGCGCCAGGTGATCGTCGGAATCGGATCGGACCTGTGCAACATCGAGCGGATTGAAAACTCGCTCGATCGCTGGGGCGAGAAGTTCCTTGGCCGGGTCTTCACGAAGGTCGAGCGGACCAAAGCCGCGTCGCGACCGCGCACGCGCGCGGGCACGCTCGCCAAGCGCTTTGCCGCCAAGGAAGCCTTTTCCAAGGCAGTCGGCACCGGGTTCAAGCGCGGGGTCTATATGAAGGACATCGGAGTTGTTAATCTTGCCTCAGGTGCGCCGACGCTAGAGCTGACCGGCGGAGCCAAGGCGCGCCTTGACGCACTTGCGCCGGAAGGCCACGCAATCGACATTCACCTGACGATGACGGACGACTACCCCTGGGCGCAGGCCTTCGTGATCCTGACCGCCCGCAAGCTGGAGCCCTGAGTGTTGAACGAAACTGTGCCCGACGCGACCAATGCTGGCGACGAAAGCGCGGCGGCAGGCGAAAAGGAGAAAGGGTCCGCACTGTGGCGCGAGATCAAGGGACTGTTCTGGGTCCTTCTTGCAGTGCTCGCCTTCCATAGCCTCATTGCAAAGCCGTTCTACATCCCGTCAGAATCGATGATGCCGGGGCTGCTAACGGGCGATCGGCTGGTGGTGACCAAATATCCTTACGGTTGGTCGTGGGTCAGCCCGAGTTTCCACATCATCGGTCCGATGAAAGGGCGCCTCTTCGGTCAGATGCCGAAGCGCGGCGACATCGTGATTGTGACTCCGCCAGGCACTCGTACCGACTATATCAAGCGGGTCATCGGCCTTCCCGGCGACACTCTTCGGATGGTCGACGGTCAGCTTTACATCAACGGGCAGGCGGTGAAGCGGAAGACGCTCCCTCCCGATATGATTCCGATCGACGTCAATTCGCCGTGCGGCTCCGATCACGACCCGGCGCTCTACGATTTTCGGGTCCGCGCATCCGACGGGAAGATGTACTGC
The DNA here is from genome assembly GCA_036265105.1 of Sphingomicrobium sp. Lineage (GTDB taxonomy): Bacteria > Pseudomonadota > Alphaproteobacteria > Sphingomonadales > Sphingomonadaceae > Sphingomicrobium. The sequence goes on from DATAPR010000028.1 coordinate 52,479, forward strand.
AAGGTTCCCGTGGTCCGTGAAACCCTACCGGACGGTCATTCCTACGAGACGGTCGAGCTTGGCCGATCGAGCGAGGACAATTTTGCACCGGTCACGATCCCCGAAGGCCACGTCTGGCTGATGGGAGACAACCGCGACGATTCTGCTGACAGCCGGGTTCCCGAATGGCAGGGCGGCCTTGGCGGCCCGGTTCCGTGGGAGAATATCGGCGGCCGTGCCGAATTCATCACGTTCTCGCTCGACGGCACGTCGAAGTGGTGGAACCCGATCAGCTGGATCGAGGCGCTGCGCCACGGCCGCGCGGGAACCTCGCTTAGAGATAGCTGATGGCCTCGAAACCGCCGACCACGGAGCCGCATTTCGAGCGGCCGGGTCCGGCGGAATTCAAGGACCCGCTCGTCCGCCGCGAGATGCAGAAGGCGGCGGTGTGGTTCGGAATGGCCCTCGCCATCATCGGCGTGATCACACTTGGGCAGCCGCTGCTGCTGATCATCGGGGGAGCGATCTTCGCCGTGCTCCTCGACGGGGGAATTCGCTTTCTCGGGCGCTACCTGCCGATACCGCGCGGATGGCGCATGCTCATCGTGCTCCTCCTCGTCTTCGGCTTTCTTGGCTGGGTCTTCTGGTTCGCCGGCACCACCATCGCGGCCCAGTTCGAAGCGCTCCGAACCGTCGTTTCGGCCCAGTTCGGCCGGCTTCTGAATTTCGCCTCCTCAATGGGGCTGATGGACTCCGAGCCGACCAACTGGCGAAACCAACTGCTTGGCGGGGCTGGCCGACTGACGAGCGCTGTTGGAACGGTCGTCGGCGGCGTCGCCAGCATCATCGCGATGATCGTGATCGGAATCTTTCTCGCGTCAGAGCCGAAGCTTTACGACCGTGGGATCGCCTGGATGCTTCCGCTGAGGCATCGCACGGGCTTTTACAGGATAGCCAAACACGTCGGATTCACGCTCCGACGCCTGCTCTTCGGGCGACTGGTCGGAATGGTCTTCGAGGGCGTATTCACCTGGTTCATGCTGACCATCGGCGGCGTCCCGATGGCAGGTCTTCTCGGCCTCGTCACCGGCGTTCTCGCCTTCATCCCGAACATCGGGGCGATCATCTCGGGAATCTTGATGATCGCGGTTGGTTTCAGCGCGAGCCCGCATCTTGGGATCTGGTGCATCGTCATCTATTTCCTGGTCCACAACATCGATGCTTATGTCGTCGTGCCGTTTGTAGCCCGGCGGACAGTCGACCTTGCTCCCGCCGTGCTTCTCGCAATGCAGCTGCTGATGGCAGCACTTTTCGGGGTCCTGGGCGTGCTCTTCGCCGATCCCATCCTTGCAACTCTGAAGGTCGTCCTAATCGACCTTAGCAAGCAGCACGAAATTGAAGGAAATGAACCGGCGGAAGTCGTGAGCAGCAGCTCGATTACTGCTGCGTCCCCTGCTGCTGCTGCTGCGGCATCTGCTGTTGCATCTGCTGCTGCTGTCGGAGCAGGGCAGCCCCGCCCCGAACGACCTTCCGGACGCGCACCTCGAAATTGAGCTTGCTGTTCTTGGGAAAACCCGGGGGCGCCGGACTGTCGCCGAAGGCGAGCTTCTGCGGCATCGAGAAGCGGTATTCGCCGCCCTCCTGCATTTTCGTCATGGCTTCTGCAAAGCCCGGGAACACCTCGTCCATTGCAAAGGGCTGCGCTCCGCCATGGTTCTCGCTGCTGTCGAGAACCGTTCCGTCATCAGCCGTCAGGATATAGTCCATCAAGGCGGCGTCGGGGTGGCCGATCGGCTCGCCGCTACCGCCTTTGAGTGTCCGAAACTCGAGCCCGCTTTGGGTTACGGTTGGCCTTAGCGAGCCGGCCCCGACCCAAGCGAGGCCGATTCCGGCGGCAATGAGAAGGAGAAAGCCGATCCAAAGCGCAGCGGTCCGTCCGCTTTTCTCGGGTCTGTTGGCGCTTTCTGCGGCAGTCACGATGATCAGGTCTTTGAGCGCCAGGAGCTAGCGAGCGCCCTCGCGCTCGGCGCGCTTGCGCTCGAGCTTGCGAGCGCGCCGGATCGCTGCGGCGCGTTCGCGAGCGCGCTTCTCCGACGGCTTCTCATAGTGGCGGCGCAGCTTCATCTCGCGATAGACGCCTTCGCGCTGCAACTTCTTCTTGAGCGCGCGCAGCGCCTGCTCGACATTATTGTCGCGAACGATGATTTGCATACGGGCCCGTCACACTCCTTGAAAGCTCTCTAAAGTCAGGGGCGTGGCCCCAAAAACCAGCAGCTCGGAAATAGGAGTCCGGCCCGCTGGCAACAGAATAGCGGCCCCCAGAGGTGCACCTCGGCGGCGCGCGGCCTTTAGCAGCGTGGATCCGTCGGTTCAACCTTTGGAGATTGGCTGGATGACCGTGAACGATCGCCAGCCGCCAGTCTCCCTCGATTCCGTCGAAATTCGCCCTGCGGCCGAGATTTCGCCGATTTCATCGCGCACATTCCCGTGGGACATTAAACTATTGAAAAACATGATAAAATAGCCACATTACAATGGCTTGAGAGGCATTGGGGCTAGCAGCCTCAAGTTTGCCGGCAGGCACTCAGGACTGGTCATCGCGAGCGCGATGATTTTCCGGGCCGTCACGAGGACCATTTCCGAACTGCGACGACCTCCAATATTCGCGGACCGTGCGACGAAGCGTTCGGTGCCGACGATGGAACGGGAAACCTGAACTAATGGGTTATCGGCCATTAACCTACTGAATGATAAAGAGATGGCTTAGAGCGGAGGGAAGGAATGTCCTTGAATCGGAGGGAAATGTTGCGTCTTGGCGCGGCGGGCGCTGGAGGCCTCATCCTCTCTTCTGCGGCCATGTCGCAGGTGTTGCCGGGTGTGCTGAATCCGCAAGCTGGCGGGTCTGTTTCACCGGCGCTTTCGCCAGTTCCTTCGCAGCCGCAGGTTCCGGGCGCGCCGGCCGGCATCGATCCGCAGCTCTTTGCGCGGGCGAAGGCCGCGCTCGACCAGCACCAGGTCTATCCGCGCGACTCGATCGGCATCGCCGATTTCTCAAGGCCATCGAGCGAACCGCGCTTTCATGTCGTCGATCTCCAGAATGGAACCGTCGAGAGCCATCTCGTCTGTCACGGCCGAGGTTCGGATCCGGCGCATTCGGGCTATTTGGAGCGCTTCAGCAACGATTTCGGCAGCTACGCGACGTCGAGCGGGACCTATGTCACCGACGACTATTACCAGGGCAAGTACGGCCTGTCGTTGAGGGTTCGTGGCCTCGACTGGTCCAACAGCAATGCGGAGTCGAGGGCGATCGTGATCCACAACGCGTGGTACGCCGAGCCCGAGATGGTTCAGCTTCACGGACAGCTTGGTCGCTCGGAAGGCTGCTTCGCAATGCCCAGGACAAGTCAGTATGCCGTGATGCAGCGCCTCGCCGGCGGACGCATGATCTACGCCGACAAACTGGCCTAGACCGGAACCACAACGAGCCAAAGGGCCGCCTCGAGCGGCCCTTTTCTTTTGTGCCTCGTCATGCCGCCGGTTCTCGGGAGCCGCTCAGCCGGTCGAGCAGATCGAACTTGGCCGGCAGTTCCGACAATTCATGACTGCTGACGCTGAACTCGCCCATGTAGGGACGGTCGACGATCAGGATGAACAGGAACACGAGTCCAAGAGCCAGCGAGATTCCGGAGATCATCATGAGGTTGGTCCGGCTCGGCTTGAAGGTCGCTGTATAGGCGACGATCAGAACCGATCCGCCAAGCCCGACAATCCACAAAATGAGCGGCATCCCGGATTCGCTGTGAATGAGCCGGTCGCGCCTCAGTCCGACAAGATCATTGAGGTTCGAAAATGCCTCGGTGTAGATGGTGCCGTCGCGGCTGTCCTTTGGTCGGATCTTTCCGATCGCCTCGAAGAGCCTGAAGAGCATGACGTCGGTTCGAATGCTCGATTTGCCTTCCGGAAGGAGCGGCCATTCATCCTTCACGACGCTTCCGATATAGGCTCTGAGGCCCGAGCGAGCGGGCATGGTTTCCGGGCCATAGGTCGCAAGATCGCGGTACAGCTCGGACGCCGAAGCCGCCTCTTTGTGAACCGCATTTTCGGCATCGGAAAAATCCTGCCAGACCTGCACTCCGGCAAAGGCGATGAGGATTCCGATATATGCGGCCACCACCTGCATCAGGCTGACGGCATGCTCGCGGTCGTCTTCCGTCGAGTGAAGTCCAAGGAGTCTTCGAAGTCCCAAACTGCTTGCCAGACCGACGCCGAGCGAGGTCCCGAGGACGAGAATCGTCGCAACCCAGATCGGAAGACTGTAGAAGAAACTGACCATCCCACCCCCAAGGACCGAAGCTAGGGCCGCCCCCAAGCGGTCAAGCGCTGAATGCTTGTTTCATGAGCGAAAGATGTTCGCAACGGGTGGGCCGCTTCCCGCAGTCCTTTGACTGTCGCCCGATGGAATCAGGCTCGATCGGCCTTCAGCGCGTTGCGACTTGGTCGGTAGGTTTGGTCTTTGGCTTCGCCGCGATCTGATCGGCCGGCTCCGGTTTCGGCTTGGGCGGAACGAGGCTCGCCCCGCCGTCCCTCATGTTGAGCGCGGCTTCTTCCTGAGCGTCTCGGCCGTACATGTCCTTGTAGTCGACGATCTTTCCATCGACGAGCGCCGCCTGGTCGAAGTAGACGATGTAGACCGGGACTGGCTTTACGAAGTTCGCCTGGACCGTCTTCTTGCTCTCGAGGGTCGTCTGGATCCTGTCGGGGGTCCAGGGGCCATCATCGTCGCCAAGCAGCTCCGTCGCGAGATCGACAATGTGCTGGGTCCGAACGCATCCGTGGCTCAAGGCTCGTACGCTGTCGTTGAAGCGGCTGCGCGCATTGGTGTCGTGAAGGTAGATTGCCTTGGAATTGGGCATCACGAACTTGAGCTGCCCAAGTGCGTTGGTCGGCCCGGGGGGCTGGCGCCAGCGCTGAATTTCGCCGTCCGGCCCCTTCACCGAGACGAAGCCTTTCTTCCCAGCAGCTTCATGCTCGATGCTCTTGGGAACCTCCCACCAGGGATTGAGAATGACCCCGGTCGCCATCGCATTCAGCTGAGGCGTCGGAGTTGAGAGTTTTCCGGCGATCGCTCGCTCCTTCCAGCGCGTGGCACCATCCTGGACCAGGGTCGCATGGAAGCTCGGGACGTTGACGATGATATATTTCTCGCCGAGCTCGCGAGGAAGCCAGCGCCAGCGATCCATGTTGAGCCGGATCCGGTCGCGCGTTGCGGTGTCGCTCGCGGGCGTTGCGGCAAGGGCTAGCTTGAGTGCTGCATATTGGGGATGGGCTGGAAGCAGGCCGTTCAGAGCCCCGAGAATGTCGTGACGCTCGAGCGCTGAGCGCAAAAGCAAGTCCTGCTTTTGGGCATTGAGGTCGTTGTCGACGATGTACCAGTCGGTTCGCGCTACTCTCTTCACGTGGCCGAGCGCGAGATCGAACGAGACCTTGTCGAACCGCTCGGTTGCAGCCGCCGACATGGCAACGGGGTCCGCCGCGGCTATCGCCGCCTTGAGGCCATCGGGATCGTAGTCGTCTGGATTGAGGCCCTCCGTGCCGAGGCCATCGATGTATTGAAGAAGGTCCTGTGCGCTGGCCGCGTCCCAGACAGCCGGCGGCAGTGGGGCAGGGACCGGGGGCGTCTGCGCCGCCTGCGGCTGGTCCGGTGCGTAATCGGGATTGCCTGGAACGAGCGCGTCGGGCGCCGGCTTCGCTACTGGAGCCGCAGGCCTGGGCTTTGCCGCAACGGGGACCTGGGGCCGCTGCGGAACGACCTGCGCACCGCTAGGCGCGGCGGCCAAGGCGGCCAGTGCAGTGAACAACATCAGCGAGCTCGCACGCTTCGCTTGGCGCAGCATCAACGCGTTCATTTCAAAAGATAACCCCCGCCTTCCAACTCAATAATACACCGGTCTTTTAGGCCCCGCCAGTGACGGGAGGCCACAGTCGCGGACCGTCAGCGTCGGTCTATCGCAAACCAATCCTTAAGCGGGGATGGATAGGGTGTGATCGGACCGAGTTCCGAAAGGTTTTTTGAAGAGTGGCGTCCAGTTTCTTTCTCGACGGCGCAATGATTCCGCGAACCGCAAGCCGAACAATCGACGAGCGCGGCGAAATGCGCCACTCGGCGGTCTCTAACACGGCAGTCCTCGATTTTCGCGGACGCAGACACGTCATCAGGCTGCTCAACATCTCCCAGTCGGGGGCCATGGTGATTTTCCCACACATCCCCAACATAGGTGAGCGCCTCACACTTCAACTTCTTGACCGCGGTCTCGTCTCGGCACAGGTGAGATGGGTCAAGGACGGCCGGATCGGTCTTTCCTTCACGCGACCGGAGTGAGCGGTCGATGGAGATGAGCTTCGTGGCGATCAAGGCCCGTATTGCCGAGGACCACAGCGACCGTCGTCGCGCCTCGCGACTGCCGGTCGAGCTCGAAGCCAGGATGCGCGAGCTTGGAGCGAGCGGCGTGGAGGCGAGGGTGCTCAACATCTCCGAGCGCGGGTTCATGGCGGTCGCCGACGGCCGCTTCGAGGTCGGATCGCGAGTTTGGCTAATGCTGCCGGGACGAGATCGCGCCAATGCCGTGATCAAGTGGACCGCAGGCGACAAGATCGGCGCGGAGTTCGCCGAGCCGATTTCGATCGACGGACTTCTGCACTAGACGGCGGCTGATCGGAGCCGCGGCTCGCCTCGTCGCGACCTCGCTAAAGACCATCTCAAACCCGCATCGGTTGCTGCAACCGCCAGGGGGCTTGGACGTTTGGCGGCCGAAAGGAAGTCGATCATGTCGACCTCGATGGGCCCACTTTGGAGGCCTTACGAGCGGGGCTACCATGCCGTTTATCGCGAACATGAAGTGAACCATTGCCCCGGCTGCGGCCGGACTCAGTGGCTGATCGGCCGGGTCTCGGCCGAATGCGCCTTCTGCTCGACCGCGCTGCCTCTCGCGGAAGCCAGCATGCGCTCCCACAATGGACCCGCCATCATCAAACACAAGAATCGCGACGTCCACGATTGGGCCAGAGTCGGCTAAGCCTTCTTCCTGACCGGAACCTGGACATTGCACAGGTCCACTCCGCCCGCAGGACGGATGTAGAAATCGTCGTGGCGATTGGCCCTGACGTGAAGGTAGCGAGCAAAGGTCGGGCTCGAGGTGTTCATATATTCATATGAAGGGCGCTCGGAGGCCGGAATGTCGCTTGCCAGACGAATGCTGGCGATCGGAACGTCCTGTGCCTTGTCTTTGTAAAAGCCCAGCGCCTCGGTGCCGCGGGGGAGCGAACTCAACCGGTCGATCCCATCGACGACGCGCCCGACGACCGCAATTACACGGTCAAGCTGGCGCGGCGCATTGCCGATGACCGCATAAAGTTCCCCGCCCGTACCCGTGTCCGGAGAGAGATCTCGGCCGACCCCGACGGTGCCATAGCAATGGGCAAGGTTGGCCCACTTTCCCTTGGGGCTGTAGGCGATCGGCCAGCCCCCGGAGAATCCAGCGCCCGAGGCATAGGGATCGGGGTAGCCAAGCGGGGTGATGGAGATTCCCTTGAGCGCACGCGTATATTCTGCCGGCGGTTTTGCAACCACGCCTCGAGGCCAGGGCTTGTCGCTCGAATTGAGGCCCCACTGCGCGACATAATTGTCTTGCACGCGATAGACGCTCGCCCCGTTCCAATAGGCTCCGCGCGCCAGGGCTTTGATATTGGCGACATGGATTGGAGCGAAGGCCGGCGCCAGCTGAATGACAATGCGTCCGCCATTCGCAAGGTCCATGACGAGCAGATCGTCGGCCGGAATTGCCTTCCACGCGCTGGGAGGAGCGGATTCGACAATATCGTTGGGCGTCAGGAGCTTCTTTGCTGGAGCGGCCCCGACCAGCAGGACCGCCGCCGAAGCGAGCAGCAATGAGCGCATTCAAACCCTCCCTCGCTGCCGGTCTAGCCGAGCATTCGCCGCGCCGCTATCGCCGAGCGCCATGTTCACTTCTACCTTGATGCTGCTCGGTGCCGGCGAGCTCGGCCGCGAGTTCACAATCGCTGCCAAACGGCTCGGCTGCCGAATGATCGCCTGCGATCGATACCCGAACGCGCCGGCGATGCAGATGGCGGACGCCTCCGAAGTGTTCTCGATGCTCGACGGGAAAGCACTTCGCAAAGCGGTCGAGAAGCACAAACCCGACGTCATCATCCCTGAAATCGAAGCGATCGACACGGCGACGCTCGCGCAGCTCGAGCAGGAAGGCTGGCGTGTCGTCCCCTCGGCAAAAGCGGTTCAACTGACCATGAACCGGGACGGGATCCGAGAGTTCGCCGCTCGGGAGCTCGGGCTCGTGACCTCCAAATATCGGTTCGCCGAAAGCCGCGAGGATGCCGTCGACGCCGCGCGGGAAGTCGGGGTGCCCTGTGTGATCAAGCCCGTCATGTCTAGCTCGGGGAAGGGGCAGAGCACCGCCAAGACACTCGAAGATGTCGAGGGGTGCTGGGACTATGCCGTCGAGACGATGCGCGGAGATCGTCCCCGGGTGATCGTCGAGGAATTCATCAAGTTCGACAGCGAGATCACCATGCTCACGGTCGCGACGAAGGACGGAATCCTTTTCTGTCCACCCGTCGGGCACCGCCAGGAACTCGGCGACTATCGTGAAAGCTGGCAACCGGCAGCGCTGTCCGAAGGAGCGCTCTTTTCCGCTCGCAATCAGGCGCGAAAAGTCGTGACCGCGCTCGGCGGACACGGGATATTCGGGGTAGAATTCTTTATCCGAGGCGAACAGGCGATCTTCTCGGAGCTCAGCCCCCGCCCCCACGATACCGGGATGGTTACGCTAATTTCGCAATTCCCGAACGAGTTCGAACTTCACCTTCGAGCCGTGCTCGGTCTTCCGATTCCCTCGATCGAGTTTCTCGGTCCCTCGGCTTCGGCGGTGATCCTCGCGGATCGGGAGAGCCATGATTTTTCTTTCGAAGGGATTGCCGACGCCCTTGCCCTTGGAGCGCCCGGAAGGCCTGCCGACCTCCGGATTTTCGCCAAGCCAAATACGCTTGCTAACCGGCGTATGGGAGTCGCTCTTGCCCGAAGCGACACCGCCGAGGAAGCCGTCGATCGCGCAAAGGCCGCAGCCTCGCGCGTTCGCATTCGTTATCAGAGCTGAAGGAGGAGCGAATGCCCCGGATTCCGGCTGCCATCGTGTTGACCTGCCTGATGTTTTCGGCCTGCGGCAAAGGCGCTTCGCAACAAGCGAACCAGCCGCAAATCAGGGTCGTCAGCGAGGAGCAGACACAGCTTCATCAGCTCGACGCGTTCAACCTCGGGATCGGCCTCAAGCGAGCGATTTATGATGCAGGATATAGCTGCAAGCGGGTCACCGACGCAGGCTTCGTCGGCACTTGGCAGAACCTCGATGAATGGACTGCGCACTGCGTGTACGACAACGGCTCGTCGAGGGACTGGGCGATCTTCGCCGGACCCGATGGAAGCGCTCAGGTCCGCGACTGCAAGGACGTGGTCCCGACCGGCCTTCCCAAGTGCGTGATCAAGTCACGGCCGAAGGGCAGCTTCATGTTCAAGAAATAGGAGAGGCCAACCTCAGTGGTGATCGCACTGGCGCGATTCCTTATATTCGCCCGCTGCCGACTTTTCCTTGACGGTGACGCAATCGCCTTGCCTCAGCTCTTCGCGCCAGCTGCCGTCGGAATTGGTGAGGCGGTTCCCCTTGGGTACCCGCTGACCGTTCTCGAGATTGTAGCTCCAGCCCTTGGGGGTTTGCTGGACTTGCTGTCTCTGGGACGGCTCAGCAGCGGCGTACGAAGCCACCGCGACGAGCCCGACCGCACCGATGAGCAGTGCCCGAGTGGCGGTCTTCGTCATGTCACGGCTCCCTAGCGTCCAATGTAGCGTGGCCGACGTGAACCGACGCTGTCGTGATTCACCGCGGAGGCGGCCCGTTGGCCATTCCCTAGCTACAATGTGGGGATTTGGACGCCTCAGCGCAATGCGCAAGCCGTTAGAGACTTTAGCCCTGGCGGGCCTTGAACCGCCGGTTGGTCTTGTTGATGACGTAGGTGCGGCCGCGACGGCGGATCACTCGGCAGTCCCGGTGGCGCGACTTTAGCGACTTTAGCGAATTACGAATCTTCATGGCCGGGCGCCTGCCTCGTTCTTTCAATTTCTCGTTGTCGGATGGGTCCGTCGAACCGGCGGCCCAACTAGAGATGGGCAGGCATCAAGTCAAGGCGAACCGGCGCTGGCACTTCGCTTGGGTTGCGCCGTTGTGTGCCGGTGGCAATCGACATTTTCCTATTCATCGCCGGCCTGGTGCTGGCGACACTTACGCTCCTCGACGTGTTCGATACGGTGGTCGTTCCGGGCGGCAGCCGCGCCTCACTCAGGGTAGCGAGGCGACTTGCGTGGGTGCTTCTGCCCATTTGGAAGGGAATTCGCGGAAAGCGCCACGGGCTGTCGGGGGCCTTCGCGCCCCTCATTCTCGTATTGAGCTTCTTTCTCTGGATGGCCTTTCTGGCGCTCGGCTTTGGAATGATGGCCTACGCCGCACGCGGCGATTTCGAGCCACCCTTGCGAAGTATTTTTGATGGCATTTACATCGTCGGAAGCTCGCTCGTGACCGTGGGCCTCTCCCAGAGCAATCCAGTGGGTCTTGCCCGGTGGATCGTCCTTGGGGCCGGCTTTTGCGGTCTCGGAGTGATGACCATGGCGGTCACCTATCTGCTCGAGGTCCAGAGCAGCGTTTCCAAGCGCGACATTGGAATCATCAAACTGAACACTGCCGCTGGCGAGCCCCCCTCGGCAGTCACGCTCCTGCAGCGATTTGCGGCGATCGGGAATCGAATGGAGCTCGCGCAGGTGCTCCGCGATGGGCGAGACTGGTGCGCGATCGTACGTCAGAGCCATTCGAACCATCCTTCGCTCATCTATTTCCAGTCCGTCGGGACGGGAAGCGGCTGGCCGGCGACGCTCGGGGCGCTTTTGGACCTCGCACTGCTCAGCGAGCATTGCCTCAACGATCAGTCCCTTCGCGGCGCGGCCGCGCTGCTTCGCGATGAAGGCACGCGAATGGCCAGGGAGCTGGCCGGCATGGTCGGTCTTCGCCCGCGAAGTGTCAGCGATGACCAGCCGGAACTCCGCCAGGCGGCCGAGCAGTTGCGAAGCGCCGACTATCCGATCCGTGCCGACGCGGACTTTGCCGCGATCGCAGAGCTGCGCGCCCAGTATCGAAGCTGCGTCGATGCGCTCGCAAGCCATCTTGGCAAGCCGGCGGCGGTATTGGTTCGGCAAGTCTAAGAGACGCGAAAAGCTTTGCCCTCGAGGAGCGTGCGCTCCCAGCGCAGGGCGTCCCCCACAATTAGCTGGATATCGCCATATCTGGCTCGCCAGTCGAGCGTGGAAAGAAGCCGCGCATTGCCTGCGACCAGCTCGGCTGGGTCACCGGCTCGACGTCCTTCCATCACGCGCTCGATCGGCGAACCATTCGCCTGGTCGACGGCGTCGAGCACCTCGAGCACTGAAAGCCCCTTACCGTAACCGCAGTTGAGGACGAGATTTTCGCCGGGGTGATCGAGCAGCCATTCGAGCGCGGCGACGTGAGCATCGGCAAGGTCGCTGACGTGGATATAATCGCGAACGCAGGTTCCATCGGGCGTGGGATAGTCCGTCCCGTAAACCGCGATGGCGGAGCGCTTTCCCACTGCCGCTTCGCATGCGATCTTGATCAGGTGGGTCGAGCCCCGACCGATCTGTCCGGCACGTCCATCGGGGTCGGCTCCAGCGACGTTGAAATAGCGAAGTGCGCCATAATTGAACGGATGGGCGCCAGATGCGTCGGCGAGCATTCGCTCGGTCATCAGTTTGGACGCCCCGTAGGGATTGATCGGCGATTTTCTGTCTTCTTCGTCGATCGGAACGCGTTCCGGAGCGCCGTAGACCGCCGCGGTCGAGGAAAATAGGATGTGCCTCACCCCCGAAGCGACCGCGGCGCTGATGAGCGCATGCGAGGCAAGCGTGTTGTTGGCATAATATTTGAGCGGTTGCTCGACCGATTCCGGAACGACGATTGAGCCGGCGAAATGCATGACCGCCCCGATCTTCTGCTCAGCGAAGATGCGTTCGAGAAGGGCCGTCTCGGCGATATTTCCCTCGTAGAAGGGAACGTCCTTTGGAATGACCTCACGAGTCCCGTTGGACAGATCGTCGACTACGGCGATGGGCCAATCTGAATCTTTGAGCGCGAGGACGGCGTGGCTTCCGATGTAACCTGCGCCGCCGGTTACGAGCACTGGGACCTTGTTCATTCGAAGGTCGCTAGCCGAGGAGCTGACCCACTGCCAAGCCGCTCAAGGTTGCGGGTCTTTCGATTTCGTCTATCAGGCGCGGCGAACTTCAGACAGCAGCCGGGTAGAGCGCATGCCTCTTACAATTTCGAGTTCGTTCGACGCGGGCAACATTCGCGTGGTCAGGCAGGATGGCGACTCCGCCGACCTAGAGATCGTCAAGGACCATTTGAGCGACTTCTATCAATGGTTTTATTTCAGGATCGCGGGCGGCGCTGGCCGGGAGGTGACCCTGCGCATCACGAATTGCGCCGGCTCGGCCTACCCTCACGGCTGGCCCGACTACAAAGGCGTTATGAGTCTCGATCGCGACGAATGGGTCAGGATCGAGGACACGGGCTATAGTGACGGTGTCCTGACGATGAAGCTGACCGCTCCGCAGGACGTCGTCTGGGTTGCTTATTTCGCGCCTTATTCGATGGAGCGGCACCACGATCTCGTGACCCAGACTGCGTCACTCGAGGGTGTTGGCTATTCGTCTCTTGGAAAGAGCCTCGATGGGCAGGATATCGATTGCTTGACGATCGGCGATGGCCCGAGGAACGTGTGGCTCTACGCGCGTCAGCATCCCGGCGAGAGTATGGCTGAATGGTGGATGGAAGGCGCGCTCGAGAAGCTCACCGACGGGGACGATCCCGTCGCACGCGTGCTTCGCAAGCAATGCACTTTTCGAATTGTTCCAAACATGAATCCTGACGGGTCGAAGCGCGGCCACCTCAGAACCAACGCAGTCGGAGCCAATCTCAACCGCGAATGGCACGCGCCGAGCCCCGAGCGAAGTCCCGAAGTGCTGTGTGTTCGCAATGCGATGGATTCAACCGGAGTTGATTTCGCGATGGACGTGCATGGCGATGAGGCGATTCCTGCAAATTTCCTCGCCGGCTTTGAGGGAATTCCCTCGATCACCGAGCGGCAGCAGAAGCTCTTCCTTCTGTTCAGCGAGACGCTCGAGCGGATCTCACCCGATTTCCAGCGCGAACAGGGTTATGAGATCCCGGCTCCTGGGGGTGCCAATATGAGCATGTCCACAACGCAGCTTGCCGAGCGCTACGGGTGCGTCTCGATGACCCTTGAAATGCCCTTCAAGGACAATTTCAACCTGCCCGACACGGTCTATGGCTGGTCGCCTCAGCGTTCGAAATTTCTCGCCGGGGCCTGTCTCGACGCGCTCCACGCAATCCTTCCGCAACTCGACAGGGCATGCGCGGAGCGCGATTCGGCCAAGCGCGTGAAAGAGCCCGCCTGATGCCGACGCTCGTGCTGCTGCGGCACGGGCAATCGCAGTGGAATCTCGAGAACCGCTTCACCGGCTGGTGGGACGTTGATCTCTCAGAGGCGGGAGTCGACGAGGCGCGCGCTGCGGGAGGCCTCCTCAAGCGGGAAGGCTTCGACTTCGACTGCTGCTTCACGAGCGTACTGACACGCGCCATTCGAACACTCCACCTCGTCCTTCACGAGATGGATCGCCTGTGGCTTCAGACGACCAAGGACTGGCGCCTCAACGAGCGGCATTATGGCGGGCTGACTGGTCTCAACAAGCAGGAAATGATCGAGAAGGTGGGGGCCGAGCAGGTCAAGATCTGGCGGCGCTCATACGATATTCCTCCGCCCCCGCTCCCGGAAGACAGCCCCTACGACGTCAGCCAAGATCGCCGCTATGCAGGAATTGAAGTGCCTCGGACGGAGAGTCTCAAGGACACGGTCGCTCGCTCGGTCCCATATTACGAATCCGAGATCGCGCCGGCGCTTGCGGGGGGAAAGCGCGTGCTCGTCTCGGCGCACGGAAATTCGCTGCGCGGGATCATCAAATATCTCTCCGACATCAGCGATGAGGACATCGTCTCGCTCGAAATCCCGACGGGAAAGCCGATCGTCTATGAGCTTTCCGACAATCTGTCGGTCGAGCGTCGCTTCTATCTGGAAGACGCCTGAGCGGCGGTCGCCTCTAGGCCGCCTTTCTCCGATACATCTCGCGGTCTGCGCGGGCCATCGCGGTCTCGGGCGTATCCTCACTTCGAATGGCGGCTGCGCCGATCGCGACACTCAGCGGCAGCGGCTGACCGCCATGCGTGAAATCGGACGCCGCAATCACTTCAATGAGACGGCTCGCGGTCTCGCGCGCGGAGTCTTCGTCCGAGTGGCTGAGCAGGATCGCGAACTCATCTCCGCCAATACGGGCGACGATATCACTCTTGCGAACGCCGCCGACCAAGAGTCGCGCGACCTGAATCAGCGACTCGTCGCCAGCCAGGTGCCCGAAGTTGTCGTTGATCAGCTTCAATCCGTCGAGGTCGACGAACAGCAGAGCCGACTTTTCCTGATAGCGACCGACCCGATCGATCAGCCGCTCCAGGGCGCGCATGAATCCGCGTCGGTTGGGAAGCTCGACCAGGCTGTCCTCGTGGGCAAGCAAATCGAGTTGTTCGATACGGTCCTGCAGCTGCGCGATCCTTTCGCGCAACGTTCCGATTTCAGCAATGAGCTGTTCGACGTCGGCGACGTCGCTTACCGGATCAGACATTGCCCCCGAGCCCCTGCTCTTGCCTGCGGTGTCAGCCATAGCGCGATTCGAAAGCCTTGAATATGCAAGAACTTGGCCTCGGCTACAGTCCGGCGAACGAGTCGCCAAGCCAGGCCCCGATTGCCTAGCCGGAATCGGCACCCTAAACGAGCCCGCTCACGTTCACTGCTTCAAGGCGGGACAATGGCCGAGCCGGTTGTCGGCATTATCATGGGGTCGAGCTCCGACTGGGAGACGATGCGTCACGCCTCCACGACGCTGGAACAGCTCGGCGTGCCCTTCGAGACGAAAATCGTCTCCGCTCACCGCACGCCAAAGCGGCTCTATGATTATGCGCATTCCGCAAAGGAGCGAGGGCTGAAGGTCGTGATTGCCGGGGCTGGAGGCGCTGCGCATTTGCCTGGAATGACAGCTTCGATGACCTCGCTTCCGGTGCTCGGAGTTCCAATCGAAACCCAAGCGCTCAAAGGGATGGATAGTCTGCTTTCGATCGTCCAGATGCCGGCCGGAGTTCCCGTGGGAACGCTCGCAATCGGCAAGGCCGGCGCGGTCAACGCGGCACTTCTCGCCGCAGCAATGCTCGCGGCGCAGGACCATGCGCTCGCAAAGCGCCTCGAGGAATGGCGCGAGAAGCAGACGGGATCGGTTGCCGAAGCTCCGGAATGACGGTCCCGCCTGGAAGCACGATCGGAATCATCGGCGGCGGACAGCTCGGCCGGATGCTGAGCGCTGCTGCGGCTCGACTGGGCTACAAATGTCATATCCTCGACCCGCACGAGGATCCGCCGGCGGCGCAGGTGTCGGCATGCTTCACGCGCGCCGCCTACGATGACATCGCGGCGCTGAGGAAGTTCGCTTCGAGCGTCGATGTCGCGACCTACGAATTCGAGAATCTGCCGGTCGAACCGCTCGATGTTCTTGGCGCCAAGCTTCGTCCTTCGACCCGCTCGCTGGCAATCGCCCAGGACCGCTCGCGCGAGAAAGCGTTCATCGAGGGCTGCGGCGCTCGTGTCGCGCCCTGGCGTTCCGTTTCAACGCTCGAGGAAGTTCGAGCGGCAATCGAGGAGGTCGGCGCGCCCAACGTCTTGAAGACCCGGCGGTACGGCTATGACGGGAAGGGCCAGGCCTGGATCCGAGCTCCCGAGGACGCCGGATCAGCCTGGCGTTCTATCGGAGAGGAACCGGCGGTCGCGGAGGCCGGCATCGACTTTGTTGCCGAATTCTCGGTGATCATCGCGCGCTGGGCCGACGGACGGTGCGCTATTTGGGATTCGCCGCAGAACGAGCATCGCGACGGGATTCTTCGCCGCTCCAGCGTGCCTTGTAGCGGCGTGGTCGCGGGCCAGCTTGCTGAAGCGCATCAAGCGGCGATCGGGATCGCCGCGGCGCTTGGACATATCGGAGTGCTGACGGTCGAGTTCTTCGCGAGCCGCGACGGTCCGCTGGTCAATGAGATCGCGCCGCGAGTCCACAACAGCGGCCATTGGACGATCGAAGGCGCGGTCACCTCCCAGTTCGAGCAGCACGTCCGAGCAATCTGCGATCTCCCGCCAGGCCCAACCGATCTCGTCGCCGGAGGTGCGGTCATGGACAATCTCATCGGCGATGAAGTGAACAACTGGCCCGAACTCGTCGCTGAACGGGGTCTTCATGTTCACATCTACGGGAAGGGCGAGGCGCGCCCGGGCCGAAAGATGGGGCACATGACCCGGATTACATCCTAGGGCGTGGTCACCACTTCGACGGGAATCTTCAGCGCGTCGAGCTGCGGTTTCACCTTGGAGGCGTCGCCGATCACGACCCAGGTCAGTTTGGACGGATCAATCGCGGCCTTGGCCGCTCCGTCTAAAGCTGGCGCGGTCAGGGCCTGATAGCGGCTCGCGAGCGTCTCGTAATAATTGTCGGGCCGGTGGTAGAGGACGTTCGATTCCATGCCGCCCATCACCGCGGCTGACGTTTCGAAATCCCCCGGCAGCTCGCGAACTGCGCCGTCGATCGTTCGGCTCAGCTCTTCAGGAGTCACGCCTTTGCCGTCGATGAACGCACCCATGTCGTCGCGCATTGCGGCAATGGAGGGCCCGGTCTCATCGGTTTGAACCGGCGCGTAGATGAGGAACGGTATTTGGTGCTGCGGACGGCTAACGATACTCGCCACACCATAAGACCAGTGCCGGGTCTCGCGAAGATCGGAATTGAGCCTGGACAGGAAGGAACCGCCAAGCACATCATTTGCCTCCAAGAGCGCAATGATCTCGTCGGCGCCCTGCAGCGGCAGAAGCTCGCCGCCGAAGATCAGCGACTGAGGGGTGTTGGGTCGGTCAATAAGCATGATCCGGCTAGTCGGCGGCGGGGTAGGGACCGAGAAATTCTTCGTCGGCTTCGGTCCCACTGAGCGCCAGTCGCCGAAGCTCCGCTCGAGCAGCGGCATAACTTCTGCAAGGGTCGTGTCGCCGACGACCAGGATCGTCGCATCGTCAGGCCTCAGCCAGCTATCGTGGAAAGATCTCAAATCGGCCTGGGTAAGCCTCGCCACGGCGGCTGGATCCCCTCTTCCCGTGAAGGGAACGCCGTAAGGATGGTCCTTTCCATAAAGGAGGGGCGGAAGAGTCCTCAAGGCAAGCCCGACCGGCTGCTTTGTCTCCTCGGCGATCGCCGCGAGCTGCTGATTGCGAACCCGATCGACTTCGGCCGGCACGAAAGCGGGGTGACGCACGATATCGGACATGAGGTCGAGGGAGGGTGCGAGGTTGGGGGTAAGCGAAGAAAGGTAGACGTTCGAGCGGTCCATGCTCGGCGACGCGGAAATCGTCGCTCCAAGATTCTCCTTGGCCTTGGCAATCTCGACTGAAGTATATTTGCCGGTGCCCTCGTCGAGCATCCCGAGCATGAACGCCTGCGTCCCAAGCGCTGACTTCGGATCTGCCGCGTTGCCAGCATCGAAATCGATCGCGACGCGGACCACCGGAACGCCTTCACGCCGCGCGAACACGACGGGAATCCCATTCGACAAGGTGGCATGTTCGACCCTCGGGAAATGTAGATCGGCGATCAGGCCGATGGGCGGCAGGTGCGAACGGTCCACTCCGGCAGTTGTCGTCGCCGCCAAGGACTTTGGAGTTGCAATGACATGGCCGCCGGTTCCGCCTTTTCCGGCAGTATCATCGGCGAGTTTCGATTCCTCATAGGGGTCCCGCTTGCCTGGAGCGAGCGTGAACGCGAACGCCGGCCGGGACAGCCAGCGGCCCGCTGCCGCTCGGACCTGCGCCGGAGTCAGCGCCGCTTCTTCCTGCAGCTCTTTCTTGTAGAAGCCCGGATCGTTGGCGAAGACTGCGCCTTCCGCAAGAGTCGCGGCCTTGCCGTCGAGCCCTCCGACCGATTCGAGGCCCCTGATCGTCGCGGCAATGTCCGTGGTCTTGGCGCGCTTCAGCTCCTCGGCAGTGGGTCCGTTCTTGATGAAATCGGCGATGATCGCATCGACCTGCCTACCCACGAGAGCCGGGTCGACCCCGGGCTTCACCGTCGCTTCGACGCTGAATTCGCCGACACGCTCATGGGGATCAACGCTCGCTGAAACACCGACCGAAGTTTTCTTGTCGCGAACGAGCTCATTGTCGAGGCGCGAGCTCGCAAGTCCGCCAAGCACGCTCGCCGCGAGCTCGAGCGCATTCTCGTCCTTCGCCGTGACTCCCGGCACCGCCCACATCCGGTAGACAGTCGTGTTGGCGACGTCGTCGTGGAACGTCATCGTCACACGAGCCTTGAGCGTCGGGATGCTCGCCAGCGCCGGGACTGACTTGGGTCCAGCGGGAATGTCGCCGAAATACTTTTCTACGAGCTGCCTCGCCTCGCTGGCGCTGATATCGCCGGCAAGCACGAGCACCGCATTGTTGGGGCCGTAGTGCGAACGGAACCAGTCCTTCACCACCTCGAGACTTGCGTGATCGAGATCGCCCATCGAGCCGATGACGGTGTGATGGTAGGGATTGCCTGCCGGATAGAGCGTTTGCTGGACCGAATATTGCAGCAGGCCGCCTGGCTCATTGTCATCGCCGCGCTTTTCGTTCTGAACGACACCGCGCTGGATATCGAGTTTCTGCTGGGTGACGGCCGGGAGGAGATGTCCCATTCGGTCGCTTTCAAGGAACAGCGCGCGCTCGAGCGCCGCCCTTGGGACAGTTTCGAAATAGTTGGTTCGGTCGTAGTTCGTCGTTCCGTTGAGGTCGGTAGCGCCCATCGCCTGCATCGGGCCAAACCAGCTGGTATCGCTATGTTCTGAGCCGCCGAACATCAGGTGCTCGAACAGATGTGCGAAACCCGTGCGACCGGCCGGCTCGTCCTTCGACCCGACGTGATACCAGACCGAAACCGCGACAACGGGCGCCTTGCGATCTTCGTGGACAACAACCTTCAGTCCATTTTTGAGCGTGAAGGCCGAGTAGGGAATCGAGACATCCCTCACGAGGGCCGGGATCGGCGCGCCCTGAGGCAGGACGGCGGCAAGCGCCGGTGATGTGAGGCTCGTCGCGGCTGCGAGCAAAGCCAGCTTGCTGAAGTAACGCATCAGCTACAAATCTCCGCTTGTTCAATTGGACTGGAGCGAACCTTAACCGCCGCCTCGAAGCAAGCAAATGCTGTTGGCATCCTAACTGGCATTTTCGATGAACGGGCGCTTGTTTGAGTTGTTTGTCCGACATAGCCTTGCGGAGATGGGCATTCGTTCTTTTTACCTCGCCGCGGCGGCTTTACTGATCGCAGCGAGCGCTTCGGCAGCTCCGCCGTCCGAGACCGGTTTTCTCGATTTTCCATATGTTGATGCGATCAGCGGGGCGAAGATCCCGGCATTCGCTTGGCTCACCCGCGAGGCCGACAAGTCGATGGTCTTCTTCGCGCGCGCTCCAGACTTTCGACGGATCGAGCTCGCGTCGCGGATCGATGACGGTGGCGATCCGATTACCGACGTTCTTCTGTCTCCAGACGGCGGCCACCTCGTGTTCAGGACGGGCGTTCCGCGCACTGGCGATCCGTTCAATCCCGCCAGCCTGGTTCCAGCGCCGGATGTTAAGCTCTGGCTGCTTTCGACGGTCCCGGGCGCAAAACCGACCGACCTCGGGGAAGGCTCGGATCCGAACTTCACCTCGGATGGCCGAACGTTGCTCATCAGCCGCGATGGCGATCTGCTTGCGATCGACACTCGATCACCCAAATCGAAACCCAAGATGTTTGCGAAGGGCGGCGGCGGTTGGTCGCAGTTCGTGTGGACCAGGACTGGCGATCTCATCTTCATCGACGATCGCCGAGGCTATTCCTTCCTCGGACGCTTCCACCCCGGCTCCAAGCGGGTCGACTGGCTGGAAACGGGTGTGGACCGGCTTGCGGTGCCGGTGCTCAGCCCCAGCGGAGATGCCGTTGCGGTCCTTCGCTTCCCCGGCCGAAAACACAGCACAACACCTGACCAGACCGAGGCCGAGCCGTTTTCCATCGACCTTGTTGATCTTGCGAGCGGATCGGTGCGCTCGTTGTGGAGCACTCGCGGCCCAGCTGTGACGCTCGGCGATGATGATCCTGAAGGAGCGCTTCGGTGGGCGTCGAACGATTTGATTGTCTTCTATTCCGAGGATGACGGCTGGGGACGGCTTTACGCGCTTCCAAGAGAAGGTGGGGAACCTCGGGCGATCACTCCGCCCAATTGCGAAGTCGCCGAAAGCGAGCTCGCCGGCGACCGGATTCTTGCCATTCACAATTGCGCGGATCACGACACGCGCCAGATGTCGCTGTTCGACCCGGTCTCGGGAACCTCCCGAGCGCTGCCGCAGGCCGAACCGGTGCTCGCCGACGCTCGCTCGGCCGGCAATTATGTGGCGATCGTCGCTGCGAGCGCCAATCAGGCACCGCTTGTTCGAATCCTCGACCTCAGAACCGGACAGCCGAAGGTCAGTGAGACCTACGCCGACTATGACTATCGCAATCGTCTTGCCGGGCCTGCGCCCGTCGAGGTGCACCTGATCTCGCTCGATGGGCTGCCTTTCACCGGTCAGCTGTTCACACCGTCCGGGACCGGTCCCCATCCTGGCCTCATCTATGTCCACGGCGGACCCCAGCGACAGATGTTCCCGTCCTTTCACTATATGGGCTATTATTCGAGCGACTATTCGGTGAACCGACGCCTGGCCGAGCAAGGCTATGAAGTCCTTGCCGTCAACTATCGGTCCGGGATCGGTTACGGCCGCGCGTTCCGTGACGCCGCGGGACGAGCGTGGCGCAATGCCAGCGAGTATCAGGACGTCCTCGCCGCCGGTCGCTGGCTCGCTTCCCGGCCCGGTGTAGATGCCAGCAAGATCGGAATCTGGGGCGGCTCCTATGGCGGTCTGCTCACGGCTCAAGCGCTCGCCCGCAACTCGGAACTGTTCAAGGCCGGCGTCGGCATTCACGGAGTCTATGACTGGAGCTGGCCCTCTCCGATCAAGGGCCATTTAAGCCCCAGCACCTATTTCGGGGTCGACAAGAAGGACGGCGACCAGGCGCGCGCCTCTTCGCCGATGGGACACCTCGACACGTGGCGCTCGCCGGTGCTCCTGATTCACGGCGACCAGGATATGAATGTCGACGTCGTCGAGACCGTCGATCTTGCGCAGCGTCTTCGCGAACGCGGAATCGAGGTGCGAACGTTGATCTTCCCCGGCGAAGCCCACGACTTCATTCGCCACGCCGAGTGGGAAAAGGTCTGGCGCGCGCTCGATCCCTATTTTTTGGAGAAGCTTCCACCGCCAAGGTAGGTGGCTTTACTCGAACTCCACGATCACTTGATCAACTGCGAGGCTATCGCCGGCCTTCGCCGGCGTTGTCTTCACGACCGCTGCCTTGGGCGCGCGGAGTATGTTCTCCATTTTCATCGCCTCCATGACTGCGACTGGCTGGCCGGGCTCGACCTTGTCACCGACAGCGACGTCAAGGCGCGTCAGGAGACCAGGCATAGGCGCGAGCAGCAGCCGGGATAGATCAGGCGCCCGTTTGTCGATCATGTGTTTCGACAGCTGAGCGACGTGCGGGCTCAGCACTTGAACTTTGTGGCTGGCACCGCGGGTCTGGAGTTCCCAGTCGCGCCCGATTCGGCGCACCTGAACAGTGCGCCTGCGTCCATCGACGAGAACGGTCAGGAGACGCTGACCAGGAGTCCAGCGGCCGACGATGTCGACCAGGTCTCCATCGTCCGTCAAAGCGAGCGTCCCGCCCTTGTAGGGTTTGATCCGAACGCGGTGGCTCGCTCCATCGTCGAGCCTGACGATCCGCTCGCACGGAAAATAAGGCCGTTCTCCGAGCTGATCGCTGATCTCGGACGCGCGCTCGTCGGTGATGACTGCGACCATTCCGGCGATGGCCGTGAGATCCTCGATCAGTTGCTCGTCCGCCGGAGCGCCTTCGAAACCCTCGGGATATTCGTCGGCGATGAAATCGGTCGCGAGATTCCCGTCGCGAAAGCGCGGATGCTGCATCAGCGCCGACAGAAAATCGACATTGTCGCTGATGCCGTCGATCACGAACTCGTCGAGCGCGCCGATCTGAGCGTCGATCGCAACTTCGCGGGTGGGTGCCCAGGTGATCAGCTTGGCGATCATCGGGTCGTAAAACATGCTGACCTCGCCGCCGTCGGTGACTCCGTCGTCGACGCGGACGACGAGGTCATCCTCGCTGATTTCGGTCGGCGGACGGTAGCGGGTCAGCCGGCCCGTGCTTGGAAGGAAGCTTCGGTATGGGTCCTCGGCATAGATTCGGGTCTCGACCGACCAGCCGTTTATTCCGACGTCATCCTGCGCAAATTTAAGCTTTTCACCCGCCGCAACTCGGATCATCTGCTCGACGAGATCCAGGCCCGTGATCTCCTCGGTTACCGGATGCTCGACTTGCAGCCGAGTGTTCATCTCGAGGAAGTAGAAGCTCGTTCCGCTGGGGTCCGCTCCGTTGACGATCAGCTCGACCGTGCCTGCTGAATAATATCCGACCGCCCGCGCCAGGGCGACGGCCTGTTCGCCCATCGCCCTTCGCATCTCCGGGGAGACAAAGGGTGAGGGCGCTTCCTCGACCACCTTTTGATTGCGACGCTGAATCGAGCATTCGCGTTCATTGAGGTAGAGAATGTTGCCGTGCTTGTCGCCGAGCACCTGGATTTCGATGTGCCTTGGCGCCTCGATGAACTTCTCGATGAAGACGCGGTCGTCGCCGAAGCTGTTGAGGCCCTCGCGCTTGACGCTTTCGAACCCTTCGCGCACGTCCGTTTCGTTCCAGGCGAGGCGCATCCCCTTGCCGCCGCCGCCCGCGGACGCCTTCATCATCACCGGAAAACCGATGTCGTTGGCGATTTTGACCGCGTCGTTCGTGGTCGCGATGTCACCCAAGAAGCCGGGGACGACGTTTACGCCCGCCTTGGCGGCGAGCTTCTTGGATTCGATTTTGTCGCCCATTGCCGCAATTGCCTTGGGCGGAGGACCGATGAACGTGATCCCGGCCTTGTCGAGGGCTTTTGCAAAGCTCTCGCGCTCGGAAAGAAAGCCGTATCCGGGATGAACGGCCTCGGCGCCCGTCTCCTTGCACGCGTCGATGATGAGTTCGGCCTTAAGGTAGGATTGCGATGCGGGCGCCGGCCCCAGCCGAACGCTCTCATCGGCCATCCTCACATGCGGCGCGCGTGCATCGGCATCGGAATAAACGGCGACCGTCTTAATTCCCATGCGCCGAGCAGTCCGGATCACCCGGCACGCGATCTCGCCGCGATTGGCGATCAGGATCTTCTTAAACACGCGCGCCTTGTAACCCGGCCAAGGCCCGGGTCCACCCCGGCTTGGGGAGTCCCGATTGCGGCATTTGCCGGAACTTCGGCGAATTCACTCCGCCGCCTCGTCCAGCGGCGGCCGATTGTGGCCGAGCAACCGAAGAATTTCATCGGCGGCATCGGCAAGGTTGGTTCCCGGGCCGAAAATCGCCTGAACGCCCGCTGCCCGGAGCATCGAATAATCCTGCGCAGGAATGACGCCGCCGGCGACAACCTTGATGTCGGCGCGCCCCATCTCCTTAAGGGCCCCGATCATCTCCGGAATGAGCGTCCTGTGCCCGGCCGCGAGTGAGCTTGCGCCAACGACGTCAACGTCGTTTTCGATCGCCATCTGGGCGGTTTCGCGAGGGGTCTGGAACAATGGTCCCGGGATCACCTCGAAGCCGAGGTCAACGAAGGCCGACGATACGAGGTTCGCGCCGCGGTCGTGTCCGTCCTGGCCCATTTTGGCAACCATGATCCGGGGCTTGCGTCCGAGACGCTCGGCGACCGAGCGCGTCCCTTCTTCGGCAAGTTTCCAGCGCCCGTCCCGTCGGGCTCTCCCGTAGATCCCGCGAACCGGTTCGGGTTTGGTTCCGTAGCGCCCAAACACGCGCTCGAGCGCATCTGAAATCTCGCCGAGCGTTGCCCGCTCGCGAGCGGCCTCAACACTTAGCTCGAGCAAGTTTGCCGTGCCTCTGGCGCCTTCCTCGAGCGCGTTCAGCGCAGCACGCGCCTTTTCCTCGTTTCGGCCGGCCCGAACCTTCTCGATCCGTGCGATCTGCTGTGCGCGGACCTTCGCATTGTCGACTTCGAGGATGTCATGCTCTTCCACTTCAGCCGGACGATAGCGATTCACTCCGACAATCACGGTCTCGCCGATATCCACCTTCGCTGCTCGAGCGGCCGCGGTTTCCTCGATGCGATGCTTGGGCAGACCTTCTGCGACCGCCTTGGTCATTCCGCCGTGCTGCTCGACCTCCTGGATGAGCTCCCATGCGCGGTCTTCCAGCTCGCTCGTCAGCTTCTCGACATACCAGCTTCCGCCGAGGGGATCGGCGACCGCGGTCACTCCGCTCTCCTCCGCAAGGATCAGCTGTGTGTTTCGAGCGATGCGCGCCGAGAAATCCGTGGGCAGAGCGATCGCCTCATCAAAGCTGTTCGTGTGCAGCGACTGAGTCCCGCCAAGAACCGCTGCAAGCGCCTCGATCGTCGTTCGAATGATGTTGTTGTACGCGTCCTGCTCGGTGAGACTGACTCCGGATGTCTGACAATGCGTCCTCAGACGCTTGGATTGTTCCTTCCTCGCACCCAGTTCGGTCATGATCCGATACCACAGAGTGCGTGCTGCGCGGAGCTTCGCGACCTCCATGAACAGGTTCATTCCAATTCCGAAAAAGAAGCTGAGGCGCGGCGCAAAGTCATCGATATCGAGCCCATCGGCCATCGCGCAGCGGACGTATTCCATTCCGTCCGCGAGCGTGTAGGCGAGTTCCTGAACTGCGGTCGCTCCGGCCTCGTGCATGTGATAGCCGCTGATCGAGATCGAATTGAACTTCGGCATCTCGCGAGCGCAATATTCGATGACGTCGCTGACGATCCGCATGCTTGGGTCGGGCGGGTAGATGTAGGTATTGCGGACCGCGAACTCCTTGAGGATGTCGTTCTGGATCGTGCCCGTCAGCTTGGCGTGCGGAACGCCTTGCTCCTCACCGGCAACGATGAAGAAAGCCATGACCGGGAGCACAGCTCCATTCATCGTCATGCTGACCGACATCTCATCGAGTGGAATGCCCCCGAAAAGGAGCTTCATGTCCTCGACGGTATCGATCGCGACGCCGGCCATTCCGACGTCGCCGGCCACACGCGGATTGTCGCTATCGTATCCGCGATGAGTAGCAAGATCGAAAGCGACGCTGAGGCCCTTCTGGCCCGCGGCAAGGTTGCGGCGATAGAATGCGTTGGATTCCTCGGCGGTCGAAAAGCCGGCATATTGGCGGATGGTCCACGGGCGCCCGGCGTACATGGTTGCGTAGGGGCCACGTGTGAACGGCGGGAGACCAGGAAAACCGCTGTCGATTTCGCTCACGTCGTCCGGGCCGTAGACGGCCTTCAAGCGGATCGTTTCGAACGTGTCGCGCGAGAGATCCTTCCCGCGGCTTTCCTTTGCGGCGAGCGCTTCCCAATCCGATCTCGACGGCTTCTTCGTCACGAGAAGCGCACTAGCGCGCCGGCCGGGCAAGCTCAAACGACGCTTCTATTGAGCGCCAAGTCTGTGTCGCCTGCCGCGCTCCTGCCCTCTCGAGGGGCGGCTCTCCTAGAGTCTCAACCAAAGGTGAAGGAGAAGGCGTCGACTTCCGGATCGAGGAAGGTGATGGTGAAGTTCCGATCCTTCACCGGCCCCTTCTGGCGGATCAACTGGTAGAGTCTCTGTTCGCTGACGACGCCGGTCCCGTCGGCCGTTGAATCGGAACCTGCGTCCCTGCCGGGGGCAGCGCCGTCAAGAGTCACTTGGAAGCGCACAGGCTTCCCGGTCGAAGACCCGAGCACAAGATGAAGATCGCGGGCATGGAAGCGAAACGAGATCTTCGCCCCCGGGGCGAGCGATCGAGCTTCCTGGCGACCATCGATCCACGGTCCCTCAAGCGACCAGTCATTAAGGGCGAGCGATGCTGGCGAGTAGACCTTCGCTTTATCGTGGACGAGCCCTCCGGGCGAGACGAACCGTTCCGAACGATAATAGCCGATATACGTCTCGGGCGAGCCGATTTCGGTGAAGGCCGCGGCCGCTTCGGCACCAGTTGCACTTTCATTCGCCATTCCGCCGCTGGGAGCGTGGCCCGCTTCGGCGAGGAGCTGCCGGATGACGCGCTCCGCCATTCCATATTCGCCTTCGCCATGGTGAAAGTAACGAATTCGCCCTTGGGCATCGATGAAATAGTGCGCCGGCCAATATTGATTGTGGAGCGCGTTCCACAGCCGATACTGGTTGTCGAGCGCGACAGGATAGGGGACATCGAGATCCTTGACGGCTTTCGAGACATTGGCCGGGTCGCGCTCGAACGCGAATTCAGGTGCATGGACACCGATGATTACGAGGCCGTCCTTGCGGTACTTGGTGTCCCAGGCTTTGAGATAGGGTAGGGTGCGCAGGCAATTGATGCAGCTGTAGGTCCAGAAGTCTATGAGAACGACCTTGCCCTTTAGCTGCGCGTTGGTGAGCGGGGGACTGTTAAACCAGGGGCCGAGCCCATCTAGGCTTGGAAGTCGGCCTAGCATCGGGAGGACGAGTTCGCCCGAGGCCGTCGTCCTTGCACTGCTTTCGTCCATCGTTCGACTGGCGCCAAGACGCTGCGCAAGCCCGGATTCCAAGCCTGCGGTCTGCGCGCTCGAGAGCTTCGAGAGCACCTTCGTATCCAGGCCGAACGCGATCGCGGCAACGCCGGCGAGCACGAGCACTCCAAGCACCTGCCGGATGCGCTCGCTCGTCCCGAGCGATTTCTTCATCCTCGCGAACAGCTTCCCGCCGACGAGCAGCGCAAGCGCGAGCGACGTTGCTGCGCCGAGCGCATAAGCAAGAAGGAGCAAAGTGGTATCGAAGCTCGCGCCCTGAAGGGCCGCGGCCGTAAAGATAATTCCGAGGATGGGGCCGGCACAGGGCGCCCAGAGGAGCCCGGTCGCGACTCCCAAAATGAGGGAAGACCAGATGCTGTCCTGCCCGCTTTCCTTCTCTGTCAGGCGCGATCCGAGGGCCACAAGCGGCCGCGTCAGTCGGTCGGAGAGGGCCGGGAAAACGAGCGCGATTCCAAACAGAGCCAAGAGCGCCAGGGCGGCCCAGCGGCCGATCGCATTGGCGCGCACCGCCCAGCCGCCTCCGACTGCCGCAAGCGTTGCGACGATCGCAAACGTCGCAGCCATTCCGCCGAGCATAGGGAGGGTGCTTCGGACGAAGGAGCGGTCCGCCCGAGCGAAGACGAACGGGAGCACCGGCAGGATGCACGGGCTGAGGATGGTGAGGATCCCGCCGAAATAGGCGAGGATGATCAGGAGCACGTCAGGATTCCGTCGCGGTTCAGGTTGAACTCTTATAGGTTACGCGCGCATTTGGTTAGGAGCCATAACCAGGCATGAACGATCGCCGTGCATTTCTCGGTATTTTCGGTGCCGGGACCATAGGCCTGCTTCTGTTCGGACGCGGCGCTCCCTCTAATGCTGACGCGCACTTCGCAGTTAACCGCAGTCCAGACCAATGGCGCAGGATTCTGGGTGCCGAGCGCTACGCGGTTCTGCGCGAAGCTGCGACCGAGAGACCTTTTTCAAGTTCACTCCTCAATGAGCATCGCAAGGGCACCTTTGTCTGTGCCGGCTGCGCATTGCCGCTGTTCAGTTCGGCAACCAAGTTCGAGAGTGGAACCGGCTGGCCGAGTTTCTGGAAAACCCTGCCTCACTCGGTCGTGACACGTCCGGACCACAGCGACATGATGGACCGCACGGAAGTGCTCTGCGCGCGCTGCGGCGGTCATCTCGGGCACGTTTTCGACGATGGGCCAAAGCCGACGGGACTGCGCTATTGCATGAATGGGCTGGCTCTGAATTTCCGGCCGTCCTGAGGGGCTTAAGCGACGATGCGAAGCTTTCCTCGATTGCCGGGCGCTGCATAGCAGACGACTCCCAGCTCAGACTGAAGACGCTCGAGCTCGCGCTGCTTGGCCTCCTTCGACGCTTCGCAATAGCGTCTCTCGATCTCGGCTTCCTCGTCCGTCTGTTCGCGGAAATAGGAGATGGTGATTCGGTGTCCGAATATTTCGTCGCCGCGGAGCACAAGCTCGGCACCGCATTCCTGCGGGAGGCTGTCGCGCACCTCAGCCAGTTTATGGATCAGTTCATCGAGCGACACCTGGTCTGCAATGTCGACGAAATCCTTGACTCGTCTCTTCACTCGTGACCCTCCCCGGCCCCCGGGGCGTTAAATACATGTGGCGCGATTCCGCGCGCAACGGATAATCTAGGTTTATCCCCAACGAAGTTGCCCGGCCGTGAATAGTATTGAAATGAAACCTTCGGAACTCGACTTGCTGACACTCGAGCGTGGCCACTTGCGGCTGACCCTAAGCCCTTCAATTGGGGGCGCAATTTCGGCATTCGAATGGACCGGCGAAGGCGGTTCGCGAGCGATATTGCGCAAATGCCACAGTCCGCTCGAAAAGGTTCTCGACGCGAGTTGCTTCCCACTTGTGCCCTATGTGAACCGGATCCGTGGAGGGTCTTTTGATTTTCGCGGACGAACGATTCGTCTCCAGCCGAATATGTCGGGCGACCCAAGCCCTCTACATGGTCAGGGATGGCTCAATCCCTGGACCGTGCGCCGCAAGGATTCAAAAAGCGCGTTGCTCCACTATCATCACGACCCGGGCGAGTGGCCGTGGACGTACGAGGCCTCGCAGGAATTCACGCTGGACGACCGCGGATTATCGGTTCGGCTAACCTGTTCCAACGCGGGGCCCGACCCGATGCCGTGCGGCCTTGGGGAACACCCCTATTTCAACTGCGGGCCAGAGACCCGGATCGACACGATCGTCGGCAGTGCATGGACGGTAGATGAAAATGTCCTGCCACTGGAGAATGTCCCGGCGGAAGGCCGCTACAATCTCAAGCACCGGCTGGTCTGTGGGCAGGGGCTCGACAATGGCTTTGCCGGATGGGGCGGCGAAGCGCGGATGAGTGATCCCGCTTGGCCATATGAGCTGCGTCTCACTTCGCCGGCGGCGAGGTTCTTCCAGCTCTATTCGCCGCCCGAGGGGAGGATCTTTGTGGCGGAGCCAGTTACTCAGGCGAACGCAGCACTTAACCGGCCTGAGAATGAATGGTCGGATCTGGGTTTGAGGGTGCTCGACGTTGGCGAAGAGACGAGCCTTGAAATCCGTCTTGAGGTTGTTCCGAAATAGCGGCCGCTCCGGTTGAACAGCAGCGAAGCGCCTTATATAGCCCGCGGCCTTGGGCCTTCCCGGAGACGTGGGTGAGTGGCTGAAACCAGCGGTTTGCTAAACCGCCGTACGGGGATTTCCCGTACCGAGGGTTCGAATCCCTCCGTCTCCGCCAGTTTTGCAGCTAAGTGTTTGAAATAGTTAATCTTTTCTTCGGCGATTTCGCGCCGCCCCACATAAAAACCTACATCAAATCGGCTGTTGCGCGCGGTAAACGGTTCGTCGCATTTTCGTGTGGGTTGCGGGCCGTGATGGCGGCTTTCGACCTAAAGCTGCCATCAGCTTAGCTGGCAATCGCTTCAGCGAATCTTGCGAGGAAGTCCTTTCGCGACCTCTCGCATTCCCCTGAACCACAATCTCGCCATCTTGGCTTTGACGAAGGCTTTCGCCAGCCAGGATTGAGCTTTCTGTTCCTCAATCTCTAACCTCGCCCTCTCTGCGCCTGTGCGCTCCTTCACCGCCTTCTCGAACCAATCGGAACCAGTCCGCACATCGACCGGACCACCTCGGCCCTTGAGCATCATCCTTCCGAGCTTTGCCATGCTTGGCACGTCACCACGATCCGCACCGGCTTGGTATGCTGCTCGCGCAAGCGTTTCTTCCCCCGCGACCCTGAGAAAGCGCCCAAGTTCGTAGTAGTCTTCAGGTCGGCCGCGAGAGGCGGCGCGCTCATAAAAGGATCGTGCAGCCTTCATATCTGCAACACCGGCGACACCGGTCTCATAGATGTAAGCAAGACACCGGAGCGCGAATAGCGAATCTCGGTCCGCTAAAGGTCGCAGCAAGCGAAGGGCCTCTTTATAGTTCCCTGCTTCCAATGCACGCTGCGCCACTTCTTCTTCGGCCCAATCACGACTTAACTCGGCCTTGCATTCATCGTTGTTGAACTGAGCGCCTCGTTCGAAGGCTTTTCGTGCCTCTGCGAGCCGTCCGTCTTTCAAGAGGACCCGGCCAAGATACAGACAAGCAGACGCGCTGCCTCGGGCAACAGCATCTTCGTAAAGCGAGCGAGCAGCTTCCTTGTCGGCGGTGCCGGTTACCCCCGTTTCGTAAATCCATCCAAGAGCGAGCAGCGCGTATTCTGAGTTGCGCTCCGCCAATGGACGCAGCAGGCGCACTGCCTCGCCATAGGCACCGGCCTCAATTGCTTGCCAAGCGCGCTTCTCGTCGCTCTCCGATGACACGCGGTACCCAAATTGGACAGTAGCTCGCTGCTACGAGATGGAATGACAATTTTCCAGCCATTCCTGCAATTAGCGAAGGTGGGCGGATCAATCATCCGCCAATCAGCTTCGTAACTTACGGTAACTTCGGCGTTTCTTCGCGTACGCCGCAACCGCCCCACTTAGCAGCCCTCAACCGGCGAAATGTTCACGTTACGTTCGAATGTGCTTGACGCGTTTTAGAGCGCAAGTAAAATCGGAGTGAAACGTAGTTGAAGCCAGCATCGCCATGCGACGATCGCGAGGCGGCAATACCCTACGACGAAAGACAGCAACGTTTGTGTCGCGATCGTCGCATGGCGATGCTGCGTCGATTTCAAGAAAAACTTTGAAGAACTAAGAAGGCGCTCAACCTTCGTCGCGATTTCACTTGGTTGGCGGATTCGCTTCTTCATCGAACAACTCGCTGCCTGGTTGCTACCGCGTTTGTGGGACGCGATCATCACTTCAGCTATACTACAAATTTGGTTCGGATAGAAGCAAATATGTCGTATTTGTCGTAAGCTGGGTTCAACTTTTACGATCGGAGCCGAATACCTATCCTGCTAGCGGTGCGCGCCAATGCGTCAACGAAGTCGCTAGCAACGTCGCCGTCCACGGCAGCAGCGAGAAAACCGAAAAGAGCATCGCTCGTTTGAGATAGTCGTATTTCAGCGTAGCGATTTTCGAATTCTGCCAAATCTGACCCGCAAGGTCGTTGAGCCGATCGGACGCGACGTAGGTGGTGAACCGTCGAACGTAGTCCTGTTCGGTAAGCTTCGCGACTTCCTTGAAGTAGATCAGCGAATTGTTGCCGCCGTCCAAGTGCGGGAACGTGCACTTATACAGGAACCAAAGGGTGCCGATCGTAAGTAAGGCGAAGCACACCGCAGGGACGGCGATGTACCAAAGTTTGAAGTCGTCGGGTGCCAGGTTGATCGTCGCGACGGCAATTTCGCCGGACGTGATAGCGAAGAGTGCCGACACCTTCGAATCCAGTCGCGGGAAGAAGTTTTGAACGCGATCAAGTTGGCGCTCAGCGACTTCGCAGTTCGGACACTCGTGGGTCATAGCGTCCACCAGAAGTCCGAACGATAAATCGTCTCCTTATTCATGGCGTTCCAAACCATCAGTTCCCACATGTTTCGACCGTCCTTTGCGATTTTCACTTCGTCCAACATGTTGTCGTAAACCTGCTTCGTGATCCACGTAGAATGAGTGTCCGGCAAATCGCTCAACTTCGCCGCCCAGTTCGCCGCCCGTCCTACCCAAACAAGGTCGTTGTCGCCCCGCACTCCGGTGCGCGCGACGAATAGGGCAGATGAATCGATCCCGACGGTATGCTTCAGCGTGAAGTTTGCGTTGGGATATTGCTTTTCCAGTGCCGGTTGAATGATGTGGCGGCGCGCTGAATGGATCTTCAGGGCCGTCTTCACCGCCGCCGTATTCTTATTTCCAGCGATAAAGACGGCCATGATCCGATCGCCGTCGTAAGACGTGATGCTGCCCCCGAAGTGACGGATGATCTTTCCGGCGCAGTGTAGGAAGGTCTTATAAACCTCCGCAGAGAATGCGGCGGTTTTGCGGTTCACCATCGCGGTTGATTCGGACAAATCGGCATATAGGACGGTCGCGTTCAACTTGATTGCGTCGTTGCTAAGCTTCAGGTCCGTTGGCACCGGCACAACTTGGCCGTCGCGCGTCGTCCACTGACTGCTGAAGATCGTTCCTACTTCTTTTTCAAGTTCGTCTTTCAGGGCCAACGCGGTTACTCCACCTTCGGCGATCCGGCTGCGATATGCCGAACGGCTCGCAGTTCCCCTGTCAAGTTTCGTTAGCGCGTTCATCCACAACTGGCGGAGATTATCTCCGCCGATTGCGACGGCAACGCGCTGTTCCAATTAGGATTTCGTGGGCACGCCAGCGTCGCCCCACATTACGCCCGCCAAAGATGCATGTGCCCCCGGCCCATGGCTAAGGCCGGGGGCACTGTCCGATCCGTCGGTGCACGGATCGGCGCGCCCGGCGCGGCAAGTATCCGGGAAGGACGCCGCGACCGGAAGGCGATCACTGAAGCAACGGCAGCTTCAGCCCTTCAAGTTCGTCCGGCGAGAATGCCCACAGGGGCGTCGCTAGGACCGGGTAGGAAGTCGTGTCGACGCCAGCCGCCCCAGCGCGCGCTACGGCGTCGGAAATCGGCTCCAGCGGATCATTCAGGCCGACGACGGCGCATGGCGGCAAGGTGCCCGCCTGAATGCGCCACAGAACATGCGCCAGGCGCTCGCGCAAATGATCCTGACTGTCCGGCGCGTCCGTGTCGATCGGCGGCAGCTTCACGGCGTCCGCCTGTTCAGTTGCGACGAACAACGGCAGTGCGGAAGCCGCAAAGTCGGTACGCGGCGGCGCGCTGAAATCGCATGGCACAAGCACCGCATACGGTCCGACACTGACTTGCCCGCCAAGCGGCGCAACGCGCCCGGCGCTGCTACGCCCGATCCAATCGACGATTGCGGCAAGGCGGCTTTGCGCGATGTTCACGGCTATATCTGAACGCGTTGCGAGGCTTTGGCCGCCAGCCCGGCGTTAAAGAAGCTGCGGCGCACGCCAGCGATCGCTCGCGGGTACTTCGCTGCGGTGTCAGACAGCGCGATCGATGCTTCCAGTTTCTGGTACGCGTCGGGCACGTGCGCTTCGATTGCGTCGATCCGCATATTGTTTCGCACGTCGCTCGCAAGGTTCATAAGGAAGTGCGGCGAGTGATAAATGACGGATGCGACTTCGCGATCACTGCGCATCGCCTGTCGAATCTTCACCAGTCCGTCTTCATCCTTGGTTTGCTCCCTGATCCAGCCGCGGATTTCGCTCTGGATCGACGCTCGCACCGGATCGATTGCGAACCGTTGTTCGACGATTTCATGTGCTTCCGTGTGAAGAGCGTTCGCTCGCGCCTGCAGCACTTTTTGCGTTTGATCGAGGGTGGCGATTGTCCGCTCCGCTACTTGCTGCGCAGCTTCGTGCTTCAGCACTTCATTCCGCGTCGGATCGCTTACGAGTCTGCCAATCTTTTGCACGCCGTCGGCCATTGCGTCGTGTGCGGACGTAAGCGCATTCCAGGCGAGTTTATCGAGCTTCTCCTGATCGCCGAGCATGACCTTGCGGCCAACTTCCAACGAAGCTTGCTGCGCGAAATGCTGCGCGTCTTCGTCCTGAACCAACATCGGGATCGACATTTAATCACTCTCCTTTGGTCGCATCGATCGCGCCTCTGCTAACGATCGTTCCTGCTGAAGCTTGAATGCTACGTCGAAGGCCGCTTCGTCTTCCGGGGTGCGGACGCGTTCGGGCACGATCAGCAGCGAATGCCCACGCTTTGCATCTGGATACGTCGCGGCGAAGCGGGCGCGGGCATCGCCAATCGTTTCGTCCCGGCGCACGTGAAGTACGCATGGCGCGCGGACGATCGGCTTTCGTGCCGCCTCTAGCTTGTTGATCCGAGTCGCGAGGGCGCGCCTCACTGCGGCGATCCCTTCGTTTCAAGCACGGCGATCCGCGCTTCAAGATCGCTGTCGCCGATCATGCGTCCAAGGATCGCGAGGATATTCGCCAGCCTGGACGCGTCTTCAACGCGGATCGAACCCGACCGTGCTTCGCGATAGAGCCGGGCAAGCTGCGATTGCACGTCGTTGACGCTGTGAAGCTTCGCCCGAAACCGCTGCCCGCGCGGCGGACGGGGGGTAGCCGCTGAAGCCGCTGATCCCCATGCCTTTTCTGCCGTCCCTACTGACACAAACCGACCCCTAACCCCGTCTTACGTGCAAGTTGTCGGTGCCAAATACAGCATCAATAACTCTCAAGCAAGTAACTAATAGTCGGTGAAGTCCTACGACGTATTCGTAATTGTCCGTAGATTTCAAGTATTCAACGTGATCCAACCATCTGTTCATTATGCCGGTTGCGGTTTCGTTTGTGTCGTAGTGCGCGAATTGTCTGCTAACGTTCAACCACGGACCACTCTCGACGATAAGTTCAACCATCGCCTTCATCATCGACATAGTTCGATTACGAAGCGACGGTCGCTTCATCATTTCGTCCGCCAGTTCGACGGCGAGGCGGTCAATGTTCGAGCGGTGCAGATGAACGATGATATCGCGCCGCCAATATGCGTCCGCGACTTCAGACTTCATTGTCCCGATCATGAGGCGTGCCGCCTCAACGGCTAATCCGACCGAACCGGCCTTCATGCGAAGTTCGCGCGAAGCTTCGATCATCATGAGGACGAAGCATCGGTCTAGCGCTTCTTCGTTCGGCCAACGGTCAGCACGCTTAAATGCCGCGAGAGGCACGCGCGCTAAGATACGATCGCGCGATAGCGATTCCTCGCCGGGCAACAGTTGGTCGACGCTCATTGGGGCGATCCATGAATTGGATTGTGGGCTGTTATGTGGGGCGGTGCGACGATCGCGACGATTTCGCTAGGGAACGTCGGCGGAAGGTTTCTCCGCTGCGAATAGTCTTCGCGCTTCCGCGACCTTCGGCTTCACTTCTTTGATCCATGACAGCGCCGTGCTTTCGCCGACGCCGAACCGTTCCGCGACGATCCGCTTCAGCTTCGTTTCCGACACGTCGCCCGCTTCATGGATCAGCATTGCGAGTTCGAAGCGCGGCGCGACGTGGGCAGGGCGATTATTGCTGCGCTTCAAGCGAAGCCCGCGAAGCAATGCATCAATGCGACGATGTTCGATCGGAACCCCGTCCGGCGCTTTCGTTGCCGTTGCGGCGGCTTCGAACGCGCTCGCTACGTAATCCGCCAGTGCGTCCGGCATCGGCTCGCGCGCGGCTAGATATGCGGCGGCGTAGCCAAGCAACTTCGCCGCCGCTTCGGGATCGTCGCTTCGCCCGTTCGCTTGTCGCAATAGTACGGCAACGCGTCCGGCGATCCGTTTCCAATCAGATTCGGCGGTATCGCCCATTACGCCGCGCCCTTGATCGCAACGACGTTTTCGCGGGGCTTCGCCACCTTCGCGCAGTAAGTCGCCCAATCAGCCATTAGTCGCGCTCGCTTCGTCAATAGGTCGCCGCGCTGATACGCCGCTTCCGCCTTGTCCTTCAGTTGGTGCGCTAGGGCATGTTCGATAACTTCGCGCGGATACGCCGTCGTTTCGCCCGCCCAATCGCGGAACGTCGATCGGAAGCCGTGTACGGTTAGATCGCTGCGCTCCATCCGCTTCAGGACTGCCGTTAGCGCCATGTCGGACAGTGCGCCGCCACGCGGGGCCGCGAAGACATAGTCGCTGCCCTTCACGCG
The DNA here is from genome assembly GCA_036265105.1 of Sphingomicrobium sp. Taxonomy (GTDB): domain Bacteria; phylum Pseudomonadota; class Alphaproteobacteria; order Sphingomonadales; family Sphingomonadaceae; genus Sphingomicrobium. Next base: position 88,654 of record DATAPR010000028.1, read on the forward strand.
CGGCATGGCTTCGATCAACGCCACGGCGGCGTCGGACAACGGTATGCGATGTTCCTTGCCCGCTTTCATGCGCTCGCCGGGGATCGTCCAGACCTTGCCCACAAGATCGAATTCGCCCCATTTCGCGCCGCGAACTTCGCCGGATCGTGCGGCAGTCAGAATCGCGAATTCGAGCGCTCGCGACGATGTTCCGTCCCGCTTGCGAAGTTCGGCGGCGAATGCGCCGACTTCGGCGTATGGCAGCGCCGCATGATGTTCGACTTTCTGAACCTTGCTGCGCGCGGGTAGCAGCTTGTCCAAATGCCCACGCCAGCGCGCCGGGTTCTCGCCGTCGCGGTAACCGTTGACCTTCGCCCAATCCAACACGCTTTCGATGCGCCCGCGAAGTCGGCTAGCGGTTTCAGTCTTCGTCGCCCAAATTGGACTAAGGACTTCCCGGACTAGCGCGGTATCGATCGACGCGACGGGCAGCGATCCGAACTTCGGATATGCATAGGTTTCGAGCGTCGCGCCCCATTGCTTGGCGTGCTTGGCGTTCTTCCAGCCCGCCTTGTGGGCTTCAATGTATGCGTCGGCGCAATCCTTGAACGTCTTCGATTTCGCCCGTTCAATCCGAAGTGCGGCGCGGGCTTCCCTTCGTTCCTGAAGCGGGTCGACGCCTTCGCGGACCTTGCGGCGGTGAATGCGGGCGGCTTCGCGAGCATCGCCAAGTCCGACTTCGGGGTACGGTCCAAGTCCTATATCGCAGCGGTGATCGCCGACTTTGACGCGCAAAGTCCAAGCCTTGCTGTTACCGATGATCCGAAGGTGCAAGCCGTCGACTCCGCCGACGGCGTACCGTCCAGGCTCTTTCAACCGCGACACGGCGAGCGCGGAGAGTTCCTTAGCTTTCTTCGGCATGATGCGTGCCCCTGTCTTTCCTACTTGCCGCCCCACATAAAGGTCCGGATTTCGTTAGCACGCTTTGGACGTTATGGAATCCCCTACCGGAGTTAAGCCTTTGACCCAAAATGGGAAATCGGACGATACTGGACGCGGCTGGACCCCCTTGCTAGCGGACTCCGTCTCCGCCAAATTACCTTGAAATAGCTTGGAGGTTCGAGACCCTGTTTCAGGGCAACTGTCGCGTGCCCTTTTCCCGCTCAACTGACGGAGAAATCGAAGATTCTCGCAACCATGCCAGTTCCAGCTCCCATGGAAGTCACGAAACCGTATTCCCCGGGGGGCAAATCGGCATTTGGCGTCACCTTGTAGACGCCCGGCGCAACGCTCTCATAATTGAACGCGACGCGGGCCTTGTCGCTTACGCCCATTTTGGCGCTGGCAAAGCCGAGCGAAGCGACGGCAGCCTCCCGATGATCCTTCTTCTGATCGAAGCGGACCAGGCTGAATTCGCTTGGTGATGTCGAGGCAGCCGAGAAGTTCATGTTGAAATCGGACAGTGACGCAAGCGGGCCGGATTGGTTGAAATAAAAGTAGAAAGTGGGACGTCGGTCCGTAGCTTGCACGCGTGCAGTCGCATTTGGAATGACTGTCTTCAGCTTGGCGCTAGAGAGACCATAGGTGAAGGCATAGCCCAGAATGTTCGATGTCTTGGTCTGGTTGGAGACGGTCGGGTCAATGTGCATCATGCGTCCCGATCCGCGCGGATCCAAAATGTAGATTCCTGGTGAGTGCGGCACCATCGGATCGGGATTGCCGTTATCGGCAACCCCTCCTGCGAGCACAGGCGACTTGGAACGATTGAGCATGGCTGCAATCACAGGATCGGGAACACCGGCCTGCTTTAACCTGATCAGCGCGTCCGTCGACGTGTCGTATGTTCCGCGAGTTGCGTTGATCTTCGCGACGACGGTCTCAGGTCCCAGACCTGCCTTGACGAGCGAGATTACCGTGTCGTTAGTGATTAGCTCGGCGTCGGAATTCGCACGGGCGACGATTTGTGGAACGGGCTCGGTCTGCTGAGTTGCGGCGGGCATGGCATGAGTTGACTGCGTTGCCGTCCCTTGCGCCCGATTCAGTGGAGTCCATTGCGGTGTGGCAGACTGCGCCGCCGCAGCCGCAGCCATCGCGGCAATTACGAACGCCATACTAACTCTCCCCCTTCGCGACTCGCCCCTGCGCTCAAGCCGATGCAGACTGACTCAATTCGTAAATTATACAAAGAGGGAGGGAGGGCTAATCCCAACCGCTTATGTCGGCAATGAGCGGAACGCGGACATAGGAAGCTGCGCAGACCTCGCGGTTGCGCTGCAATCTCAAGCTGTTAACTTCGCCCAATCCAGTAGAGGGACTTGTTCATGCGTCAGTTTGTGCATGTGGCGCTGGCGGCAGCGATCGCGGCGGCTGGTACGTCGGCTCACGCGGCCTGGTATGAAGCGAAATCGAACCACTTCATCATTGACGGGGACATCGATCCCCAAGTCCTTGGTGACTATGCCAAGAAGCTGGAACGCTTCGACCAGGCGGTCCGAATGGCGCGCCAGATGCCTGACCCGCCGCTTACGGATTCCGGGCGGCTCCGCATATATGTCGTGCGCAAGGCCGCGGACTGGAATGACTGACCGGCGGTGGAGGATTGCTCGGAGAATACGTGCCGCGGGCATCGGGCGACTTTGCTTTCGTAGCGAAAGTCGAGGGCGATCGCCCAGGCGACTACAATTCGGACATGATTCTCTTCCACGAATATGCGCATCACCTGATGTTCCAGAACTGGGCCGCTGCGCTTCCCACATGGTTCACCGAAGGTTTCGCGGAGTTCTTCTCGACGGCGAAAATCAACGACGACGGCAGTGTCACCTTGGGAAGCGGGGCAAATCAGCGGTCGATCGGCATCTATTCGGTCCATCATGACTTTCCTCTCTCCGAAATGCTTCGGGGATCGGAAAAGCAGCTGAACGACTGGCAGCTGGAACTCATCTATTCGCGTGGCTGGCTCCTCACCCACTATCTGACATTCGACGAGGCTCGGCACGGTCAGCTCGATAAATACATCGCGGGAATCCAGGGCGGCGAAAGCGCGATCGACTCCGCTCGGGCCGCGTTTGGCGATTTGGGAAAGCTCGACGACGAGCTCGACCATTACGCCAAGCAAGATCAGATTCCCGGAATCGTCGTCCACCCCGACCCGTCGAAGCTCGGCACCGTTACTGTGACGGCTTTACCTCCGGCCCAAGCGGCATTGATGCCCGTTCGCATGCGGTCCGATTACGGCGTGACGCCTGCCACCGCAAAAATGGTCGCGGGCGATGCGCTCAGGCTCGCGCGGTCTTATCCGAACGATCCATTCGCCCAGACCGCAGTTGCGGAAGCGGAATATGATGCGGAGCATTATGACGAAGCGGAGGCTGCCGCAGATCGGGCGCTTGCAGCCGATCCGAACTATGTTCACGCGCTGATTTACAAAGGCCGGGTCGAGATGGAGCTCGCCAAGGCCAACCACGCCGGAGCGGACTGGAACAGGATACGCAGCTGGTTCGCCAAGGACAATCGCCTCGATACAGAAAACGCCGAGCCGCTAATGCTCTATTATCAGAGCTTCGTAACGGCCGGCGAGCGACCGACCGACAGCGCGATCAAGGGTTTGATGTACGCCCTCATTCTTGCTCCCCAGGACAGGAAGCTTCGTTGGATGGCGGTTCGGCAATTGACGCTCGAAGGGAAGCTCGACGAGGCAAAGCGTGCGCTGGCACCAATCGTGTTCGATCCACACGGCGCCGCTGTCGACAACCAACCGGAGCAGGTTTTGACAGCCCTAGAATCGGGCAACGCGGCGAAGGGCGTGGCACTCATCGATGAGCTTGAGCGCAAGTGGAAACAAGACTGAGCCTCCGGTCGGAGGGCGCCGGGCTCGTTGTCCGCAAGGGCGACACGCGGACACCGAAAAGTCTCCGGTGCTAGCCCCAGTTGCCACCGATCGCCTGAATGAGCGCGATCACCGCCGTTTGCTGGTTGACGACAGCCTGGATTTGGGTCTGCCTCGCGCTCAGTGCCGCATTCCGGGCAACGACCACCTCGGTATAGTCGACGATCCCGCCGGCATATTGATTGGTCGTGATGGCTTCGGCCCGCGTGGCTGCGGTTGCCGCGGCTGCCTGGCTGGCTGTGACTCCGGCAAGGATGCGAGTGGCAGCCAAATTGTCCTCGACCTGTTGGAACGCGGTCAGGACCGTTTCCCGATAGGTGGCGACCGCCTCCTCATATTGCGCGCGAGCCTGCAGGACTTGCCCGCGGCGCGCACCGAAATCGAGGAGGGTCATCAGGCCGCTGAGACCCAGCGACCAGACGCTCGTCGCCGCCGAGAACAGCTGGCCGAGCCTGCTACCGCTCGTTCCCGCGTCGCCCGACAGGGTTACCTGCGGGAAATAGGCCGCTCGCTGGATGCCGATATTGGCGTTGGCGGCTGCGACCCGCCGTTCAGCGGCCGCGATATCCGGTCGACGCTCGAGCAGCGTCGCGGGCACGACACCAGGAATCGACGGGACCACGGGGTTCCAGATTGTCGCAGCGATCGAAAAGGTCGACGGATTTTCGCCGGCGAGCATCGCGATAGCATGTTCGAGGATGGCCCGCTGGCGGTCGAGGTCTTGCCGCGAGGCGATCGCATTCTCAAGCGACGTCTGGGCCTGGAAGACGTCGGAGTGGGCGACCGTGCCGGCGTTGTACTTGTTGATCGTGATCGTCAGCGATTTCTGGTAATCGGTAATCGTGGCGTCGAGCAGCACTCGCTGGCCATCGATTCCGCGAAGCTCGACATAGTCCGTGGCGAGTTCGCCGCGGGCGGACAGGGTTGCGTTTTCGAGGTCGCCGGCGCTCGCCTGGGCATTGGCCCGTGCCTGAGTTACCGCATTGCCAAGTTTTCCCCACAGATCCGGTTCCCAGGTCGCTCCGATATCGAGCGCGAAGTTCGAGCCCGTCGCGCCCGTGCCAGTGGCGCCGCTCCCGGTCGTCGAGCCGCCCGTACCTGACGAATTCGAGTTGCTTGTCGTCGGGAAGATGTGCCCGGAATGCGAAGCGTTCACGGATCCGGTCACCGTTGGGAAAAGGGCCGATCGCTGAACGATGACCAGTGCGCGTGCGGCTTCATATGCGGCGCGAGCTTCCGCGACGTTCTGGTTGGTCACGACCACCTTTGCTTCGAGCGAATCGAGGACCGGATCGTCGAATAGCCGCCACCATTCGCCGCGCGCGGCCGTGTCGTTCGGGGTGCCGACGATCCAGCCCGGCGCCTCCTTGAACGAAGGCGGGATCGGGACGGTCGCGGGCCGATGGTATGGCGGCGCCAAATTGCATCCGGCAACGAGCAACGGGGCTATCAGCAAACAGCGCTTCATGCGGGAACTCCATGCCCGTCGGGCAAATCGTGATGACGGGCCAAGGCCCGCTCGTCCTTGCGGTGACGCCTGAACCGGTTGAGCGCCAGATAGACGACGGGCGTTGTAAGCAGCGTAATGATCTGGCTCGCGATCAATCCACCGACGATGGCGATGCCAAGCGGCCGACGGAGCTCGGCGCCGTCCCCGAAGCCGATCGCGAGCGGCAATGCGCCGAGCGCTGCGGCCAGCGTCGTCATCAGGATCGGACGGAAGCGAAGAAGCGAGGCCTCTCGAACAGCGGCAAGCGGATCGAGACCCTCGCCGCGCTCGGCTTCGAGGGCGAAGTCGATGATGAGGATCGCATTCTTCTTCACGATCCCGATCAGGAGGATGATCCCGATGAGGGCGATAATGTCGAATTCTCCGCCGGTGACGATGAGCGCAATCATTGCGCCGACGCCCGCTGACGGCAGCGTGGAAAGCGCGGTCAGCGGATGGATTGCGCTCTCGTAGAGGATTCCCAGCACGATGTAGATCGCAAGCAGGGCGCCGAGGATCAGCAGCGGCATGCTCGAGGTCGACTGGGCAAAGACCTTGGCTGTGCCTCCGAACTCGCCGTGGACCGAGGCAGGCAGGCCGATGTTTCCGCGCACCTGCTCGATCGTTTGCGCTGCCTTGCCGAGCGTGCCGCCTGGCGGGAGGTTGAACGAAATCGTCGCTGAAGGTTCGCCGTCGCTGTGGCTGACCGACGCATTGGTCGATCCCGTCGACCAGTGCGCGATCGCGGAGAGAGGAGTCATGGTCCGGGCGCTTGTGCTGACCGCGCTTCCACCGGCGATGGAGGACCCTCCGGCGCCCGTTCCGGTAGAGGTCGTCGGGAACGACGACGCGGCTGGGGACGCCTGCGTTGATGCATTGCCGGAAACCGCGCCGGCGATGGGCACGCGGTTGGCCGTCGTCAGCAAAGAGCTGCTCGGCGCGACGGGTGACAGTTGGACCGTTGCCTGCGCGTTCGATGTCGAGCCCGATGGCGCGGCGCCCGTCAATTGTGCGGTGCTGCCGCCGGTGTTCGCGGAAACCGGAACGAAGACATTCTCAAGAGATGCCGGCGAGCCGTTGAACTGCCGCGCCGCCTCCATCACGACATGATATTGGTTGAGGCCCGAGTAGATGTTGGCGACCTGGCGCTGTCCGAAGGCATCGTACAAGGTCGCATCGACGGTCTGCATCGGCACTCCGAGCCGGGCGGCGGCTTCCCGGTCGACGTCGACAAAGGCGTCGGCGCCCGCTTCCTGCTGATCGATGTCGACATCCGTCAGGATCGCCGGATATTTCTTGAGCGCCTCGACGAGCTTCAGGCCTGCCGCCCTCAACACGTCGGGGTCATTGGCCTGGAGGACATATTGGTAGGTGCTGTTGGTCTGCCGGCCCCCGACCTGCAGGTCCTGGACCGGATTGAGGAACAGGCTGACACCGCTGACTCGCGCGAGCTTGGGACGGAGCCGAGCGATCACGAGAGGCGCGGCCGGCCGCTCGGAGCGGGGCTTCAGGGTAATGAACATGAAGCCCCCGCCGGCACGCGATCCGCCGGTGAAGGCGACAACGGTGGCGACCGAGGGATCGTGGCGGACGATATTGGCAATCCTCGTCAGCTTCTGCTGCATGTCGGTGAAGGAGATGCTCTGGTCCGCGCGTATTCCGCCAAGGAGTCCTCCCGTGTCCTGCTGCGGGAAGAACCCCTTGGGCGCGATGGCGATCAGATAGACGTTGAGCGCGACTGTTCCGGCAAGGAGAATCAGCACCGCACCGCGGTGATCGAGTGCCCAATCGAGCGCCGTTTCGTAACGCGCCTGCGCCCACTCGAAGCTGCGGCGCGCCATGCCCATGATGCGACCTTCGCGCTCCTCGCGGCGAAGCAGACGAGCCGCAAGCATCGGTGTCGTCGTCAGCGATACGACGAGGCTGATCATGACCGCGACGGAAATGGTCAGAGCGAATTCCCGGAAGAGCCGTCCGACGACTCCCCCCATGAAAATCAGCGGCACGAACACAGCGATCAGGCTGAGGGAAATCGAAAGGACGGTGAAGCCGACCTCGCGCGCGCCGGTCAGCGCCGCTTCGAGCGGCCTCATGCCGGCTTCCACGTGCCTGCTGATATTCTCGACCACCACGATCGCATCGTCGACTACGAAGCCGGTGGCGACGGTCAGCGCCATCAACGAGAGATTGTCGAGGGAGAAGCCGGCAAGGTACATGACAACGAGAGTTCCGAGCAGCGAAGCGACGACGGCGACTGCGGGAATCAGAGTCGCATGCCAGCTTCGAAGGAACAGGCTGACCACGAGCACCACCAGCAAGGTCGCAATCAGAAGCGTGATTTCGACCTCGCGCAAGGATGCGCGGATGGTGAGGGTCCGGTCCGAAACCACCGACAAATGAATGTCGGCCGGGACCAGGGCGCGAAGGGCTGGAATCTGAGCCTTCAGCGCATCGACGACCTGAACGATGTTTGCGCCTGGCTGGCGGCTGATGATGATCGGGACCGCCCGCTGCCCGTTGAACAGACCCATTGTGCGGATGTCTTCGGGGCCATCTTCCACGCTCGCGATGTCCGAGAGCCGCACGGCCGCTCCGTTCCGCCAGGCAATGATCGTCTCGCGATAATCGGAGGCATAGCGTCCCGGCTTGTTCGAATAGATCTGCCAGCTGTAGCCATGTGCATCGACCACCCCGCGCGGGCGGTTGGCGCTTTCGGACTGGAGCGCGGTTCGCACATCCTCAAGCGCGATTCCGTATTGCGATAGGGCACGCGGATTTACCTCGACCCGGACTGACGGCAGAGCGGCTCCCCCAAGTTCGACGTTGCCGACCCCCTGAACCTGAAGCAGCCGTTGCTCGACCACCGTCGAAACCGTGTCGTAGATGTCCGACGGCGTTCGGGTCGGCGACGTCAGAGCGAGTATGAGGATCGGCGCCTCGGCCGGGTTGACCTTGCGGTAGGTGGGATTGCTCCGCAGTGTCGCGGGCAGATCGGCGCGCGCGGAATTGATCGCCGCCTCGACGTCTCGAGCGGCGCCATCGATGTCGCGCGAAAGATCAAACTGAAGCGTGATCTGCGACGATCCGACCCCGGAACGCGAGGTCATCTCGCTCACTCCGGCGATCGTGCCCAGGTGGCGCTCGAGGGGCGCGGCGACGCTCGATGCCATCGTTGCCGGGCTTGCGCCGGCAAGGCTCGCCTGAACCTGGATGGTCGGAAAATCGATCTGCGGAAGCGGCGCCACCGGGAGCATGAAATAAGCCGCGACGCCCGCGATCATCAGCCCGAGGGTCAGCAGCAATGTGCCGATCGGACGTCGGATGAAGGGCGCCGAAATGTTCATGCCGGAAGCGGCCCCGACGCGCGTCCCCAGCTTCGTTCACGCCAGTCTTCCAGCGACAGGAAGATCACCGGAGTCGTGAACAAGGTCAGCACCTGGCTGAAAACCAGGCCGCCGGCGATGGCGATACCGAGCGGCTGGCGGAGCTCGTGGCCCATTCCGCCGCCGAAGATCAGCGGAAGCGCGGCGAACAGGGCCGCGAAGGTCGTCATCATGATCGGTCGAAAGCGGAGCAGCGCTGCCTGGCGAATGGCGTCGCGGCTGCCCGCGCCCTCTTCGCGCATCGCATCGAGAGCGAAGTCGATCATCATGATCGCGTTCTTCTTGACGATGCCGATGAGCAGCACGATCCCGATGATCCCGATCACGCCGAGCCCCGAGCCGGTGATCCAGAGACAAAGCAGTGCCCCGATCCCGGCGGACGGCAGGGTCGAGAGGATCGTCACCGGATGGACGAAGCTTTCGTAGAGCACGCCAAGCACGATGTAGACGACGACGATCGCAGCAAGAATCAGCCAGAACTCATTGGCGAGCGAAGCCTTGAAAGCGCTCGCGGCACCCGAGAAGCTCGTGGTGAGTGCCGCCGGGAGACCGATCTGCCGCTCGGTCTGTTCGATGCTGTTGACTGCGCTCCCGAGCGAGACTCCGGGCGCCAAATCGAAACCGATCCGGGCCGCCGGAAACTGAGATTCCCGAGTGACCACGAGCGGCGCGGACTGGGTTTGGATGGTCGCGATGGTGGAAAGCGGCACGCTCGTTCCGCCCGGCAGAGGGATCTGCAGTGCCCCGAGCTGCTGCGGGTCGGTCACACTATTGGGCACCGCCTGAAGGATGACCCTGTTCTGGCTCGACTGGGTGTAAATGGTCGAGACGATCCGCTGGCCGAAGGCATCGTAAAGCGCGTTGTCGACCGCGATTGCGCTAAGGCCGAGGCGCCCCGCGGTGTCCCGATTGATGTCGACCACCACCGCCCTGCCGTTCGCAAGCACATCCGAGGTGACGTTGCGAAGGTGCCCGTCGCTGCGAAGCGCGGTCGCGAGCTTGGTGCCCCATTGGTCGACCAAAGCCTCGTCGGCGCCCTGGACCGAGAAGTTGTAGGCGTTGAGGCTTGCCGAGGTGTCGATCGTCAGGTCCTGAACCGGGCGGAAGTAGACCTCCATCCCGGCAATTCCGGAAACGTCCCGCTCGAGGCTGGAGATGACGCCGCTCAGTCCGGCCCGCTTGGACTGGGGCTTGAGGTTCACAAGCATCCGTCCCTGCGAAAGCGTGGTGTTCTGGCCATCCACGCCGATCGCCGAACTGAGGCTTGCGACCGCCGGATTGGCAAGGACCGCCTGCGCTACCTGCTCCTGAAGCCCCTCCATTCGCCCATAGCTGACGTCCTGAGGCGCGACCGTCGTGATTGCGATCTGACCGGTGTCCTGCTCGGGAAACAGGTTCTTGGGGATCGCAAGGAACAGCAATGCGGTGAGGATCAACGTCCCGGCGAAGACCAGGAGGGTGAGAACGCGCCGCTCGAGCACCCAGTCGAGCGTGTTCCCGTAGTGATTGGACAGCCGACCGAACCAGTCGCGCGCAACGACCGACAGCCGGTGGTCGCGCTCCTCTTCCGGAGGACGAAGCCAGCGTGCCGCCAGCATCGGCACCAAGGTCAGGGCGACCACCGCCGAAAGCAGGATGGTCACCGCGAGAGTCACTGCGAACTCGCGGAACAACCGGCCGACGACGTCGCCCATGAAAAGTAGCGGGATGAGTACAGCGATCAGGCTCACGGTCAGCGAGATGATGGTGAACCCGATCTCCCTTGCGCCGAGGAGCGCGGCGTCGAACGGACGCACACCCTCTTCGACATGCCGCGAGATGTTCTCGAGCACCACGATCGCGTCGTCCACCACGAAGCCCGATGCGATGGTCAGCGCCATCAAGGACAAATTGTTGATCGAGAAGTCGAGGAAGTACATCGCCGCGAACGCGCCGATCAGCGAGAGCGGAACCGAGATGCTTGCGATCAGGGTCGCTCGGACCGACCCCAGAAACAGAAAGATCACCAGCGTCACGAGGAAGATGGCGACAATCAGCTCGAACCGGACGTCCGAGACCGACGCCCGGATGCCTTCGGTCCGGTCGGTAAGCAGGGTGACGTGGACGTCGGCCGGGAGCTGAGCCTCGAGATCCGGCAGCGCCGCCTTGATCGCATTGACCGTTCCGATGACGTTGGCGCCGGGTTGGCGCTGGACGTCGATGATGACCGCCGGAGATCCGTTCATCCACGCGCCGAGCCGGACATTCTCGATCGAATCGACGACGTTTGCGACGTCCGACAGCCTGACCGGCGCGCCGGCAGCGTAAGCGATAATGAGATTGCGATAACTGTCCGCATCCCCGAGTTGGTCGTTGGCGTCGATCGTCCAGCTCTTGGTCGGACCGTCGAAACTGCCCTTTGCGCCATTGGCGTTGGCGTTGCTGATCGCGGTCCGGATCGTTTCGAGCGAGAGGCCGCGCGCGGCGAGCGCCGGCACGTTCGCTTCGATCCGTACGGCGGGACGCTGGCCGCCCGACAGCGAAACCAGCCCGACACCGGAGATCTGGGCGATTTTGTTGGAAAACTGCTGGGCGACAATTCCTTCCACCTCGCCGAGCGAACGCGTTTTCGACGCCACCCCAAGAGTGAGCACGGGTGCGTCGGCCGGGTTGATCTTGGCGTAGAGCGGGGGGGTCGGAAGGTCCGTTGGAAGCAGGGTCTGCGCGCCGTTGATCGCGGCCTGCACTTCCTCTTCGGCGACATCGAGAGAGATGTCGAGACGGAACTGCAGAGTGATCACCGAAGCGCCCGCCGAGGAATTGGAAGTCATCGCCGATAGTCCGGGCATCTGCCCGAACTGCCGCTCGAGCGGCGAGGTTACCGTCAGCGCCATCACGTCGGGGCTCGCGCCCGGATAAAGGGTCGTCACCTGAATGGTTGGATAGTCGACTTCCGGCAGCGCGGAGAGCGGCAGGGAACGGTATGCAACGAGTCCGGCCAGCAGAATCGCAAGCATGATGAGAGTCGTTGCAACCGGCCGCTGGATGAACGGGCGCGATGGGCCGCCCCCCGCGCGCATGGCCCGTTCAGCGGGGGGAGCAGTGCTCATGAACCAGAATTCGCCCGGTTATGCCGATGCCGTCCTGCGCCCCGCTTCCCGCCAGACTTCGCTCCGCCCGCGCTCGGGCCTCCCTTGTCGCCCGGAAGCCGGACGGTCGATCCATCTTCAAGACTGTCGGCGCCTTCCGTCACGACGGATTCGCCTGCCGAGACGCCGGACAGGATTGCAATTGCATTGCCGACGCTCGGACCCGTCTTGACGGGGGTCAGCTTCACTGTGCGCTGCGGCTCGAGGACAAAAAGGAAGTCGCCAGGGGCGCCGTGCCGGACCGCGCTGACCGGCACGGTTACAACATTGTGAAGGGTGCGCACCAGCAGCGAAACATTCACGAACTGGTTGGGGAAGAGAATGTTTGCGCCATTGCCGAATCTCGCCTTGGCCTTGACCGTGCCCGTCGTTGTGTCGACCTGATTGTCGAGCGTGAGGAAGCTCCCGGTTGCAAGGAGATGATTGTCGTCCTGGTCGAGCGCCTGGACCGGCAGTCCGATCCCGCTGTTGGCATTTTTCCCGATGTCGCTGATTTGCGACTGCGGAAGAGAGAAACTGACGTCGATCGGGTTGAGAACGGTAATGACGACGATCCCGTTGGTATCCGATGGAGTCACGTAATTGCCGATGTCGACCTGGCGTATGCCCGCGCGGCCCGTTACCGGCGACCGGACCGACGTATAATTGAGATTGAGGTTCGCCGTGCCGATCGCCGCTCGGTCGGCGGCGACCGTTCCCGTCAGCTGGTGAACGGTGGCGCGCTGCGTATCCACCTGCTGACTTGCGATCGAATCTTCGCGCAGCAGTTTCTGATAGCGGGCGAGGTCGACCTCTGCGCCCTTGAGCTGGGCCTGGTCGCGAGCGAGGTCCGCCTGGGCTTGCGCAAGCGCCAGACGATAAGGTCGAGGATCAATCTGGGCGAGAAGCTCTCCCTGGCGAACCATCTGCCCATCGCGGAAGAACAACTTGAACAAAGTGCCCGCGAGCTGAGTGCGAACAGTCGCGGTGACCACAGGCTGGACGGTACCAAGGGCGGTCAGCGTTTCGGGAACGTCGCTCAATGCCGCTTTTGCAACGCTAACGGGCGCTGCCGGTCTGCCCCCGCGCTGATTGCCGGAGCGCTTCGCGATCCAGTTGGCTCCAAGAGCGATGAGGATGAGGAGCCCCACGAGCAGGACGGCAACCAGCAGTGGCCGGCGCTTTCGGATTGTGGCGGATCGATTGTCGCTGTCAGGCCGGGAGGGCTCTTCATTCGTCGTCAATCGCGAAACTCCTCAACGATCGGACCGCTTTGGCATGAGGTCGCTCTGGGCATGCGCCGCTTAAGCCAGGATGGACGTTTCGTGAAATGGCCCGAACTGTTCGACAAAGGGCATTCGCTCGAGCGGTTGGAGAAGGAGTGTGAAAAAACAACAGTGTGCCTGGGGATTGCGCAGGTAGGTCGATCTCCTGCGGTCAAAGATCGTAAGACCGGCGTCTACGCCACTTAGCAATTGCTATTCATGAATTCTCGCGAAGCCGTTTGTTTTTCGACGAACGACCTCGCGAACGAACAATGGTGACCTTCGCCGTTTACTCTCTGGCAGCACCGCTGTGCTACGCCAGTGCCGACGAGATATCATGGCAAGCTCAATTCCCTCTCCTCAGGACGGCACGTCTTATGCCGATCGCCGCGTCTATCCGCGCGTGCCGGTCGCGTTACCTGCGTTCCTTCAGGCCAACGGGGAGCGTCACTCTGCCCAGATTCTGGATTTGTCTTCCGGCGGCGCAAAGCTGAACTGCCCGGCAAGCCCTTCAGTGGGAATGGCAGTGTTGTTGGAGTGCGGAACGCTTGGCCGTCCTGGAGTGGTAAGGTGGAAAAACGGAGCGCTCCTTGGGCTTTGCTTCGACAGTGAACTGGGTGCCCAGGAGATTTCCGCACTCATGGAGCGCTCCAGGGCCCTCGATGCGTGGATGAAGGCAAGGGACTAGTCCCCTGCGGGCCGCCCTCGACCCGTCCTGCATTGTCAGTCTCAACGATCGAAAGAAGGGCGGCTCCGTCGGCGACGGAGCGCCCAATTTCTCTGAAACTCCGACGCTTACGGCTGAGGTGCGATTACCTGCGTGACAGCGTAGGTGTGCGGATCCACCACATAGACGTATCCATCCGCCGTAACGTATCTGTAGTTAGGGCGCAGATGGTAGTGCGTTACGACCGTCTGAGGGATCGAGCTATAGGGCGAGTAATAGGTGTAGTTCGGACCGAATACGGTTCCCACTGCAACGCCGCGGGCCTGCTCGTTGGTCAGCCGGTTCCATGCAACGCACTGACCGTTCCGCCAACCGCTGCACGCGATCGTGTTTGAATATTGCCGGCCATCGGCTGGCATTGAACTGAATGCCACCGCTGCCGCTCCAAGTAAGAGAATCGACTTCATCATGGATACTCTCCATTTCTTTTACCGGTGACAAACGGATAGCCTCGGGTCCCGGTTGCGAGATTTCGCCGAAATTAATCTCAATTAGTCTCGGCTGCGAAACGGACACAGGCATTCGCTGCGCCCGGAATATTAGGAATTCGGCGCCCCAAGACGTAAGAGATGAAGAATGAGCCAGGTAACCCGGTCATGAAGAATGGGACGCTCGGAATCGCTGCTCTGATTTACGCCGCGGCGATGGTGGCAGTCATAATCGGCGTGGACATCGCATTCTTTCGCAATCGATTTTGGGAACGGATGATCGCAAATGCCGGAATTGTCCTGCTTTTTGCGGCCTTCTATCTGCAGTTCCTGCGACATTCTTGAACATTGGACAAGTTGCGCGGTCGGCGGTCAGCCGCGCCCTTGGTGAGAGAAGCGACGGACATAATTCGATCTTGGTCGAACCATTTTGATCGGATAGCCGTGCATCATCGCTGGCGGAGCTGGACGAATGGTAAGCACTGCAGCCGTTGCCGAGATCGGATCCCTTCTTGGAGATCCAGCGCGCGTCAACATGATGGTCGCTCTGCTTGACGGGCGCGCCTGGACCGCCCGCGAGCTCGCCGACGCAGCGGGCGTATCACCGCAGACCGCGAGCAGTCATCTTGGCAAGCTTGTCGCAGCCGAGTTGGTAAAGCTCGATCGGCAGGGCAGGCACCATTATCATCGGCTTGCCTCATCTGAGACCGCGCGCCTTCTTGAGCAGATGCACCTTGCCGGAGCAGCGGCGAGACGCTCGCGCGTCAGCGGGCCCAAGGATTTGCAAATGAGGGAGCTGCGGTCCTGCTATGACCATCTTGCCGGTCGCATCGCGGTCGAGATCAGCGATCGGATCCTCGACGAGAACGACTCTGTGGCTGGAGCGGCGCAGCTCAGTCCCGAGGGCGTGTCGCTCCTCAAGAGAATTGGGATTGAGCTTGATCAGCTTCGAAGCGGCCGCCGTGCGGTTTGCCGCGTTTGCCTCGATTGGAGCGAACGACGACCGCACGTGGCGGGAGCGGTCGGCGCTGCGATCCTCAGTCGCTTGAAAATCCTCGGCTGGGTCAAGACCCGACCCAGCGGGCGATCCTTAATTCTCACTGCCGCAGGTGAGCGCGGAGTGGGCGAAGTCTTTGGAATTCAGTCAATTCGTTCCTGACGATCGCTCATTGGAATGATCTGGTTTGGTGACTGATCCTTGGACAGCCTCGGCAAAATAACCGCCCGATGAAGCCTTCGTAATCTCGGAACCCGCGTCGCTCTGCTCCCGTTTGCTCTCGACGCAGGGGTTCATGCCCGGAGGCCTAGAAATGAGAAATCTAATTATTCTTTTTGGAGCGGTTGCCGTTCTGGGAGCGTCGGTGCCGGCCGCGGCGCAGACAGTCAACGAGCGGGAACACTCACAGGAACAGCGCATTCGCCAGGGTGAACATAGCGGTGAGCTCAATCCGCAGGAGGCCCGGCGCCTTCAGTTTTTGGAAATGCGACTCCACAGAACCGAGGCGCGCATGCGCATGGAAAATGGCGGCCGGCTTTCAATTCGGGAGCGTCGCCAACTCCATCAGATGGCGAATCAGGACAGCGCCGCAATTTATCGACTGAAGCATAACCCGCGCACCTATTGAACGGTCAAGCGAGGCTTGGCGTGCGGCCTGGCGGAAATCCGCCAGGTCGCAGGCGCACTCATCCCGCCGCTGCTTGGGCTGAAATCCCCTCACTGGTAGATCAGCTCCTCGATCGAGGCCGCGATGCGAAACAGTCGCCGATCCTCTCCGCGGCGCGCAAAAAGCATCAGGCCCGACGAAAATCCTCCCGTCTTTGGCATTGGGAGCGAGATCGCACAAAGATCGAAGAAATTTGCGATCGCTGTATTGCGAAGGAGGAGACGGTTGCTGGCGTTGAAGTCTTTGGGGCTCGCGACCTCGGCCATCGTGGGAGCGACAATGGCAGTCGCTGGAAGGACTAGCGCGTCGACTTCGGCAAGACGCGAGTCCATCGCGCTTACAAGAGCGCTTCGATCCTCGAGCATTTTAGCATAATCGGCGGCCGGGACAGCGCCGCCAGTCTCCTCTCGCAAGGATTCGTTCGCGGTGAATCTGGTAAGCCTCGACTGTCGCGATCGTGGCCGGGGACTGGACCCGAGCCATGTCGTCGAAGATCGAAAATTCGATGTCGGACAGCGTCGCCCCGGCGCGGCCAAGGCGCGTCACCGAAGATTCAAATTGCCCCGCAACGATTGCGTCCAGGTCTTCGAGTGGCAGGCCCTGAGGGATACCCAACCTAAATCCCGCAATGGCGGAGCCCTCCAGCTCCCACGGCTTCTCCCCGGCCAGGATCGAATCCGCTTGCGCGCATAGGTTGACGCTTCGAGCGAGCGGCCCAATCGAGTCGAGAGTCGGGGACAGGGGAAAGGCGCCCCTGGTGGAGATTCGGGCCTTGGTCGGCTTGTAGCCAACCACTCCGCAAAGCGCGGCCGGAATTCTCGTCGATCCGCCGGTGTCCGTTCCGATTGAGATTTCGCACATTTCGTCGGCCACCGCGACTGCGGCGCCGGACGATGAACCTCCAGGGACGCGGTCACGGTCGTCGGGGTTGCCCGGCGTTCCATAATGGGGGTTGGCTCCAATGCCGGTGAAGGCGAACTCCGACATGTTGGTCTTTCCAACGATGATTGCACCGGCTTCGCGAAGACGTCGCACGATTGGTGCATCGGTCGATGCCGGCGGCGCATCGGCGAGTGCCTTCGATCCCGCCCGCGTCGTCTCGCCTGCGACATCGAAGAGATCCTTGATACTGACAATCGCTCCGTCGAGGGGGCCAAGCGTGTTGCCGTCGAATGCCCGGCGATCGGCGGCGCTGGCTGCTTCGCTTGCGCTTTGCGGATAGAGGGAGAGGAAGGCGCGCTGGCCCTCGCCGGAAGGGTCGCCGATGCGGGCAAGAGCCTGCTCAAGCCGCTCGCGCGCCGAGGTCTTCATTCTCATTCCCGGAGCCATAGCGCCGTTCCGAAGGGAGTCCGCAATCGACCGACGCGGGCACGGGGCCGTCGCCGATCAAAACGTCGAGCGGCTAAGCAGCCGGCCTCGAAAGCCTGCGAACGCGCAACGGTTCCGGGCTGCCCTCGCTCTCTGTGTTTGCTGCGGCCCCCGGCTCGTGGATCGTCATTAGCGAGCTCATCAGGCTTTCATCGGCGCTCGAGCAAATTCCGAGTACGGTCGCCTCGTCGCAGCCTTCAGCCGCGACATAGGCGTGCCCCATGTTGGAATCGATGTAGATGCCTTCTCCGGCATGAAGAGTGACGGGATCGTAAAATTCCGTGTGAACGACGATGCCGCCCTCGAGCACGTGGATATATTCCTCGCCGGAGTGACGAACGAGGTCGCCGAACTGACTGAGCGACTTGGCGCGGATGCGCGTGATGATCGGCATCATCCGCTTCCGTCGAAGCTCCGTGCAAAGATAATAATAATCGTAATTGGGGGTGGTGACCCGAACTGCGTCCTCCTGCCGTCCTATGCTTCGCCGGGCGGTGACCCCTTCTTCCGAAGGCTCGCTTTCGGCGAAAAGTTCCGACATCCGGATGTTCAGTTTCTGGCTCAGCTGAAGCAGCTTGTCATAGGTCAGGGTCAGCCGGTCGTGCTCGACCTTGGACAAGGTCGAAACGGGAATTCCGCTGCGCTCGCTCATTTCCTTGAGCGTCCAGCCGCGATGGCTTCGGAGGTCCTTAAGAATCCGGCCGAGGGTTGGGTGAACGCTCATCCGAAGCGGTTCCGTAACCAATTTGACAATTTTCCAATCAGGACCATTATGGCTCCATCAGGCTCACGTTAGCATCATAAGGCGATATTGCCCTGATCGGCAACTCGCTGAGAAAAAAGGGGATATGGGATGCGCAAAGCGACTGCCATCATCGCGGCGATTCTCGGAATAGGCTCATTGTCGGTCGCGGTCGCACAGACCACCACGGCGCCGCTCTCACCCCCTACGACCCAGACCAAGCTCGCCACTCCTCCCGCAACTCCTTCAGTTCCAAGCCCGCTGACTTCGGACGACGTCAACGCTTGGCTCGACGGGTTCATGCCATATGCGATCGCCAGGGGCGATATCCCCGGCGCGGTCGTCGTCGTCGTCAAGGACGGTCAGGTCCTAACAGAACGCGGCTATGGCTACGCCAACGTCGAAAAGAAAATTAAGGTCGATCCGAAGACGACTCTGTTCCGGCCAGGATCGATCTCGAAGCTCTTCACGTGGACCGCGCTCATGCAGCAGGTCGAGCAGGGCAAGGTCGATCTTAACACCGACGTCAACAAATATATCGACTTCCAGATCCCGCCTTACGAAGGCAAGCCGATCACTCCGCTGAACCTCATGACTCACACCCCAGGGTTTGAGGAAGCCGTCAAGAATCTCATCACCAACGGCCCGACGGAAACGCCTTACGACACGCTTTTGAAACGGTGGGTGCCAACGCGCATTTATGCTCCGGGAACGACGCCGGCTTATTCGAACTACGGCGCCAGCCTTGCGGGCTACATCGTTCAGCGGGCCTCGGGTGAGCCTTTCGACACCTATCTTGAAAACCACATCTTCAAGCCGCTTGGAATGACTCACTCGACGTTCCGGCAACCACTCCCGGCCGACCTCAAGCCACTGATGTCGGAAGGGTATCGGCCGGGAAGCGACAAGCCGTTCGGTTTCGAGTTCGTCAACGCTGCGCCGGCGGGTGCGATGTCGACGACCGCCGACGACATGGCCAAGTTTATGATCGCCCACCTACAGAACGGGCAATATAACGGCCAACAGATCCTCAAGCCCGAGACCGCGAAACTGATGCATTCGCGCGCCAACACGCCCTTTTCCGCGGGCGACGGAATGGCGCACGGCTTCTATGAGACGAACATCAACGGTCTTCACGTCATCGCTCATGGCGGCGACACCGAAGCCTTCCATAGCGATCTTCATTTGTTCCTCGACAAGGGTGTCGGGATCTTCGTTTCGTTCAACAGCCCGGGAAAGGAAGGGGCCGTTCAGCCGCTTCGCGATTCGATTTTCTCGGATTTCGCAGACCGTTATTTCCCGGAAGCTCCGGATGCCGTCAAAATCGACCCGAACAATGCCAAATCCGACGCCGAGAAGCTCGCCGGCGTTTATTCGACCACGCGCGGATCGCGGACCAACTTCCTTTCCGCGGTCGATCTCCTGGGCCAGGTCAAGGTCGGTGTTGACAAGGACGGCAACCCCATCATTCCGGATTCCAAAACTCTCGGCGGGCAGCCCCGCAAGTGGGTTCATATCGGCCCGATGACCTGGCGCGACGCCGATGGTCATGACCTTCTGACTGCGAACGTTTCGAACGGGAAAGCGGTTCGGTTCAGCTACGGCGAACTTGCTCCGATCATCGATTTCGACCGGACTCCTGGCTACCGCTCGTCCGCCTGGATCCTCCCCCTCCTTTACTGCTCGCTTGCGGTCCTGCTCATCACGGCTCTCCTGTGGCCGACGCGGGCGCTGGTCCGGCGCAAGTATAAGGCGGAATTCGGCCTCGATCGGCCGCAGCTCTGGGCGTATCGCTGGAGCCGGATTGCGGCGATCGCGATCCTCGCCTTGTTCGTCGGCTGGCTGGTGGCGGCACAGACCATGCTCGGCAATCTTGCCAACCAGGCCACGTTCAACGCCATCCTGCTTCCGCTGGGGCTGTTGAGCTTCATCATCTTCATCGGCGGTTTCGCGGTGTCGCTCTGGTACGCCTACACTGCGTGGCGGAGCGGATGGCGCTGGCCTGGAAAGGTTTGGAGCATCGTTCTGGTGGTCGCCGCCGGGACGGTCCTTTACGTGGGCGTGGTCTTCAGGCTGGTCGCGCTGACGACCAATTATTGATGCCCGGACTCAGCCTTCGGTACCGAGTCGAGACGCACCGGCTCTCGGCTCCCTTCCGGATCTCGGGCTACGTGTTCGAGACCTCGGATGTCGTTGTTGTGGAGCTTTCGGACGAGGAATTCACTGGCCGCGGCGAGGCGGCCGGAGTCTATTATCTCGGCGACGATTCAGCGCACATTGTCGCCGAACTCGATGCCCACCGTGAGATGATCGAGAGTTGCACGGACCGCCGGAAGCTTCGAGAGCTCATGCCACGAGGCGGGGCACGCAACGCAGTCGATTGTGCGCTTTGGGACCTCGAAGCGAAGCGCCAAGGCAGCGACGCACTCCGCATTGCTGGAATCGAGCATCCTAGGCCGCTGGTGACGACCTTTACGCTTGGAGCCGACGAGCCGCAGATCATGGCCGAGGGCGCGCGGCGCTATGCGGATGCCCAAGCCATCAAGGTCAAACTGACCGGCGAACTCGGCCTCGACATCAAGCGCGTCTCGGCGATCCGCGCCGCGCGTCCGGACGTCTGGCTCGGAGTCGACGCAAATCAGGGTTTCACGCGCGAGGATCTCGACCCGCTCGTCGAAGCCTTAAGCTCGAACCGAGTTTCGCTTCTCGAGCAGCCTCTTAAGCGGGGCCGCGAAGCCGATCTCGACGGCTATCGCTGCCCAATCCCGATTGCTGCGGACGAAAGCGCAATCGGTCTCGACGACCTTCCGGGCCTCATTGGAAGGTTCGACGTCATCAACATCAAGCTCGACAAGTGCGGCGGCCTCACCGAGGCGCTTCTCATCGCCGACGAGGCAAGGCGCCAGGGATTGGGCGTGATGGTTGGCAACATGGTTGGCACCAGCCTCGCAATGGCCCCGGCATTCATCGTCGGTCAGCATTGCGACGTGGTCGATCTCGACGGGCCGACCTTCCTTAGCGAGGACCGAAAGCCGTCATGCGAATATCGCGACGGGACGATCTGGTGCTCGGGCGAAGTCTGGGGATCGAGGCTTGCCGCATGAACGGCCAGGGCGCGCCCTCCAACTGGTTCGGCCAGCCGCGGGGCCTGACGATTTTGTTCCTCACCAACATGTGGGAGCAATTCTCTTATTACGGAATGCGAGCGCTTCTGGTCTATTACATGACCCGGCAGCTGCTGATCTCACAGCAGCATTCCTCGCTGATCTACGGCACCTACACCTCCTTTGCCTATTTCACGCCAATTGTCGGGGGCGCCATCGCCGATCGCTACCTCGGCAAGAAGCGTGCGGTCATTATTGGCGCACTGACCATGGCAGCGGGCCATTTCATGATGGCCTTCGAGCCCCTTTTCTATTTCGCTTTGGCGACGATCGCGCTTGGCAACGGGCTGTTCCTGCCTAGCCTCCCGAGCCAGATCAACGACCTCTACGGACCCGACGATCCGCGCCGCGGGTGGGCCTACAACGTCTATTATGTCGGTGTGAACGTCGGCGGATTTCTTGCTCCGCTGGTGTGCGGGACGCTGGGCGAAGCCTATGGCTGGCACTGGGGATTTGCGGCGGCCGGTATCGGAATGCTGACCGGGCTTGCCATCTATCTTGCAGGCGAGCGCTATCTGCCGTCCTCGAAGACGCCGGCGAATATCGCTCCGGTGGCGGCAATCGAGCGGAGCGGCGGGGGTCGGCGCGACACATTCATGCTTCTGCTCGCGGTCGGGCTCGCAGTGACTGTCTTTCGCGGCGCCTACGAGCAGGTTGGAAATACGGTGGCGCTTTGGATCGAAGGCGTGAACCGACATGTCGGAGCGGGAGAGATCCCGATGACCTGGTTCCAGTCGCTGAACCCGCTTCTGGTGATCGTTCTCACTCCCATTCTTCTCGCGCGCTGGAAGCGAAAATCGGACAAAGGCCGCGAGCATTCGCCGCTTCAGAAAATGGCCCTCGGCGCAATGATCGGAGCTGCTGCCTACGCGCTTCTCGCAGCGGCATCCACCTTGTTCCCGGTCGGAGCGAGTTGGGGCTGGGTGGTCGGCTATTTCTTCGTCCTGACGCTCGGCGAACTCTATATCCTTCCAACCGGCCTCGGCCTGTTCGCCCGTCTCGCACCCCCGAAGCTCGGAGCTACGACGGTCGCCGCCTGGTATCTTGCGATTTTCACGGGCAGCCTGACCGCAGGCTTCATCGGTTCCTGGTACAGCCGCCTCAGGCCCCCGTTCTTCTTCCTCGTTCTGGCCGCCGTGGCGAGCCTTGCAGCAGGGTTGCTGCTGATGCTCGACCGCAAAGCGCGAGCCGTCGAACAGGAACGTGTTGCACAGCGCCCGCCAATCGCTGGCGTTCCTGAAGGACTGGCCGCCAATGTCTGAACGGGCGGTCATCCACGCAGATCCAACGGCGGAGCCGGCCAGGCGCGGCTCCCCGAACGAGGACAATCGCCTGGATTTCAAAGGCAATTTCAACCGCGTCGTCGAATTCACAAACGCCGTTGCGGCGCCGCAGAACGCTCGGAGGGGAAAATGACCAACGGATTGAACAACAGGGGACGCTCGGCCTTCCTGTCCTCGGCAGCAGTGCTCGGTTTTCTGGTTTCCACGCCCGCGATGGCCCAGCAGCAGCCGGCTTCGTCGCCCAAGGACCAAAATGCCACCGACTCCGAGGAGATCGTGGTTACGGCGCAGAAGCGCCAGGAAGCGGTCCTCGACATCCCGCAGTCGGTGAGTGTCGTTGGCGGGGACACGCTCGATCGGCAGCAGGCCAACGACATCCAGCAATTCGCCAACCTCGTTCCGGGGCTCAGCCTGACCGAGACCAATCCGGGCAACACCAGAATTGTCATTCGCGGAATCAACACGGGCGGCGTTGGGGCGACGGTCGGCGTCTATGTCGACGAAGTTCCGTTCGGCTCGAGCAGCGGCCTCGTCAACGGCGCCATTCTCGCGGGCGATTTCGATACGTTCGACGTCCAGCGGCTGGAAGTGCTGCGCGGCCCTCAAGGCACCCTTTATGGAGCAAGCTCGCTCGGCGGAGTGCTCAAATATGTGACGGTCGAGCCGAAGTTCGGCGTTCTCGACCTGCGCGCCCGAGGGGGCATCGAAGACGTGGAAAATGGCGGTTTGGGCTGGAACGCCGACGCGGTCATCAACGCACCGCTTGGAAGCAACGCGGCTATCCGCGTGTCGGGTTTCTATCGCCGGGACGCCGGCTGGATCGATGCGGAGGCTGGCCACGACGCCATCGGCGGCGCTCCTTCGCTCGGCGGCAAGAATATCAACAGGGACGAGATCTACGGCGGCCGCGCATCCTTGCTGTTCAAGCCGACCGACAGGCTCAGCATTCGGCTCACGGCGATCGACCAGAAGATCGATGCCAATGACCCGAACGTCGTCGAGGTCGACCCGGTTACGCTAAAGCCAATCCATGGACTTCAACAGACCGTCTTCATCCCTCAATTCACCGATACCGAATATCGGGTCTACAACGGAACCATCGATTACGACCTGGGATTTGCCAGCCTCCTCTCTTCGACAAGCTACGGAAGGCTGAAGCAGAACTTCATCGTCGACGGTAGCCCAGTTTACGGGTTCTATCTAACCAACTACGTCTTTGGAGTTCCGACCGGCCTGCAGCAGAACCAGTTCACGGGATTCAAGAAATTCACTCAGGAGGTGCGGCTCACATCGCCGTCGAACAAGACGTTCGAATGGCTCCTTGGCGGCTTTTACACCAAGGAGAGCGGCCAGATCGTCCAGGACCTCTTCGCTTACGACCTGGTTGCCCATTCGCTGCTTGCCGGTGCCCCGGAGCTCGCAGTCGGCCAAGTTCCGAGCGATTATAAGGAGATCGCCGGTTTCGCCAACGGCACGTGGCATATAACCGATCGGTTTGATCTGACGGCAGGCGGTCGGCTGAGTCACAACGATCAGAGCGCGAGCCAGGTCCTCAGCGGTCCGCTGGTCGGCGGTACGACGGATTTCGCGCGGACGCCCTCGTCGGAATCGGTCTTCACATATTCAGTCGCGCCCCGCTTTGAACTCAACGCAAACACGTCTGTCTACGCTCGGGTCGCAACGGGCTATCGTCCGGGCGGACCCAATGTGCTCGCCCCGGGCGCTCCAGCGGGCGCAAAGTCCACTTACAAGTCTGATCGACTGACCAACTATGAAGTCGGCCTCAAGACGGACGCTGGACGACGGCTATCGTTCGACGCATCGGCCTTCCTTCTCAAATGGCAGGACATCCAGCTTTTCCAGCAGATCAATAACGTGGGCTTCAATGCCAATGGAGGCAAAGCGACCTCGAAGGGCCTCGAAGCGCAATTGTCGTGGAGGCCATTGCGAGGGCTGACTCTTCTTGCGAACGGCGCCTTTACCAATGCGAAGCTCGACGAAGACGCTCCGGACGCCGGCGGCTTCAAGGGCGATTGGCTTCCCTGGGTTCCACGGACGAGTTTCAGTCTCAACGCGGATTATGACTGGATGCTCTCGCCGGACCTGCATGCCTTTGTCGGCGGAGGTTGGCACTATGTGGGTCGTCAGTATGGCGATTTCGACGCTGCCTACCGTCTCGCGACCGGGCATCAGCGCCAGATCAATCCCTATGGAGAGGTCGACCTTCGGGCGGGTCTCGACTTCCGCAAATTCACGCTCGAGGCCTTTGTCCAGAATCTAACGGACTCCCACGGTCTGACGTCGGCTACCCTCATC
The DNA here is from genome assembly GCA_036265105.1 of Sphingomicrobium sp. Classification (GTDB taxonomy): domain Bacteria; phylum Pseudomonadota; class Alphaproteobacteria; order Sphingomonadales; family Sphingomonadaceae; genus Sphingomicrobium. The sequence goes on from DATAPR010000028.1 coordinate 113,455, forward strand.
ACGGACGCCATAACCGGGGCTCCTGCCTTGCCCAATGGAGCGCTCAGCGCCGGGATCATCAGACCGCGGACGATCGGTCTGACACTCACGGCGAACATCGGCTCGTAGGCGGGGCGGAAAACGGGGGTGCTCGCCAAGGGGGCCATGGAAGAACCGGACCGGCTGTCGCTTGCGCTGCCGACACCCTACCTTCTGTTCCTCGGCGACACTCTCGAGCCCGGCTACGCCAAGACCGCGTTCGGCTTGCGCGACTGGGCTCGGGACAAGTGCGTCGGGGAATATGCGCTGCCGAGCGCGACCGTTTCGACTGGTCTTCCAAGACTCTCCCCGGCGCAGGCGCAGGCTCGCGGCGCCCGGGCGCTGGTCATCGGAGTTGCCAATTCCGGCGGGTTCATCGCCGATTCCTGGATTTCCGCCCTGGTGGAAGCGCTTGAGGCAGGCCTCGACATCGTTAGCGGAATGCACGCGCGTCTCGCGGACGTTCCTCGATTAAAGTCAGTGGCCGAAAGGCTCGATCGACGATTGGTCGACATCCGGGTCCCTCCAACGAACATCCCGATCGCGACGGGTCTCAAGCGCCCGGGAAAGCGCCTTCTCACGGTTGGAACAGACTGCGCTCTCGGCAAGAAATATACGGCGCTCAGCATCGCACTTGCGTTTGAGGCGCGCGGGATTGACGCCGATTTTCGAGCGACGGGCCAGACCGGGATCATGATCGCGGGCGGGGGGATTCCGATGGACGCGGTCGTTTCGGACTTCGCCGCTGGAGCTGCGGAAATTCTCAGTCCCGCTGCCGCGGGCGACCATTGGGACGTGATTGAAGGCCAGGGCTCGCTCCTCCACCCGGTCTTTGCAGGCGTGACCTTGTCGCTTCTGCACGGCAGCCAGCCCGATGTCTTCGTGGTCTGCCATGAACCGACAAGGACCCGGCTTCTGGGCGACGAGGAGTTCGCGGTTCCGTCGGTTGAAGAGATCATCGAGCTGACGATCCGCCTCGGCTCCCGAACAAATCCAGCGATCCGCGTTGGCGGAGTGAGTTTCAACACCTCTGCGCTCCGCGAGGATCAAGCGCTCGAAATTATAGCTTCCGAGAGCGTTCGGCTCGGCTTGCCTGTCGCGGATCCAATCCGGGGCGGTAGAGACTTTGAAAGGCTCGTGGATTCATGTCTCGCCTAGTTGCGTTTGCGGTGCTGTCCCTGTTCGCCATGCCTTCACCGGCCTCGGCCGCCGGGCCTGCAGCGATCCAGGCCGAAATCGCCCGCATCTCGCAAAATATAGATGGGGTCGTCGGAGTCGCGGCCTGGCGCCTCGACGGGATCGGCCCGAGGATAGTCGTGAACGCCGATCAGCAATTTCCGATGGCAAGCACATTCAAGGTCCCGATCGCTGGGACGGTCCTCTCGCAGGTCGACAAGGGCCGGTTGAAGCTCGACCAGCTCGTTCCGGTCGATTCCAACATGATGGTCGAATCCGAAGGACTGGCAGAGACGTTCCATCATCCAGGAGTCAGCGTCTCCGTTGAAAACCTGCTCGAGCTGATGCTTACGGTGAGTGACAACACTGCGACCGACACGCTCGAGAAGCTCGTTGGTGGTCCGGCCGTCGTTACCGGATGGGTCCGAAGCCAGGGCATTACGGGCCTTCGCGTCGATCGCGATACTGCAGGGGTGATCCGGGATTTTTATGGACTCCCGTCGAGCCCCTCGTTCCCGGCAGACCTTGAAGCTGGACTGAAGGCCAATCCGAACCTTGAGGAGAAAGGCGACAAACCCGATCCTGCGTTCGACAACGATCCGCGAGACACGGCGACTCCAACGGCGATGGCCGAGCTCTTGGAGCGAATCTACACCGGCAAGGCGCTCAGTCCGGCGAGCACCAAACTTCTCGGCGAAATCGAGCAACGCAACACGACCGGCAAAGCTCGCATTCGGGCCCGGCTGCCCCAGGGAACGGTTGTGGCGGAGAAAACGGGAACGATCGGAGGGTCGGTCAATAACGTTGGCGTAATCACGCTTCCGGGAAGCGCCGGCAGGCTCATCGTTGCGGTCTTCATCAAGAAGAGCAGCAAGCCGATCGAAGACCGAGAGCGGGTGATCGCCGACATCAGCCGAGCGCTTTATGATTATTATCTCTTCGAGGCGCCTTAAGTGATGGGCAGGCCGCCAAGCCGTTTCGCGAGATGGCTTCTACCGGGACTGGGGGTCAAGGCCGTAGTGATCGGGGGCGGCTACGCGACGGGCCGCGAGCTCGCCGAATTCTTCCTTTCACGGGGCCCAAGGGGCGGACTGATCGCAATCCTCTTTGCGACCCTCCTCTTCAGCATCTTCTGCTCTCTTACGTTCATCGCCGCCCGGCGATTTGAGACCTACGACTACAAAAGCTTCTTCAAGCAATTGCTGGGCCCCGCCTGGCACCTTTTCGAGCTCGCCTATCTCATCTTCGTCGTCCTCATTCTTGCTGTCTACGGAGCCGCAGCCGGAGCGATTGGAAACGCCGTGTTCGCCGCGCCCCTGTGGGTTGGCACGATCATCCTTGCGTTGTTGATCGCCGCCGTCGTCGCGTTCGGCAACAAGGCCGTTGAACGCCTGTTCCGCGACGTCTCCTACCTTCTCTACGGCGTCTACGCCCTGTTCATCATTTTGGCGCTGTGGAAGTTTGGAACACGCGTTCCGGGCAGCTTTGCCGCCTATCCGCAGACTTCGGGTTGGGCACTCTCGGGAATCACCTATTTCGGATACAATATCGTCGCTGCAGTCGTGATCCTGCCAGTGCTTCGTCACATGACGAGCGACCGCGACGCGATCGTTGCGGGAACCATTGCCGGACCGCTGACAATGCTTCCTGCGCTCTTCTTCTTCATTCCGATGGTCGCCTTCTATCCCGAGGTGGAGAGCGCGACCCTTCCGTCCGACTTCCTTCTTCAGCGCATTGGTTCGGCCGGCTTTCAAATCCTTTTTCAGGCGATGATTTTTTCGGCGCTGCTGGAGAGTGGGACGAGCTCTGTCCATGCGATCAATGAACGGATCGACCGAGCGTGGATAACGCGCACGGGCAAGGAACTCACCCACGCCCAGCGCCTCTCGATCGCCGCCGTCGTGCTCATCGGATGCATGTTCCTTGCAAGCCGGTTCGGACTCGTGGCCCTGATTGCAACCGGCTATCGGGCGCTCGCCTACATTTTGCTCGCGACCTTCATTCTCCCGCTCGTCACGGTCGGTGTGTGGAAGCTGTCGCATCGCGCGGGTCCTTCGCCAGCGCCGCCAAAAACCCGTTCCAGTCCTGGAGTGAGCTGATGCTTAAAGAGACTCTTCGCGCGGTTACCGCGATGACATTGGCGCTGACGGCGTCGAGCGCCTTGGGGGCGCCTCCAGCGGGGTTCGTGCAGCGCGTCGAGCAGCTCCGAAAGGACTTTGGAGTTCCGGGCGTCAGCATCGCCATTGTCGAGGACGGCAAGGTCACCTTTGCTCACGGGTGGGGCGTTCGCGACATCAGCACAAACCAGCCTGTCGATGCCGACACCATCTTCTTCACCGGTTCGACCGGCAAGGCGTTCACGAACGCTGCGCTCGCGACGCTGGTCGATGAAGGCAAGATCAGCTGGGACGATAAGGTCATCGACCACATGCCGGATTTCCGAATGTGGGATCCTTGGGTCACTCGCGAGATGACGATCCGGGACCTGCTCGTTCATCGAAGCGGCCTCGGTCTTGGTGAGGGCGACCTTCTGTTTCTCCCGAACAGTACCCTTTCGCGCAAGGAGACGGTCAGGCGAATTCGATATTTGAAGCCTGCGACCAGTTTTCGGAGCGGTTATGCCTACGACAATATTCTCTACATGGCGGCCGGCCAGCTGATCGAGGAAGTCAGCGGCGAAACGTGGGAACATTACATCCACGCTCATGTCTTCGCACCGCTCGGGATGAGCCATTCGACCGGCACGGATGCCGAATTTCAAGCCGACCCCAACCATGCACGGCCTCACAGCCGAAGCAGCGGGGCGATCCACGGTCTTGGAGCTCAAACGCCGCTAGATGAGAACGCCACGATCGCCCAGAATGCGGCGCCTGCCGGCGGTCTTGCGATCAGCGCGAACGACATGAGCCGTTGGCTCCTGACGCAGCTGGGCCACGGCAAGATCCCGGGAGGTGACCGAAGGCTTTTCTCCGAGGAACAGTCCGAGCAGATGTGGACCGGCGTGGTCATCACCCCGATCCGGCACTTTCCGCCGGAGTTTGCAGCCACCGAGCCAAACTTCAACCTCTACGCTTTGGGCTGGGATATCGAAGATTATCGCGGCGTGAAGGTCGTTGGACACGACGGCGCAGTTCTTGGCTCGCAGGCGACAATCGCACTCCTGCCGGGAAAGAACATCGGCATCTTCATTGCCGCCAACAGCGAAGATGGGGAGATCATTCTGGGCCTTCGCGACGAGCTTCTCGACTATTATCTGGGTCAGCCGATCAATCATTGGCCGGAGAAGTTTCACAAATTCAAAATGGACAGGCTCGCGGCTGCGGCCAAGCAGGTGCAGTCGACCGAGGCGAAACCCGCTGCCGTGGGCCCATCGCTTCCGCTCGATCATTATGCCGGCGACTATACCGACCCCTGGTACGGGACCATCAAGGTTCGCCACTCCGGCAACGGCCTTACAATCGATTTTCCGCATTCGACCGGCATGGGCGGCGAACTCACTCATTATCAGTACGACACGTTCAAGACGAAACCCTCGCTTGGCTGGGTCGAACCTGCCTACGTGACCTTCGCGATCGACGAGAACGGCAAGGTTGACCGGGTGACGATGAAGCCAGTTTCGCCCGCTGCCGATTTCAGCTGGGATTATCAGGATCTTCTGTTCACGCCGGCACAGGGCAAATGATCGAACTGCGTCGGTTCGGAAACGCTCAATTCTGTTCGTGATCGTCGCTGCAACAAAGGTGCGGTTCGGGATCGGCGACCCGATCATCGAGCAGCCTTCCCAGGCCGACGAAAACATAGACCAAGGGCGGTACGAGCACGGCCGATAGGACGAGCTTTGCGAGCATTTGTCCAAGCAGGAGCTCACCGATTGGGAAGACGCCGTAAAATGCGATTGTGACGAAGATGCAGGTGTCGACGATCTGGCTCAGCATGCTCGCGGCCGCCGAGCGAAACCACAGGAAAGGCGCGCCTTCGCGCGCCTTTAATCGCGTAAAGACCGTAACGTTGAGGAAGGTCGAGACCCCGTAGGCCAAAATCCCGCCCAACCAGATTCTCGGAGTTCCGCGCATCATTGTCTCGAATGCCGACAGTCGCGCTGGGTCCATTTGGGGTGATGGAGGGAGCGAAAGAACGAACAGACTGAGGAGAAGGGCCGCAAGAAGCGGAAGAAAACCGATGAGAACGAGCTGGTTTGCTGCCCTGCGACCATGGAGCTCGGCGACGGCGCTCGAGGTGACGACAAGGAGCAGGAACGCGAAGATTCCCGACTCGACGGCGAGTGGTCCAAGTGCGACCTGCTTGTTGCCAAGCACACCGGCAATGCAAACCATTCCGCCATAGAATATCGCGAACACGAATAGCGAAAGTGGGATGGAGCGGCCTTTGGCGCGCATTTGGCTGGTCATCAGCACGAGGCCTAGCCGGTTGATGGGCAAGAGCAACTGGCGTTGACCGAAGTCCGAGGCGGCGGCTAGCCACGCCGGCGATGGCAAAATCCCATCTCGACATTGTCGCGATCGGCGACGCGATCGTCGACGTGATCGCGACCTGCGACGATCCGTTCCTGGAGGCGCGCGGGTTCGAGAAGGGCTCCATGCGGCTCTTGTCGACCCAAGAGGCGCGCCAACTCTACGCAACGATGGGAACAGCGCGCGAAATCAGTGGGGGATCAGCTGCCAACAGCATGGCGGGCGCATCCGCTCTGGGCCTTAAGACGGCGTTCGTTGGGCAGGTTGCGAACGACCAGCTCGGCGCCATTTTTGCGCACGACATGCGAACGCTGGGTGTCCAGTTTGACACTCCTGCAATCGAAGAACCGCCGCCGACGGGCGTCTGCCTGATCCTTGTCACTCCGGATGCTCAGCGCACCATGAGCACCTGTCCCGGAGCGAGCCATGAGCTCACGTCCGCGGCGCTCGATCCTGAGCTCATTCGGTCGGCAGCGATAACCTTTCTCGAAGGCTATTTGTGGGGCCCTCAAAAGCCTCGCTCGGCGATGCTCGAGGCTGCCCGCATCGCGAAGTCAGCGGGACGAACGGTCGCCTTCACACTTTCGGAAAGTCTCCGCATTGGAGACCGGCGCGACGGCGTGCTCGCAATGATTGAACGCGGCCTCGTCGACATGCTCTTCGGCAACGAGCATGAAATGAAGCACCTGACAGGGCGTATCGCGCTCGAACAGTGTATCGAAGCGCTATCCCCGAAGGTCGCGACGCTGATCATCACCCGGGGTGCAAACGGAGCCATCGCCTTCGATCAAGGCGATCGCGCCGACGTCGCGGCCGCCCACGTTGAAAGGATCATCGACACGACCGGAGCCGGGGACCTCTTCGCTGCGGGATTTCTCGCCTTGCATTTGCGCGGGCGCTCGCTGAGGGAATGTTTGGGTGCCGGCACCATCGCAGCGGCGGAGATCATCTCGCATTTCGGTGCGAGGCCCGAGACGGACCTCAAGGAGCTGCTGACCCCGTGAAGAATCTCGGCCAGCTTGCTGTCTATTGCGGCTCGGCCCCGGGCAGCGACCCGGTCTTTTCAGAAGCCGCGAAAGCCACTGCGGCGGCGCTGGTGAAAGGAGGGGTGCAACTAGTCTATGGCGGCGGCCGCCTTGGCCTCATGGGCCTTATTGCCGACAGCGTCCTCGAGCTTGGCGGCGAGGTCTACGGCGTAATCCCGCAGGCCCTGGTCGATATCGAGGTTGCGCACCCGGGCCTCACCGAGCTGCACATTGTCGAGACGATGCATGAGCGCAAGGCGAAGATGACGGAGCTCGCCGATGGGTTCCTCGCCCTCCCGGGAGGAATCGGAACCCTCGACGAATTCTTCGAAGCGTGGAGCTGGAACGTTCTTGGCTATCACAAGAAGCCGTTCTGCCTATTGAACATCAGAGGCTATTGGGACGGCCTCATCCAATTCATCGACCATGCAACGAAGAGCGGCTTCATGTCGCCGCAACGCCGGCAACAGCTGCTCGTTGCAGCAAGCCCGACCGAAGCACTTGAACTTCTGGACGAAGCCGCCGAAGCCGCTACGCAGGGCATGGTCTGGTAGGCTTCGCGCCTCGGGGGAGGGCCATTGATGGGTAGCAGGTTCCTCGGTCTGGCCGGAATCGCGGCGATCCTTTGCATCGCTGTTCTCCTCTCGTCGAACCGGCGTTGGATCAGACTTCGAATCGTTGGAGCTGCGTTCGCGCTCCAGGCCTTCGTCGCGTGGCTCGTGCTGTATACAGGCTGGGGTCGAGCGGGCATCGAAGCCATTGCGGTCGGAGTTTCCGACCTGCTCGATTACGCCGGAAAGGGCACCGAGTTCCTGTTTGGCCCGACCCAGACAAACCCGCTCGCGCACAGCTTTGCAATCGCTGCGCTGCCGGTGATCATCTTCTTCGCGAGCCTCGTTGCGATCCTTTATTATCTCGGCATCATGCAGCGGGTCGTTCGCTTCGTCGGCGGAGCGATCGGCTGGGTGACAGGAATCAGCCGCGTCGAATCCCTGTCGGCGGCTGCAAACATCTTCGTCGGCCAATCCGAATCGCCGCTGGTCGTACGCCCCTATCTCGCGTCGCTTCCTCCCTCGCGCTTATTCACCGTGATGACTGTCGGGATGGCGGGTGTCGCCGGAACGATTCTTGCAGCCTACGCAAGTCTCCTAGGGGCGAAGTATCTCCCTTATCTCCTGGCCGCCTCCTTCATGTCTGCCCCGGGCGGGATTCTCATGGCAAAGATCATCATGCCCGACGACCCGGCCGAGGCTGGTCGGAAGGAAGATTCAAAGGTCGATGTCGCAGAGACGTTCGAAGAGGGCGTCAAACCCGCCAACATCATCATGGCCGCTGCTCAGGGCGCGCAGACGGGGGTCAAACTCGCTGTGGCGGTTGGGGCCATGGTGCTGGCCTTCGTCGCTCTGGTCGCGCTCGCCAACGGACTGCTTGGCGGGGTAGGCCATTGGTTCAACATCGCGAACCTCAGCTTTCAGCGCCTCATCGGATATTTCTTCGCTCCGGTCATGTATCTGGTCGGCGTGCCATGGAACGAGGCGGGCACCGCAGGCGGCTTGTTCGGCACCAAGCTCGTCCTCAACGAGTTCGTCGCCTTCATCGAACTTGGGAAGATGGATTCGACGACGCTGAGCCCCCACAGCCGTGCGATCGTGACCTTCGCTCTATGCGGCTTTGCAAACTTCAGCTCGATCGCCATCCAGATGGCAGTGACCGGCGGTCTTGCCCCCAATCAGCGACCAATAATCGCGAGGCTCGGAATTCGGGCGCTTCTCGCAGGAAGCCTTGCCAACCTGATGAGCGCAGCTTTGGCCGGGATGATGATTTCCGCCTAGACCTTGGAGTATATGGCACCGATCGCTTCCGCCCCCATCGCTTCTGTTTCCCTCAGGGATGCCGACCTGGATGCGGACGGTTTTGCCAACAGACTTGGAGAAGGTCTTGAGGAATACGGCTTTGCGATCGTCGCCGACCACGGCATCCCCGATGCGCTGATCGGACGCGCGGAAGAGAACGCCAAGGCGTTCTTTGCGCTGCCCGAGCATGTGAAGCGGGAATATCTCGTTCCAGGGGGCGGCGGCGCGCGGGGCTATACGCCATTCGGGATCGAGACCGCCAAGGGAGCAATGGCGCACGACCTCAAAGAGTTCTGGCACGTTGGCCGCGAGCTCCCGCCGGGTCACCGGTTTCGGGACTATATGCCCGAAAATCTGTGGCCATCCGAGTTGCCGAGTTTCAAGCGCACGTTCGAGGAGCTTTTCGACGCGTTCGATCGAACTGGTCTAAAAATCCTCAAGGCCATCGCGCTCCACCTCAAAATGCAGGAAGGTTATTTGGAGGACGCAGCGAAGAACGGAAATTCAGTATTGCGCGCGCTCCACTACCCCCCGCAGACAGCGCCGGCCGGCGATCATATCCGCGCCGGCGAGCACGAGGATATCAATGCAATCACATTGTTGCTCGGTGCCGAGGAAGCTGGCCTCGAGCTCCTGACGAAGGAGGGTTGCTGGATCGCGGTGTCGCCAAGGCCTGGCGAGCTGGTGGTCAACATCGGCGACATGCTCCAGCGTCTGACGAACGGAAAGCTGCCGTCGACCAAGCACCGGGTGGTTAATCCCTCACCAGATCGAGCAAGCCGGGCGCGCTATTCGATGCCATTCTTCCTGCACTTCCGCCCGGATTTCCTCATCGAGCCACTTGCCGAAACCCTCTCCGGCGAAGCGCCGAAATGGCCTCCAATCACGGCGAATGATTATCTTGAGGAGCGCCTTGGCGAGATCAAATTGAAATAGCGCAGGGCGCCACCGGGCCCTCGTTCGAACGGTCTTCACGAAGGTCGCGCCCGTCCCTCGCAGCGGGTTCCGGTCCTTGGCCCAACCCTTGCCACAATGCGCTGTTGAACCGCGGTGTGTCGAGCTGGTCTTCCTTGCTGAAATCCTGACCTTTCATCGCCGCCGACCACCATTTGGAGCTGCGCTTGGGACAAGCTGAGTCAGCCGACTGCCGCGGCACGAAACGATCGGCAGGAATTGGGAGCTGGGTCGTTTGAAGGACGTCGGCCGCCTCTGCTCGGTAGCTCCAGTTCGACCGCTTTGGATCGAACAGGTCGGACATTGGCATTGCGAGCGCATCGTTCAAATTGAGGGGCTTCAAACCCAAGACCGCTTCGATCGTCCGAAGGATGTTGATCGTCGTGTAACGCGTCGAAACGAGCGCTCCGTGCCGAACATAGGGACCAACGACCAATGCGACGCTTCTGCGCGCGTCGACATGGTCGGCGCCATTTTGCGAATCGTCCTCGATGACGAATATGAGAGTCGAATCTGCCGCCTTGCCCTTCGCAATTCGCTCGGCGACCATGCCTAACGAATAGTCATTGTCCGCCATTTGAGTCTCGACTGTGTTCACTCCGTCGAGCGCTTTGTCGAACTCGCCAAAATGATCGTGACTGAGCCGAAGCAGAGTCAGTGCCGGAAGCGTGCCTGACGCCTCCTCATCGTCATATTCGCGCTGCCATTCGAGGAACCGCCAATAGTCTGCGAGCTTCTGGTCGAATCCGCGGAAATAGGGATCGCTTCGGCTGGCTAGAAGCCGGTCGCCAGGTGTGTAGATCCGCCGGTGCTCCTTGTAAGGCTCACGAACGACCGGGACCGCTCCCGGCACGCCCGTCTCGTAAATGCTCGCGTCCGAAAAGCCGTAATTGCGCACCAACAGTCCCGCTCGGATCGCGGCATCCCACAGGTAGCCCTGATTGGGCTTGTCATCGTCGTCCGGATCGGGCGCGGTGAGCAACGCCGGGCCCGACAGAAGATCAGGATCGGCAGGGACGCTGGGGTTGGTCGCGTGGCGCTCTGTCGGAGTCTGCTGTTCGTAGATCGAGCGGTCGGATTCTTCCGATTCGTAGGCCAAGCCTCGGCCCGAATAATTGACGGGCGCAGTCTTCTCCATGAGATCGGTCGTCCGCGCTGCTGTCGACCACGGCCAGCCAGTGCTCGACTGCTCGCCAGAATCATAGAAATTGTCGAGCGTCACGAAGTCGCTGGCAAGGCGGTGGTGGTTCGGGGACAGGGCCCCGCCGAGAATCGCGAGGTGCGGGTCACCGTTGCCGACACCAAGGTCGCCCAGCACCTGATCATAAGTGCGGTTCTCTTTGATGATGAAAACGACATGTTTGATGTGCGCTCGAACGAAGGCCATTTGCTTTTCCGCGTCCGCCCGTTCCCTGGCTCCTGGAAGGCCAATATTCTCGGCGACCTGCATCGTCGTTGAAGCGAGCGCGCCCGGTCCGGGCATTGGAAATTGCAGCAAACCCGCCTTCTCGAGCTGAAAGATGTATTGGTTCGCGGCCCCGCACGCATTGGGCTGGCCGCGATAGACTGCGAGCGCTGGGGGACAGCCCTGCGGATTGGGGCCTGCCGGGCTCTTTCGATTGACGACGAAAACCCGCCTGCCATCGAAGCTCGTCGCGACCGCGCTCGGGTACCAGCCGGTTGGAACCAGTGCCTTCACGGAATCCTCTGCGGCTTCCGGAGTCACCACCGCAACGGCGTTGATCCCTCCAAGAGTGACGAGGAGCCGACCGTCCGGCAATGGAGCTAAACCGTTGGGGTTAAGGCCCTTGCCGATCGGACCCGCTGCGAGCGCGGCCGGCAGGCTGAGGCGAGGTTCGGCGACAAGTCGGCCAGTTGCAAGATCGACGAAGGCGAGACGGTCGTCATTGTCTTCGGTCGCGATCAGTCGATGGTGTCTGGGATCGGCAAGAAGAGCAGTGGGTTCTCCAATCGTCTCTACGCGCCTTTCGACCTTGATTTCGTCCGGAGTGATGGAAAGCGACACGAGCTGACGATCGCGCGGCGAGGAGAGCCATGCGTGGGCGGCCCCAGTCCACACCAGTGCGAAAGGAAATTCGCCGCCTGGTACGCCCGATTGCGCCGGATTGATCTTCCCAGGGCGAAGGTCCTGCTCGGTGACGAGCCTCTTTTGGGCGAGGTCGATAAGGCTGACGGAATCATTGTAATAATTGGCAGCGAGCGCGCGGCGTCCGTCGGGACTGACCGCAACTCCGGCAGCCTGGGGTTGAACGTCGGCGCCGAGGCCCTTCTTGTGACCAAGCGCAATTTTGCCCGAAGCTTCGAACTGAGCTCCGCGCCTTGCGAACAGGTAAACTGCGTCGTCGACTCCTCCGCCGACGATGAAACCTCGGCCATCGGGCTCCCAGGCAATTCCGCCGAAGCTGTTCGGCACCTGCAGACTCTGCAGACGAACCGCCGTTTTCCCGCGGATCGAATAAAGGAAGACATATTGGGTCGACTGGTCCGGGACGCGCTTGCCGTCCGCTCCGTTGTAGAGGTTGAACCCGCTCGTCAGCACCAGCATTTCACGGCCGTTTGGACTCACCGCGATCGCTGCGGCTCCGTCGGCAAGGTAGGTCGGATGCGGCCCGACCTTTGCGACGAGCGGCGAAAATAGAGCGCCCGGCGCAGCTGTCGGTGTGATCGCCTGACCTGTTGGGAGAAGTTGTTTTGCCGGGCTTGCGCTCACGCCTGCGGCCGCGACGAAAAAGACGCCTGCGGCGATCTCGAACAAACGCATCTTCACCCTCCCAGCTCGCTCCCGAATAGAAAGTGATTATGACAGCAGACGGTCGGTCATTCGCAAGGTTCAAAAGGTCCAAAGCCGAACGGCATCAGCTCGCCAATCGAGTGGCGCTCAATGACCGAGCCATCGCCGCTGGCACAGATGATCTCGATATCTCTTTGCGAAAGCAGCGCTGCCTCGACTATCGCCTGACGACAGCCGCCGCAGGGCATGCAAACCAAGCTGTCGCGCCCGCCGGCGATCGCAATCCGAACGATGCTGCCGAGGCCGAATTTGTGCTGTGCGGCGCTAAGCGCGCTTTGTTCGGCGCATATTCCGAGGCGATAGCACGCGTTCTCCATGTTGGCCCCGGTCACCACCTCGCCTCCGGTGGATTCCACCGCGCAGCCGACGTGGAAGTTCGAATAGGGCGCATGAGCCCTCGTCGCGGCCTCGCGCGCCAGGCCGACCAGTTCCTCGTCCGTCATGCCCATGTCTCTAAACGGCTGCACGGGGCGAACGCTAGTGGAGCTGAGGCATCCTCGCCCGCCAATCCGCGCAATCGGCGGAACGGAGGAGCCTTCGATGAAATGGACGGCCCCCCGGTGCGGCCGGTCTTTTCTTGTCGTTTGCTAGCGCAGCGGCGGCTCGTCAAAGCTGCGCAACTTGCGACTGTGGAGTCCTTCGCCCTCGAGCTGCAGAAGGCCCAGGGCCTCGATCCCGATCCGAAGATGTTGGCTGATCGCTCGTTCGTAAAACGCGTTCGCCTGTCCTGGCAGCTTGAGTTCTCCGTGAAGCGGCTTGTCGGAGACGCAAAGAAGAGTCCCGTAAGGCACTCGGAAGCGGTAGCCCTGCGCGGCCACGGTCGCGGATTCCATGTCGATCGCGACGGCCCGGCTCTGGTTGAAGCGAAGTGACGACGCGGCATAGCGCAGCTCCCAGTTGCGGTCGTCGGTGGTCACCACCGTTCCGGTGCGAAGCCTCTGCTTGACGCTGTCCTCGTCCTCGCCGGTGATGGTGATCGCGGCATCGAACAAAGCCTTTTGAACCTCGGCAATGGCGGGAAGCGGGATTTCTGGCGGAAGCATGTCATCGAGCACATGATCGTCGCGCAGATAGGCATGGGCGAGGACATAATCGCCGATCGTCTGGCTCGGGCGAAGCCCGCCGCAATGGCCAATCATCAGCCACACTTCGGGCCTTAAAACAGCGACATGATCGCAGATTGTCTTCGCGTTCGAGGGACCAACGCCGATGTTGACGAGGGTGATCCCGGTGCGTCCCTCGGCCATCAGATGATAGGCGGGCATCTGGTGCCTCCGCCACTGGCCGGCAGCGATCTGCGCCTGCGCGTCCGCCAGTTCGCCGCGCTCGTACACGGCGCCAGGAACAGACAAAGCCGTAAAGCGCGAATCTCTTCGGCGGACCTCTTCAATCGCAACTCCGACAAACTCGTCGACGTACCGATTGTAGTTGGTGAACAGGACGAAATTCTGGAAATGCTCTGATCGGGTGCCGGTGTAATGCCTCAGGCGCGCAAGGCTGAAATCGGTGCGCGGACCGTCGAACAGTGCGAGCGGACGAATGTCTGCGCTGGACCAGGTGCCGTCCGCGACCTCGTCGCCGATGTGCACGAGCTCATTTGATGGAAAGAAGCGCGACAGCTCGGCGGTTCCGATGTCGCCGATCTCGATGCCGCTTTCCTCGATCACATAAGGATAGGGAATTTCGCTCGCCGAACGGCCGACCGAAATGGACACGTCATAGTCTCGGCTGAGGTGCTCGAGCTGCTCGACCAGATAGTCTCTGAAAAGCCTGGGCCGCGCGATGCTGCTCGCGTAGGTCCCGGGTTGGGTGAGCCGGGCAAAGGCGCGCGTAACCGAGGGCCGCGGGATCTTTCCGGCATAGTCGATCCTTAGCTCCGGGTAGGCGAAGGCGCCGCGCGCTCGGGCTGTCGAACCGGGAGCGGACCGATCCGAGACGTAAGCCGAGAGGGCGCCGCGAAGGTTTTCGACGGAATCGTCGTAAATGGCCGTCAATTGGTCGACGATGCCGCGAATCGATGGCGCGTGCCCCATCAGGTGCGAGTGCAACGCCTGGCGTCGGCTTTCAACGCCCTCTTTCGCCCGGGCGAGGAGTCGGGGGCCCCGATACGCACGTCACAACCTCGCTCCGGCAATGTCCGTCGATCGCCGGCGGGATGATGCCGATGATGGCGGCGAGCGTAGGCGCGATGTCGACCGTTTCTGCCGCCGCGGACGAAGTCATCTCAGGTGCGCCTCGCCACCAAAAGAGAATTGGCACTTGCCGGTCATAATCCCACGGCGAGCCGTGGCCCGCGACAGAGTCGGTTGGCCCGCGCGGCCAGCCCAGCGTCGTGAATTTCTTGAAAACGACGAAAATGTCCGGGCTGCGCTCCGGGTCGAAACTCTCGTTGAGCCGTTCGGCAATTGTAAGATCTGCCGCTGACTTGCGCGGCGGCGGAACGGCCGCCGCGACCTCGTCGCGAACCAGCACCGAATCGATGCCCGGCCGCTGCTTTAGCCAGCTCACCGCCTCAACTTTGACCCGGGCGAGGAACGCCGGATCGCCGGCCGAGGCAATGTAAAGCTGCTGCGGGTCATCGGCCGTGATTGGATCCCAGCCGATATTGAGAGCTTGCTTCAGATGGGAGCCAAGAGCGCCCAGGAGCTTGGAAGCGTCGATCCGCTGTGCTGGAACGCCCTGTTCGCGAAGCCGCTCGGGCGCATCGACCGACCCATGATCGGCAGTGAGGACAACGACATACGGCACGCCGAGCCGGTCGATCTGCTGAAGGAATGCGCCCAGGCTCCGGTCAAGCGCATGCACCTGCGCACACATCTCGGCGCCCCCATTGCCATAGCGATGACCGACGTAATCGGTCGCCGACAGACTTATTGCCAGAAGGTCCGGAGCTGATCCGGTGCCGAGCTTCCAGCGTCTTGCGAGCTTTGCCGCAAAATCGAGAGTGAGCGAATCGAAGAGCGGCGATGCATGAAGAGCATCATCGAACTGGCTTCGGCTCATGAAGCCGGGCTTTGAGGTCGCTTCGACCGCAAGTTCAGGGGGCACCGATCCGCTCAATTCCAGGTCACCGAAACGGTGCGGTTTTTCGAGGGTCCGGCACTCGGCAGGGACATCGGCTGGCCAAAGCTCGGGCGCAGCGCTTCGCCACGAGGAAGCAATCGAATCGTCTTCCTGTTTGAGAATCGACTGGATCCTTGGACCGGCCGGCCCGGCAAAATGGGAAGTTTGAAAGCCAAAGACCGGCTTGTCGTTCACAAATCCGTCCATCCACCAGGCAACCAGGTCCGGATGCTGTCCGGCCATCATGATCGCTGCACGGTCCTTGCCCGAGACCGAGACGACACGTGAGCCAGGGTATTTCTGCTTTAGCCAGTCGCCCAGCGTGGTTGTCCTCAGCCGTTGTGGACCTCGAGCGAATGGGTCCCCGGTGCCCGCAACCGCAACGCAATAGGTGCTCGTTCCAGCACTCCTGTCGAACCAGCTGTTCGCGATGATTCCGGTATGCGAGGGATGGTCTCCAGTGAGAAGCGTCGAATGGCCCGGGCAGGTCTCGGTCGCGGCGTGCGACTGGTAGCCGACCGGAAATGCAATGCCGCTTGAAAGTCGCTTCAGACCGCCGGAATAATCATTGCGATAGCGGGCGTAGACCGACGCTGCGAACTGATCGACGGATATTGCGACGATCAGCTTGGGCCGGGGCGCGGTCGCAGCACCGACGGGCGAAGCCAAAAGAAAGCAAAGGGCCGAGACGAGGCGCAAGACCAATGAGCGCAAACGTGACCTCCGTTGAAACAGGACGGCCGTAAAGCCGCTCAATTACTCCAATGTGACTGTCAGGAAGAGCCGACGACAATCGACTTTTCGACCACTTCAGTTCAGGCGGCACCGACAGGCGCGTTTTCACGTGGGATCCTGATAGCTGCGCCCTTCCTCGGGGCAAATAATTTCTGTTCACCTGCCGTTAGCGCCAAAATGCTCCGGTGGCGCGGCGAGGACGACTTCCCGCTGTGAGGGAAAGGCATATCCTTTTCCTCTTTGCGGGAGTTTGAGATCATGGCTTGGTGCATAGGACGGACGGAAGCGCTTTCGGATCCGCTTGCGGCGCGGCGCAAGGCGCTGGCAAAGCTCAGGAGCCTTGCGGAACTCGATGATCCGGAAAGCCTCGTCATTCCGGTTCTGATCGACGCCATCATCATTGCCGAAAGTTACCGAGGGGCCCGCCACGAGATCACGTTTCTGCCGGAGCTGACGAGGAGCGTCGACGCGCTGGTCCGAGAGCTCAACGCGAACGAGAAGGCCAAGGAATGGGCCGACGCGCTAGGCTGATCCCGGCTCGCCGGGACGAACCGGGCGCAGCCGGGGCGAAACCGCGCTCATACCGCCGACCCACGCGTTTTAGTCTCGTCTCCGCGCGATTCACGGCGACCGCAGCACCAGCTCGGCGAACCAAAGAGCTCGCGCGGCAGCACCAACCGGAAGTAATTTCGAGACTTTCCGGCACATTATGCGGCCGCTTCGGCGGCCGCATCTTTTTGTGCGATCAAAAGCCGCTTCAAAAAACACCGGACACCGAAGGAAGTTGGTAAATTTCCAAGCAACCGCGATTGTTCAGCTCGCAGTGAATTAAACCGGACCAGAGTGCGCACGGTGGGACCTCAGCGTGACGGAATGGACGCCGCCGCGCATCATTGACGAAGCGAGCAGCTAGCGTGCGTCATGGGCTGGCTGCTTAAACTCGCTTTGTCCGGTTGGAAGTGGACGAAAACATGAAGTTCGAGGGCCGGCTAGAAGGCCGCGAATTGGCGTCGCGTCCGCCTCGTGTCGAGGCGGGGTTTGTCGTGCGCCTGCGCTGCCCGGCGGGCGAGTTCCCGGCACGGATCACGAACCTTTCCAGCAGCGGCTTTCGCCTTCATTCGGCACGCCCGCTCGAGCCGGGATGGGAGATATCGGTCGAAGTGCCCAAGCGGCCGGCAGTAAGATGTCTGGTTCGCTGGAGCAGGGGTAAGGAGGCTGGCGGCGTTTTCGTCGAGCCTGCGGCGCTATGATTCTAACTGGCTATCAGGTCCAATTCCTCAAACCTTGAGCGCCGCCGCCGCGGCCTCCGACTCACGTTTGAGGTTCCGGGCTAGCTGGCTCATTCCGTTGAGATATTGCAGCGGTACGTGGACATCGCGGTAGTCGAGCTGCGCTGCTGCGCGAAGAGTCCAGAAGGGATCGACGAGGTGGGGCCGGGCGAGCGCCACCAGATCAGCTCGGCCAGCCGCGAGAATCGAGTTGGCGTGGTCGGGTTCGTAGATGTTGCCGACCGCCATCGTCGAAAGGCGGCCCTCGTTGCGGATCCGGTCACTAAAGGGCGTCTGAAACATTCGGCCATAGACCGGCTGCTGGCCCGCCCATGTCTGGCCCGCCGACACGTCGATGAGGTCGGCACCTTCACGAGCGAAAGCCTCGCCGATCTCCACTGCGTCCTCAGGCGTAATCCCGTTCTCTCCAGCCCAGTCGGTCGCCGAGATCCGGATCGACATTGGCCTATCGGAGGGCCATTCGGCGCGCATCGCCCTAAATATCTCGAGTGGATAGCGAAGGCGGTTCGCAAGACTTCCGCCATATTCATCCGGGCGGATGTTTTGGAGGGGCGTGATGAAGCCCGAAAGCAAATAGCCATGAGCAGCATGAAGCTCGATCATGTCGAAACCGGCCTCAAGTCCCATGCACACCGACGCAACGAACTGATCACGTACCATGTCCATGTCCGCTCGACTCATCGAGCGCGGGACCTGGTTGACCGGAGACCAGCGCACGTCGCTCGCGGCGATGACCGGCCAATTGTGATCGGCGAGCGGCGCATTGTCCTCTTCCCAGCCAAGCTTCGTCGAACCCTTGGCGCCCGAATGGCCAAGCTGGAGGCAGATCTTCGCCTTTGAATTGGCGTGCACGAAATCGACGATTCGCTTCCAGGCCGCAACATGCTCATCGTTCCACATGCCTGTGCATCCCGGACTGATCCGGCCGTCAGGCGAGACGCAGGTCATCTCGGTGAAGACGAGGCCGGCGCCTCCGAGCGCGCGCTCGCCGTAGTGAACGAAATGGAAGTCGTTGGGCGTGCCTTCGATCGCTGAATACATGTCCATAGGCGATACGACGATGCGATTCTCGATGTTCATCTCACGCAGCCTGAATGGAGCGAACATTGGGGGCGCAGTCTTGCTCGAATCGCCCGACGTCGCACGTTTCCAAAACCACCGCTCGACGGTCTCGAGCCATTCGCGATCGCGCAAACGCAGATTCTCGTGGCTGATGCGCTGCGAGCGGGTGAGGAGCGAATAAGCGAACTGGAGAGGCTCGAAATGCGTGTAACGCTCCAAAGTCTCGAACCATTCGGTCGAGTTGCGAGCGCTGTTCTGCAGCTTCAGCACCTCAAGATTGCGCTCGGCCTGATATTCATCGAGCGCCGCTTCAAGACTGACCGACTTGCGGTTCAGAACCTGTGCAAGTTTAATCGCATCTTCGAGCGCGAGTTTCGTTCCGGAGCCGATCGAGAAATGCGCGGTGTGCGCCGCGTCGCCCAGCAGGATGACGTTGCCGCTTGTCCAGCGTTCGCACTTGATGCGCCTGAAGCTGAGCCATGCGGCGCTCCCTACAAGGTGCGTTGCGTTTGATTGAAGCGAGTGGCCATCGAGGTACTTCGCGAACAGTTGCTCGCAAACTGAGATGCTCTGGGCCTGCTCCATCTTGTCGAAGCCAAAGTTGCGCCAGGTCTCTTCGGAGCATTCGACGATGAAGGTGGAGCAGTCCGGGGCGAAGCGATAAGCGTGGGCCCAGATCCATCCGTGCTCGGTCTCCTCAAAGGCGAAAGTGAAGGCTTCAAAGACCTTCGATGTGCCGAGCCAGACGAACTTGTTTCTCCGGACATCGACGTCGAGGCCGAACGCCATCGGCTCTGCGTCTCGGAAACGCGAATTGGCCCCGTCCGAGGCGATGACCAGATCATATTCTTGCCACCCTGGGTCGGCTGGATCGCATTCAGATTCGAAATGGAGCGCAACGCCCAGTTCGCGTGCTCGGCTCTGCAAGATCTCGAGAAGCCGTTTTCTGCCAATGCCGATGAAGCCGTGTCCGCCGGAGGTGATGGTCTCACCGCGAAAGTGGACGTCGATATCGTCCCAGCGAGCAAACTCTCCCGTGATCGTCGCTGCAGAAGCAGGGTCGTTTGCAGTGATATTGTCGACCGTGAGATCAGAGAAGACAACGCCCCATCCGAACGTCACGCCCGGGGCATTGCGTTCGAACAGATCGATCTCGTGCGAGGGATCGCGCAGCTTCATTGAAATGGCGAAATAGAGCCCCGCAGGGCCGCCGCCGATGCAAGCGATCTTCATGAAGCGAGCCTCGCAAGCTTCTCGCTAATCGGTTCGACCCATTCGAGCGATGCCCGTCCAGTTTCGTCACTGCGAACCCTCATCACATGAGCATTGCACAGCAGGCCGCCTTGAGGACAGCCCAATGTCGCACCGGCTGGTCCGCTCGAATCCTTCAAGGAAGGATGTCAGGCGGGGTTGATCGCCTCGAGCTTTTTTTCGATCTCGCCAAGGCGCCGCTCTATGCCTTCGACCAGCGCGGCGAACTCAGGTTCTGAGAGAGGCGGAATCTTCCCTTTTTGATAGTCGCGAAGAGCTCCCGCCAGATGAGCCTGGTCGCGCAAGAGCCTTTCTCGGGTTTCCTTTGGCACTCTTCTGGATGAGTGACCTCGCGCGCCAAAAGGGTTCAACGAGAAGCGGCAGAGTTAGCCCTCGTTTCAGAAGCCGAACACCTGCGATTCACTGCGGCATTTCGACATGACCGCCGAAGCCGAAACGCATCGCTGAGAGGAGTTTGTCGGCGAAGCTGTCCTCGGTCCTGCTGCGATAACGGGCGAACAGAGCGGCAGTGAGGACGTTGGCGGGAATCGCCTCTTCCATGGCCGCGTCTACCGTCCATTGGCCCTCTCCGCTATCGGCGACTCTCCCCGAAAAATGCTCGAGGTCATGATCCTCGGCGAGCTCAAGCGCGCAGAGGTCAAGAAGCCAGGACGAGATGACCGATCCCCTGCGCCAAACCTCCGCGACGTCGGGAAGGTTGAGCTCGAAGCGCTGACCCTCGGGAAGCTTTTCGGAAGCCCGACCCTTGAGGACGTCGAACCCTTCAGCATACGCCTGCATCAGGCCATATTCGATCCCGTTATGGACCATCTTCACGAAATGTCCGGCGCCTGCGGGTCCGGCATGAATATATCCTCGCTCGGCCCGGTCATCGCCGCCCTCGCGGCCGGGAGTTCGTGTTATCGTTCCGTAGCCGGGTGCGAGCGTGTCGAAGATCGGATCGAGCATGTCGACGACCTGCTTGTCCCCGCCGATCATCAGGCAATAGCCGCGCTCGAGGCCCCACACTCCGCCCGAGGTCCCGACATCGACGTAATGGACACCGCTTGCTGCGCATTCGCCGTGGCGACGGATATCGTCCTTGAAGAAGCTGTTCCCACCGTCGATGACAACGTCGCCTGGCGAGGCGATCGATCTTAGTTCCGCCACCGTGTCTTCGGTCGGTCCGCCGGCCGGCAGCATCACCCAGAAAATCCGCGGAGCATCGAGCATCGCGACCGCTTCGCTGAGGGAGCCGGCGCCAAGGACGCCTTCCTTCACCAGCTTTTGAACGCTTTCCTCGTCGCGGTCGAAGGCGACAATCTCATGTCCGCCGCGCATCAGTCGCCGGGAAATGTTCGCCCCCATCCGGCCAAGGCCAATTACTGCGAGACGCAATTTCGGTGCACTCCTCCACGAATGACGACAGTGGATGGATCGATCGAGTCGAGAGTCAAGCTCGCTGAATGCAGGTCGCTACGAATTGCCGAGTTGAAGGGAGTGCCTCGATTTCTCGGCTCGCGGGCTCGCTAAGACCGATGACGCTTCGCCAAATGCCGGCGCCGATGTTGCGCAGCAATATGACGGCGCGAAGACGCATGAGGCCGATGCGTGCTCGAATGGTGATCGCGCCGCATCAGTGAGCGGCAAACAGAAACGCGCATCGCCTGGCGATGACCCATCTTGTTGCACCGGTGGAGGACGCGGGACGATGGACGGGCAGACGGACGGTGTGCCTTCGCGCGGCGGTGTCGGTGCGTTCGCGCCGCGTGACGGTGCGAGCGGCTCCGATGCTCATCGCCAAGGTCAACCCAGCGATGGCTCGGCCGCGCCCTGGGCATCGGCGGGAAAGGAGGGGGTAGCGGCTCGGACTGCGGTGTTGAAGGAGGCTGCGCTTCCTCGGGCATCGACTGGTCGGTCGCCGACACTGGCTCATTCGGTCCGGTTTGCGCAGCCGGTGGCGGCGACTGCTCCGGCGGAGCCTGCTGCGCGGACGCAGGTGAAACAAAAATTCCAAGCGCGAGCGCTGAGCAAATGAGCGCGACAGGACGCATGATGTTCTCCCACCCTTCGCCTCTGCGGGCGAACAAGCCCAGGAACATAGGCCCGGTCATCCAAGCGGGCACGTCCCACACGAATGGACTTAGCCGAGCGGTTGCACGGACTGGCGCTAACGCAATCTTGCCCAAGACATCGACGGGACGCTCATGCCGTCCACTTCGATATCGTTCAGGGCCCGACACCAACGCATGGCGCGCAGAGGAGGGGCCCCGATCGCTTCACTGGGCGGCGGGAAGCACGCGGGCAAAGAAATCGGCCGCTGCCGTGTCTGCCACGAGCCAGGATTGCCATCTTAGAAAGCCATGGATCTCATTGGGAATGACGAGTTGTTGGAACGGGACGTGGCCGTCCTCGAGCCGCCTCGCCAGGTCAATCGTCTGCGCGAAATTTACATTGCGGTCGTCATCACCTTGAATCAGCAGGACAGGCGAACTCCAGCCATTCATGGTGGCAATCGGCGAAGATTCGAAGGCCACTTTCATGGCTTCCTCGATGTCTCCCTTCTCGTAGCGTTTGGGCTGCTTTTCCAACCGAGTTCCGACGAGAGCGGACCAGTCGTGGACGCCGTGCATGTCGACGCCCGCTTTGAAAATGTCGGAATTTCGAGCAAGCCCCATGGCCGTGAGGTAGCCGCCATAGGAGCCGCCCCAGATGCCGATCTTAGCGGGGTCCACGTCAGCCAGCGCCTGAAGATATTTCGCTCCGGCGACCACGTCCTGATATTCGGCCGCACCCGCGGGGCCGGAATGGTCGGGATGATGGAAATCGTGGCCGTAACCGATGCCGAGACGGTAGTTCACCGAAAGCACGACATAGCCGTGATTGGCGAAGTACTGGTTCACCGCGTAGCTGTTGCTGTAATAATCCATGTAATGCCAGCCAAGCAGCATCTGCCTTGGTGGGCCGCCATGCACGAAGATAATGCCTGGTTTCCTTGTGCCCCTTCCGTTGTCGAATAATTGTCCGTGAATGGTCCAGCCGTCCGCAGCTGTGAATCGAACTGCGCTCGGGGTGAGGAACTCTGCCTGCGGAAAGTCTCTCGGAACGGCGCCTGACCCAAGATCGCGAAGGCCGCTTCCGTCCATTTCGACCGCGGACACGGAAGGAGGCGCCTCAAAGCCCGCGCCGATGAAGGCAACTTCCGTTCCGCTCGCGACAACCGGCGACCATTCGAGTTTTGTCCCATTGGTGAGCGCGACCGGCTCGGCCGAATCAACCGGAACTCGGAAAAGATGACGGCGATCGCCGTCATCTTTGGTCGTCCCGGTGTTCGCGTCGTAAATCAGGAATTTGTGGTCACGACTGATTGCAACATGCTCGACCATGAAGTTGCCCGGTGTCAGAAGCAGAGGCTCGCCGCCTCCGGCCGGGATCGAATAAAGATGCGGCCAATTGTCGAGATCAGCAAGAAACACGAGACGGTCACCTGCCGCCCAGTTCAGGTTAATTTCCCCGGCGGTTTGAGGGAACGAGCCGTGAAGGGTGTCCGGACTTTGCCAGGTCCGGCTTGCGCGTCCGCTCGCGACATCGGCTACCCAGATCGAAAAAGGATTGGGTGTCTGCTTCAGAAGCGGTTTGGGCGGACCGCCCTTGTTGTGCTGCCGCGCAAACGCGACGCGCGTCCCATCGGGCGACCATACTGGATAATCATCCAAATCCGTCGAGGGAGCGAGATAGGTGAGCGACTTGGTCTTGAGCTCATAGACGCCGATGAAACTGTGATCGCCGTCACGATTCGAAACGAAAGCGAGTTTCCCGCCATCCGGCGACCATGTCAGCGCGCCGTCTTCGCCGCGATCGAAGAACAGCCGCCTCGGTTTGCCTTTGCCGTCGAGCTGCGCCGTCCACACTTGATTATCTTTCACGTAGGCAAGCTCGCCGCGAGCGGAGATCGCCGGGCCATCGCCCTCGGCGACCTTAACCGGAGCGCCGCCAGAGAGCTGTGCGGCCCATATCGTGACCTTGGGTTCGACCGGCGAAGAACTCGGATCGGGCGGCAGCTTCGCCTCCCAATTCGCATCGTGATCTCCGCCGCGGACGTAAACGAGATGCTTGCCGTCCGGCGAAAAGGTGAGCTGGGTAATTTCTTGCCCGTCGTCGCTCGAATATTGGGTCACCTGCCGTGGCCTCAAGTCAGGACCATCCGCCGCCCAAATGTTGCGCACGCCCCTAAGCACGCGAACGAAAGCGATCGCGTCACCCTTTTGAGCAGCATCGAGCTCCGGCACGAAGGGATAGTCAAGCACCTGTTCCATCGTGAATGTGCCGCCAGAAGCGGGCGACTGCGCAGGCGCAGGCGCAGCCAAGAGCGCGCCCAAAGCGATCGTTACTCCGCACCACCGAACGATCGTCACCAAGTCGAGTTTGCTTGTTTCCGCGCGGCATTGGAGCACCACATTCCCCTCCATCTTCACGGGAGCACCCCTGCCGCCCAACTTTGCCATTTGTGTCTGACGAAGCCAGTCTTCGCAATGGCTAGAAACGGAAGGCACCAGCTGCTGCTCGGCGCGCAACCGGTTCGTGTTCGAACCCAATCGGGAGCGCTAGAATGGACTGAGCGAGGCGGGAGTTCGCCGCCATCTCGGAGCCAAGGCATGAAGGCCATCGTCAAAATGAGACGCGCTGCTGCCGCCTGCTATGTGGCAGTAGCGATCATGATCGGCGTCGCGGCCGCTCCCGCGCCCGCGCAGAGCAACACCAGCTTTGGGAACAGCGCGATCAGTCTTGAATGGAAGCGCGACGGCCATTTCAGTTCCATGTTCGTCGCAGACCATTTGAACGGCGGTACGATCGCGATCCTCTCGCCTTTCACGATCGAGCTTGCCGACGGCACCTTTCTTGACCCTGCGAACCTCGAATTGGTTGGCGAGCCGCGCACGACCAATCTTACGCCCAATGCCACGGCGTCTCGCCTCGCCGAGCGCAAGGAGCAAACTCGGCTCGACGCGGAGTTCATCGACAAGGACGGACGATTCCGGATCGAGTGGCGACTGATTCAGGTGAAGGGAGCAGAATATCTGCGATCCGAGCTTACGACGACGGCGCTGAAGCAGAACGAGGGGATTCGAAGCATTGACCTATTCGACGCTCAGGCACCCGGCGCTGAGGTTGTCGGCCGCGTGGATGGATCCCCGATCGTGGTTGGGCCGGTCTATCTGCAGTTCGAAAACCCGCTCTCCAAAAGCAGCACCGGCGTAGACAAACCGACGATCAGGCTGTGGATGGAGCGTTCTCTTCCCTTGCGGCAAGGAAGATCGGTCACTTACTCCGCCGCGATCGGAACGACGAGACCGGGTCAGCTTCGGCGCGACTTCCTAACCTATGTCGAGAACGAGCGCGCGCATCCCTACCGGGCATTCCTTCACTACAATAGCTGGTACGATATCGGCTATTTCACTCCGTACACCGCGGATCAGGCGGTCGAACGGATCAATGATTTCTGCCGTGAGCTTTCTGATCAGCGCGGCGTAAAGCTCGATTCTTTTCTGTTCGACGATGGCTGGGACGATCGAAGCGGCAGCTGGAATTTCTCAGCGGATTTTCCGAATGGCTTCGTGCCTCTTCGCAACGCTGCTGCAAAGTGCGGAGCGGCGCCCGGCATATGGCTTTCCCCGTGGGGAGGTTACGGCAAGCCCAAGGCGGAACGGATCCAGGCCGGAAGCAAAATTTACGAAACGATCGACGGTGGTTTCGCGCTCTCAGGACCGAAATATTATCAGCGCTTCCACCAGGTGTCGCTGGACCTCGTGTTGAAGCAGGGCGTCAACCAGTTCAAGTTCGACGGCACGGGCAACGCGGACCGAGTTATCCCTGGAAGCGAGTTCGACAGCGATTTCGACGCGGCGATCGCTCTAATTGGGGATTTGCGCGCGGCGAAGCCCGACCTTTTCATCAATCTGACCACCGGCACCTATCCCTCGCCTTCGTGGCTGAGATACGCCGACACGATCTGGCGAGATGGAGACGACCACAACTTTGCAGGCGTCGGCAACTGGCGCGAGCGTTGGATCACGTATCGCGATCAGCAGGTTTATGAAAACGTTGTGTTGGGCGGTCCGCTGTTTCCGATCAATTCGCTGATGCTTCACGGCATTATCTACGCGCAGCACGCGGCGCATCTGGACAGCGATCCGGGCAATGACTTCGCCAGCGAAGTCCATGATTATTTCGGCACCGGGACCGAGTTGCAGGAAATGTACATCACGCCGTCGCTGCTCACTTCAAGCAACTGGCAGACGCTGGCTGAGGCAGCGCGTTGGTCGCGCGAGAACTCCGAAGTGCTGAAGGACACGCATTGGATCGGGGGAGACCCTGGGCGCCTCGAAGTTTATGGCTGGGCAGCGTGGAGTCCCCGAAAATCAATCGTGACTCTGCGCAACCCCGATGCGAAACCGCAATCCTATCTCCTCGGCCTTGCTCGGGCCCTCGAACTGCCCTCGGGCGCGCCGCAGAACTACTTCGCTAAAAGGCTGTGGCCCGCCGGTGCCCAAGAGCTAAGGCTGCTCCAGGCCGGCCAAGCGGAACGGATCGACCTTGCCCCATTCGAGGTGCTGACCATCGAATTGTCACCGGCTCGATGATGTCGCCAATCGAGATCGCCAACAGTGCGGCAATTCCATCGGCTGGGATCCATCAACCGACGCTCGGCGGGCACACAATGCAGGCCTCGCCGATCTTCAAAATGAGCCTAGCCTCGCTCGCGGGAAGGTCTTGAACAATGCGGCGGTGAGACGGGTCGCGATGACTTCAGAGCGCCAGCGCCTGTCATTCTCGCGCGCCACCACTTCGGCGCTGCCCTGCCACAGCAGTTCATGAGTTGCGGTGTCGCTGATGTGCGCCTCGATCCGCGTCGAGATCAGCGCACCCAGCGGCTTCGTCAAATCGACCATGACGCCGATGCCGACGTCGGGACCTCCGTAGCTGCGGCCATGGTATCCGAAACCGCCGGTGCCACCACCGAGCGCAACGCCGCCCTGCACCGGACTGCGCGGCGGTTCGGGCGGCTGAAGGACCTGCCGGGTAACGACATATTCAATGGTCTGTCCCAAACCAGCGGCGCCCGGTTGGTAGCCGGCGTGGACGAGCTGGTCTGCGAGCGCGGCCTCGAACAGGCCGTCGCCCGAAGTCCAATCCGGCCCAAGGATGACCTCTCCACCAACGGCAGCCGGGGGCGTCGGCCCGGCGGCGATGGCGATCGGCCCGTGACCAAGCTCGGCGGTGCGCGCAGTCTTGGCAAGGAATGTCTGAACCTCAACCCTTCCTTCGCGCGGATCGCGAGATCCAGGCGGTTCAGGATAACCGTAACCAGCCACTGGCGGGCCCTGCATGCCAGGCGCTGGTGGCATCTGAGCCAAAGCCGCCGAGGCAACCGAAGCAAGTCCCAATCCGGTCCAACGTGCACAGCTTGGCTTCACCTCTCGCTCCTTCGAAGCACGGTCGATGGAGTTGGGTGCGCCTTGGCCGCTTGCGGCGGGATGAATATTCGATCCACCTGCGCCAGACCCCGGGCGGGACGCTTGTCGGGTCAGTGCTTCCAACCACCCAGCCACTGCAATCGCAGCTGTCAGCCCCATCGTTGTAGCAGAACTAAGAGATTGCTGGGCGACAGCCGACCCTACACCCGAGTGATCTCGATTGTTATGAACACCGATCACAGCTTCGACGACAAACGCGTGACGCTGGGGACTGCCATTTTGGAAATGGCTCCGCAGCCTGCCGGATGCGTCGCGGGGATGACGAAAGGGTCGGGGCATGGCGAAGCTCTTCCTAAGCTATTCGCGCAAGGATGAAGCAAGGGCACGGCGCTTTACCGAGTGGCTGGAGCGTCAGGGTAACGATGTTTGGCGCGACGAGGATGACATCGGCGGAGGAGCGAGTTTCTCATCAGAGATCGAGAAGGCGCTGGCGGATTGCGATGCTGTTCTGGTTCTGTGGTCCGCAAGCTCAATCCAGTCCGCATGGGTACGAGACGAAGCCGGTTTTGGCCGCGACGCCGGAAAGCTGATCCCATTTTCGTTGGACGGAACCGAGCCGCCGCTCGGCTTTCGTCAATTCCAGTCGATCGACCTTTCGAAATGGCGTGCCGGTGGACCTCCAACCGCAGACCGAATCCAGCAAGCTATCGATCGGGTCGCTGGCCATCCGCAAGCTACGACGAGCTCGAGGCCCGTCGCAGCTCGCCGCTCTTCCAACTCAGCTATGAAAACATCTCTGCTCGTTGGAGCGGCGCTCGCGGTTGTGGCTGCTCTGGCGTTTCTTATCTGGCAACGATGGTCGAGCAATGAAGGAATCTCCATCGCGATCGTGCCGTCACCGCAATCGGCCGATCGGGCGATGGCCTCGGATTATGCCAATGTCGCTGCAGCGGACATGGCGGCATTCCTGCCTAGGCGCTTTGACCGTGCGACCGTGATCGCACCTGACGAGGCTCTGGGACGAACTTCCGGCTATCGGATGGAGATATCCACCGATCCACGCGGCAAGGCGGCGAATGCCAGCCTGACACTTTCTGATGAAGATGGCCACGCGACTTTATGGTCGCGGAACTGGAGCGTGGCCGATTCGTCGACAGCCGACCTCAAAGCGCAAATCTCGACTTCCGCATCGAAGGCAGCGCTCTGTCTTACAGACGCAAGGGGCGGCGCCACCCGCCTCTCGCAGCCGGCGCTTGGACTCTATCTGGACGGGTGCACAGCTGTGGGCTCCAGCGATCGGTCAGACGCAGATTTCGAAACCATCTTTGAGCGGGTGACCAAGCTGGCTCCGGAGTTTGCACCCGGTTGGGGCTATCTTGCGCTCACCCGGTCCTGGATTGCGGCGAGCCTGCGCGACAGTTCGCCCAGTCCCTATGCGGCCGCCCTGCAAAGTGCCCGCGAGACGATCGCAGCGGCGAGGAAACTCAACCCGAACAACGCGATGACATACGACGCCGAATATCACCTGATCTCCAACGATACGTTCCGAGCTCTGAGGGTCCTCGAGAAAGGCGCCAAGATCGATCCTGGCGACGGGCGAATCCAAGTGCATCTTTCGGACGAGCTCACATCAGTCGGACGCATGTCGGATTCTGTCCTGGCAGCACAAAGGGCCATCGAGCTCGAGCCGGACTCGCCATTTGCGAGGTCGCAATACATCTCCGCGCTCGTCTATTCAGGCGAGTTTTCAAAGGCCAAGGCGGAGATTGCCGACGCGCGAAAGAAATGGCCGACCGACCCGACGATCGATTACGCCGAATTTGGGTTTCAGTATCGATATGGAGATCCCCGGGTGGCACTGCAGCTCCTGCCTCGGATTGGGGAATTCAGCGACGCCGACCTGGTTTCCGTACGAAAAGTCCTTGCTGCCCGGTTCGATCCAACCCCGACGAAAATCGACGACGCGATCTCTGCTCTCAGCGCGCGCCGGTCGAATGAGCCGCAAAGTCGGAACATCGTCCTCCTTGCGCTGGGCAATTTCGGCCGGGTCGACCAAGCCTACAAGCTGATGGACGATCCCAATTTTCAGCCTTTTATCGAAATGGGCGCGTTGTTCAGGCCCGATTTCGCCTCCGTTCGCGCCGACCCGCGGTTCATGCAGATCGCAGCCCGCCTCGGACTGGTTCGATACTGGCGGGATAGCGGATATTGGCCCGATTTCTGCACCCGAGGGGAAGTGCACTACGACTGCAAGGCGGAAGCTGCGAAGTACGCGGCCTGAAAGATCCCCGCGCTTTTTTCGATCTGCGCGAGATTGGCAATCCGTCCTGCCAATCAGCACTAGGTGAACCTGAGCACGCCTAACGCAAGGCTCGTGCTCGCGCTTGCGACCGCACAAAAAGCGGATTGCCAGCTCGTCTGTTGAAGCGCAGTTTAACGGGCGGTGGCGTGAGGGGGCGATCATGCACTGCTGGCAACATTCGGCTGCTCTGGCTGGAATGGCCCTCGGCGGGCGAACCGGATGAGCGGTGGGCCTCCAGAAGGGCAGGCCGCTTCCGTTTTCCTCAGCTATGCGCGCGAGGACCGGACAAAGGCGCAAGAGATCGTTTCCGCACTCGGAGCCCAAGGCCTGACGGTCTGGTGGGATGGCCTCGTTGAAGGTGGCCACGAGTTCGCGGAGAAGATCGAGCAGGCACTCGCTTCGGCGGATGTCGTGGTGGTGCTTTGGTCGAGCGCTTCGGTCCATTCGCACTGGGTTCGCGACGAGGCATCGACCGGCCGGGATCGGGGCCGCCTGGTTCCCGTGACCATCGAGAACGCGGAGCCGCCTCTGGGCTTTAGGCAAATCCACCATATCGATCTGAGCAAATGGCGAGGAGGACCGGGCGGTCCGGAGATCGAGCAACTCTATCGGGCGATCCGCAGCGCATCCACCACTCCCCATCCGGAATTCCGGCGACCGCCGCGCTCGAAGCCAGTCGAATTCTCGAGGCGGAATATGATGGTCGCCGGCGCAGCCGGCGCGGTCCTGGTTGGAGGCGGAATCATTGGCGTAAGCAGGCTTACCGGGGGCCCGGCGCGCGAGACGAGCATCGGAGTGCTGCCGTTCCGGAACCTTAGCGGAGACTCGGCCGAGGAATATTTCTCTGAAGGGCTTGCCGAGGAGCTTCGAGCAACGCTCAGCCAGAACAGCGACCTTGCAGTTGCCGCCGAAATTTCGTCGGACGTCGCGGGAAAGAAGTCGTCGTCGCCGCGCGCAATCGCTTCCGTACTTGGGGTCAATTTCATTCTCGAGGGAAGCGTACGCCGAGAGACCAACATGGTCCGGATCGCAACCCAGATCGTCGATGGCTCAAGTGGGTTCGACAAATGGTCGCAGACATTCGATCGCAAGCTCGACGACATTCTCGCGGTGCAAAGCGAGATCGCTGCGTTCGTCACCGATGCTCTGCTTTCAGGAATTATGGCCGCCAAGCGGCCTCGCGACCGCCTCGGCGGAACGCACAGCAACGAGGCATTCGATGCCTATCTGCACGGCATTTCGCTTTACAAGCTGGCTGGCGGCGAGGAATCGGATTTCGAAGCGCTAAAGGAATTCCAGCGAGCGGTCGCACTGGACCCGAATTATGCGGTCGCGCAGGCGGCACTCTCGCGCGCCTATACGGTCATCGCAAACGGCTACGCGCGAGCGGGTCAGGTCAAAGCTTACCATCAGAATGCGGTGGACTGCGCCCATGCCGCAATTCGCGTCGCGCCCGAACTTGCTGACGGCTATTCGGCGCTCGGATTTGTGCTTCTCAATGGAGAGCTCGACCCGAGAAGCGCCGCAGCGGCCTACCAGCGCAGCTTCGAGCTTGGCTACGGGGACGCCGATATCCTCGCCGCCTTCGCAAGCTTTGCGGGGAGGACAGGACGGTTCGCGGACGGTCGAATTGCAATTGCACGCGCCCAAAGGCTCGACCCCTTGAACGCAAACGTGTTTCGAACCGCGGGACTGCTTGAGTTCGACGCACGCCAGTATGAGTCTGCTCTGACGGCACTTCATGCCGCGCTGTCGCTCAACCCCAACGCCAACACGATCCATCTGGTGCTTGGCGATATCGCATTGCTGAGCGGCGATGCCAACGCAGCGCTCGGCCAGTACAGGCAGGAGCCGGATCCCATCGGCCGACTCCGCGGCGTTGCAATCGCCGAGATGAAATTGTCGCAGCTCCAGCCGGCAGAAGCGGCAATGGCCGAACTTAGAACCAAATATGGCGACATCACTTACTACCAGCAGGCGCAGGTGCTCGCGCAATGGGGACGCAGCGATGAAGCACTGACATGTCTGGAGAAGGCGCTGGCTGCTTCCGACGCGGGGGTCGTTCGGTCCAGAAACGACCCGCTACTTGATCCCATTAGAAAAACTGTCAGGTTCGCCGACGTCGAGCGCAATCTCGGCTACGTCTGAGTCGATCTCGAAAATTGGGGGGCCAAGATGAAACGATTCAAAGCGATTGCTGCAGTGTTCGGAATGGCGCTTTGCGTCACCGGCTGCAATCTGACGAAGAACCAGAACGCAGAGCAGAATTCGATGAATGCCGCGGCGCCGGAAAACGCGACTCCGGAAGCAAATGCTGCTGCCAATGCTGACGCCAATGCGGCGGTCGAGAACAACTCTGCCGCTCCTGCGAATGCGACCAACAACGGCGAGCGCACGGACACTGGTCCGCGAGGAAATCCGAACGGCTGAGCCAGCGCTTGATGGGAAGCCTGCAGCCGCGCTCGCGGGATGCAGGAGAAGCGAAGTGGGCTTCGCTCGAATGAGAGTTGCAGCGGCAGCGCTCGCGCTGCCGCTGCTCTTGCCGTTTTCACAAGCCCGGGCAGCGGAGGGCCAACCGCCTGCATCGCTCGCGCCTCCTGCCAGTCGCGAGATTGGCACGGAGCTCGATGCCGGGGAAAAGACGGGCTTCGCCCAGCTGCGCAATACTATGGATGAGGGCACGAAAGCCGCCCTCTTCGACCTCCTGGATCATATGCCGATCGGACCGCGCGGCGCCTTCGTGTCCACCTTGCTTGACCAGACTCCGGGACAACAATCCAACATTCTGGGGTTCCTTGCTCGTCTCACTGGCGAGGAGCGTGCCCGGATTGCGGACCAGATCCTGTTTTCCGAGACTGACGGCCAGAGGCAATGGACGAACTTCTTCAATTACGTCGGCTCTGTTCCCCCCGCGCAGGCCGTCCCGAGAATCTTCGACAATCCCGGTCTGTTATTCATCAATTCGTTGAACCCGGGGATGCCCGATTGGATTTGGGCGGAGTCGAAAGATCATCGCGAAGAGAGCTGGGCTGCCTGCGGCGTCAAGTTTGACCCGGCGAACTGCGAATGGGCCTTCCATCCTCCAGCTCCCGCAATCACCGGCGGGGAGTTTGCTCGGGTAACTCCGTGGCAGGTGCAACTTTACATGTCGGATAAGGCAGGAGCTCCGTACACAAACCTCGAGATCGCCAAGGAATATAAGATCTACGGCAAGGCGCTCTCGAACAATCAGCGCCAGCACTCGTGCGGCGGCATACTGATCCCCGGTGACTGGGTTCTGACGGCAGCACACTGCATCTGGGACGATGCGAGATTTGGGCGTTTCATCGACGAGCGGCGCGTTCGGACGGGAACGGAGGATCTGACCAAAGGCGGAACGACATGGCGGATTACTGCCGTTGTCCGGCACGCCGGCTATAATGGACCCAAGAAGAACGACATCGCGCTTCTGAAGATCGCGGCCGATCAGGAGACGAAAGCCTCGGACAACGTTCAGGCGCATCCGATTGCGCTTCCGCTCCGCAGCATTTCGTCCGTGCCGGACGGCGCGACCCTCATCGTCAGCGGATGGGGCGCAACTGGCCGTACCGGGATGGGCACCGTTGCCAAGCAAATGTCCGACAAGGCGCCATCGGATTATCTCCTTGAAAGTGATCTCAAGAAGGTGCCGCTTTCGCGCTGCAACGACGATCCGAACTACAAGGCGAGCGGCTTCAGGGTCCAGGAGGGCCAGGTCTGCGCCCTTGGCGAATCGGGCGCGGATTCGTGTCAGGGCGACAGCGGCGGTCCGCTCGTCTTTTATGGAAAAGGAAGTCCAAGGCTCGTCGGGATTGTCTCATTCGGCCCCGGCTGCGGAATCGAGAACACTCCCGGCACCTACACGGACGTCGCTTATTATCGCAGCTGGATTCTCGGAGCGATGAACCAAGCCCGACGAAATGAGGAGCTGGTGTGGCAGGAAGGCTCGTCCGCCAAGCCGTTTCATTAGAAGCCTCGGCGCGTAGGACATGCGTCTGACTGGCGTTGAGCTCGACTCTCGTTGTCTCGAAGACCGGCGGGCGCCTTAGCTGTCAAAGCCCAGGAGGAGCTGTTCGACGGCTTGGTTGAACGCTGCCGGCTTCTCGAGATTGGAAATGTGGCCAGCGTCGTGGATGACTTGCATCTGTGAGCTCCGAATCAGGCGGGCGAGTTCGACTGAGAGATCAGGCGGAGTGATGAGGTCGTGGTCGCCGACAAGAATGAGCGTTGGAATTCCAATTCGCTCCGCGCGTTCGCGCTGGTCGGCGAGCCAAACTGCCTCGGCTCCAATGCAATAAGCGGCTGGATCGATCCGGCCCATTGTCTCGACAACCTCCCGCCGAACTCTTGGAGAGGCAGGCTGAGCAAGCAGCACATCGACTCGGGCTTCAGCCATCGCCTGCAAATTCTCGCTGGCGGTCATGGCCCTCTCGTAGATCGCCCGTCCCTCAGGGTGGACGGCGAACGTATCGGCGAGAACCAGCGACGCGCATCGTCTTGAATCCGCACTGTGCATGGCAATTGCAACGATACCGCCCAGCGAAAGGCCGCAGACATGCGCTCGATCGATTCCGAGCGCATTCATCGCGGAGATGATCGCCGAGGCATAGTCGTCGCGCGTCGTTCCCTCGGGCGCCGGGTCACTCTCGCCGTAACCTGGATAATCGAACGCAACAGACCGCCTGGTCTTCCCGAAATGAGCAAGCTGCGGGCGCCACACGCTTTTGTCGGAGCCGACTCCGTGGAGGAAAATGACCGGAACGGCTTCGCCGGATCCTTCTTCGGCATAGCCGATTTGATAGCCGCTGCCGGTGACCACTCGAGGCATGGGTCTCATCTTGGCAGCGTGGCACTCACCGCGCTAGCCTGACGCGCATGGCGCGAATGACGGTCAACGGTGAAGCGGTTCGGTACAGGCTCGATCCTTCAACCCCTTTGCTGTGGGCGCTGCGCGACGCGTCCAATCTCACGGGAACCAAATATGGCTGCGACAGCCGCGACTGCGGAGCTTGCACCGTTATCATCGACGGGCGGGCGGTCCTGAGCTGCGGCGTCACGATCGGCGAACTTGATGGCGCACAAGTGACGACAATTGAGGGATTGTCGGCCGGCCGTTCGCATCCGGTGCAACAAGCGTGGCTCGCCGAACAAGCGACCATGTGCGGCTATTGCGAACCGGGGTTCATCATGGCCATCGTCGCGCTTCTCCAGGAGAGCCCGTTGCCTTCCGAGGAACAGATCGCTGCCCTTCCGAACATCTGCCGATGTGGCGCCTATCCGCGCATCAGAAAGGCGATCGCCCGGGCCG
>DATAPR010000029.1:0-1573 GCA_036265105.1 Sphingomicrobium sp.
ATCGAAGGCATGGATCACGTAGAGGTCGACGTAGTCGGTGCCTATCCTCGCGAGCGACCGGTCGATCGCGGCCGCGATGTGCTTGCGCGACAGACCACGATCGTTCGGGTCGTCGCTCATCGGGTAGTAGACCTTGGTCGCAAGCACCAGCCGCTCGCGTACGCTCATCCTGAGCAAGTTCTTGCCGACGACCTCCTCGTTGCGGCCGTTCGAATACCAATCCGCCATGTCGAAAAAGGTGATGCCGAGATCGAGAGCGCGCCGCAGGATGGGAATCGAATCGTCCTCGTCGAGCACCCAGCCCTTCCAGGTGGAGCTGCCCATCGACATCGTGCCGAGGCAAAGCTGCGACACCTTGAGGCCCGTCTGTCCAAACCGGATGTATTGCATGCGAGACCCGCTCCGCTGTGTCGCTTGATTGCGCGACGATTTCGCATTCTGGCATGGGTCCGGCGAGCTGCGCGAAGATCCGCAGAAGAAAATCGTCTTGCTTATCGGACCGCGGCGACGAGGACAGCTGGGCCGCCTGCCCCGCGTCGGCGGCCACTGGCTGATGGAGGAAGCACCCGCGGCGACCATCGCCGCGGTGCAGGACTTCCTCTCAGCGCACTAGATGTCAGACCCAATTTCCTCCGTCAAACTGTCAGCTCCGCGCGTAGCTCGCGACACCTTCCTGGCAGGCTTCAGGGTCGCCATGTCGATCACAAAGCGGTATTTGACCTCGTTGTTGAGAAGGCGCACGTAGGCCTTCTCGATGTCTTGCATGGCAATCATTTCGACATCGGAGACAATTCCCCTCTCCGCGCAGAAATCGAGCATCTCCTGCGTCTCGGCGATGCCGCCGATCAAGGAGCCAGCCACGGACTTCCGGCCGAAGATCAAGTTGAAGACGGTGGGTGAGGGATGCGGATGTTCAGGCGCCCCCACCAGCGTCAGAGTTCCGTCGCGCTTCAGCAGTGCGATGAGCGGATCGAGATTATGACTGGCTGACACGGTATTCAGAATGAAATCGAAGCTGCCGGCATGCGCCTTCATCTCGGCTTCGTTCTTCGAGACAACGACTTCGTTCGCGCCGAAATCGAGCGCGGCCTGCCTTTTGGAGGCAGAGGTGGTTAACGCGACCACGTGAGCGCCGAGCGCGTGGGCGAGCTTGATGCCCATGTGCCCGAGGCCGCCAATACCGACGATGCCAACCTTCTTGCCGGGCCCCGCGCCCCAATGGCGAAGCGGCGACCAGGTCGTGATCCCGGCGCATAAGAGGGGCGCCGCCGCGGCAAGTTGGTCTTCGGCATGGCGAATCCTCAGAACGAACTTCTCATTGACAACGATCCGTTCCGAATAGCCGCCATAAGTATTCTCGCCGGCCCCGGAAATGTGCCCGTTATAGGTGCCGGTGAACCCGCGCTCGCAATACTGCTCAAGTCCATGTTCGCATGAAGCGCACTCGCGGCAGCTATCGACCATGCAGCCCACGCCGGCGAACTGCCCGACCGCGAACCCGGTTACCTTCGAGCCCACCGCCGCGACACGGCCGATGATCTCGTGGCCGGGCACGCAGGGGTACCGGGTACCC
>DATAPR010000030.1:0-1676 GCA_036265105.1 Sphingomicrobium sp.
GCGAGCAGGCGCTCGAGCAAAGTACGGCGCGGGCAGAACCCCGCGGCTGCCCGCGCCTATCCCCGCGGAGCAAGTGAAGCCCGATGCCGCGGAGCCCGCGCCTCCGGCCCCGTCTCCGATAAACAGATCGCTTTGTTGCAACATTTCGCTTCGCGATAGGGAAGGCGCGCTTCTTGAGTGCACCCTTCGCCAAACTCGGTGCCAATTGCGAAAGATTTTCAGGGTGGCATCAAGGCTTGCTTGTCGGGATTTCAAAGGCCAAAGGGCTACAGCAAGCGGCTCATTTGCTGTTCCTGTACGCAGCGACGACGACGCGATACGCTTACCCGCGTCACCTCCGGGGGAGATCTGGGATGGACAAGGAGCGTAGCGGCGAGACGATGAAGCTCGGTGCGTTCTTTCACCCGACCGGGAACCATGTGGCCGCCTGGCTGCACCCTGACGCCCAGATCGACGCCGGCACGAATTTCCGACATTACGCCGAGATCACGCAGACCGCCGAGCGCGGCAAGTTCGACCTGATGTTCGTCGCCGATGCGGTGGCGACGCGCGACGGCAAGCTCGAGGCGCTCAGCCGCTGGCCGCAATACATGGCCTATTTCGATCCGCTGACGCTGCTGCCGGCGCTCGCCGCGATGACGACGCATGTCGGTCTCTGCGCCACCGCGACAACCAGCTATAACGAACCGTACCACATTGCTCGGAAATTCGCCTCGCTTGATCACATAAGTGGCGGTCGTGCCGGGTGGAATGTCGTCACATCATCGAACGTCTCTGAGGCCTTCAACTTCGGACGCGAGCGGCACTATGAGCACGATGCCCGCTACGACCGGGCGATCGAGTTTGTCCAAGTTGTGAAGGGATTGTGGGACAGCTGGGACGACGATGCGTTTGTCCGAGACCGCAAATCGGAACGTTACTTCGATCCGGCCAAGCTCCATTACTTGAACCACAAGGGCGAGCATTTCTCGGTTCGTGGCCCGCTGAATGTCGCGCGGCCGCCGCAAGGCCACCCGGTGCTCTTCCAAGCCGGCTCGTCCGAGGTTGGCCGCGAGGTGGCAGCGCGCTTCGCTGAGGGGGTGTTCACACCGCAGCACACCCTTGCCGGCGCGCAGGAATTCTACCGCGACCTGAAGGGGCGTATGCGAAAGTACGACCGCCCGCCTGAAGCGCTGAAAGTAATGCCGGGTCTCAATGCGATCGTCGGACGGACCCGTAAGGAGGCGGAGGAACTACACCATTTCCTACAGTCGAAGATCCACCCCGACGTCGGGCTCGAATTGCTCTCGAACCAGCTCGGCGGGTTCGATCTTTCGGAATACGATCTCGATGGTCCGCTTCCCGACATACCCGAACGGCAATTCGCACTCAGCGGCCTCGGCAATACCCGCAACATCCTCCGCTGGGCGAGGGAGGAAGGGCTGACGATCCGACAAATCTACCAGCGCTTCGCCGCAGCTCGGGGGCAACGTACGCTGATCGGCTCGCCGAGCGACCTCGCCGATAATATGGAGGAATGGTTCCGTGGTTACGGCGTCGACGGCTTTCTGTTTCATCCCTCGCATTTGCCGGGTGGGCTCGACGATTTTGTCGCGCTCGTGATCCCAGAACTACAGTCGCGCGGTCTGTTTCGGGCCGAGTACGAAGGCACGACGTTGCGCGAGAATATGGGGCTC
>DATAPR010000031.1:0-1657 GCA_036265105.1 Sphingomicrobium sp.
GAAGAGCGCGCCGGTTGAAATTTCTCGCTTGCCGCTCTAGATCCCTCGCCAAGCGGCCGCTGTGTCCCCATCGTCTAGAGGCCTAGGACATCGCCCTTTCACGGCGGTAACAGGGGTTCGAATCCCCTTGGGGACGCCAATTATTTCAATAACTTACGGCGTAAGTATGCACAGCGCCGCGCAATTTCGGTAAGTCTTCGGTAATATCCGGATCGAAACGAGTCGACTTTGGCGCAAACGTTCATGCCCGAACGATCTTGTACGCCGCCATCCACCTGCCTAGATCTTGCGCGTGCCGACGAAATTTCGGCAGCATGTTGTGGTGGGGCGCAGGGATGCACTTCAGCCTGCCGACATTTCTTCGTCGAGTCCCGTCTGAGAGCTTAGCGGGCTACTTCGAGGCGCGGGGGTTCAATACGGTCGCCGCGGTCCAGCGGAAAGCCTCCGGGCGACAGGGGGTCGAAGGTGTACGGCAAGCGATCGAATCGCTTCCGGAACGCGAGCTCCTAAGCGTCTACGATGATTTCGACCGCGCGTGCCAACTCGCGGACGACACAGGTCAGCTCGCTTTGCGGGCCCTGATTGGTGATGCCCCTGAGCTGCTCGAAGCCCTGTCGGATATCGATGGCCATGAGGGTCGGGCTTTGCTGGTTCTGTTGCATCAGCCCGATGCCTTCGATCGGGCGCTCAGTGCGGCCTACGCTGACCGGTTGATCGACGGGAAATATTGGGATCGCTTCAGTTTGGTCGGGTTCGCCTCCGCGGACGCGCCGCTCGACTTGGCCGAGACCTTGGTGCGGGAAATCCAGAACCTTTTCCGTGCTTTCGACGGGTCCGGTCGACGTGTCTTCATCGATCATTTTGATCGGCCCGGGGGGCTACTGTTCTCATCGACGAGCGAACGGCTCGTTCAATATACGGTATATGTGGAGGCTCTCCCCGAGAGCAGCATTGAAATCGGCGAGGACGGGCCGGCGCGTCGAACTCTGCGCCCTGCCAGGGAAGCGGCGCTCTGCCTTGATTGTGGCAGCGGCATTCTCGACGTAATGAGCAAGGGCGGAAGGCGGTTGCGAGAGGGGATCGCAGGTGCCTTCGCGCAACTCGCGCTCGGCGACGCGTCGAAAATCGAGCGGGTGCAGCGACGGGATTTCCATCTCGATCGCCTTAAGCGACCGATCCCGTTCCCGACCGACCAGGCGGATGGCATCGAGACTGTTCGGGTGATAAGGCTTGGCTTAGCGCCTGCAAACGAGGGCTACGGCCGGCTCACGATCGAGATCGCAAAAACGAGCGAAGAGCCCATTCACTCGGTCAGCAAGCGGTGGCTCGGCTGGGCGGAGCCGATCGAGCGCGTCGAGTGGCGGGTCATTCAGGCCACGCTGCGAATCGCCTTTCATCCCGAGGCCGGGGGCGGGCGAAGGAAGATTGTCAACGTTAGCCTGCGCTCGCCGAACGGCTCGGATCTGCGGAACCAGAGGTGGCGTCACCAGCTGATTTCGGAAAAGTACCTGGTTCGATGGGGCCTTGCGCCACCGAAATGAACACCATTTCCGAGACTTCAACCGACTGCGACCCGGTCGATGTTCTCCTGAATCTACTTGAGACCGGCAGCGGCAGCATTCCCGCGAGAACCCTCCGGGCGCGCTTTCCGAACGCG
>DATAPR010000032.1:0-58640 GCA_036265105.1 Sphingomicrobium sp.
GGCGGCGGCGGCGGCGGAGGCGGAGGAGGTGGCGGAGGAGGAGGTGGCGGAGGCGGAGGCGGCGGCGGCGGAGGTGGCGGCGGAGGCGGCGTTATGCAGCCGCCCAGCGCGCAATTGTTGACGGTCGAATCAGTCGTGTAACTTCCAGCTGTCTGCACCAGGGGAGCGAAGTCGCTTCCGCCGGTGACCACGCCTCCGGAAACTTCGCGGCCATAGGCGATGACTGTCGCCGGATCAGTACCCTGGTTGGTGATTGTAAGGCCGCCGTCTCCGACGGACAGGCCGGCAAGCGTATCGGTATTGTTGCCACTGTTCTGGACGAGGAAACTGCTGCCGAGCATGTCGACGGCAATGCCTCCTGCCTGAAGGTGGCCGGCGTCGTTTTCAGCGCCGCTATTCGTGGCGAGATCGCTATCGCGGTTTGCGTAATTGGGGTCGGCCTCAAGCTGGGTGATTGTCGCCTGGTCGGCGACCCAGATGTTGTGCGCGGTGAGGTCGAGTATTCCGGAGAGGTCACCGACATTGTCGGTCATGGTGATGCTTCCCCCGGCA
The DNA here is from genome assembly GCA_036265105.1 of Sphingomicrobium sp. Classification (GTDB taxonomy): domain Bacteria; phylum Pseudomonadota; class Alphaproteobacteria; order Sphingomonadales; family Sphingomonadaceae; genus Sphingomicrobium. The sequence goes on from DATAPR010000032.1 coordinate 553, forward strand.
TCGGTGATCATCTCGATGTTCTGTCCGGCGTTGAGAGACACAGTGTCGCTCGGTCCTGCGTCAAGATAGTCGATTGCCCCTTCAACAATGATCGAGCTGCCGGTGTTGACGCTAATGCTGCTCACACCGCCGTTCGGCGCTTGGCTTCCGCCGATGTTGGCGTTGTAGATGTCGATCTCGGGCGCAGTCCCGCCGTCTACTCCCAATGCGTTGATGACAACGTTGGCTGCGTGAATGTCGCCGGCTTCGCTCAGCTCATATTGTCCGGGCGCGGGCGTGAGGCCGCTCTCTCCAAGGATGACCGGCTGGTCGCTCACTGCGTTCAGCGTCAAAAGATCGGTAATTCCTGAGGCGCCAAGCGATGCGCCCGAGGCGATATTGATGTCGCCCGAGGTGACCGTGATCGTCGGAGCCGAAACATCGCCCTCGAAATCGGCGAGGCCGCCGGCCGACACGTCGACCGACTGGCCTGCGTCCACTGCGCCCAATGTGAGGCTTGTGCCCGCGGCGGCCTGGAGCTGCCCGGTCGTCACGGGACCGTTGATGGCGACCGATCCGCCGGTCATGACCGGATCGAGCGCAAGGACGATGCTCGGATCGAAATTGTCGGGACCGCCGGCTGCAGTGAACATCGACGCGTCAGCGATGTAGACGCGCCCGCCGCTGGCGGTCGTAATCGAGCCGAGGCTCGCGTCACCCCCGACTAGAGCCATGACAAGATCGCCGGCCGAAATGTTTCCCGCCGACAGCGTCCCGTCGGTCGCGAAGCCTACGCCCCCCGCGCCCGTGACGTCGCCAACCTGGATCGACGAGTTGGAGACGAGTCCAACTGAGAATCCGTCGCCGCCAGTGGGAAGCCCGGGTCCGGCGATGATATTGCCAAGGGTGGTCGCGCCGCCCACAGTTCCCTCCACCCGGTCGCCGACATTGATGTTGCCGCCGGTTGCATCGCCCTGAGCGACGAACTGGAGCCTTCCTGCAGTCACATCTCCGAATGTGAGATTGCCGCCGGATTTTAGGCCGAGTTCTCCACTTACCGTGATGTCGGTCCCGATCGTTGGGACGTTGAGGTCGTTGCTGGAAAGGAGGAACAGCTCGCCCGCGCTGATCGTGCCGGGCGAGCAGTCGCATCCGGACGCTGCAATCGCTACGGATCCCGTGCCGAGATCCCCAAGAGCTGTGACCGTCAGATCCGCCACCGAAGTCGCGCTGCCGCCATTGACGCTGTCCATGGTTGCGAAGCCCGCGCTCGCGGAGCCGTTCGAGGTCGAGCCGGTCCCGCCGGTCGCGTCGGCGTCAATCGAGCTTCCTTGGCCACTGATATTGAGCGATCCGCCATCCACGTTGAGCGTCGCGGTCCCTCCCGAGGCCGTCCCGCCGCTCGGCGTGCCGTTACCGCCGGTCGCGTCCGCCGCGACGAACAGTTGAGGAGTGCTGAGAGAGCCAGTGATGTTGAGGATTCCGGCGCCTTCACCGCCGTTTGCGTCACCGCCGCTGCCGCCCGACCCGGTGCCCCCAAACGAGCGGCCGCTGATCTGCGTCAATGTCGTCGCAGTCAACGAGCCGTCGACATCCATTTCGGCATAGCCGCCATATCCCGCGCCCCCATCAAATCCGTTGCCGCCTATGGCTCCGGCGCTGATCAGGAAAATTCCGGCAACGCTCGGATCGCCGCCGCCCGAGATATTCGCTGTTCCTCCAACCTCGATGTCCCCGAAGCCCTGTCCCCCAAAAGCATCTCCGCCGTTGCCGTCGCCCGCCGTCCCAGTGCCGCCATTGCCGCCGGTACCCAGGGCATGCCCGAGATAAGACGCTGCCTCGAGGTCAGCGGAAACGTCGAGATTGATCTGGCCGCCGGTGCCAGTGCCGCCCTCGCCGCCAGATCCGCTCGAACCTGTGCCGCCGTCGCCGCCGAGCCCTTGAGCGTTCGACGCGATGTCGAGCGCATTGAAGGTGCCGCTGTTGATTTGGAGATTGGTCGTCCCGCCAACGCCGTCGCCGCCCAGTCCTCCGACCGTCGAATTGCCCCCAGTGCCTCCCAAACCGTTCGCATTCAGAGTGAGGTTGTGAATATCGACGTTCGTCGCGCACTCAGTGCCGCACGCAGTATCCACTAGGAAGGAAGCCTCGCCTCCGCGGCCGTAGCCTCCAGAGGCACCCGAGCCGTCACCGTCCGGTCCGGCGGCGCCCCCGAACGCGCGCGCATGAATGTCGGTCGCGCCGGTTACGCTTAGTGACCCCCCAGTCGAGCGGATCTCGATCTCGGCAAGGCCGCCGTCGGAATCGCCGCCGTTGACCGTGCCGATGCCGCCGTCTGGAATGCCGTCAGCATTGAAATCGTCGTTGGCATTCGCGTCGATCTCGACGTTGCCGGTCACTCCAACGGAGCCGCCGTCGATCAGCAGTTCCGCAGTGCCGCCTGATGAATAGCCACCGCTGCCGTCGCTACCGTTGCCGCCAGTGCCCCCGGCGTTGACGAAAATGTTGGGGCTGGTGAGCGAACCCTGGACGTCCAGCTCGGCATCGCCTCCATTACCTTCGCCGCCATTGGCACCGTTCCCGCCCACGCCCATCGCGTTGACATTTGCAGTCCCATTGAGCTGGCCGGTCGAGAAAATCGTCAGATAGGCGGTCCCGCCTTGGGCACTTCCGCCGTCGCCGGCGATGCTTCCATTTCCACCCGTGCCGCCAAAAGCCCACCCGGTTGAGTAAACGGTGTCGGCCGTGACACCCGTCCCGACGTCGACTTCGGAATAACCGCCCGTGCCGTCACCGCCGGCGCCTCCCGCACCGTCGGAACCCGAGCCGCCGCTTCCGCCCGCTCCGGCCGCATTGCTGTCGATCGGCCCGGCGACGATCGTTCCGCCGTAAAGCTCCACATAGGCCTCACCGCCAAAGCCGCTGCCGCCGCTGCCGCCGATAATTCCGCTTCCACCGCCGCCGCCGTCCCCATTTGCCCCGGCGTTGATACTCCCGACGTTCACGTCGATCGTCGCTGCCGGCTGGAGGAAATCCGTGGCAAAGAACTCGGCTGATCCGCCGTAGCCGTCGCCACCCACTCCCCCGGAACCCGCGAGGCCATTCCCGCCAACTCCGCTCGCGTCCACGACCACGTCGCCGCTGACATGAAGAGTGCCCCCGAAGCTCGCCGCTTCGGTGCTCGCGAACGCTGCCGAGGCATCGCCGCCGTAGCCGGCGCCGCCGCCGACGCTGCCCGCTCCACCGTAACCGGCGGCAGTCACGTCCACGCTGGAAGACGTAATTCCGCCGCCATTGATGGAGAGGTTGGCGTTGCCGCCATCGGCTTCGCCGCCCATCGCCCCTTGGCCGCCAAATGCACTGGCATCGATCGTCAGGAAATTGGCGCTGAGCGTCCCGACGTCGGCGTTCAGATGCGCATATCCCCCCGAGCCAAGGCCACCGTCTCCAAGTGCGCCCGTATCGCTTCCGCCGCCGGTGCCCCCAACTGCCTGAGCACTGATGTCCAGACTGTTGAAACTGACAGTGCCCGCGCCGGTGAACGATCCGAATGGGTCTGTGTAGGAATATTCCGCGGTGCCCCCGTAACCAGCTCCGCCGGCGCCCCCCTTTTCTCCGTTCACTCCGGCTCCGCCCTCGCCGCCGAAGCCGCCCGCAAGCTCCTCGACATTCCCAAGGTTGACCGTCGCATCGCCTTCGACGTCGAATGCAGCGCCGCCGGCGATCGTCACTTCACTGACTTGGTTATAGCCGCCGTCGCCCTCGCCGCCCGCTCCCGGGCCGATCTCGGTTCCATCGCCTGCGCCGCCGGTGCCCCCTACGCCGGTGGCTTCGATTGTGACGTCGCCTCCGGTGATCGTGACCGCGGTACCAAGTTCAGTATCGACGAAGGCTCCGACCGAGGCGGACCCGCCCGAGGCGTAACCGCCAGCGCCGCCGAACCCGCTGCTCGCCGATCCGCCCCAGCCGCTTGCCGAGATTGACGTGGACGAGCCAAGATTAATTGTTCCGCCGGAACCGTAGAGTTCCGCGGTTCCCCCGTACCCCGCGCCGCCGGTCTGGCCCTCGCCGCCGTGCCCATCGGCGGAGAGATTCGCGGTCCCGCCGAAACTGATGAGACCGGAGCCGTTCGAATAGACCGACACGGTTCCGCCGTAGCCGTCACCGCCTTGCGCGACACTTGGCGTCCCTTCGCCGAAATAGCTGCCGCCGAGGCCGTCAGCGTTGAGATTCACCCCGCCGGTGACGCCGATAGAACCATTACCGACGGACATGGTGATGCTTCCCGCTCGCCCGGTTCCACCAAGAGTGGCGCCATCGAGCATATTGCCTGCAAAAGCATCCGCATCGAGATTGAGATCGCCATTGATCTGGATCGCGCCGTTCCCGTCTGCTCGAATTACAACGTCGCCGCCGTCCGCTTCGCCGGCAATGACGTCACCTGCGGAATTGTCCTGAGCGGTGGCGGAAGCGTTGATGTCGAGCTCACCGGTCGTGACGGTTCCGCCGATCGCCTGCAGGTTCGCGCTTCCCGCTTGCGCGGATCCCCCAAGGCCCGAGCTGGCGGCGCCAGCGAGCCCGAACGCGTCGAACTCGATTGAGTCTGCGTTGACCGTCGAATCCGCAGTGAGGGTTAAAGTGCCGGCAAAGGCGCTTCCGCCCGAAGAGACGCCGCTGCCGCCATAACCGGGTGACCAGAGGAGCAGTTGGCCCGCCTCGATCGATCCGCCGACGGCTTCGACGTCCGAGGTTCCACCGACACCGTTTCCACCAGTCTCGCCGTCGCCCCCGACGCCGCCCGAGTCGAGATAAAGGCGATGTCCGGAATCGTCGATCTGCTGGGCGCCGAAGTCCGCTATCACCTGCGCTTCGCCGCCGGTGCCATTTCCGCCAGAGCCAGTCGTCCCGCCGCCCCCAAAGCCGGCGACCGTCAGGGTCGCGTCGTCAGTCCCCGTAAAGCTGCTGCCCGCAAAGGCTTCAAGGAGGGCGTAGCCGCCGCTCGCAGCTCCGCCATTCGTCCCGTCCCCGCCGACCGCCTGCGCATCGAGATAGAGAGTTGCAGCAGAGACGCTACCCTTTGCGTTCAGGAAAACTGAGCCGCCTGTGCCTGCTCCGCCGTCGCCGTCGACAGCGTTCGCGCCTGCCGCTCCTCCACTTCCCCCATAGCCGATAGCATCGAGCTCAAGATTGCCAAAGGTCGCGCTAGCGGTCGTATCGCCCGTTTCATAGGTGTCGTAATTGCCAGCCTGCGCGCTGCCGCCCAGGCCCTGACCGCCAGTTCCCCCGGCCTGTCCGGTTCCACCCGAGCCGCCAGTTCCGCCGTGTCCGTCGGAGACGAGATTGACGTCGTTGAGAGTGAGTGAAGCGCTGGGTTCTTGTGCGGCAGCGAATGCGCCCCCGCTTCCGTCCTCGCCCTGGTAGAAGCCGCCCTGGCCGTCCCCGCCCGTCCCCGCAGCGATAGTGTCACCATCGCCGGCGCCCCCAACGCCGCCGTAACCGCTGACGTCGAGGTCAGCACTGGCGCCAGTTATCGTTGCAGCTGTGGACGTCTCCGTATCGGCAAGCGACTCGATCCAAGCCGTTCCGCCACGACCATAGCCGCCCGAACCTCCAAACCCGGATTCGGCATTACCGCCAACGCCCTTGGCGTTGATGTTGGTGGCGGCTCCAAGTGAGATCGTCCCATCAGTTCCGTCGATCCCCGCGCTGCCCCCGTAGCCCGCGCCGCCGGTCTGTCCGCTGCCGCCGTCGCCTTCGACCACAAGCGCAACGTTGTTGAGGTCGATGAGCCCTGGTCCGCCCGACGATATGTGAATGTATCCGCCTTGTCCCACTCCGCCCTGAGCGATGGCCGGAACGCTTTGCCCCAAGTAATTTCCGCCAGACCCACTAGCGGTAAGATTGGTGTCGGCGTTGACGACCTTGATCGTGCCGCCGGTTTCAGAAACGTTGATCTCGCCGCCATAGCCGCTGCCGCCGGCAGTGCTGCCCTCAAGCATGTTGCTTCCATAGCCACTGGCGTCGCCGTCGAGCTCACCGTTGACGGTCACAGTGCCGCCGTTGGTGGTGGTGAGATTGATGCTTCCACCATAGGCGTCCTGCGAGACCTCCTCGGAGGTCGCGTCTTGCCCGCGAGCGACGGCGTTGAGGCTCAAGCTGCCAGTGGAGATGGCACCGTTATCGGCCTCGACGTTCACCGTTCCGGCGGCCACCGAGGTGCTCGTGGCATCTCCCGGATCAGCGGAATGGCCCGCGTCGAGGTAGACGCTCCCGGCAATGTCGATCGTGCCGCCGCCCGAGGCACTGAGCGTGACAGCCTGAGGGCCCTGCTCGCCGAGTGCGTAGATCGTTGCGTTTCCAAGGACCGAAAGTGTGTTGTTGGAGGAAGCTTCGAGGCTCACCAAACCGTTCTCGGATTCCAAAAGGACGTCACCATCAAAGGTCACATCCTGGTCGAGCGTCTCGACGGTGAGATCGCTGTTGGCGAGGCCCCAAACGTTTGAGGTGAAGTGACCATCGGTGATTTGCATCGCCGCATTGCTGGTGGTGTTGAAGGTCTGAAGCTCCGGCTCGCCGTTTTCACCAATGCTCGGGCTCCAGCCGGACGAGAGGATGATTTCTCCGTTCTGAACGGACGCGTTGGTTGCCGCATCGAAGCCGATGTTGCCACTCAGCAGCATCTCCATCGCCTGATTCTTGGGTACCGCAGCCATATAGATGGTGTGATTGTCGCTGGCTGCCGCGTTCGCCGGACCGCCAGTCGTTCCTGTGTGGACGATTCCGTTCACATCGTCCGTGCCGATATTGACCGCGACGTCGAACAGGCCCTGGTTGAAGGTCATCTGCATCTGTTCGCCCGCAATGTATGCGGCCGAGCCATTGACCTGGACATTTCCTCCCTGCTCGATGCGCGGGGCAATGAGCGCGATATAGCTGTTCTGCTGGAGCGCGCTCAGCTGGGCGCCGGTTGCCACCGAGATCTTGGAAGTCGAAGACGCCGTTCCTGTTGTGAGGTCGAACCCTTTTGCGGTCAGGCTCCAGTTGGTTCCCGGATCAGCGGTCGTGAGGAGGAGGCTGCCGACGTCCATGACGGCGCCGGATCCGATGAGGATGCCGCCAGGGCTATAAAACCAGATCCTGCCTCCGGTTGTGCTTCCGCCCTCCAGGGTCGAAAGGATCGTTCCGTTCAGTTCGATGGGGCGCGTCTGCTCGGTCGGGATGATGCGATTGAGAACCGTATAATCAAGAACGCCGCTCGAACTCGTGAAGGTTGCAGTATTTCCGGACGGGAGGAAATCGATCGGGTTCGCGCTGTTGGTCTGAGCATCGTACGGCGACCAGTCGATCGACGCAGTTGGACTACTGACGGTGATCGTCTCAATGCTCGAGCCACGATTGAAACCGACGGTTCCCGAAGTCGTGTTCGGAGTGCCTTGGAACGCTCCGGGCAGTGACTGGGCCTTCGCTCTTTGTGGACTGACCGCAGCGGTCGCGATTGCGACGGTTGCGCAGGAGATGAGCAGCTTCTTGCGGATGGCCCGAAACGCGGGCTGCGCGGTGCTAATCATCGATAACTCCAAGGCCAAAGGCGGGTGGTGAGCGAAATGAGAAAGCGCAAAGGCGGCCGCCGGTTGTCGGTCCCGATGCGGCTCAGCGGGACTGCGATCGAGGAGTCCAAGGCAAACCTCTCGAAGCTGACTCTAAGACCGCCGCCCGATGAATCGAGACGGTTGGAGCCAGCGACAACGAACAGTTTGTCGAGATTGTGGGTCGCGGCGTGATCCCAGAACAGATAACCTTCGAAAGCGGGCTTCCTCGCGCTTGAAGCGATCCGGCTTCCGAAGCGGACTTCGGCCTGCGTTCCCCAACCCCTGTCGCCGAGCAGCGAACCGGGATCATAGCCCCGACCAATCGTATAATTGCCGGCCGAAAATTCCTCGAAGCTCAAGAGCGGCTTCCAGGCATATTGGAGGCGCGCACCCAGAGCCAAGGTCAGCTTGGGCACGGGTCGGAGCTCGCCATAACCCGTGTACCGAAGGACAGCGGCATCGGATTGTCCCTCAATTCGGCTTGGAGGAACGTCGCCGGGCCCAAGGCAATTGGCGCCGAGCGGTCCACAATCAGGGGTCGCGCCAAGCACGTGCATTCCCTTGCGAAACTCGATCAGATTGGCGACGCGCCACTTCGGCTCGCTCGCCAAGAGGCCGGAATTCGAGCTTGCCGACGCATCAAAACCGAGCTGCACGAAGCCAACTCGAAGACGGTCGCGGGTGAGTTTGATGCCGTCGAGCTGCACGTCCTGGTTGACGAGATCCATTCCGGCCGAGGTCCGGATCGTTTCTGCTTGTCGGCGGAGAATGGGGTAGCCGACCTCGAAGGTGTCGAGGAGAGTCCGAGCAAGAACCTGGGCGCCCGGGACAGAAGGTCTTGCCCAGGCGTAAGTGAAATTGTCCGAGATGCTGAGGCCCTCGGGCCCCACGCGAAAGTCGTGGCCGACCTGGACGGTCTGCTGCTCGTGAAAGTCCGCGGTACTGAAGACCGAAAAGGTTGTGCGGTCGCCAAGCCCAGTGAGCCCGAACAGTTCGGCTCGAAGGAGCCCGCCCCACGGGCCGAGCTGATGGCTTCCCCCATTTTGAACATTGAAATCGGCGTACGCAGGCGTTCGCTGGACGGTGACATCGCCGACCACATCGCCTGGTGCTGTCCCCGCCGGACGCAAGGTCAGACGCACCGCATAGCCAGGAAGATCGCTCGCAAGGAGCAGGTACCGTTCCGCCTCGAAGCGGTTGAAGACGGGGCTCTTGGTGAGCTGGTTCAGATAGCCTGCAATGATACGCTCGGCGCCAGTCGCGTCGCCGCGCACCCGGACCTGAGTGAGGTGCGCCATCAGCACCTGAAAGCGGACTGTTCCCTCGGCGATCCGCTGTTCCGGGACCTGGACTGCGGCGACATAGCCCGCATCACGAAGGATCGTTCCAGCGCGATCCCGGATTTCGCACACGACGGAGATCGGGACATCGCGGCCGACATAGGGCGCATAAGCGCGCGCCAGCTGCTCTGCAGGCATTCCCCGAAGGCCGTCGAACTCGGCGCCCCTAAGGACAAAATGGATCGACTGATATTCCGGTCCAGCAAGCGCGCACGGCGAACGCTCAATCCCGCCTTCGACCTCGAGTTTGGGAGGTCCGGGAGCGACCGGGGGAGGAGCAGGACGGGTCACCTCTTCGCGCGTCGGAGGAAGCGGTGTCGGAGTCGGCGTAGCCTGAGAAAGGGCCGGAGCGGGGAGGGAGAGGAGCAGGGCGCTGGTCAGCAGATGCGCGACCTCGTTGCGCAGAGCACGCGCAATTGCCTGCCGTGAACCACAACCGAATTTCACCGGGGCGCCCCCTCCCCGTTAGAGAATTCCGAGTCGAGACTCGGATTTCGTGACCGATTTTAGAGCAAGTTAACTCCGCCTCAGCAACAGATATCTAACTTCGGTTATTCACGTACGTCTCCGGCAACCTTGAAGCGCCGATTTTCATTAGAGCCGCCAGCGTCTTCACGCATTGATCGGAACGATGGCGGTTGTGGGATGCGGCGGGAGCGTCCCCGATGGACCTGGGGCGCTAGCCGGAATGATCGCCTTCCTTAGGGCGTGAGATCCAGGCGAGCCTTTTCTGTTGTCATGTCGATCGGCACCGACAGGTGCTCATGCTCGATCAGCCACTGGCCGTCCTGTCGCTTCCAGCCATCGGTGAAGCGAAGCCACATGTCGACCGCTTTCCCGCTGGTCGTGGTGCCCCGCAGATGCTCCAGTCCGAAAGCGTAGGCGACAGCGCCGGATTGTTCGACATGAACATGGGGAATCGTGATCCGAACGGGACCTTTGAACCGGCCAAGAAAGGCCTCATAGTCTTGCCGGTAGGCATCGGCCCCGTTGAACTGCAGCGGAGGGACAACACCATAGGCAAGGACATCGGGCGAATAGATCGCCATGATGCCCCGAAAGTCTCGCGCCTCGAACGCGTGTTTCCAAGACGAATATTTCGCTTTGATGGCATCGACGTCCTTGCGCGCGTTGGACGATGGCTGATGGGCGTGGCATCCGGCCAGCAGCGCCAAGAACACGCACAGCAACTTCTTACTCGCACGCATCCGCTGCTCCCTTGCTGGTGCGGGCTTATAGGCTTCGATCTTTCGTGCGCACCTCATTTCGCGCGCGCCAGACGGGAGCCGGGCTGGGGCCGACACAGGTCGGCAATAGGCGTGCGCGGCTGCGATTTTTCCCGATTTAGCGAGGAAAACGGCCGGTCTTAACATCCATCAGCATTATGAACCGGCTCGCACTGCTCGCGTTAAAGAGGCGCCAACGGCAATTCGGGAGAACAAAGATGGCAACGAGCAGGAGTGGACGATCGAAGCGCGGATTTGCGGCGATGGATCCCGCAAAGCAGCGCGAAATCGCAAGCAAAGGCGGCAAGGCGAGCCACGGGGGTGGCCGCAAGAGCAGCTCGAAACGCTGAGGTAGTCTGCCTTTGTCGACCAGCGCCGGGAGAGGTCGTTCCACCCGGCGCCCTTTGCTGTGCGCAACGCGCGGCCCACCGCCCGCGTTGACCAGTCGTGGCCTACCGGGCGAATATCAGCAAGCGGGATCGTGGCGGCGCTGTTGCGGCCGTGATTGCGATCCATCTTGGCCTTTTGTTTGTTCTTTTGAACCTCAACGGGAAAGGCGAATTGGCCGGTCCCGATAGCGCCCTTCGGGTATTCAACCTCAATCAGCCTCCCCCGCCGCCACCTCCCCCGCCGCAGCAAACTCCGCAGCTCAGACCCAAGGAGAAAGAGGCCGCTTCAGCGCCCCCGAACGTCAAGAGCCAGGCGACTCCGGTGGAGGCGCCAAGGCCCAAGGTGATCGTTCCGCCGCTGCCCCAAATCGCGGCCAGCCAAACCCCTCGCGAGGGAACAATGGCGACCCAGGGAGCCGCCTTCGCAGGGCCTGGTCCGGGCGCAGGTGGAACCGGCAACGGGACGGGCAGCGGGGCGGGCGGGACCGGATCGGGCGGCGGCGGGGACAATGGGGTCGCCGAGCCGCCTCATCTTGCAACTCCAGTGCTGAATGGTCGCGACTTCCCGAGCGACACGCTCGCCAAATGGCCAAGCGGAGCGACAGTATTCCTGAGCCTTCGAATCGACGAACGCGGCTATGTGAGCGAATGCGCAGTAAACCGCGGTACCGGAGTTGCTTCAATCGACTCTCAAGTCTGCAACGTAGCGCATGACCGGCTTCGTTTCCGTCCGGCGATCAACCGCGGCGGACAAGCAGTTGCAGGATGGTTCGGATACGCGCAACGAGCGCCGCGATAGCTCTCTCTCGGCGAAAAGGAATCACATGATCGAAGCGGAATGGTGGGAATATGACTCCCTCGACGAGTTGGCGGACGCGGTCTCGGGCGATGTCGGGTTCATCATCCAGAGCGCGGTCGACGCGCGGGACTCATCGCTGCTCGCCATTCCAGGCGGAAAGACCGGACCGGCTGTCTATCGTGAGCTCGCGAAGCGGCAGCTTCCATGGAAGAAGGTGACCATCATTCCAACAGACGATCGGCTCGTCGCCGTCGACAGCGAACTTTCGAACGTGCGCGAGCTTGCCCGTTCGTTTCTTCCGCTTGGCGCGCGCGTCGTTCCGCTGACGAGTGAATCTGCCGACGATTACAGGCTCGCGGGCAATGCCGCTGACGCCCGGCTTCAGGATCTTTCCTGGCCCCCCGATCTTGCGTGGCTCGGAATGGGCTCGGACGGACACACGGCCTCGATCTTTGCCGGTCCCGACTTTAAGTCCGCGCTAGACGCGCCCAAAGCGCGCCGGGCGATCGGCCTTCTTCCCGATCCGCTTCCCGCCGAAGCGGAAGTCGCCCGCGTGACCCTGACCCGCGCAGCGATCCTCTCGGCGCGAACAGTGATGATCACGATTACGGGGAAGGAGAAGCGTGAGCTGCTCGAGCAGGCGATCGCCGACGGGCACAGCTCCAAGGTCCCGATCGGCCAGGTTCTCGCCGAAGCCGAACAGCCAATCGATATCCATTGGTGCCCGTAACGTCTTAGACCTCTTCGAGCCGCCTTCCGGCCGTGTCCTTGAGGAACAGGATCGACACCAAGAGCGAAATTCCGGTGAAAATCACCGAGTACCAAAGCCCGGCGTAAATATTCCCTGTGATTGCGACAATCGCGAAGCTTGTGACCGGGAGGAAGCCGCCAACCCAACCCGTCCCGACATGGTAAGGGAAGGACATCGCGGTGTAGCGAATTCTCGTCGGGAACATCTCGACGAGCGCCGCGGCCTGCGGACCATAAAGAGCAGTTGAGGCGACGACAAAGGCCAAGAGGATCACGACGAGGAGAATCATGTTGGAGTGGCTGGGGTCGGCGGTCTTGGGATAGCCCGCCTCCAAGAGCTCCGAGCCGATCGCGTCGGAGGCCTTTGATTTGAGGGTTTTAAGGCCCGCTTCCCCGAGACCGAGGCCGCTCGGCACTGGAACCGCCTCGGTACCGATGACCACGCGGGTCCGGCCGTTCAATGACGTCCGCGTCGTGAACGAAATGCCCTTCGTCACGAGCGTGCTTTTGGCAATGTCGCAAGGGCTGCTGAATTTGACCGTCCCAACCGGATCAAACTGAACCGAGCAGGTCCTGGGATCGGTCTCGACAATCACCGGCGTATTTTGCTGGGCTTCGACGAGTGCTGGGTTTGCCGCATGCGCCATCCAGTGCGAAGCCGGGAAGTAGAGCGCGAGCGCGAGCGCCATTCCGCCGACCATCACGAACTTGCGGCCGAGCTGGTCGCTGAGCCAGCCGAAAAAGACATAGAGGGGCGCACTGACAAGCGTCATCACGATGAAGAGCATGTCCTTGGTCGCCGCGGGCACGCCCAACGACCGTTCGAGGAACACCTGGAGGTAGAAGAAGGTGAAGTACCAGACGGCACCCTGGGCGCACATGATCCCGAAGAAGGCGATCAGAACGCGCCTGAGGTTGCGCCACCGACCAAAGGCTTCGCGAAGGGGGGTTTCGGAGACATCGTCTTCTTCCTGGAGCTTTGCAAAATGCGGGCTCTCGGCGAGCTTGGCGCGCATCCACACCGAGATGACCAGCAGAACGGCCGACACGAGGAAGGGAACTCGCCAGCCCCAGATTGCAAATGCGTCCTCGCCGATCTTGTTGCGGGTGGCGACAATCACGAGGAGCGCCGCGAGAAGCCCGAACGAGGCGGAAGACTGGATCCATCCGGTCGAGACGCCGCGCCTGTTATTTGGCGCGTGCTCCGCGACATAGATCGCCGCTCCGCCATATTCGCCGCCAATCGCGATGCCCTGAAGGATTCTAAGGCCGATCAGCAGCGCGGGCGCCAGCGGGCCGGCCTGCGCGTACGTCGGAAGAAAGCCGATCAGAAAGGTCGAAAGGCCCATCAAACTGACGGTGATCAGAAATGCGCCCTTTCGGCCGAGGCGGTCGCCGACGACCCCGAAAATGAGGGCGCCGAGCGGACGAAAGGCGAAGCCCGCAGCGAACAGCGCGAGCGCGGCGATCAGCGCCGGGGTCGGTTCGAGATTGGCGAAGAAAACTCTCGAGATGACGGGCGCGAGGCTTCCGAAGATGAAGAAGTCATACCATTCAAAGGTGGTTCCGGCCGACGAGGCGATGACGACTCGCGCCATCGACCAGGGCTTATTCTCATGCCGCTCTGCAATGGTTGCCATTGTCGCGTCCCCCTTGGTCGAGAAGGGTAGCAGCGCGCGCAGTTCAGTCCAGCTTGCGGATCGTTCCGTCGGCTTGAGCGAACTTCATTCCGAACTTTTTGGCAATGACATGATTGGAGAGCGTGCCGTCGTGCTGAAGCTGGAGCTGCTGTTCGATCTTCAGGCCGCCGTCCTTCATCACGTACCGGATCGTCGCGCCGCCGCCGTTGACGACGACATCGACCGGACCGCTCGCGTCGGTGAGGCTGCCGGTGAAATGGTCGGCCGAGATTGGCCGCATCACCCAAGTGCGCTTCCGGGCCGGCTTTCCCTCTTCCTGGACGTCGTCGATCAGCACGAACTCGCCCTCCTTGTTCCGCCCGCCGACGCTGTCGACGATAAGCTTGTGGGGACTGTGGAGCGCGATTCTGATCACATTCTCGCCACGCGTCTTGCCGGTGAAGAAGCCCATCATGTCGAGCTTTCCATCCGAACTTGCCGAAGCTGGGGTCGCAAGCGCAAGGATGAGGATTAGCGCTCCGGGCTTCATTGCCGCCCCGCGAGCAGCGCATCAACGATCGTCGGGTCGGCGAGCGTCGATACGTCTCCAAAGCCGTTGGTCGCTCCTTCCGAGATCTTCCTCAAGATCCGCCGCATGATCTTGCCCGAGCGAGTCTTCGGAAGAGCTGGGGCGAATTGGATTTTATCCGGCGCTGAAAAAGCGCCGATATCGTGGCGCACTTCCTGAACCAGCTCCTTTCGAAGCGCATCGCTGCCTTCTTCGCCAGCATTCAAGGTCACGAAGGCATAGATCCCCTGACCCTTGATATCGTGCGGGAAGCCAACGACCGCGGCCTCGGCGACGTCGGGATGGGAGACGAGTGAGCTTTCGACTTCTGCTGTTCCGATCCGGTGGCCCGAAACGTTGATCACGTCATCGACGCGCCCGGTGATCCAATAATAATCATCCTCGTCGCGGCGGCAGCCGTCGCCCGTGAAGTAAAGGCCGGGATAGGCCTTGAAATAGGTCTCGAAGAAGCGGCCGTGATCGTTCCAGACGGTTTGCATCTGGCCGGGCCATGAGGAGGCGATGCACAGGTTCCCGCTTGCCGCTCCCTCGAGCAGCTGGTGCTCGGCATCGACAAGAATGGGTTTGATGCCGGGGAGCGGCTTCGTCGCGGAACCCGGCTTCATTTCCGTCGCGCCGGGGAAGGGGGAAATCATGATTCCTCCCGTCTCGGTCTGCCACCAGGTGTCGACGACCGGACAGCGACAGTCGCCGACGGTCCGCCAGTACCACTCCCAGGCTTCCGGATTGATCGGCTCGCCGACACTTCCGAGAAGCCGAAGCGAATTGCGGCTGTACCGTTTCACCGGCTCATCCCCTTCGCGCATCAAGGCTCGGATCGCCGTTGGGGCGGTATAGAAGATCGTCACTCCAAGTCGGTCGACTGTCTCCCAAAAGCGGCTGAAGTCGGGGTAGTTGGGAACGCCATCGAACACGACACTCGTCGCTCGCATTGCGAGCGGTCCATATACGACATAGCTGTGGCCGGTGATCCAGCCGATGTCGGCCGTGCACCAGAAGATGTCTTCATCGCGATAGTCGAAGATCCAGTCGAATGTCGTCGCTGCCCAGACCGCATAGCCCCCGGTCGAATGGACCACGCCCTTGGGCTTTCCGGTCGAGCCCGAAGTGTAGAGAATGAAGAGAGGGTCTTGGGCCTTCATGATCTCCGGGTTGCAAGTCGTTGAAAGCTGGCTGCGGTGATCCGAATACCGAAGGTCGCGCCCCTCCTTCATCGGCACGTCGGCTCCGGTTCGAGTGACGACAATCACGGTCGGGACGTCGCCCGACTCAAGTGCATCATCGACGTTGCGCTTCAAGGGAATCTTCTTTCCGCCGCGAACACCCTCGTCGGCGGTGATTACCGCGCATGCGTCGCAGTCCAGGATCCTGCCGGCGAGGCTTTCGGGGGAGAAACCTCCGAACACTACGGAGTGGATTGCCCCGATGCGGGCGCACGCGAGCATTGCGGCGGCCGCTTCGGGGATCATCGGCATATAGATCATCACCCGGTCGCCGCGGCCGATTCCGCGCGACTTCAATAGGTTCGCGAAGCGGCAGGTCTCTTCGTAAAGCTCGCGGTAGGTGAGCTTGTGGCCCTGCCCGGGCTCGTCGGCCTCGAAAATCAGCGCCGGCCTGTCGCCATGCTCGGCAAGATGCCTGTCGAGGCAGCTGACGGACAGGTTGAGCTCGCCGTCCGGGAACCAGCCGATGTGAAAGTCCTGTTCGTCAAACGACCAGTCCCCCGCTTTCGACGGAAACTTGTTCCAGGTGAGCCTCCGCGCCTGGTCGAGCCAGAAGCGGTCGCTGTCGGAATTGGCGAGGTCGTTGAGCTCGGCGAGCTCGACGGGGCCGATGCGGGCATTGAAATCGTCAGGAACCGGATGGGTCGGCTCGGCCATGGACTACTCCCTCGAAGCTCGATCCAGAACGCGGCGGGCTTGAACGAGATGCGGACGATCGACCATTCTTCCCCCGACGGAGAGCACTCCTGCGTCCGGATGTGCTTCGAATGCGGCGACGATTTCCTCTGCATTGCGGAGCTCTTGCCTTGACGGAGTGAAGGCGGAGTTGATCACAGCCACCTGCGCGGGATGGATCGCGAGCTTGCCTGTGAAGCCTTCGCTTCGAGCGGCCTGGGTTTCGGCGAGAAGGCCCTCGTCATCGCGAAAATCGGCGAACACTCCGTCAACCGGCTGGGCGCCGGCCGCGACGGCACCGGCGAGGCATAATGACCGGGCGAGCCTGTAAGTGAAACTCAAGCTTCCATCGGAATCATATTTGGACGAGGCGCCGAGCGCGGCCGATAGGTCTTCAGCGCCCCAGCTCATCGCTGCGAGTGGTGACTTTGGATCGCGATAGGAAAGAAGTCCAAAGAGGCTCGCTGCGGTTTCAGTGACGATGGCGTGAACCGGAATGTTTCCGGTCCGGTGAGCGAGCTGGATCACGTCCGCGCCGCTCTCCGATTTTGGAAGAACGATTCCGTGAATCTCGGCGACCCGGATGATTCGAAGGTCGTCCTTGTGAAACTCGCTTCCAATCGGATTGACCCGGACCCAGAATTCGGGGGAGCTGGAACCCTTCGGCAGCTCCTTTAGCATCTCCCGGGCCTTGATCTTGTTGGCTGAAGCAACGCTGTCCTCGAGGTCGAAGATCAGCGCATCGGCCTCGCTTTCGAGTGCCTTTGCGATCTTGCGCTCGCTGTCGGCGGGAACGAACAGCCAGCTTCGCGGATGCATCAAGCGGGCTTCTTGAGGATGAGCGCCGTGCGTGTGCACTCGCACACGAGCTCGTTTCGCTGGTTGAATGCCCGGAGCGCCCAGGTCACGATCCCGGCATTTGGCCGGGAGCGGCTTTCGCGAAGCGCCAGGCATTCGCTCTCGCAGTGAAGGGTGTCGCCGGTAAAGACTGGCTTTGGGAAAAGAACCTTGTCGTAGGCGAGATTGGCGACAAGCGTTCCCAATGTCGTATCGTGAACGCTTACTCCAACCAGCAGGCTGAAAGTAAAGCAGCTGTTGACGAGCGGTCTTCCAAATTCGGTTTTGGAAGCGGCTTCATAGTCGAGATGCAGCGGCTGCGGATTGTGAGTGAGGGTGGTGATGAGAATATTGTCGGTCTCGGTGACCGTGCGCGTGATCGAATGCGCGACCGTGTCGCCCACCTGCCATTCGTCGAAGAAACGCCCGGCCATGACAGCTTCCTAGGCAGGGAGGAGTAGCTCGGCAACGGCCTCGGTGATTGCAGCGCCGTCGAGCCGGTATGCAGCATAGAGATCTGCAAGGTTTCCGGTCTGGCCGAACCTTTCGACTCCAAGCGGAGCGACGCGCTGCCCGAGCACACCGCCGAGCCAGGACAGGGAAGCGGGCGCTGCATCGGCGATCGTCACCAGTCCGGCGCCGCGCGAAAGCCCTCCGAGCAGCTGCTCGACATGGCTTGGACTTCGTTCCCCGTCCCATCTTTCGGCCTGCGCCTTCGTCCAGCCGCGGTGAAGGAGATCGGGCGAAGTGATCGCGAGCAGTCCGAGGCCCGGGACGTCGTCCTTGAGCTCCTCGAAGGCCGCCAGGGCTTCGGGCATGACGGCACCCATGGCGACGATCGAGCCTTCTGAATTCTCTCCCGGTTCGCGAAGCCAATAGCCGCCAAGAAGTGCGTCTTTGCGCCAGTTTTCGTCAGTTCGCTCGATTTGCGATATGCTCCTTGTCGAGAGCCGCAGGTAAGTGCTTTCGCCCGAAGGGTCGTCGATGAGGCGGAAGGCCTCCTCCATCATTGCTGCGAGCTCATCGGCGTAAGCCGGCTCGTAATGGCGAAGGCCGGGCTGACCCATCGCGATGAGCGGCGGGTTGATCGACTGGTGAGCTCCGCCTTCGGGGCCCAGCGTAATGCCGCTTGGGGTCGCAACGAGGAGGAACCGCGAATCCTGGTAGCAGGCGTAATTCAGCGCATCGAGGCCTCGGGCGATGAAAGGATCATAAAGAGTCCCGATCGGGAAAAGGCGCTCGCGAAAGAGATCTTCCGAGAGGCCAGTAGCTGCAAGCATCAGAAAAAGATTGCTCTCGGCAATTCCAAGTTCGATGTGTTGGCCTTTCTTGCCCGCGCTCCATTTTTGTGCCGATGCAATTTTTGCATTAGCGAATGTGTCGGGAATTTCGCTTCGGCGAAAGAGGCCGCGCTGGTTGACCCAAGCCCCGAGATTGGTTGAAACCGTGACGTCGGGTGAAGTGGTGACGATCCGGTCGGCGAGCTCGCCCCCAGCCTTCGAGAGATCGAGAAGAATCCGCCCGAATGCGGCCTGGGTCGACTGCTCTTCGCCCGCCGGCGCCGGGATCGCCGGAATCGCGATCGTGCCAAAGGTGCGACTTTTCTTCTCGCGCGCGATTTGTGCGCGTTGGAGAAGAGCCTCGACCCCGGGTCGGACATTGTCACCTACCCCTTCGAGCTTGTCCCACTCGTGGCCTTCGCGAACCCCCATCAGCTTTCGCCAGGACGCCATCTGGGTGGGGTTCATGAGACCCGCATGATTGTCCTTATGGCCTGCAAAGGGCAGGGAGAAACCCTTGATCGTCCAGGCGATGAAGAGAGTCGGAACGTCGTCGTTGGAACGTTCGAACGCCTCGAGAAGCGTCTCCATGCAATGGCCGCCAAGATCGGTGAAGAGATTGGCCAACGAAGCATCGTCATGTTGCTTCAGGAAGGCGGCCGCCTTCCTTCCCAGCTCCGTTTCGATGCGCCCGCGCCAGGAAGGTCCGCCCTGATAGTGAAGCGCCGAGAGCTCGGCGTTGGAGAGTTGCTCGAACCAGGCCTTTAGCGCCTTGTTGTCATCGAGGGCGGCCTTGAGCTTCCTTCCGTAGCGAATCTCGACGACCCGCCAGCCGCAGCTCTTGAAAATCTCGTCGAAGCGCTCGAACATCCGGTCAGCGCTCGTCGCATCGAGGCTCTGGCGGTTGTAGTCGATGATCCACCAGAGATTACGGACATCGTGCTTTGCTCCCTCGATGATCGCTTCGTAGATGTTGCCCTCGTCAAGTTCGGCATCGCCGATGAGCGCGACGAACCGACCCCTGTCTTCCTCGCGGATCTTGCCGTGGGCGCTCAGATAGTCCTGGACGAGGCTCGCAAAGAGGGTGATTGCAACGCCAAGGCCGACCGAACCGGTGGAAAAGTCGACAGGGATCCTGTCCTTGGTCCGGCTTGGATAGCTTTGCGCGCCGCCAAAGCCCCGGAAATTCTCGAGCGCTTCCAACGACTGACTGCCAAGGAGGTAATGGACTGCGTGAAGGACGGGCCCCGCGTGCGGCTTAACGGCGACGCGGTCATTGGGGCTGAGCGCATGAAAATAGAGCGCCGTCATGATTGCGGTCATCGAGGCGCAGCTCGCCTGGTGCCCACCGACCTTCAGACCGTCGGCATTCTCTCTGACATGATTGGCGTGATGGATCGTCCAGGTCGAAAGCCAGCGAAGACGCTCATCGAGGGTCTTCAGGGCTTCGATATCGATTGAGAGGGGCTTGAGCATTGGGTCGCCCTAGCGGCTGCGAGCGTCCCGGCCTACCCTTCGGGAACTCCGCGGAACTGGTCGATCGCGTCGAAGACGGCCGACATTGCCGAGCGCTCCTCCTTCGTCAGCTCGGGGCGCCAGACGTCGAACAGGAGAATGATGCGAAGCTCGTCGCTCGGGTTTCTCGCCTCGTGTTCCATGCTGTCGTCGAAGATGAGGAGTTTGCCCTCCTCCCAATATCTCTTCTCGTTCCCGACCCGAAGCCAGCAACCCTCCGGAACGATCAGTGGCAGGTGGCAGATCAGCCGGCAGTTCAGCAGCCCGGTGTGCGGAGGAATGTGGGCGCCGGGTTCGAGCCTCGAGAAGAGCGCGTCCGGAGTGCGCGAGCCGAAACTCGTCAAGGGAACCCTTCCGAGCGCAGCCATCGCCGAAGGAAAGCGCTTCGCATTCTCTTCGACCGCTTTCCCGTTTCTTAGGAGATAAAGCGCGGTCCAGCTCGGATCCTCGTTCAGGCCATGAAAGTCGCGATAGGGTCGATCGGCTCGACTTTCGACATAGGGCCTAAAATCCGCGCCTTCCTCGAGGACTGCCGCGAGCTCCTCGCGGATCGAATCCGCTGCCCGTTCCAGCTCCGGCACCCAGTCGAATTCCTCGCGTTCGAAGAACTGCCGCTGGGAAAGATAGGGATAATAGAATGCGCTTGGCTGCTGCTGGTAGATCTGCCGCTCGCCCTTCAGCATCTCGAGCGAGTGTTCAAGGCGGATCTGCGCGGCCTCGCTCGCGGGCCGGGTGCCGGAGAATGCCCGCTCGAGGGCCTCCTGGAACTCGGTCGCGCGCTTCTGGATGAAGGCCTGCGCGGCTCGGAGCCTCTCCATCGTCTGAGGCTCGATGAAGCTGGTTCCCTGCGCCGATTTGAGGGCCGCCTGGTAAAAGACCATCGCCGTCTTGCCGTCGCCCTGGCGCACATAATCGTCGCCGCGCCCGAGCAATTCGCGAACGTCGGCGCTCGGCGAACTCCCGTTCATGCAGCTTGCGCTTCGTCGTCGAACCGGGCCTGCGCGGCATGGATTTCTCCGACATGCTCCATCGCCCAATTGGCAAGACCGCAGATCGGCCCTTGGAGTGATCGGCCGAGCTCGGTCAGCTCGTAGTCGACGCGGGGCGGGATCGTCGGCGTGACGGTCCGGTTGACGAGGCCGTCGCGCTCGAGATTTCGAAGAGTCAACGTCAGCATCCGCTGCGAGACGCTCGGGATCTCCCGCCTCAGTTCGTTGAAGCGCTTTGAACCTTGCGCGAGCGTCTGGACTACGAGAACGGTCCATTTATCGCCAATTCTCGAGAGCAATGTACTGATTGTCCGGCACACCGGGTTGCTGGGGTCTTTCATTTTGAACCTCCGGTTTCCTCCATGTTCCCTGACGCACAAATCTGTTCGTCTGAAACAAAAAAGTGCGTTCTTGCGAGCGATATGTCGGTAGTTATTTAGGGTGCCTCGGTAACAAATCCATACCAAGGAGGCAATAGTGACCATCCTGCATATCGACACCAGCATCAATGGCGAAAACAGCGCCAGCCGGGCGATCACCCGCTCCGTCGTCGACCAGTTGACGATCGACGGCGGCGGGGCCGACGTCCGTTATCGCGACCTTGCCGCCGACCCGCTTCCCCATCTTACTCTCGAGGCCTTCGCCGACACCTCGACCCTCGACGAATTCCTGGCTGCCGACACGGTCGTCATCGGCGCTCCAATGTACAATTTCACACTTCCGACGCAGCTGAAGGCTTGGATCGACCGGATCGTCGTTGCTGGCAAGACCTTCCGCTACACCGAGACCGGTCCCCAGGGACTTGTCGCGGGCAAGAGGGTGCTTGTCGCGCTCGCGCGCGGCGGCTTCTATGAGCGAGGCTCGCCCGCGGCCGCACTCGAGCATCTTGAAACCTACCTTCGGGGTGTGTTCGGCTTCCTCGGAATCGAGCCGGAGTTCGTCGCGGCCGATGGTCTCAACGTCAGCCCCGAGCAGCGCGAAACCTCGATCAAGCTCGCGCTTGGCGAAACCGTAAGGCTTGCGGCCTGACCAGCCTCAAGTCCGTGAACACTCGGCGGGAGCCGGACGTTGTTCCCGCCGAAGGAGATTCGGCAATGAGCGAAATGGACGCCAAGGACCGTGAGGGACTGAAGGACAGCGATTATGCGTTCCCGAAGGAGCGCAAGGAACCGATCAGTGATGCCCACCACGTTCGCAACGCGATTGCGCGCTTCGACCAGGTTGAAGGCGTTTCCGACAAGGAACGCGACGAAGCCTGGGAGAGGATCAAGAAAGCGGCGAAGAAATTCGGAGTGGAGGTCAACGAGAAGAGCTGGCACGAGCTTGGAAAGAAGAAGGACTAAGCCTTCTTGGGTCAGGCCGAGAGCAGCCTCAGCGGGTTCTCGATATAGCCCTTGAGGGCCTGCATGAAGTTGGCCGCGTCCCACCCGTCGACAACTCGGTGGTCGCATGAGAGCGACAGGTTCATGCGCTTGCGGATCTCGATCTTGCCGTCAACGGGCACCAACTTCTCCTCGACCTTGTTGACGGCGAGGATCGCAACCTCCGGCCGATTGATCACGGGAGTCGAGGTGACCCCGCCCATTGGTCCGAGGCTCGAGATGGTGATGGTCGAACCCATGAGTTCGTCGCGCGCCGCCTTGCCGGTTCGAGCGGCATCGGAAAGGCGCAGGATCTCGGAGGCAATCTGCCAGACTCCAAGGTCCTGGGAATCCCGGATGACAGGGACCATCAGCCCGCTCTGGGTCTGCGTCGCCATGCCCATGTTAACAGAGCCGCGTCGAGTGACGACATTGGCCTCGTCGTCATAGGTCGCATTCAGCATCGGCCATTCGGCTAGCGCCTTTCCCATCGCGGTGATGAGAAAGGGGAGAAGCGTCAGTTTTGGGTTCGACCCCCGGTCAGTGTTCATCATGGCGCGCGTTTCCTCGAGCGCAGTGACGTCGAACTCCTCGACCAAAGTGAAATGCGGGATCCGACGCTTGGACTCCTGCATGTTCTCGGCGATCTTGCGTCTGAGACCGACCACCTTGATGGCCTCGTCCCTGCGCTCTCCCGAGGATCGGCTGGGGACGGCGCCGCCACTGTAGAGAAGATAGGCGTCGAGATCCGAATGGCGGATCCGGTCGCCTGCAGTCTTCACCCTGGCAAGGTCGATGCCGAGATCGCGCGCCCGGGCGCGCACTGCCGGCGAGGCAAGGACATGACCCCGGGCCGGCTCCTTTTTGGCAACCTCAGGTTCAACCCGCGGGAGTGGGGCGGACTTGGGCTGTTCAGAATCCTCGTCGGCGGCCGCCACCGGCAGCTCCTCGGCCATCTCGGGTGTTGCTTCGACCGCGCCGTCGGCGAGCGGCCGCTCGTCTCTGCTGTCCTCGACCGGCTCGGACGAACGATTGGCGCCCTCCGTCTCGATGACCGCGAGCACGGAGCCGATCGAAACCTGGTCGCCCACTTCGCCGGCGAGCTCGAGCACTTTACCCGCAACCGGCGATTCCATCTCGACTGTCGCCTTGTCGGTCATCATGTCGGCGATCTGCTGGTCCTCGTCGATCGTATCGCCCACTTTGACATGCCATGCGACGATCTCGGCCTCGGCAATGCCTTCACCAATGTCGGGCAGCTTGAATTCGTAGCGAGCCATCAGTCTGCCATCACTTTCTCAAGGGCGCGGTTCATGCGCTTCGGGCCCGGAAAGTAGGCCCATTCATAGGCGTGGGGGTAGGGCGTGTCCCAGCCCGTCACCCGCTCGACCGGCGCCTCCAGATGGTAGAAGCAACGTTCCTGGACGAGCGCAACGAGCTCGGCGCCAAAGCCGCTGGTTCTCGGCGCCTCGTGGACGACTAGACAGCGGCCGGTCTTCTTTACCGAGGTTTCGATCGTATCGAGATCGAGTGGAACGAGGGTTCGAAGGTCGATGACTTCGGCATCGAGGCCCCGCGCCTCAACCGCGGCGAGGGCGACGTGAACCATCGTTCCATAAGCGAGAACGCTAAGATCGTTGCCCTCGCGGACAATCGCTGCCTTCCCGATGGGAACCTTGTAATGCCCTTCTGGAACCTCGCTCGCCGGATGCTTCGACCAGGGTTTTACCGGGCGATCGTAATGGCCGTCGAACGGGCCGTTGTAGATGCGCTTGGGCTCGAAGAAGATGACCGGGTCGGGATCCTCGATCGCGGCAATGAGCAGCCCTTTGGCGTCATAGGGCGTCGAGGGAATAACGACCTTCAGGCCCGCGATGTGCGTGAAAAGCGATTCGGGCGACTGGCTGTGCGTCTGGCCGCCGAAGATTCCGCCGCCATAAGGTGTTCGGATGACCATCGGCATGGTCCATTCCGCGGCCGTCCGGTAGCGGATCTTGGCGACCTCGCTGACGATCTGGTCGTAGCCCGGGTAGATGTAATCGGCGAACTGGATTTCGACCAAGGGTTTGAGGCCGTAGGTGGCCATTCCGACCGCCGTCGCGACAATCCCGCCCTCGCTGATCGGAGTGTCGAACACGCGCGTTTTTCCGAACTCCCTTTGAAGCCCTTCCGTCACCCTGAAGACGCCCCCGAAATAGCCGACATCCTCCCCGAACACGACGACGTCCTCGTCGCGCGCCATCATCACCCTGTGCGCGTCGTTGAGAGCCTGGATCATATTGAAGGTCGCCATCAGTCGCGCCCTTCGGCGAGCGCCTGGTCACGCTGCTCGGCGAGATGCCAGGGGACCTCGGCGTAGACATCTTCGAACATGCTTTCGACATGGTCCTTGCCCTGCTGGGGAAGAATCCCGAGCTTTTCGGCTTCCTTCTGGGCGGTTCGAACCTCGGCATCGCAATCGGCGCTCATCGCCAAGTGCCGCTCCTCGTCCCACTCGCCGATGCTGAAAAGATGGGCTTTTAGCCGCTCGACGGGATCGCCAAGCGGCCACGCCTTCGCTTCGTTGGCGGGGCGATAGCCCGAAGGGTCATCCGAGGTTGAATGACCTTCGGCACGGTAGGTGAAGAATTCGATCAAAGTCGGTCCGCCGTTCGAGCGAGCCCGTTCCGCCGCCCATCTGACCGAGGAATAGACAGCGAGCGCGTCATTGCCGTCGACGCGAAGGCCCGCGATCCCATAGCCGACCGCGCGCTGAGCGAAGGTCGAGCGCTCCGCGCCGGCGATCCCTGAGAAGCTCGAGATCGCCCACTGGTTGTTCACCGCCGCAAGAATGACTGGCACGTTGTAGACGGCTGCAAAGGTCATTGCCGAGTGGAAGTCTCCTTCCGCCGTCGCTCCATCGCCGACCCAGCCCATCGCGATACGGCTGTCGCCCTTGATCGCAGCGGCCATCGCCCAGCCGACCGCCTGAGGAAACTGAGTGGCGAGGTTGCCGGAAATCGAGAAGAAGCCGTGCGCCTTGTCGGAATACATGATTGGCAGCTGCCGCCCGCGGAGCTTGTCGCCCTTGTTCGAGTAGATCTGGCACATCATGTCCACCAGCGGATAGCGGCGCGCGATGAGCAGCCCCTGCTGGCGGTAGCTGGGGAAGTGCATGTCTTCCTGGCTGAGCGCCGCGGCCGAAGCGATCGCGATCGCCTCTTCTCCGGTGCACTTCATGTAAAAGCTCGTCTTCCCCTGACGCTGGGCGCGGTACATCCGGTCATCGAAGATGCGCACCATGACCATGTCGCGAAGAATCCTCTTCAAGCTGTCCGGATCAAGCTTCGGATCCCAGGGGCCGACGGCCCTGTCATCCTCGCCGAGGACCCGAACGAGCGCGGTGGTCAGCCCATGCGTTTCCGAAGCACGAACGTTCGTATCGGGCCTCGGCGTGTCGCCCGCGGCAGGAATGTCGAGCGCCGAGAAGTCCGGACTGTCGCCCGGCCGGGAAGCGGGCTCCGGTACATGAAGCTCAAGGTGCGGTGCGTTGCGCCTGAGACTGGGATCCTTGTCGCTCATATTCTCTTTCTAGCGAAGCGCGCTTAGTCCCGACTCGCGGGCGCGGCAACTAGCCATGACAAGTATACTTTACATGGGAGCCTCTAGGCGGCTGCGTTGACGCTTCGAGCGGCTCCGGAGTAGGCTTTGTCCATGGCCGACGACACCCAAGACACGCCGCCTGACCGCCTCTCGCTCGATCCGCGGAGCGAGTATTTCGACGAAGCGCTTCTTAGCCGCGGGGTCGGAATCAAATTCAACGGACAGGAAAAGACCAACGTTATCGAATATTCCGTTGAGGAAGGCTGGATCCGGGTCGCAGCCGGCCGCAGCCGGGACCGCTACGGCCAGCCGATGACCATAAAACTCCAGGGCAACGTCGAGCCTTATTTCGAAAAGTCTCCCGAGGGCGAGACTGAAGGGACCGAGACTTCAAACGACTAGTTCGGCACTCGCCGCCTGTTGAACGCGCGGCTTGCTGACTGGCCAGCCGCTCCCTAATCGTTTTGCCGGCCGAGGCACCGTCGACCTTTCTAAGATCCGAGCTTCCCGCCGCTCCCGCTCAGCGAAATTTCGAGCTTAACAATTGGGATTTGTCGCCAACTGATGTTGGGAAGATTCCCCAATCGCCGTGGCGGAGTTTGCGGTTTTTGGCGGTTTTGCTCGATTGGCACACTCCTTGATTAGGTATTGGTATCGGCCCGCCAACAGACACAGCGGGCGAGAAAAGGAGAGTTCAAATGTCGTCGCAGTCGCCCTTCACCCGCACGCTCGTCGCAGTCGCCGCAGCGCTCGCAATGAGCACGATCGCGGTCGGCGCAGCCGTCGGCCCAGCGCAGGCCAATGCCACTCCAGTAAAGGTTTCCGTCAATGCCTGAACTTGAAGTTCTTGAAGCCAGGATCCCGGTCCGAACGCCTCGTCTGATCGAGGTCGAGACCGAGCCGAAGAGCGGACGTTTCGCGCCCGTCGCCGGCTGGCTCAGCGGCCCAGTGTTCAGCCGCGCTCGCGATATATTCGCGGCGAACATGACCGACCTTCTCGACCGGGCGGAAGACCCGGCTCGGATGATCCGGATGATCATCCTCGAGATGGAAGAGACCTTGGTCGATATCCGTTCGATGGCGGCCCGCTCGATTGCCGACATCAAGGAGATGCGGCGCGCGGTGACCCGGCTCGACGACCTTCAGTCCGACTGGAATGGGAAGGCCGAGCTTGCGCTGTCGAAGGACCGTGACGACCTCGCCAAGGCGGCACTGATTGAGAAGCAGAAGGCCAGTGAGATGGCGGGAAGCCTGCGTTCCGAGCTTTTGCAGATGGAGCAAGTACTGCGCGGCTACGAGGGCGACATCGCGAAGCTCCAGTCCAAGCTCCGCGAGGCGCGCGCCCGTCAGAACGCGATCGCCGCGCGGTTTGAAAGCGCACTCACCAGGGCCAAGGCCCGCGAGGCGATGAACGGCAGTAGGACGCTCGACGCCTTTTCAAAGTTCGAGCTGCTCGAGCGCCGCGCCGACTTTGCCGAAGGGCGCTGCGAGGCGCTGGGGATCACCAGCCTCGAAGACGAGATCGGTCAGCTCAAAGCATCGGAATCAATCGACGCCGAGCTGGAAGCCATGAAAGCCGCGCTCAAAGCGCGAACGAATTAAGGGAAGGAAGGGAAAAGTGACGATGGCCCGCAAGATTTATCCGTACTCGCTCGATCGCAAGGACGCGAAGATCGCCGGAGTCTGCTCGACCCTCGGCGGGATCACGGGCGTTGACCCCACCTTCATCCGTGTGGGTTTCGTCGCTGCTGCGATCTTCATCAGCTTCAAACTGACGCTCGTGGCTTATGCCGTGATCGGCATCTATCTTGCGGTTCAGAAGAAGCGTTCGATGATCCGGGAGACCCGAATGAGCGACTTCGACCGGATGGACCAGGTCTCCAAGAAACAGCCGACGGTTCACGCGATGCGCAACGACCTCGACGAAACCGACCGCCGTCTGATGGCGATCGATCATCACATCAACAGTCAGAATGACGAGCTGGCGCGCGAGATCGAAGCGCTCCGCCGGGAGGAGAAGTGATGGACCCGGTCACTATTGCAGTGCTGAGCGTGAGCATCATCCTGGGAATGACCGGAGCCGCGCTGGCGGGTCTCAAGGCCTGGAACGGCTGGCTCGAGCTCAAGAAGATGGAGCTGACGCAGATCGCCGGCGAGCGCGGACTTCCGCCCGCGACCGGTAGGATCGAGATGGCGGACCTGAAGGAGCGGGTCCGTAAGCTCGAGGCGATTGCAGCAGGGATCGATCTTTGACGAACCCCTAGGCTCGAAAGCGCGGTTGAAGCTCCCCAGACGCGCTTTAAGGTGAGGCGGTCCGGATCCCCTTCCCGGACCGCCTCGTTCATTTCCGGAATCAAGTTAACCAGGGGCCGCGGCTTGGGCTTCGATTCCCGTCCATCTTTCAACCTCGAATTGATCGCCGCTGCTTGGTGATCGCCGCCCCAAGGCTTGCGTTGTCCGCCAAGGCAATTAGGGCGCTTCGACGATGGCGACGCACGCGCATCATGGCCACACTCACGCGCCGGCAAATTTCGGGAACGCGTTTGCCATCGGCATTGCGCTCAATGTCGGCTTCGTCGTTGCAGAGGTGGTCTTCGGCTTCATCGCCAATTCTATGTCGCTTCTTGCGGACGCCGG
Organism: Sphingomicrobium sp.; assembly: GCA_036265105.1. GTDB lineage: Bacteria > Pseudomonadota > Alphaproteobacteria > Sphingomonadales > Sphingomonadaceae > Sphingomicrobium. The sequence continues at coordinate 28,932 of DATAPR010000032.1, forward strand.
ACACAACCTGTCTGATGTTCTCGGGCTTCTTCTCGCCTGGGCAGCGGCGATGATGGCGAGGCGCGGTGCGTCGCCCCGCTTCACCTATGGCTTCAAGAAGGCTCCAATTCTTGCGGCGCTCGCCAATTCGCTGCTTCTCGTCATCGCCGTCGGAGCGATTGGAGGAGAAGCGATCCGCCGACTCTTTCATCCGTCGGTCACTCAGGGCGGAATCGTAACCATCGTCGCTGCTGCCGGAATCCTGGTCAACGGTCTCACCGCGCTTCTCTTTGCAAGCGGCCGGCGAGACGACATCAACATCGGCGCGGCCTATCTGCACATGGCCGGCGACGCGCTGGTATCGGCTGCTGTTGTCGTTGCTGGCCTGGCGATCATCTGGACTGGCCAGCAGTGGATCGATCCGGCGATGAGCCTAGCAGTCGCGGTCATCATCCTTTGGAGCAGCATCGATCTTCTCAAGGAATCGATGTGGATGTCGCTCGCCGGCGTTCCGAAGGGGATCGACGTTGACGAAGTCGCCTTGTCCCTCGCTGCAATAGAGGAAGTGGAGGAAGTCCACGACCTTCACATATGGCCTTTGAGCACCACCGAAACCGCGCTCACCGCCCACATCGTGACCGCGCGGGCGGACTATCCAGATGCCTTACTCGAAAGTGCCCGCAAGCTTCTTCACGACCGGTTCCACATCGAACATTGTACGATCCAGGTCGAAAGCCACCATCCAGCTCATCATTGTGATTGTTGATCCATGACCGTGAAATATCTCGAATGCTCGCTGACCGGCGAGCGCTACGAAGCCGGTCGCCCTTATAATTTGAGCTCCGCGGGAAAGCCGCTCCTTGTTCGCTACGATCTCGAACGCGCGAGGGAGACCCTGACGAAGGAGAGCCTGCGGGCCCGAGAACCCGGGATGTGGAAGTGGCGAGAGCTTCTTCCGAACGAGGGCGAACCGGTTAGCCTCGGCGAACCCGAAACTCCGATCGTCGCTCTTTCAAAAACGGCCGCCGCGAGCGGCGCATCGGACCTCCTGGTGAAGGACGAGGGGCGCCTCCCGACCGGTTCGTTCAAGGCGCGCGGGCTCGCCATGGCGGTAACGATGGCGAAGGAGTTTGGGATCAGCCGCATCGCAATGCCGACCAACGGCAATGCCGGAGCGGCGCTCGCTGCCTATGGGGCCCGAGCGGGTATCGAAACGATCGTCCTCTGCCCTTCCGAAACACCCGAGACGAACGTCACCGAAACCGCAGCCTACGGGGCGCGGGTCTATGTTGCCGACGGTCAGATCGACGAATGCGGGGCGCTCGTCGGGAAGGGTGCAGCGGAAGGTTTGTGGTTCGATTGCTCGACACTCAAGGAACCCTACCGCCTCGAAGGCAAGAAAGTGATGGGCTTCGAGCTCGCGGAGCAGCTCGGCTGGGAGCTGCCGGACGCGATCTTCTATCCGACGGGGGGCGGGACCGGACTCATCGGGATGTGGAAGGGCTTCGACGAACTGGAGGCCGTTGGGCTCATCAGCTCGAAGCGACCGCGAATGTATGCAGTCCAAGCCGAGGGCTGCGCTCCGATGGTCCGAGCGTTCGAAAATGGGGACGAGTTCGCCGAGCGCTGGGAGAATGCCGCGACCGTCGCAACCGGAATCCGTGTTCCCAAGGCGGTCGGCGACTTCCTCATTTTGAGGGCGGTGCGGGAGAGCAAGGGAGCTGCGATCGCGGTCTCCGAAGAGGCGATCCTCGAGGCGGTCGAAGACGCTGCCCGCGACGACGGCTTCCTCTTCTGTCCGGAAGGCGGAGCGGTTCTCGCAGGGTGGCGGCAAGCGTTGGAGCGCGGCCTCGTCAAGAGCGGCGAAAAAGTGGTTCTCTTCAATTGCGCCAACGGCAACAAATATCCGCTTCCCGACCGATCCAATCGTCTGAAGCTGGAAGGGGCGAGGCCCGGAGCGCTCTAGCCCACATACGAGTAGCCCCGGCAAGTTTGACCTTGCCGGGGCACCATGCTTTGTTTGTCTTTCGACTCCCGAAGCACAAAGTGAACATAGCCGATTCAGTCATCAACGCGAGTCAAAAAACATCATCGATCCGACAAAATGGTGGATGAATCGGTGGATAAGCCTGTGCGACTCGAAAGAAGAGCCCCGACAGGCTCTCGCCTGGCGGGGCTCCCATGCTCCCGATCCAATGATCCGCGTCATCGAAACGAGGCCGATCCGCAGGCCTTTCAGCCCGGGTTCCGCCCCGGAGACACGCATCGGCGGTTCCGAAGCACGAAATTAGAACCCAATCCAAACATCTTGGTTCCTTGCCCATGGCGAAAAAGCGGCGGCTCAAAATTGCGAGCTACAACATCAATGGAATCAACGGGCGGCTCCACATCCTGACGCGCTGGCTAGAGGAGTTCGGGCCCGACGTCGTGGGACTTCAGGAGCTCAAGTGCACCGACGAGCAATTTCCAATAGAGTCCCTCGAAGCGCTCGGCTATCGCGCAATCTGGAACGGACAGAAGAGCTGGAACGGAGTTGCGCTTCTCAGCCGGGTCGGAGCTCCAGTGGAGACTCGCAGGGGCCTTCCATCCGACCCCGACCGCCAGCAGAGCCGATATATTGAGGCGGCCGTTTGCGGGATCCTCATCGGCAACATGTACGCGCCCAACGGCAACCCCAGGCCGGGGCCCAAGTTCGACTACAAGCTCGCGTGGCTCGACGCTCTTTCAGCTCATGCCGATGAGCTTCTCAAGAACGCCGTGCCGGCGCTCCTCATCGGCGATTATAATGTGATCCCCACGGACAAGGACGTCTACAAGCCCGAACGCTGGGCCAAGGACGCACTCTTCGCTCAAGAGGCCCGCCAAAGATATGGAGCGCTCGTAGCGGACGGCTGGATCGACGCGATCCGCAAACTTTATCCTCAGGAGCGAATCTATACCTTCTGGCACTATTGGCGCAGGTCGTTCGAGCGCGATGCCGGAATAAGGATTGATCACGCGCTTTTAAGTCCCAGCCTTGCAAAGAGCCTGAAGACCGCGGGCGTCGACCGGATCCCGCGTGGCTGGGAGAAGACCAGCGACCATGCGCCGCTCTGGATCGAGCTCGAAGTCTAGCGGGGTTCGAAGGAAATCGGGTTCCTTTAAATTGCATCCGGGGAGGGCGTCACGTAGCACTGCTGCCTGATGGCCAAGGCAAGCCGAGGAAGGCGCGGAGCGAGCACCATAAAGGATGTCGCTCGCGTCGCCGGCGTCTCACCGATGACAGTCTCGCGGGTCATTAATCACAAGTCGAACGTTCGGGAGTCGACCCGCGCAAGGGTCCTCGAGGCGATTGGGCGCCTCGACTTCTCGCCCAACAGCGCAGCAAGAAGTCTCGCCGCCGGCGAGGTTTCCAATGCCGCTCGCCGGCAGGCCCGGAGCCCCGCGGCTTCCTCGGCCTACGCAGGGATCGAACTTGGCGGGACGAAGTGCGTCGCAATCCTTGCGCGGGGGCCCGCTCAAATCCTCGCTCGAGAATCGCTTTCGACGATCTCACCTGAAGAAACGCTCGCGAACCTTGCGGCAATCCTTGAGAAATGGCGATCAAAGGAGGGCATCGAAGCTCTCGGAATCGCCAGCTTCGGCCCTATCGACCTTGACCAGCGCTCGCCGACCTACGGTCACATCGCGGTCACTCCAAAGCCCGGCTGGTCAGGCACGGACATTGTCGGTCCTCTTCGCCGAGCCGCGAGCTCGCCCGTCGCATTCGACACAGACGTGAATGGCGCGGCGCTCGCCGAGATGCACTGGGGATCAGGGCGAGGCCTTTCGGATTTTGCCTACGTAACGGTTGGCACGGGCGTTGGAGTCGGGCTGATCGCCAACGGGCTTCCAATGCGGGGCTTCGGGCACTGCGAACTCGGGCACATCCGAGTCGCGCGACTTCCAGGCGATGACTTCCCCGGCTCATGTCCATTCCACGGCGACTGCGTCGAGGGGCTTGCGGCGGGGCCGTCGTTGGTTGCGCGCGTCGGCGCAGGACAGATCGAGCGTTTGAAGAGCAATGACCCGTTGTGGGAATCAGTGGCGTGGGCGCTCGCGCAGCTTTGCCATTCGATCGTCTGCGCGGCGGCTCCACGCGGAATTGCGATCGGCGGCGGGGTGCTCGACAATCAGCCGCATCTCCTCGGACGTATCGAAGAGATGCTGACCCTCAGTATCAACGGATATCTCGCTTTGCCGGAAGGGGCCCCCTATCTTCGTTCGCCTGAACTCGGCCGAGATGCTGGGCCGCTTGGAGCCGTTGCGCTCGCGATGGGCGTTACACGCTAGCGCCGATCAGCATTCGGGCGGCGTGGATTTCGATCCGTTCGCCGGCCTCGAGAAGCAGGCATTCGCCGGGCTCCGCGATTTCGTCGCCGCTCCGGACCTTTCCCTCGATCGGAATGATCCAGCGCGTTCGATCCTCGAGCGAATCGGCCGTTGAATGGACTAGAACGAATTCGGGTCCATCAACCAGGACCCGGTGCTCGCTCGGATCCAGATGCCCGGCATCGCGATCAGAATAGGGCTCCGCGCTCGAGACCGAGATTCCGTCTTGGAGGTGAAGCTCGCGGGGTCTGCCATAATCGTAAAGTCGATAGGTGACGTCCGAATTCTGCTGGAATTCGATGAGGCTGATACCCGCTCCGATCGCGTGGATCGTGCCTGGCGGGACGAGGAAGAAGTCGCCGGCAGCGACCCTCCGCCAGTCGATCAGCTCCTCGATCGAACCGTCGAGCGCGGCGGAGCGGAGCTCTCCGGGTGACAGACGCGACTTGAGCCCGAGACCGAGCGTCGAATTCGGCTCGGCCGACACGATGTACCAGCATTCGAACTTGCCCCTTGGGAGGCCGCGTGCGCGCGCCTGCGCGTCGTCGGGGTGGACCTGGATCGAAAGGCGCTCGCTTGTGAAGAGATATTTAGCCAGCAGCGGCTGATCGCCCGCGCCCGTGAACCAGACTTCGCCAATGCGCTTCCCATAGGGAGGCTCGAAGCCTTGAGGCAGCTCGGATCTCCCCCAGGGCTTCTCGATGTAGCACCTCTGAAGCTTCATGCCCGTGCGAGAACCTTTGAAAGGACCGGCTCGATGAGCCGCTGCATCGCGTCATATCCCGCTTCCGTCGGGTGGACCCCGTCGACCGCAAGTCCGGGCTTCATCGCGTTGCTGCCATCATCCAGGACGGAATGGTAATCGACCCACGTGGCGCGGGTCTCACGGGCGATCCGCTCCAGGCGTCGGTTGAAGTCAGCGATCAGAGGTCGGGATCGGATCCGCGGCGCCCACGGAAACGAGGCGGCGGGAGGCACCGAAGCAATGATCACCTTGATCCCGTGTCGCTGGGCGATGTCGATCATCGCTCGCGCGTTATCCTCGCTCATTTCGCGAGTCATCGGGCCGGTATTGCCGGCAATATCGTTGGTCCCCCCCATGATGTGGACTGCTCTTGGTCGAAGAGCGACGACATCGCTCATCATCCGAAGCACCATCTGCGATGTGGTCTGGCCGCTGATTCCGCGGTCGATCCGACCTCGAGTAAAGAATGAGGGGCGCTTGTCTTTCCAGTTCTCCGTGATCGAATCGCCCATGAAGATCACGTCCACCGCGATCTTCGAAGCGAGGAGTTCGGCATTCTCGTCGGCATAATAGCCGACCATTCCGAAATCCTTCTCGAACCAACTGTGAAACCAGGCGCCCCAGTCGACCCCGGCCGGCGGCTTGGCTTTCGCCGAGGCCTTCGATGCGAACATCCAGGGCGCGGCAATCGAGGCCGCAAGGAGAGCCCGGCGGTCGAGTTTCATCGCAACTCTCTCCACTGCAAAAGCTTAATGGGAAGGATTTGCGCGATCAGCCGTGACACCGGCATCTCCACCATCTGTGCTGGGCGGCGGCGGCGCCATTCGAACCGCATCGTCGACGCTGAACGTCGACTTTTCCGCAAGATCGGAGAGACCGCCCCGCTCGAGGATTGCCCTGACTCGATCATGAACCCGGGCAAGAATCAACACACGATTCTGCGCGGTCATTGCCTGTCGGAAATCGCAAATTGCTTCGAGCGCGCTGCTATCGAGATCGTTTGTCTCTTCAAGGCTGAGGACGATGGTCGAAGCCTGACCGTCCAGCGCTCGTCGACCGATCTCGGCGAGCACTGTTTCCGCGTTGCCGAAGAACAGCGGGGCATTGGGCCGGATGACAAGTAGGCCCGGGATTTGCCGCGCGTCGGGGTGGGCGGCGCAATCGACGAAATCATGGTCACCGGTCCGGCCAAGGACGCTAAGGTCTGGATAAGCGAGACGCCGAAGCAAGCCCAGAACGGAGAGTGCGACTGCAAGGAGCAAGCCGTTCACGAGTCCCAGCAACAGGACACCGACCGCCGCTGCGAGCGCGATCCATTGATCCCTATTCAGTCGGAAAAGAGAATAAATCGGCCTGGGCGACAAAGCGTGAGCCAGGGCCGAAATGACGATCGCTGCAAGAACGGGCTCAGGAATGAGCGCTATCCAGTTCGCCGCCGTGATTGCGGCGATCGCGACTGCGAGCGCGGCAAGACCTGCTCCGAGCCTGCTCGCGGTTCCGGCCTGCGCATTGGCGTTGCCGATCGAAAAGCCCGCGCCGACAGGGAGGCCGTGCCACAAGGCAGACGCGATATTCGCCAGTCCGAGCGCCGCGATTTCGCGCTCGGGCGAAATGGGATCTCCTCGCGTCGCGGCAAGCGAGCGAATGGTCGCCCAGCTCTCTGCCAGGAGAACGAGTGCAATGGGGAAGGCGAGCTGGGCCAGCCTGCCCCAATCCCTGACAGCCATCGCCGGAACGTGAGGGGCAGAAAGCTCAAGACCGAGCGGGCCTGCGGTCGCAATGCCGAAATGCCCTGCCGGGCCGAAATGCATCGCAACGACCGACCCCAGGGTCAGGATGAGGCCGGCTGCGACGAAACCAAGCCGGCGAGAGATGCTAAGAAAGACGAGTGCAGCGCAGCCGAGCAGGGCGCTTGGCATATGCACCTTTCGAAATTGAAGGAGGATCGATCCGAGAATCTGGAGAGGCGCGCTCTGGGTCGCTGCAATACCGAGAAGAATCGGCAATTGGCGAATTGTAATCGTGATCGCGAGGCCCAGCCCGAACCCCTGGAGAACTGCGCGAGAAACAAAGCTCGTCAGTGCAGAGAGCCGGAGCGCCGCTCCAAATAGGAAGAATATGCCGACCAATAGGGTAAGCGCGAGCGCGCAATCCACTCGGGGAACCCCTGGAATGGCAGCATTCGCGATCCCCGCGGCCAGGAGCGCCGCCGCTCCGCTCGTCGCCGTCACAACCGCGAGGCGGCTCCGTCCGATAATCGCATATCCGAGCGGCCCGATGACTGCGGCGCTGACCCCGAAAGATGCCGGCAGTCCTGCGATCGCCGAGTAGGCGATTCCTTCTGGGAGCATCAGGCCGGTAATCGATATTCCGCCGACTAGATCGGCGAAGATTGGGCGTTTCAAGGCGCGCGCTTCCATGGGCCGTGAACCCATGGGCTGCCTGGTCCATTGTCAATAGCTGTTCATCGCACAAGGCTCCGGGCCGAGCCGATCGCTCCGTCTGGCGACGCCATGATGGGCGTTGACCTCGCTATGCTTCGAGGTTGGGCGGTCCAAGGTGTTGCAGGAAGTCGGGCTTGCCCAGCGACACCCCGGCGTTGCGGAAAATGGCGTAGGCGGTCGTGACGTGGAAAAAGAAATTTGGGAGCGCGAATCCCGCGAGATACTGGCCTCCAGGGAAGCGATAACCGTTTCCGCTCGGGAATTTGAGCACGACTTCCCGCTCTTCGCAGCCTTCCAAGGAGCGCGCATCAAAGCCCCGGAGATAATCGATCGTCCGGTCACAGCGAGCCGCAAGCTCCGAGAAGTTCTTTTCGGTGTCCGGCATTGAAGGGGCCTCGGTGCCCGTAAGCCGAGCAAGAGCATTCTTCGCTGAGTCGGATGCCATCTGATACTGGGCTGGCAAAGGTCTCATATCAGGCGCAAGTCGCGCTTCCATCAGCGCCGCTTCACTTTTCTCCTGCGCAGCCTTGTCGAGCCAATTGCGCATGTTCGTCAGAGAGTTCACGAACACAGGCACCGACGCCTCATAGATCCCAAAGCTCATCACATTTTGTCCTTTGTGGTCGTCCCTTAGGAATTAGGAACCCCGCCCAGCGCTCGTCGCGGATCCTGTACGTAGCCCGAACGTCTGACGGCCGCCAGAAAAGCGCCGCCGACAAAGCGCCCGAGCCGCCCGACTGGCCGTCTAATCTGCATCAGCAGCACGACACGTGTCCGGTCAGTGTTATTCCACACTTGATGCGGATAGGTATCGTCAAGAAGAAGCAGTTTGCCGGGATTCCACCAGCGGGTTTCCCCGCCAACTTCAATCCGGCAATCGCCTGGCGGTACGTCGAGCCCCAGATGGGCGTTGATCAGCGCCTTGCTCACCCCTGTGTGCAATGGAACATAAGTGCCCGGCTCCATGATCGAAAACATGGCGAGCATCAGCCCCGGCACCTGATCGAGCAATTCCGAAGTCCGTGGGCACAAGGCGCGGTTGCGAGGGACGTGATAGCCATAGGCCTCGAACACGAAGCTCTTCCATTTTCCGTCGAGCGCCACGCCTGCGTGATCGGGCGAAATGCGGTCGAGCGGGAGGACCTCGCCGCCGCGATCCCGCAACGAATCAAGCTCCGCCCGAATATCGCTCCAGCCTGCCTCGAGCGCTTCAGCCCAGGGGAATAGGTTCGGCTCGATAAAAGGGGTCGTGGGGACCCGCGACGAGCGTGCGATTAGGCTGTTGAGGGGGTTCCTCAACTGTCGCCCTACCCAAATGGCGGCACCTCGCTCCGGTACCTGTTCCTGATTCACTCGCTTCCCTCCTCTCGTGCATCTTCCGAAGCACGCCCACCCTCAACTTCCCTGCGTTTGAACTCTTGTCTGCCATCGTCATTCGAGCAGGGAATTCAGTTTGCTTGGCTATTCCCCCGAAGATCGGCGTTCGTCTATTTCGCGCTCCAGGTCGTTCGTCAGTTCACGAGTCCGAAACGATTCCATCGCCTCTGCCTCGGATCGCGCAACGGTAACGATGCTCGACCAATGAGCGATCGTATCTGGGTGGACTGCGCTTCCTCTGAGCCGGCGAGCGCTTTGCAGAGCCGCCCGGAGGTTTGCATGGATGCTGCCCGCGAGATTCATCGGCGAGCAAAAGTCACTTGGCGTTTCGCTTGCTGCCTCGGCGCGGCTTTCGAGTCATCGGCTTCCATCCTTGGAGCCGAGGTTCGAACTGCGTGACGTCGCCGGATGGGTCTTCTTGGGCTTGGTCGCCTTGGGCTTTCGCGCTTCCTTATTCGATCTCATCTGACCTTTAGCCATGGTAACCGACTCCTAGCTTGGACGTCATAGGCGCTGCCCCTCCGCCGGGCCTCCTTCCAGAGTGCTTGGCGAGGCATCGAAATGATGCTGGCCGTCCGCGCAAGCGACGTACCCTATCCTCCCTGAATATTGGCAATATCAAGTTGACGGCGTCCGGTTGGAGTGAAGCACGTCTGCGATCCGCCCGGCATATGCCGCTGCTAGAGCCCGGTGGACGAGGCGGCTACGCTCGCAGGCCGCGTTTTGGGCCATCACGAGCGAAACTCCATGCCGGTGATAGAGATAATTGAGGTCCAAATCTCGGCTCCATTGGTAAGCGGGAGCACATTCGGTCTCTCAGCCGCGCGACGGCCTACGGTCAGATTTCGCGCGATGCAGAGTTCTAGCATAGCCGATCGCATTGACCTAACGCGCAGTGAGAGAAACGAGAGCGCCAAGGACTTCGGCAAGCGTCCTTCGACGGTCTGAGGTCGACCCCGACCGCCAACGAAGGCCATCGTCCAGACGCCCACAGCCTCGCTGTCCGATCAAACCGACCCTATCGCATCAGAAACTTGTCGAGCCCAACTTTGCCCTAGGTTCGCGATGGGTAACGCTGGAGTTTTTACGCGCTTCGGACTGGAGGCGGAGCTGGGTTTATGTCGCTTATTGCGTCACGGTTCTGGAGGTGTTCAGCTCATTTCGAGGCCACAAAGCCCCTCGGCTTACGAGCCGAGCATGACTTCAATTCTCGTTCGTCGCACACTTTGAGCGATCCTTTGATGCGTTCAATCAAGGCGTCGTCGGCGGGCGTGAAGGCTCCGCGAAACGCGACCTCGACCATCATCAGGTTCGCGTCGCCTTGAACGAGGAACGCGCTGAGGTTCTCGGCTTTTCCCGTCTGCGAATCCTTGGGACACGACAACGTGCCCCTGATGGCACGGTGCCCATCGACGGTTCCAGAGACCCGGGTGTCTGTCATGGAGGGACAGCCACTTCGCTCTTGGGCGCGCCATTGCCCGTAAAAGATCTCCAGTCCCGTCGGGGCCGCGTTGAAGAACATCAGGCTCGTGATCATTCTGGACCAGTCATTCACGGTCTCTGGGGGTTGAACGAGCTCGATGATTTCGGTGTGCTCATTTCGTGCCTGACTGCCGACCTGAAATTCGTTGGGCACGTCGATGCCCAGCAGCTCGGTCGCCGCGGTAGATTGGGCCGCCAAGGCCAATGCCGCCACAACAGATAAAAGCATCGGGCGCCTTCCCTTCGGGCGCAGTCTAGCCGTGGGTCGGATGTCCGCAAAGAGTCGTCGTTCTCGACGGACGCCCCAAGCACTCGGCTGCCGCCTCGAACCCGACCGCCGTTCGAGACCGGTGATCAAGGCTTGCGGGCCTTCACGCACGATCGTATGTAACTGACCGGTCAGTTATGGTTGAAAAAAAGCGACCGCGCTGGAAACGCCGTGCCGAGGATCGTCCGCGCGAAATTTGCGCCTCGGCGCTCGAGGTCTTCGCGGAGAAGGGCTTCGCTGCTGCGAGACTCGACGAGATCGCAAGGCGTTCGGGCGTCTCGAAGGGTACGCTCTACCTTTACTTCGACGACAAGGAGCAGCTGTTCCGTGCAGTCGTGCGCGATTCGATTGCGCCCAACGTCGAAGCCGTCACGTCCGCCATTGCGGCGCTTGACACGCCCTTTGCGCAAATCGTCCCCGTCTTCCTCGCTCGCTTCGCGCAGAATATCGGCAGGATCCCGGTTGGCGCCGTTGCCAAAATGGTAATTGGAGAATCCCGCAACTTTCCTGAGCTCGCGCGCGTGTGGCACGACGAGGTCGCGTCCAAGGCGATCGGCGCGATGGCCGCGCTCGTTGCTAAAGGGCAGGAGCGCGGTGAGGTACGTCCGGGCGACCCGCGGCTGTATGCCTTCACCTTGATGGGACCAATGATCTTGGGAGCGCTGTGGACCGCAACCTTGGTGCCCGTCGGAGGCGAGCCCATCAACTTCGACGAGCTTGCAGCACAGCATTCCGACGCGGTGCTTCACGGGCTGCTGATGGAAACCGATCGATGAATTGGGGCAGGATTGCTCCACTTGGCGCGCTACTCGCGGGATGTACTGTCGGGCCGAACTACAATCGCCCCGAAATGGGGCTGCCTCCAACCTATGCCGAGCCGAATTCGGCAGAGAGTTTGAGCGACGCCCAGCTGGCCTCCTGGTGGACCGCCTTCGGGGACCCCGAGCTCAACAAGCTAATCAATCGCGCGATCGCTCAGAACCTCGACGTGGAGACCGCAGCTGCCCGGATTCGCGAGGCCCGTGCGGAAGAACGCGTGGCCGGAGCCTCTGCGCTGCCCGAGGTGTCGGCGAACGGCTCGGTAACCCACCAGCGCATCAGTGAGCATGCAATCCCAGTCCCTCCGGGCACTGGCGAGGGGAGCACCGGCAGCTTCGGTCTTCCGGGGTCGGAATTCACGACCTTTCGCGTGGGATTCGACGCGAGCTGGGAGATTGACCTGTTTGGCAAGACTCGACGCCAAATCGAAGGAGCAAGGGCGCGAACGGGCGCCGCAATATGGAACCGGCGCGATGCTCAGGTTTCGACTTCTGCCGAAGTCGCGAGCGCTTATATCGCCTTTCGGGCGCTGCAGGAGCAGATCGCCCTTTCACAAGCGGAAGTCGAACGACAGCGACGTTCATCACATCTTGTCGGTGCGCGCGTCCGCGGCGGTCTCGTGACAGGACAGGACCTCGAGCAGCAAAATTCAGAAGCGGCGGCCGCCCAGGCGGCGATTCCCCCGCTTCGCGCTGAGGCAGCGGCGCAAATCCACAAGATCGGCGTTTTAGTTGGCGATTCCCCAGAATCGCTCATCGCCGAACTGAGCCCGACGGGAGTTTCGCTCCCCACTCCTCCAAGTGTCCCGGCCGGACTTCCATCCGATCTCTTGCGGCGTCGTCCAGACATCAGAGCGGCCGAGCGCAATCTTGCGGCCGCAACGGCCGATATCGGGGTCGCCACGGCTGACCTTTATCCACGCTTCACGCTCAGCGCGGCCCCAGCGCTGGTGAGTACTGCTCTGGCGAGCCTGCTCGAATGGGGCAGCCGCAATTTTTCCGGCGGCGCTGCGATTGACTGGCCCATTTTTAACGGCGGCGGCACGCGCGCAAACATCGACGTCAAGAATGCGCAGCAGGAGCAGGCACTCATCGCTTACCGCAAGACTATCCTCACCGCACTCCAGGACGTCGAGGATGCTCTTTCCAAAATCGACAATGACCGGAGCGAGATCGGCGAGCTCGATTCGGCGCTTCGGTCGGCCAGCAGGGCGGAGGGGATTGCCCGCACGCGTTACACTGGCGGCCTCGTCACTTATTCGGATGTCCTGCAGGCGCAGGCCAACCGCATCGCATTGGAGAACAGGTTGGTCGAAACGACGAGCGCCGAGGGGCGCGATACCGTGGCGCTCTACAAGGCGCTTGGCGGGGGCTGGCCGGACTTGGCCGAAGCGGGATCGCAGTGATGAAGCGCCTTCGCCCGCTCCTAATCTTGATGGCCATTGTCATCGCAGCCGTTGCCGTCTGGGAGCTGTTCGGTCCGAAGCCTCGTACCGCATACCTCTCCGGCTACATCGTTGGCGACAATCTCGATCTCGCGGCACCCGTTTCGGGAACGCTTGAATCCGTTTCACTCGTCGACGGTCAGCGCGTTTCGGCGGGTCAGTCAGCCTTCCGGATCGAACCGGCAATACTCGCCGCCGAAGGCGAGCAGGCTTCAGCGAACATTCGCGCAAATCAGACTCAGATTTCTACTGCCGAAGCCAACCTCAGGCAGGCCGTTGCCAACGTCGCGGCGAACCAAGCGGGGGCTCTGAACGCCCGCCAAAATCTTGCACGGCTTGAGTCGGTAAAGCACGACGATCCGGCAGCGGTCGCGAACACCGATCTCGACAAGGCGCGCGCGGCGCTTCGCGAGGCGAATGCCAATGTGGTGGCGGCACAAAAGACCGCCGACGCTCGCCGTGCTGAAATCTCCCAGGCGACGGCTCAGACCGAGCAAGCCGTTGGCGGGAAGCGCAGCGTCGATATTCAGGTTCGCCAGCTCTCGCCGGTTGTCCCCGCCGCTGGCCGCGTCGACCAGGTCTATTTCCAGGTCGGCGAATGGGTGCCCGCGAACCAGGCGATCGTGAGCATCATTCCCGACCGTAAGGTGAAAGTCCGTTTCTTCGTTCCCGAGGCAAAGGTTTCGCATTACCGGCCCGGCGAGACCGTCCATTTCTCTTGCGACGGCTGTGCCGGCGGGCTTATGGCGCGGATCGGGTACGTCAGCCCGGACCCCGAGTTCACGCCGCCCATCATCTTTAGCCGCGACAGCCGCGAGCGGATGGTCTTCATGGTCGAGGGCTATCCCACCAATCCCGACAAGCTGAACCCCGGCCAGCCGGTCGAGGTCGAGCCGCTTCCGTGACTTTGGCGATCGACGTCAGCGGACTGAACAAGAGCTTCGGGGACCACCGAGTTGTCAATGACGTCGCTTTGCAAATCGAGAAGGGTCACATCACCGGCTTCCTGGGACCCAATGGATCTGGCAAGACCACGACGCTTCGGATGTTGTGCGGATTGCTCACGCCCGACAGCGGCCGCGGGACTGTCCTTGGCCTCGACTTCCCCAGCGAAGCGGCGGCGATCAAGCTGCAGACCGGTTATATGACTCAGCGCTTTTCGCTCTACGAAGACCTGACGATCGAGGAGAATCTGGCCTTCATCGCCCGCGTCTACAGCCTGGACCGCCTGCACGAGCGCGTCGACGAAGCGCTTGAGAAGCTCGGCCTCCAGAACCGACGCAAGCAGCTCGCAGGGCAATTGTCGGGTGGATGGAAGCAACGGCTGGCGCTTGCCGCGGCAACTCTGCATTCACCGAAGCTGCTCCTTCTCGACGAGCCGACAGCGGGGGTCGACCCTCAGGCGCGCCGCGACTTTTGGGATGAAATTCACGCCCTGTCGGACACCGGCATAACCGTTCTCGTATCGACCCATTACATGGACGAGGCGGAGCGCTGCCACGACATCGCCTACATCTTCAATGGCGACCTCATCGCTCGGGGGACCGCCGATGAACTGATCCGCCAGTCGAGCCTTGTCACCTACGAGGCGGGGGGGCCGCGGGCCGACCGGCTCTCACGCGACCTGCAGGGTAAACCGGGAATCGAGATGGTTTCGCCATTCGGTCCAGCCCTCCATGTCAGCGGGACGGATCGGCGATTGCTCGAAAAGGCGATCGAGCCCTTCCGTCATGAGCCGTGGAGGTGGGTGGAAGTCGAACCCAGCCTTGAGGACGTGTTCATCCACCTGATGCGCACCCAATCGGCCAGCGGAGTGAGCAAAGCTGCATGATGGGTTTGTCCCTCTCTCGAATCCTTGCGGTGCTTTCGAAGGAATTCACCCAGCTTGTTCGCGACCGACTTACGTACGCGATGATCATCGGCATCCCGATCGTACAGCTGCTGCTGTTCGGCTACGCGATCAACACAGAGCCGAAGCATTTGCCAACCGCAGTCCTGGTCCAGGATCAGGGGGACTTCTCGCGGTCAATTCTCGCCTCGCTAAAGAATAGTGAATATTTCGACATCGTCGCGTCGGTCGCGACTCCCGCCGAACTAAACCGGCTAATCGAAAACGGTTCGGTACAGTTCGCGATAACAATCCCCGGCGATTTCACGCGCGGCGTGGTGCGGCGCGAAACCCCGCAGATCCTCGTCGAAGCTGACGCGTCGGACCCCGCGGCGACCGGGCCGGCGCTTTCGGCTCTCGCAATGCTTCCGCAATATGCACTTCGCCACGACCTTAAGGGTCCGCTTGCGCAGCAGGGGATTTCCAAAAGCCCATTCGAGGTGGTGGTCCAGGATCGCTACAATCCTGAAAATCAGACTTCGTACAACATCGTGCCTGGGCTCGTCGCGACGATCCTGACGATGACTCTGGTGATGATGACGGCACTCGCGATGACCCGCGAGGTCGAGCGCGGCACGATGGAGACGCTGCTTGCGACGCCCCTCCGGCCGATCGAAGTGATGGTTGGTAAACTGACACCGTTCGTGCTCGTCGGAATTGTCCAGGCAACGCTCATCCTGGGTTTGGCGCGGATCATGTTCGGTGTGCCAATGGCTGGCGGCTGGGCAGCATTAATCCTCGGCCTGTTCTTGTTCATCGTCGGCAGTCTCTCGCTCGGATTCCTCGTCTCGACGGTGGCTCGAAATCAGCTTCAGGCCATGCAAATGAGCTTTTTTTATTTTCTGCCATCGATTCTCTTGTCAGGGTTTCTGTTTCCGTTCCGCGGCATGCCGCAATGGGCACAGTGGCTCGGGAGCCTTCTGCCTGTGACCTACATGCTTCGAGTGGTCCGCGGCGCGATGCTGAAAGGTGTCGGAATCGGCGAATCCATTGAGAGTCTCGCCGCCCTCGCCTTGTTCATGTTGATCGTGGCCACTCTCGCGATCCGCGCCTATCGCACGACGCTCGACTAGCGGCCGAAGCTCCTCGCGGAGCTGGGCGCCGACATTGATCGCCCCTCAAGTCCGCCGCCCGTCCACGATCGCTGATGGACGCGAAGGCCCCGGTTCTGCAATTGGCCGGAACGAAGATGAAGGCCGCCCGCACGGTTGTTCGAACCCAAATCTCGGTTTAGGCACGGTGTCTCAAACGAGGGGGAGCGATCACGGCTTCAAGTCGCAGCACCGTTACGCAGGTCCTCCCCGGCCTCGCATTGTGCATCCTTGTCGCGGCCGCAGGACTGATTTTGCAGCGGATCGAATTGGCTGCCTCCGGCCGCGCCTGGATTGAAGCACTGGTGCTCGCGATCTTGGTTGGCGCGGCAGTCCGGACCGCCTGGACTCCCGGCAAAGTTTGGAAGCGCGGGATCGATTTCAGCGCGAAGCTGCTTCTTGAAATTGCGGTGGTGCTGCTGGGCGCATCAGTCAGCGCGGCCACGATCATATCGGCTGGATGGGCCTTGCTCATCTCAATCCTAGGGATCGTCGCTGGTGCGATCATTCTGAGCTTTGGTATCGGCCGCCTGCTGGGCCTTCCCAAACGGCTCGCAATTCTGGTCGCCTGCGGCAATTCGATCTGCGGGAATTCCGCAATTGCCGCGGTTGCACCGGTGATCGGAGCCGACGGCGACGAGGTTGCAGCATCGATCGCATTCACCGCGGTGCTGGGGGTCATCGTCGTACTTGTCCTTCCGATGATCGGCACGCTTCTGCACATGACCCCGGTTGCTTACGGAGCGCTGGCCGGTCTCACAGTCTATGCGATTCCCCAGGTTCTCGCCGCGACTGCTCCTGCAGGCGCAACCGCGATGCACATAGGCACTCTGGTCAAGCTCATTCGAGTCCTCATGCTTGGTCCTGTCTGCGTTGTCCTTTCGCTCATCTCATCGAAATTGCGCGAGGAGCCGGACGAACCGGCGCCCCATGTCACGGCTGGAGATCGTCCCCGAGCCGGACGTCCACCGCTTCACCGGCTTGTACCCTGGTTCGTGATCGGCTTCGTCGCGATGATCGGTGTGCGTTCAACGGGCCTTCTTCCGCCGCCCGTTCTTACGCCGATCGGTGAAACAGCGACGATATTTACGGTGATTTCGATGGCGGCGCTCGGCTTGGGAGTCGATGTCCGCGCTGTCTCAAAGGCCGGCGGAGCGGTCACCATAACCGTAGTCCTATCGCTTCTGGCGCTCGGTTCGGTAAGCTTTCTCCTGGTCAGACAACTCGGTCTCTAGGTCCGCCTGGATCAAATTCCAGTCGTTCACGATCTGCAAATCGTTGGCAAGCGGTCGCCTCCGCCTCTAGGCAATCGCGGATGCTACGCCGGCCACTGAATATGGAGCTCGCCGCAGCAAGCATGGCTGCCGCCAAGGCCGGGCTGGGCGTCGTCACACCCGAAGTCTTGCACCTTGGAAACCACACGACCGTGAAGCTCAGCCCTTGGCCCGTAGTCGCCCGGATCGCATCGGGAACATCGTTCGATTTCTCGGACAATAGCCTCGCACGGGAGCTTCTAATCGCCGATCATCTGGCATTCCGCGACGCTCCGTCGGTCCGTCCCACAAGGAAGGTGCCGCCGGGTCCATATCTGGAGGATGACTGCGCCATAAGCTTGTGGGAATTCGCGGAAGGCCGGCCCGTCGTCACCGAGGATGACGCCCTTCTTGCGGCTGCCTCGCTGGCGCAGCTTCACTTGGCGCTCGCGGACGTCGAGGCCGACTTGCCGACGTTCATGATGAAAGTGGAATCCTGTGAGACCATCCTTGGCGACCCTCAACAGGCGCCCGAGCTTGCGTTGAGTGATCGCCGTTTTCTGCAAAAGCTCTACGAGACTCTGAGCGGTGATTTGAGCCGACTTGGAGGGGCGTGGCAGCCGCTCCACGGAGACCCTCACATTGAAAATGCCCTCATATGCCATTCGGGCGCGATCTGGATGGACTTGGAATCGGTCTGTGTCGGACCGCTCGAGTGGGACATTGGTTTTCTTCCGGTCGCCACCTGGTCCGAGCTCGCCGGGCTCGACATCGCCCTGATGAACTTGCTGGCCGACGTTCGAAGTCTTTGTGTTTCAGTTTGGTGCTGGGCCGAGTTCGACAGGAGCCCGGCCAGCGCCTCGGCGGCCGCCTACCATCTTGGCGAATTGAAAGCTCGCTTCAACTAGCGCTCTTCTCCGACGAGAGGATCAACGACCGCGAGTGCGGCGAGTGTTCGAAACACGCACGGGTTTAAAATCTTGGGCCCTTGAACAATCGAACTGCGCTCACGATCTACCCTAAGCTCTTGTGGTATCTAGGAGAATCGGCGTGACCGCTCGTTCAGTTACAATCGGAGACCTCCGCGTCGAGGGCGGAAATGCGGGCCGATCCCGCAGTGCGGCGCTTCGCCGGATGCAGATGGTTGCGGATCTTCTCGATACCGCATTTGTCCTGCCCGGAACGAAGCAGCGAGTGGGCATCGATGCCATCATCGGACTCATTCCTGGCCTTGGCGATATCCTGACCACGCTCCTTTCGACGTACATCATCTGGGAAGCGAGGAACCTGGGCGTGCCTCGGTTCGCACTGACTCGAATGCTTGCCAATTTGGGAATCCACGCAGCCGTTGGCTCGCTCCCGATCATTGGGGATGCCTTCGATGCATTCTTCCGCGTGAACCAGCGAAACATGCGGATTGTTCGGGCACAGCTGGAACGATCTCCACGAGCTTAGGCCCGTTTGAAGTTTTCGAACTGACTCCGCGTCAAGCGAATCCCAAGTCAACACGAGCGGGAAGTTAGAGCATAGGTCTTGATAAGACCGTCGGTGAAATATCGATCGCCGCCCCCGTTCCGATGCCATTGCCGCGGCGGAATTCGTGAAGGCTGGCTTCCAAGATAGTGCGCGCCGCTTTGTTGAAGCGTCGCTGCAAGACTGTCCCGCTCAGCATCGACGTTTGGGCCGATGTGGTGCGTGACTTGGAGCGTGAACAGCGCAAAACCCACTCCGCGATCGTAGCTGGCAGCCGCTAGCCACTGATTGGGCGCCACCTGCCAAAGACGGACATGGTGTCTTCGGTGAGCCGTTCGCCCCTCATCCTTTTCATAAGCCAGATCCTGCAACCGGTCCTCGAAATAGAGCGAGCTCACAGGAGCGGCGGGATATGCTCGGAACAGAACGACACTGCCCGCGATTCCAAAGGCCGATCGTGCGGAGAGTCGATCGGCTAATGACCAGCCGCTCCGACGGAACGCGCATCGAACTGACCGGGCGTCCCCGACAAGCCGAAGGTTGATCGGATCGGCCGGAATGTCCTCGGAGGTGTAAGAAACGATCTCTTCGGCTCGCCCGACCTTCTTGTGCTCATGCTTGCTCCACAGATGCGGAAGTTCGCCGTAGGCGAGGGTTAGCCACAAAAGGACGAGCGCGAAGAAGACGAGAACGCCGATGACAAGCCAGTGCCAACCGCGGAGCGCGAACATCGGGGCCGCACTTACGATTTGGAGAGCACAGTCATTTTAGGCCCAAGGTAGTGGAACCCGATCAGATCGGCGTTTGTGCCGCTTCCGTGTTTCGCCACCTTGAGGAGGTCCACTACCCCTTTGAAGCCCGATTGACGCGCCAAGTCTCCGCTAATATCGACGATGTCGATCTGCCGGATCCACTCAATCACGATATGACCATCTTCCATTGGATAGAGGCCGCCGACCCTCACTCGAGGTCGGCGCCAGATTCGAATGCTGCAAGTTCTCCGACCTTCTCGAACTTCGTCCCGGAGACGCTTGGTGAAAATCATGGCCGAATTCTAGTGCCCCGCTGCAAACCCTCGCAATGGCTGGAGAACGATCCTTCGGCGTCCGCTCAGTCCGCGCCCTCGACAAGGCTCAAAATGTTGCCGTCCGGGTCTTTGAACCAAGCGGTCTTGAAGCCCTCGGCGACATAGAGATCGCCCTGCTGGCTGAGGCCCTGCACGTCGTAATGCTCGAAGAGAATCCCTTTATCCTTGAGCTCGCTGACCTCCTTCTCGGCATCGTCAACATCGAAGGTCAGAGCCGTTGCTTTGTTCGTGCCGGCGAACTCGGACCGATACACATTGATGGTCGTATCGCCGCTCTCCATGGTCAGCACCTCGCCGCCCATTTCGTCCTTGGTCTTCAATCCAAGAATGTCCTCGTAAAAGGTCCGTGCCCGGTCGAGATCCTTGACCGCGATCATCGGCGTTGCGTCGGCTTTTCCAAGCATGATGTTCCTCCGTTTTGCACTGGCGGGCGAACGTGGAGCGCACATGCGCGTTCCTCCATCGGTCGTGCCGGTCTGCTCCTCGTCGAGTCCGCTTTGGATTGGGAGCCTCCCCCGCGTCAGGGGGACTTTGTTTGTTGCACGACTTTTGCCAGGTGATTGATTTACAAGGCGATTCGCAGCGCTTTGGAAAGGGGTCCCAATATTCGCAAAATTCTTCGCTCGCGCCTTCCCGAGCGACTTGCCGGCCGAGTGCCGCCGGCGCTGGTCGAACTCGGCGTCGGCGTCCTGGTCGCGCTTCTGTTCCTGGGGATTCGAACAGCACTGATCCCGCTCGCGGGTGATCGCGCGCCTTACGCGTTCGTCTTTCTCAGCATCGTCATCGCCAGTGTCGCTGCCGGATGGCGAAGCGGTATTGTTGCTCTATTGCTTGGGCAATCCCTTGCTTGGAAGCTGGTCGCCCAAGGCCCCTTTCAAATCAGCACGGGAAGCAATGACCGCCTTGGCGCACTGGTCGTCGCGACCATGTCCCAGCTCGTCATCTTGTTGGTCATCACTCTTTATCAACGTGAGGTCGCAAAAGGCGTTCGCGAGCGCGAGCGGCGTTTGGAGCTTCTCGACCAAGCTCGGCGCGAGATCGATCACCGGGCCAGGAACAACTATCAGACGGTGCTCTCTCTCGTACAGCTTCAGGCGGGGCGTTCCAGGGACCCCCAAGTCAAACAGGCCCTGATGCAAGTCGCGGAACGCATTACGGCTATCTCGATCGCAACTCAGCATCTCGCCCTTCGAAGCGAAGACCTGGCGAGCGTGAGCCTCCGCGACCATTTGTGCGAGCTGTGCTCCCAGCTCGAACGGGGTCTCGCGCGCGGGGAGATTCGCGTCGAATGTGACATTTCTGACGTGACGACTAGCGCCGACACGGCGATCCACCTCGCCATCATTGTCAACGAGCTCGTCACCAACGCGCTCAAACACGCATTTGACGAGGGCCGCGCCGGTCTCGTCCGAATCCAGTCCAATATGACGGGCTCAGCCTTCGAGCTGAAGATTTCGGACAATGGCGGAGGCATGGACAGGCCGTCGTCGGCGGTGGGAAGCGGACTCGGACAGAAGCTGGTCGAGACGTTCACCCGTCACCTCGAGGCCAGGCACGAGATTGAAACGTCTTCAGAAGGCACGACGCACAGGATATTGGTTCCGGCCTTGGCCTAGGGATGAGTCTCCAGGCCAACCGATGCAGCGCTTCAGCCTCGCGGGATCAGCGCTGATACCGCCCCAAGATCGATTCGCTGAGGCAGCAGAGGATTGCCGATCCGCCGAACGCGATGGTCGCTAAAGGCCCCCATGCGCTGGCGCCCAGCGGAACCAAGCCAAGCGCGTAAAGCGCTACGAGTGCTGCCATCAGAATGAGAAACGGGCCGGTGTAACGGCAGTGCGTGCGGTTGCAGCGGCGCGCATTGGCAAGGCACGCGCCTCCCATGAACAAGAGCATCACAGTCCAGACGATGCCGCGGAGCCCGGGCACAAGGATCGCTGATGCCGCCATGGCCGCGGCGGGGATCCCCCAGATCAGAGCGAGGCCTTGCCAGCTGCCTGCCCAATCGCTTGCGACGCGCTCCTTAGCCATGGCAAGCACCGCCGCCGCACCTCGCAGGCTGGCCCCTATTGGCTTCGTTTTGGACGAGCGGACGCGGAACGTCGCTATATGAGCAGAATAGACAGCAGTCGCCCGGGATCGGGCTCAGAACCGCTCCGCAATGGCTGCCGTCATAGAAATACTGGCATGCCTCCGTCGGCATCTTCTCTTTCGAAGTCTTGCCGCACTGCGGACAGGTTAGCGTGGAGATGAGCCGATTCACGAAGCTGCTTTTTCTCATTCGCTAAGTATCAGCTATTGGGTGCGGAATCTTGCGAAGGATCGGAGCTCAGTCGTTGTCCTGATCATCGTCTCCCCACAGAAAACCGCATGTCAGTCCCACAAACATGATCGCGCCGAGAGAGAGGAAGTGTAGCGCACTGCTCTCTCGATAGTGGGCGCCTTTGTACCAGAGATAGAGAGCAGCACACCCGAGCAGAGGAACGGTCAACATCAAGGCGGAAAGAAGTGCCGAAGACAGCCTCACGTAATGCGTCCTTTCAGCAAGCGGATAGCGGCGGCCTCTCGCCCGCCGCCAAGGAGCGCAGATTTAATCTCTAGTCATAGACTAGACAATAGGACGAAACTCGCTTCGGCGACTAATCACGTTGCTTTATCGCAACGCGCTTCACCGGGTCCTCAACGGGCCGACGAACCGAGGAGCGGTCAAGTTTCCAGGCTGCAAGCATGGCCTTTAATCGGGCCGGACTCCTCCATGAGCGATCGCAGATTGAACCGTGCCGCATGGTACGCGCATCTTGGCGATTTCGGCGAGAAGTTGCTCGTGCGCGGCCGGCGAGATGACGCCGTCGCTCGCTTTGCCGGTTCCGATTTCATGAAAGACGAGGATTGCCCAGCGCTCCTCTTTGACGGCCTTGGCGATATAGTCCGTCACTCCAGACGCACCGTTCGTGTCGTAGCCGAAGGCGAACGCCTGCAAGCGATAGGGCGAACTCTGAGTCCACTGAAGTGTGTTTGGAGGCCCCTCGCTTGTCCGAGCTCTAAGGATCCCAGCGCCCTTGAGCAGCCGTGCATAAGTGTCGGCTTGTTCGTTTGGATTTCCACGTCCGAGGTTCGTGACGTCGCAGGGATAAGCATAATCGCCCGCGCGCTTGGCTCCTTCAACATTGCGGAGCCAATTCTGCAGAGGGTCGATTTCGTTTGCCTTGAAGCCATCGACGCTTTGGTCCTGCAAATCGCAAGGATGACTTACCGAGTGATTTGCAAGCTCGTGTCCGCGCCTTGCAAGCGCCGTCCAGTCGGCCGCTCGGTCCTTCATATTGTTCCAAGTCAGATAGAATGTGCCCCGAAATCCGGCGCGTTCGAGCTGCGGCGCGGCGATTTCGAGCTGGCTCTCCAGCCCGTCGTCATAGGTGAGACTGACATAGCCTTTGGGCCATCCACGAAGCGCGCGCGAGCATCCGACCAACGACGTCGTGAGTAGGCCCATCAGGAACGTTCGTCGGTTGATGCCGGGCACTGCCGATATATTCTCGATCGCGCCGACGGTTCCCTATCCGATTCCAGTGCGGACCTCTTTGCGTCGATGTTTTGCCCGGAACCCGTTCCGCGTTCGTCCGAATCGCTTGTGCGGCAGCCAATTGGTTGCCAGTCTTGCCGTTCAATCCGAGGGGGTATCATGCAGCAGCGTCAAGCGGCGGGTGTCACCGGCGCATATGTGATCGTCACTTGCCTGTTTTTCGCCTGGGGCTTCATCACTTCGCTCGTCGATCCGCTGGTCGCCGCAGTGAAGGGAGTGTTCCATCTCTCGGATGTGGAAGCGCAGCTCTCCGCATTCGCTTTCTTCATCGCCTATGGCGTGATGAGCCTTCCTGGAGCGGTGGCTCTTGCTCGACTGAAATCCGTTCCGAGCGTTCTCATCTCGCTTGCGCTGATGGTCCTCGGCTGTCTTGTCATGCTCGCTGCCGCCAATCTCGCAATCTATCCGGTTGTGCTGCTCGGTCTTTTCGTGCTGGCGAGCGGGATCACGATCCTCCAGGTCGCGGCGAATCCGCTTTCGGCGGCGCTGGGCTCACCCGAGCGAAGCCACTTCCGGCTGACCTTCAGCCAGGCCTTCAATAGCCTCGGTACATTCATCGGACCCTATCTTGGCGCCTCGCTGTTCCTGAAGGGTGTCGAGGTCAAGAAGGGCACGGTCGTAACTCCGGCGGTTCGCGCCGCGTCGCTTCACGGGGTCGACCGTGCGTTCTTCTGGATTGCCGGACTCATCATTCTCATCGGGATTCTCATCTATTCAGGACGCAAGATGATCAGCGCCGCGGCGCCTCCTCCGCCGCACGAGACCGCGAAATTGGGGATCGCGGCGACCGTGCACGAAGCGATTTCTTCTCCCTGGGCGCTTTTCGGCGGCGTTGCCATCTTCCTCTATGTTGGAGCCGAGGTCTCGATCGGAACTCAGATGGCCCTATTCCTCAACAGCACGAGCGTCTGGAACGTCGCTCTCGAAAGGGCGGGCAAGTTCGTCAGCCTCTATTGGGGCGGAGCGATGGTTGGCCGGCTGATCGGGTCGGCGTTGCTGACGAAGGTCAAGGCGCCGCGCCTGCTCGCGGTGTTCACTGGTATTGCGTGCCTTCTTTGCCTCTTCGTCTTCTCCATTGGCGGAATAGCAAGCGGCTACGCAGCGCTGTCGATTGGGCTCTTCAACTCGATCATGTTCCCTGTCATCTTCACAATCACGCTCGAACGCTCGAGCGCATCGGAAGAAGCGACTTCGGGCTTCCTTTGCTTCTCGATCGTTGGGGGAGCGGTCCTTCCCCTGATCGTCGGGCTCGTATCTCAGCACAGCAATTATGTGACGGCGTTCATCGTTCCCGCCATCTGCTATGCAATTTTGTTCCTCTTCTCGCTCGCTTCAGGCCGGGCCCGGACGCACCATCGCGACGAGCCCGCAGCGGCAACGATCCACTAGGATTGTTATCTGCGGTACGGCACCCAATCACCAAGAATGCAGGTTGGACCAGCGAGAATGGAACCCATTTCGCGGGCGCGCACCCCGTCGCCGCGGCAATATTGGTTGCCGTGAACTTCGATGATTAGCGTACTCAATGGCCGCACACCGGGGCAGGGTCCTCCAAGGTGGTTGATGTAAAGGGTTCTGCCGCCACCATAGGCCAATGTCTGCTCATCGAGGGCGCGGATGCCCGAACTCCGGTCGGTTGGAATGCACGACTGAGGCGGTCCAGCGACCCGGCCGGCTGTCGTCTGCGCGAAATCGCTTCCCGGCGGGTTTACGGGTCCCGAGCAGCCAAGCAAGCTCAAAGCGACCCCAATCAGCAAGAGTTCGCGCATGGGGTCCTCCTTAAGGCTGGCGGCTTCACTTCGGCAGTTGAGCTTCGGCGATCTCGCGTGTTACCCCAATTACCACAACGCTCCTGGGAGAGGGAAATGACGGAAGCAGGCTCGCAGCGAGCGAACTTGGGGTTCATCGGCGCCATCGTCGCCGTTGCGACAATCGGGGGTTTCCTGTTCGGCTATGACAGCGGGGCCGTGAACGGTACGCAGGAGGGCCTCCGCTCGACCTTCAATTTGAGCGACGCCGGGCTCGGCTTCACTGTCGGCTCGCTTCTGATCGGCTGTTTCATCGGTGCCTTTTTCGCAGGAAGGCTCGCCGACACCATGGGCCGGCGCAACACCATGATGGTCGCCGCGCTGCTGTTTCTCGCGGGAGCCTTGACCCAGGGACTTTCTCATTCGCACGACCTCTTCGTCATCGCTCGGCTCGCGGGCGGAATGGCGGTCGGTGCGGCGAGCGTTCTTTCGCCGGCCTATATCTCGGAAGTTGCGCCGGCGGGAATTCGCGGGCGACTGACGACGATCCAGCAGATCATGATCATCATCGGTCTCACGATCGCATTCATCGTCAACTACTTCCTCGCCGCGGCCGCAGGTGTCTCGACCAATCTTTTCTGGGGCGGGATCGCTGCATGGCGCTGGATGTACCTGATGCAGGCAATCCCGGCTGCGATCTTCTTGATCGCCCTCATCTTCATTCCGGAAAGCCCCCGCTATCTCGTTTCCAAGGGGCGTGATGCGAGCGCCGAGAGCGTGCTGACGAAGCTATTCGGAAGCGGTGCCGCTCGCTCCAAGCTCGATGAGATAAAAGTGACCTTCTCCGAGGATCACCGGCCGCGCTTCAGCGACCTCAAGGGCAATGGCCTCCTCGGAATCCGGCCGATCGTCTGGGCCGGGATCATGCTTGCGGTGTTCCAGCAGCTCGTCGGGATCAACGTCATTTTCTATTATGGCGAGACCTTGTGGAAGCTTGCTGGAGTGAGCGAAGCCGCAGCGCTCCAGCGCAACATCATCTCGGGGGTCGTCTCCATCGGCGCCTGTCTTGTCACAATCGCCGTCGTCGACAAGATCGGGCGCAAGCCGCTCCTTCTCATCGGCTCGGCAGGAATGGCGATCTCTCTCTTTGCGATGGCCTTCGCTTTCCATAGCGGAACGCTGGATTCGAGCGGCAACCTCCAGTTGAGCCACCAGATGGGCCTGGTCGCCTTGGTTTCCGCAAACCTCTACGTCATCTTCTTCAACGGGACCTGGGGCCCTGTCATGTGGGTCATGCTGGGCGAGATGTTCCCGAACCAGATCCGCGGCTCGGCGCTTGCGGTTGCAGGATTCGCGCAATGGTTCGCCAATTATCTGATCGCACAGACCTTCCCGATCATGTCGGCCTGGAGCCTCACGGGATCCTATCTGTTCTACGCCGTTTCGGCGGTGATCAGCTTCTTCCTCGTCCAGTCTCTAGTGCATGAAACGAAGGGCAAGGAACTCGAGCATATGCAGGGCTGATCCGCAAAAGCCCCCGGGATTACAGTCTGGCGAGCGGGCAGGGCACGCCCGCAACCTCGACCCGGAACCGGAAAAGGTCACCGATCAGAGGCTGAGTTGCGATGTCCTCGGGCTTCAGCAACTGGCGGGCGGTCGTTGCAAATGCGGTCCTCAGGTCAGCGCCGCCGAAGGCGACTTTGGTGATGTTCGAAACCGGAAATCGGACTTGCTCGATAAGCTCGCCAGCTGACGAAAAGCGCCGCGCTTCCCAGCCTCCATAAAGCGCAATCCAAAGACAGCCTTCGCTGTCGACGGTCGGTCCGTCCGGATGGCCCTCCTTTGGATCGATCCTCGCGAAGGGAAGGGGAGGGCCAAGGGAGCCATCGTCCGCGATCTTGGCGCAGCCGATCGTTCCCTTGAGGGTATCCACAAAATAGAGGATTCGCCCGTCCGGCGAAACCGCGGGGCCGTTGGTGATCGTGATCCCGTCAAGCGCAGTGCGCGTCAGTCTGCCTCGATGGTAGCAGTAGAATGCGCCGGTCTTGGATCTTTCGCCATTGTCCATCGTCCCGAACCAGAGGCGGCCGGACGGATCCACGACGCCGTCGTTCAGCCTGTTTCCGGGAAATTCGGGTTCGACCCTCACGATCAGTTCGAAGGCGCCGCTGGTTTCGTCGAAATGGTAGAGTCCCGACTGGAGGCCAGCAACGAATCCGCCGCCTTCTGCCGGGAAAACAAACCCGACCTGTTCGGGCGCCGTCCAGCTTTGCCTGTTCCCGCTTACGGGATCGAAACGATGAATCTCATGGGCCTTGATGTCCACGAACCAGAGCGCGCTGTCTTGCTCCACCCAGACTGGCCCCTCGCCAAGCTCAGCTTCCAGATCCCACGCAATCTCGGGTTCACCCGTCATCGGTCCTCGCCCATGCACCAGCCGAATGACCTCTGCAGGCCGATGCCCGGCGCAGTCAATTTCTGATTTCGCCAATTTCGCCGTTCAACTTTTTTCAGCGCCAGTTGCAAGAACGAACCGACATCGATTGCTGGCGTGCGCCCGTCTGCAGTTCATTTGCGGCATTCGAACCGCGGAATCCTTTTCAACGGCTGCTCCAACCGCCTACACCAGGGAAATGAGCGCCTATTCTGTCGAAGAGCTGAGGTCGCGTCTTCAGAGCGACCTGAGAGACGCGATGAGGAACCAGGCGCGGAACGAGATTGCCGTTCTAAGAACGCTTCTTGCAGAGATCGATAATGCGCAAGCGGTTCCGGTGGGCGACCTTCACGAGCGCTATTCGGTCAGAAACTTTGGTGATGGTTCGGCGGAGGTGCCCCGACGATCAATCACTTACGCCCAGCTGCAAGAGCGCTTTTGCGGCGATCATGACGAAAGGCTGGCGGCTGCCGCCCAATTGGAGACCATCGGTCAGGTTGGAGAAGCCAAAAGGCTTCGAAACGAAGCCCAGATCGTCAAGAGATATATCGCCATCGAGTGACTCTTGCGCTAGAGCGCGAAACGACAAGGAACATCATTGAAGCAACGCCAGACTTAAACCTGCGTTGATGCGTGAAAGCAACTTTCTGAAGAAACTGCACTCGGTTGGTTCGAACAACAACAGTCGAAGGGAGAAGCAGATGAAAGCGCTAGTAGCACTTGGCCTAGCCTCCGCGATTGCACTCGCGGCGGCATCGCCGGCCGCCGCGATGCAGGGATGCGGCCGCGGTTACCACCGGGGCCCCTACGGCCATTGCCGTCCGAATGTGGGCCCGATGGGCCCACAGGTCTTTATCGTCGGCCGTTACTATCCGGGCCGCGGATATTGGTACAACAACCGCTGGTATCACAACCGCTATCGCTATCACCGGGGCTGGCGCTACAACTGATTCCGTCGAGGCAGCAAGCGCCTCGATTGTCGGTGCCGATCGCGAATGGTGAAGACCAGGCCATGGCCTGCGCTGAACCGAGTCATTTCGCGTTCGCTGATGAGGCATCATTTTTGCGGCGCCCGCGGTTTACTTCAGGAAGCGCAGTAGCGATCCTCATGGCCGGCAAGCTTTGAGCTGCGTCGCCTCGTCGACCCGACGCTGGTCGATCCGAAGCGAGACCCTCGTCACGGGTCAGGTGAGGAGCGTGCTCTGTGCCTTTGTCCAATCACTTTCGAAAGAGGGCCAACTTACCGATCGCCTCGAACCATAAGGGCAGTTTGAAGGGCAGGGGGAGCTGGTGAATATTCCCACCGCGCCGAACTCGGGTACCGGCGTTGCAATCGCGAGCAAGCTCAACTGGCTGCGCGCCGGAGTGCTTGGCGCGAACGACGGAATTGTCTCGACATCTTCGATCATTTTCGGAGTTGTCGGAGCCTCCGCCTCGCACTCGAGCGTCATTCTTGCTGGGATTGCCGCAATCGCTGCCGGTGCGATGTCGATGGCAGCCGGGGAGTATGTGTCTGTCTCGAGTCAGCGCGATCTTGAGGATGCCGAGCTGGAGCGCGAGCGCCGGGAGATCGAGGCCAATCCGCAATGCGAGCTCGCCGAGCTCCAGCACATGCTTGAAGATCGGGGGATCGATCGTTCGCTGGCGCGAAAGGTTGCGCTCCAGCTGACCGCCCGCGATCCGCTGACCGCTCATGCGCGTCTGGAATTTGGGATCGATCCTGCCTCGGTGGTCAATCCGTGGCAGGCAGCCGTCGCGTCGATGATCGCCTTTACCGCTGGCGGCCTCATTCCTTTGCTCTCGATGCTCCTTGCGCCGCGAGCTTTCGAGATCTGGGTTTCAGGCGCGGCAGTGCTGGTCGCGCTGACACTGACCGGCTGGATTTCAGCCGGGCTCGGAGGGGCTCCGAAGCTGCGCTCGATCGTTCGCAATGTGCTTGGAGGGCTGCTTGCGATGGCGATTACCTATGGAGTTGGCAAAATCGCCGGCGCCGCCTTGTAGGATTGTCGCCCAAACTCTTGAGAAATCCCGGATCAGGCACAAGGGGTCGGCGTTGGAACTCGGCGTCCTCGATCGCTTCATTCGTTTGGGTCGTCGGGCCGGGATTGAGCGTCCCGACACATAGGTGACACATCGTTCCGGACACATGGGTAACACCTCCCCCATGCAGCTGCATGGGGGAGGTGTGGATGCCGTGGAAGGAGTGTTCGGTGATGGAAGAGCGCATGCGCTTCGTCCTGCGGCGGC
>DATAPR010000033.1:0-2906 GCA_036265105.1 Sphingomicrobium sp.
TTCCCTCCGGAGATTTTGGACGGCGTAGAGATCGTCGTCGACCTTGCCGGACTCAGCAACGACGCCTCGGCCGAGATCGATCCGGAGCTGACCCGCGCGATCAACTGCGGCGGAGGCATGCGCTTGGCGCGGCTGGCAAAGGAGGCCGGCGTCAGACGATACGTCTACTCGAGCTCCGCCTCGGTTTACGGCCATGGCGTTCGCGAACGGCTGACCGAAAACGACGAGTGCAGGCCGCAGTCTCTTTACGCCGAGAGCAAGTTGCGCGTAGAGGAGGCGTTGGGAAACCTCGCAGGTCCCGAGTTCGAAACCGTGATCTTTCGCAATTCCACGGTGTTCGGCCTCGCGCCGCGCATGCGCTTCGACCTGGCTGTCAACATCATGACCCTGCGTGCTTGGAAGGAGCGAGTGATTTACGTCATGGGCTCCGGCGAGCAGTGGCGGCCCTTTGTCCACATCAACGATGTCGTTCAGGCTCTCCTTCTCGGCGTGGAAGAGGAAGCGGAGCGGGTCGCCGGCGAGGTTTTCAATGTCGGCAGCGACGAGATGAATTATCAAATCCGTCACCTCGCCCAGTTTGTTCTCGATGTGATCCCGCATGTGACGGTCCACCGGATCCCCGACGATCCGGACAAACGCACCTACAATCTGTCCTTCGCGAAGATCAAGCAGCGGCTCGGCTTCGAGCCGTCGATCCGCGTTCACGAAGGGATCGTCGAGATCAAGCAGGCGCTGGAGCGCGGCGACATCGCAGGCGAGGATCCGACTTGCTATACGCTCCAGTGGTATCGTTCGCTCCTCGAATGGGAGCGGCGGATCAACGAGCTCACGTTGCGTGGCCGCATTCTTTAGGCGGAAGAGATGATCGACGCGACAGAGGAGTTGTCGGTCGAGGCGAATGTCGCCCCCCGAACTTCATCCCGGCCGCCGCCGGCGAGACCCGCGCTGAGCGTCGTGTGTACGGTTTATAACGAAGAGGAGGTCATCCCCGAGCTGCTGGACAAACTGGCCCTGGTGCTTTCGACTCTGGAGTTCAGCTCTGAGATCGTCATGGTCGACGACGGATCGACCGATCGCACTCTCGCTCGCTTGAAGAGCATGATCGGCCACGTGCCCGGCCTTCGCATTGCCGAGCTCTACCGAAATTACGGCCAAGTCGCCGCTTTGGGAGCCGGCATGAGTGTCGCGCGCGGCGATTGGATCGTGATGCTGGACGGCGATCTGCAGCATGACCCGCAAGATATCCGCCGGCTCGTCGCGGAGATCGCCAATGGTCACGATCTTGTCGCAACTTATCGAGATCGCCGCGAGGAAACCAACTATCGTCTCGCGGTCACCTGGGTCGGCAACCGTGTGAACCGCTACTTGACAGGCGAGCAGATCCGGGACTTCGGAAGCGCCTATCGTCTGTTCAGCGCGCGGCTGCTCGACATGATGAGCGACGGGGCTGGCTATGTGCATTACAACACTCCGGCGCTCTATATCAATGCGCGTTCCCGCATCGAACTGCCGATCATCCAATTCCGTCGCCGTTACGGCGCCAGCAAATGGAATCTGATCTCACTTATTCAATATAATTTGGATTTTCTGATCTACTCCAAAAAGGTGATCCAGGTATTATTAAATATCGGCCTGCTTGGCATGTTTACGGGAGCGATCCTCTACATATCCAGCTTGGTGGGGTTCGCCGAGCCTGCTAGGGCGATCTCGGCGCCGATCACGATCGCATTTACTTCCTTTCTGGTCATGCTGTTGGCGGTGATCTGGCGGGAGGTGATGCAGACGCAGCGCTACGCTCGGCGGCAGCCGCCCTTCTTGATCGCCGCCATCTGGCGAGACCGGGGCGACGGTACGCCCGGCCCGGATACCGGGCCCGGTCTCAGATTTGCGCGGTTCGCCCCCGGCGCCCACCGCGAAAGCGGCTGTGAATTTGACTGACCCAGATCCCTCACAAGGCGGTGGCCCGACCCCGCGGGTTATTGCTTCGCCAAGGCCACGCGAGAGGGAGGCGCAACCGCGGCCCGATGTGCTGCCCGCGTCGTTGAGCAGGCAAGAGAACGGCTTATGGGGTCCCGAAACCCATTCAAAAATCTCCTACCCGGAAGGCGGCCTGTCTCGTTTCGTCGATGTCGAGCAACATTCATTCTGGTTCAGACACCGCAACCGCTGTATTGCGGCCGCAGTATCGCGCTACCTTCCACAAGGGGCGATCGTCGACGTCGGCGCCGGGACCGGCTATGTCGCGTCAGGTCTGCGGGATGCAGGCTTCGAGGTCATTGCAGTCGAGCCGCACATCGATGGGGCTCTGATTGCACATCGGCGTGGTCTGGAGCATGTGGTTTGCGGTAGTTTCGACGATATCGGCTTCGCACCGTCCAGCATAGCGGCACTCGGCCTGTTCGACGTCCTCGAGCACATCGAAGACGACATCGGAGCGCTTGCCCGCTTTCGTGATGTACTGAAGCAGGATGGGCGCCTCTATATCACAGTACCAAGCTACAACTTCCTTTTCTCAAACGAGGATTTGGCGGTAAGTCACTTTCGGCGCTATACGGTGGGTTCGTGCTCTCGTGTGCTAGAGAGAGCCGGTTTTGTGACCGAATACCATAGTTATTTATTTATGTTTCTGCTCGTTCCGATCCTCGTGCTTCGGGCGATTCCGTATCGCTTGGGGAGACGGCAGAGTGCGACGGTCGAGAGCGTCGCGGCGGCTCACAATCTCGCTGGCGTTGCCGCCAGCGCAGTCGACCAAATTCTCGACTTGGAGGCACGGCGGATAGCCAGAGGCGGGCGGCTGGCTTTCGGCAGTAGCTGCTTGCTGGTGGCGCGCAAGGCGCGATAGCCGGCAGCCGAAACGAGCTTCACCCGGGGTTTGACGAGGGAACCTCGAACCGGTCAGTTGAAAA
>DATAPR010000034.1:0-1682 GCA_036265105.1 Sphingomicrobium sp.
GATATGCAGCACGATGGCCCCGGATTCGAAGAGCACGAAGCCGTCTTCCTCAAGCATCGGCACCTGCCCGAAGGGCTGCAGCGCGCGATAGTCGGGTTTGTCCTGATCGCCCAGTGCGAGGAGGCGGATCTTGTACTGCAGACCGGCTTCCTCCAGCGCCCAGCGCGCGCGCAGATCGCGCACTTGGCCCTGGGCCATTCCAGGTGGAAGAGGCCCAGCCTCTGGATCCCATTTGAAAGCGGAAATCGTGATCATGCGGTGTATTCCTTGGTTGCAAGAAAATGCCGTTCCAGCTTGTCGAGCGCCCCGGTCCAGCCTTCCTCGTGACTGCGGCGGCTATTCTCGTCGTGCAGGCGCGAATGTGTGAATGTGAGTTCGGTCCCCTCGGCAATGGCCCGAAGCCTGATCTCGACAAGCGACTCGCCGGGATCTTCGGCGCCGCCCGTCCAGCGCCAACTCATGCTCAGCCGCTCGGGCTTCACGACTTCGAGATATTCGCCGCTGCTCTCGTGCTCGCTTCCATCGAGCATGCGGAAGCGTACCCGGAAGCGGCCACCAACCTGCGGGTCGGTCTGCGCCACGAGCACGGGGCCGCCGTCGGGGCCCCACCAGCTGGCGATGCCTTCCGGTGTGGTGAGCGCATCGAAGACAATCGATGGCCGCGCCTTGAGCCGGCGCACGAGCGTTAGACTGATCATCGTCTTTTCTTCCTCGCTTCGGCTTCCTTGGTTTCCGCATAGGCCGCGAGCCGATCGAGGCTCTTCGACCAGAAGCGTTCGTAGCGGCGCAGCCACTCCATCGCTTCCCGCATGGGCTCGGGTCGCAGCCGCACCGTCACCGTGCGCCCGACTTTCGAGCGGGTGATCAGGCCGGCATCGTCAAGCACGTCGAGATGCTTCATCACCGCCGGCAGCTTGATCACGAAGGGCTGCGCCAGCGCGCTGACGGATGCGCCGTCTTCGCGTTCGAGCCGCGCGAGAATCGCCCGCCGAGTCGGGTCTACAAGTGCCGCAAAGGTCCGGTCGAGCTGCTTATTATAGTTCACCATGTAGGAAAGTATTGGTCAGAAAGGGATGACTGTCAACCCCGATTGCGGATTTGAGCGACGGTGATATGCCGCCCAACGCAAGACCGCCGGGACGTTGGAAATTAACCTCGAATTTTATCGGCTTAACGATCAATTGAGTGATGAAATTAACTTTTCAAGTTTAACCTCGGTGTTAGACAAAATGGCTTACCTATCGGAGGTCAAAATGAAGCTCGTAGCCTTGTTGCTCAAGGACGAAAGCGGTGTTACGGCGATCGAGTACAGTCTGATCGCAGCGCTGATTGCGGTCGCAGCTATCGGATCGTTTAGCCTGATCGGCACTTCTCTCAGCACCACCTTCAGCACCGTCGCCAGCAACCTCTAGCCGCCAACTCGCCGCGGGCGTCGCCGAGAAAAGGTCGATATCAGGGCGGCGTCGCATTTACCCCGGTCACTCCCGGTGAGATGCGACCAAGGGGCCGACTCAGCGGATCGGCTTCCATTCTTTGCTGAACGTCCGGTCGCGGAATGCGACGAAGAACAGGTTGACGAGCCACATCGCGATCAGGCGCGGGTGGCCGACCTGATGGCCGCGCCGGCCGCTGTGCAGCACACGAAGTTTCGGGGCGATCATTGTTCGGCCGATCCGGGAAAG
>DATAPR010000035.1:0-217019 GCA_036265105.1 Sphingomicrobium sp.
AACCCGTCATTGCGAGCGAAGCGAAGCAATCCAGCCAGCACCTACGACCTGGATTGCTTCGTCGCTGCGATCCTCGCAATGACGAGGAGCTACCGCCCCCGATAATAATCCAGCACGAAGACGCGGATGGCCGAGGACAGATTGGCCCCGCGGCGCGCGCCGTCGATCGAGCCGATCAATTCGGCCACGCTTTGCTGCCGCGCCTGCGCGATCTCTTTGAGCGCGGTCCAGAACGCATCTTCGATGCTGACGCTGGTCTTGTGGCCCGCAATTACGATCGAGCGCTTGATCACCGGCGATTTCATTATGCCGTCCCGGTTACCTGTCAGCGGCGCAAGCCTCACCGGCCCGGCCGGGTCATGCGCTCGGGCCGCACCAGGCGATCGAACTCCTTGGCCGAGACATAGCCGAGGCGCACTGCTTCTTCGCGCAGCGTCGTGCCGTTCTTGTGCGCGGCCTTGGCGATCTCGGCGGCCTTGTCGTAGCCGATCTTCGGCGTGAGCGCCGTGACCAGCATCAGCGATTGCTCCATCAGCGCAGCGATGCGCGGCGTGTTGGCGCGAATGCCGGCGACGCAGCGATCGGTGAAGGAATTTGCCGCATCGGCGAGGAGCCGGATCGATTGCAGCACGGCGTCGATGATGACCGGCTTGAACACGTTGAGCTCGAAATGGCCCTGGCTCGCCGCCACCGTGACCGTGGTGTGATTGCCGAACACGCGGCAGCACACCATGGTCAGCGCCTCGATCTGGGTCGGATTGACCTTGCCGGGCATGATCGAGGAGCCGGGCTCGTTTTCCGGCAGGATCAATTCGCCCAGGCCCGAGCGCGGGCCGGAGCCGAGCAAGCGGATGTCGTTTGCGATCTTGAACAGATCGGCGGCGAGCGCATCGAGCGCGCCATGGGCGAATACCAAAGCGCCGTGTGAAGCGAGCGCCTCGAATTTGTTGCCCGCGCTGACGAACGGCAAGCCGGTCATGCGGGCGACGGCTTTGGCAAACAGTTTACCGAAGCGACGATCGGCATTGAGCCCGGTGCCGACCGCGGTGCCGCCCTGCGCCAGCGGATAGAGCTGCCTCCGCGCAATCCGGTTGCGGATGATGCCGCTCTGGACTTGCGAGGCGTAGCCGGAGAACTCCTGGCCGAGCGTCAAAGGCGTTGCGTCTTGTGTATGTGTCCGGCCGATCTTGACGATGCGCGCGAACTCCTTGCTCTTGCGCTGGAGCGCATCTTGCAGATGCGCCAGCGCCGGATCGAGCAGCCGCGCAATTTCTTCAGCGGCCGCGATATGCATCGCGGTCGGGAAGCTGTCGTTCGACGACTGGCTCTTGTTCACATGATCGTTGGGATGGACCGGCGACTTTCCTCCCCGCTTTCCGGTCAGGATCTCATTGGCCCGACCGGCGATCACTTCGTTGGCATTCATGTTCGACTGAGTGCCGGATCCCGTCTGCCAGATCACCAGCGGGAACTGGCTGTCGAGATCGCCGCGCGCGACTTCGCTCGCGGCCTGTTGGATGACCTCCGCGAGCTTCGGATCGAGCCCGCCGATCCGCGCGTTCACGCGGGCCGCCGCCTGCTTGACGAGGCCGAGCGCGTGGACGATCTCAAGCGGCATCTGCTCGCGCGGACCGAACGGGAAATTCTCGATCGACCGCTCGGTCTGGGCTCCCCAATAAGCGTCGGCTGGAACTTCGATTGGCCCGAAGCTGTCGCTCTCGGTGCGGGTGTCGTTGGACATGGTCTCTCTTCACTAGCCGTGGTTGCGAAGGCGCGTCAGCGACGCCTGGAAGCGCTCTTGATTCGCGCGCTCCCTGTTATTTTTTCCGCGTGAAGTCCACGCTGACAACGTTGGAACCGTCTTCGCGCTTCTCATCCTTCGCCTCGCCCTCCGGCGGATCGTTCTCGGCTGCCTCATGTTCCTCGGCAGGCACCTCGTCCGAGCTGGCGTGGAAAGTCAGAGCGAACTCGACCGCCGGGTCATGGAACTGGGTGACCGCGGCGAAAGGCACCTGGAGAATCGCCGGGACCCCGCCGAACGACAGCCCGACGGAAAAGGAATCCTCCTCGACCTTCAGGTCCCAGAATCGATGCTGAATGACGATTGTCATCTCGTCGGGGAAGCGTTCGAGCAGATGCTTGGGGATCGAGACATCGGGCATCCGGGTCTTGAACGTGATGTAGAAATGGTGGTCGCCAGGAAGGGCGCCCGACTCCTCGATCTCGCGAAGCACTCGCCCGACCACGGCCCGGAGCGCGTCCTGAACGATCTCGTCGTACGGGATCAAACTCTCGGGAGTCTCGTCGCTCATCCTTTCGTGGTAGCGGGCGGGCGAGCCCGGTCAAGCGGAGTCCTCTGAGATGCCGATCGATGCCACTCAAGCCTATGACGACAGCAATATCTTCGCGCGAATCCTTCGCGGTGAGCTACCCTCGAGAAAGGTTTTCGAAGACGAGCATGTGCTCGCATTCCACGATATCAATCCTCTGGCTCCGACCCACATTCTGGTCATCCCAAAGGGCGCCTACGTCTCATGGGACGATTTTTCCGAAAGCGCCTCGGATGCAGAAATCGCGGCCCTCGCGAGGGCAATTGGACAGGTTGCGCGCGAATTCGGACTGGTCGAGGGCGGATACCGGCTGCTTTCCAACACCGGCCTTAACTCGGGCCAAGAGGTCCCGCACCTCCACGTCCACATCTTCGCCGGACGGCCGCTTGGGCCGATGCTCGCGCGGTGACGCTTATCGAACCCCTATTGCCCTAATGTGATGAGCCGCTAGGCTCCCCCAACATCTTTCCATGAGGGGAATGACATGGCGACCTTAGCACCGCGAGCCTCGGGCCGTGGCCGGATCAAGCCGCTCGACGAGATCCTTGCGACTGCGGAGAAGAAATCGCTCAAGCGCTCGCTCGGTGCTTTCCAGCTGACATTGCTGGGCATCGGAGCCGTTATCGGTACCGGAATTTTCGTTCTGACCGCAACCGCCGCACAGAAGGCGGGCCCGGGCATGATGGTCAGCTTCATGGTTGCGGGAGCGGTCTGCGCGGTCGCCGCGCTTTGCTATTCCGAGCTCGCCTCGATGGTTCCGGTCGCCGGCTCGGCCTATACCTATTCCTACGCAGTGATGGGCGAGATCATGGCGTGGCTCGTCGGCTGGGCGCTCATCCTCGAATATGCGCTTGGCGCGAGCGCGGTTGCGGTCGGCTGGTCAGGTTTCATTAGCGGCCTGTTCGATTCGATTGGGATACATCTGCCGCACGCGTTGAAAGTCGGCCCCCCGATCCAGTGGGGCTTTCTTCAGGGCGGCGAAGCTGGCGGGATCTTCAACCTCCCCGCGGTGCTCGTGGTCGCGTTCGTCACGACGCTGCTCGTCATCGGCACCAAAGAAAGCGCGACGTTCAACGCCGTTCTCGTCGTAATCAAGATTACCGCGCTCACGCTTTTTCTCATCATCACCCTGCCGATGATCAGCGGTCACGCGGCCAAT
Organism: Sphingomicrobium sp.; assembly: GCA_036265105.1. Lineage (GTDB taxonomy): Bacteria > Pseudomonadota > Alphaproteobacteria > Sphingomonadales > Sphingomonadaceae > Sphingomicrobium. Next base: position 3,490 of record DATAPR010000035.1, read on the forward strand.
TTCCATCCGTTCGCTCCGCGCGGCTGGGGCAATCCGCTCAGTTCCTCGGGAACCGGGATCCTCGGGGCTGCGGCCTCGATTTTCTTCGCTTATGTCGGCTTCGACGCGGTTTCGACCGCCGCTGAGGAAACCAAGAATCCTCAGCGCAACGTTCCCATAGGACTTATCGGCAGCCTCGTGATCTGCACCATATTCTACCTCTTGGTCGCGGGCGGTGTGATCGGCTCCTACGGCGCCCAGCCTCTGATGGATCCGGCGACCGGGCTGGCGTTCAAGGAGGGTTCGCCAGCGCTCTACGCCTCGGCCGCATGTCATGCGGCGAATGCTCCGACGGTGTGCTCGAAGGAAGCGCTTGCCTACATCCTGCGGCAAGTTTCGAACCCGCTCTTCGGCAATCTGGTCGGACTTGCAGCCGCGATCGCACTTCCCTCGGTCGTGCTTTTAATGATGTACGGCCAGACGCGGATTTTCTTCGTGATGGCGCGCGACGGCCTGCTCCCGGAGCGGCTTTCGACAGTCCACCAGCGTTTCCGCACACCTTATATCGTGACGATTGTCACGGGCGTCTTCGTCGCCATCGCCGCGGCATTCCTTCCTGTTGGGACCCTTGCCGATTATTCCAACGCCGGAACGCTGTTCGCTTTTGCTGCGGTGTCGCTCGGCGTCATGATCTTGCGCAAGAAGGACCCGAACCGTCCGCGGCCGTTCAGAACGCCGGCACTCTTCGTCGTTGCTCCGTTGTCGATCGCGGGCTGCCTCCTCCTGTTCGTCAACCTTAACGTTGAATCGAAGCTGCTTTTCGGAAGCTGGACGGTGCTCGGTCTGTTTGTCTACTTCCTCTACGGCTACCGCCATAGCAACCTCGCGCGCGGCATCGTTGATGTTCCGGAAGTTGCAGCCGACGCGCCAGGGTCCGTTGGCATTGCGCCGATGCCCGGCGCTCCAGTCCCGCCCCAGGACATTGGCGAGGGCGAATAGAGAGGAAACTCGCGCATGTGACAGCGCCGTTCAAGCCGCTCGGTCTCGACCATCTGCTGCTGCACGTGCGCGGCATGGACGAGGCCGAACGCTTTTATTGCGAGGTCCTCGGCTGCACAGTGAAAAATCGAATGGATCGCCACGCGATGACCGAGCTTTCAGCAGGGATCGTTCTGGTCGACACTGCCGATGCGAACGGACTCTGGGCGCTCGAAGGAACGGCCCCGGGACGCAACCTCGATCATTTCGCAATCCTGACCGACGGCTGGAACGATGCCGAAGTGCGCGCGTGGCTCGTCCATAACGGCGTTCCGATAGAGGAGGAGCGTTCGGAGGAGGGCGAAGTCTCGCTCTATGTTCGCGATCCCTCAGGGAACCTCGTCGAACTCATCAGTCGAGAAGGCCGCCCGCGAGCTCCTTGAGGTTCGCCTCCGGCCTTGCCCCGTAATGCTGGATCACTTCGGCTGCGCAGATCGCTCCGAGCCTCAGCGACAGCTCGGCGCCGGCACCTCGAGCTTCACCGGCGAGGTAGCCGGCAGCAAACAGGTCTCCGGCGCCGGTCGTGTCGACCAGGGCGCGGATCGGCTCAGCGGGAACGACGAACCTTTCGCCTCCACGGAGCGCAAACGCGCCTTTCTCACTTCGGGTGACAACGACAGTTGGAACCTCAGCTGCGACTGCAAGTGCTGCTTCTTCGCTGTTCTCGTGCTCCGCAAGGCTCATGATCTCCGCCTCGTTGGCAAAGAGGATATCGATCACACCATCCCGGAACAGCTTCCAGAGGTCCGCCCGATGCCGATCGACAACGAAGCTGTCCGAGAGCGTGAAGGCGACCTTGGTTCCGGCCGAACGTGCAGCCTCAATCGCCTTCACCATCGCCCGGCGGGGTTGCTCGGGGTCCCAGAGATAACCTTCGAGATAAAGAATCCGGGCTCTTGAAATCTGCGCCTGATCGACCGCGTCCGGACCAAGCCTTTGCGCTGCTCCAAGGTATGTGTTCATGGTTCGCTGAGCATCGGAGGTGACAAGGATCAGCGACCGTGCAGTCGCTCCGACGTCGCTTCGAAGCGGCGTTTTGAACTCGATCCCGAGGCTGTGGATGTCATGCTCGTAAATTTCCCCCAGCTGGTCGCTTGCAAGCTGTCCGACGAAGCCTGCACTGAGCCCGAGCGAAGCTACCCCCGCGACCGTGTTGCCGGCGGATCCGCCGCTCAATTCGCGGCCCGGACCCATGGCCTCGTAGAGCCGCTTCGCCTCGGCCTCGTCGATCAGCCGCATCGCTCCCTTGTGCATTCCCTCGAGTTCGAGGAACTCGTCTTTGGCATCGGCGATCACATCGACGATGGCGTTGCCTACGGCGAGCACGTCGAGGCGTCGGTCGGTCATGAAGTCTCCGGAAGAATAGAGGAAAGTCGCGCGCCTAGCGGCGCATCTCGCCACGGGCAACCTTGCCTCGACGAGGAAGCGCGGGCATTCATCTGCTCCATGCGTCGCTTAGCTTTTGCGTCAACCCTTCTCCTTGCGGCCTGCGCCACGAGGCCGACATCGCCGCCCGTGGCCGAACAGCCGGCGCAGGTCGCTCCTCAGCAGCGACAGTCGACCCGCCTGACCGGAATGACGACGGGTGACCTTACTACCCATTTCGGGCGGCCAGCCCTGCAGGTCCAGGAAGGGACGAGCCTCAAGCTGCAGTTCCGTGGCAGTTATTGCGTTCTCGACGCCTATCTTTACCCCGGGCAGAACGGTGTCCTCGTCGTAACCCACGTCGATACAAGGCTGACCTCGGGCGCCGACATCGATCAGGCGACCTGCATCTCCGCGCTCGAATATCCAAGCTGAGAAAGCGCCCATTCGGCCGCTTCGGCGATCACCGGATCGGGATCCGCCACATGCCGCTCGATCGATGGGCGTAGCGCTAAATCGCCGCTGTTGCCTGCGGCGATGAGGCAGTTGCGGATCATCCGCTTCACGCCGATTCGCCTGATCGGCGACCCGGCGAACATCTCCCGAAACGAGGGCTCATCGAGCGCGAGCAGGTCGGCAAGTCGGGGCGCTGCAAGCTCGGCTCGGGGAAGGAAGGCCCGGTTCGCCGCCGCGGCGTCTGCGAAGCGGTTCCACGGACATACTGCAAGACAGTCGTCGCAGCCGTAGATCCGGTTGCCCAGGAGGCCGCGGAATTCGTCAGGAATCGCCCCTTCGTGCTCGATGGTGAGGTAGGAGATGCACCGCCGAGCATCGATCCGATGTGGGGCAATGAACGCATCGGTGGGGCAGGCATCGAGGCAGCGCCTGCAGGTTCCGCAATGGCGGCCCTGATCGGCTGGCGGGTCCGGCTCGAGTTCGAGGCTCGTAAGGATCACCCCGAGAAACAGCCAGCTGCCATGCTCGCGACTGACGAGGTTGGTATGCTTGCCCTGCCATCCGATTCCGGCCGCCTGGGCCAGAGGCTTCTCCATTACCGGCGCAGTGTCGACGAACACCTTGAGCTCGCCCCCGGCCTCTTCGGTGAGCCAGCGAGCGAGCGCTTTCAGCGCCTTCTTGACCGTCTTGTGGTAGTCGCCACCCTGCGCGTAGACCGAAATTCGTCCGAGCTCGCCGCGCTTGCCCAGGGTCAACGGATCGACTGCGGGCGCATAGCTCATTCCAAGGGCGATCGCCGACCTCGCATCGGGCCACAAAGCGAGCGGCGAGACACGGTGGTGTGCCCGCGCCTCCATCCAGCCCATCGTGCCGTGATGTCCAGCTTCGAGCCAGCGGCTGAGCTCGAGCCCCGCTTTATCCGCGCCGTCCGCGCGCGCGAACCCGCAGACTGCAAAGCCGAGCTCAAGGGCCTTGCTTCTTATTGCTTCATGAAGGCTTTGGCCCTTATGCACGGCACGTGTCTCTACACCGGCATCCGCAATTTTCGTAGGAATTTCAGTGCTCCAGCAGGTCTCGCAATCCGCCGCTCCGTTCGCGCCTGCAGTTGAAGCCACCGAGCTGGTCAAGGATTTCGGCGAGACGCGGGCCGTCGATGGGGTGACGCTCGCGGTCCCAAAGGGTTCGATCTACGGGCTGCTCGGTCCAAACGGCGCAGGCAAGACGACGATCCTGAGAATGCTCATCGGGATCATCGATCCATCGAGCGGAACGCGGCGAGTGCTTGGCCAGGAACGCCCGCTCGAGGTTGCGCCCGAGGTTGGCTATCTGCCCGAGGAGCGCGGCCTCTATCCCTCGATGTACGCGCGCGACGCGATCGCCTTCATGGGCTCGCTTCGAGGGCTTCCGTTATCGGAGGGTCGGCGACGCGCCGATGAGCTGCTCGAAGAGCACAATCTTGGCGACTGGGCCAAGAAGCCGATCCGTTCGCTGTCCAAAGGCATGGCCCAGACGGTTCAGCTTTTGGGAACGATCGTGCACCGACCGCGCCTGATCGTTCTCGACGAGCCCTTCGCCGGGCTCGACGCGATCAACCAGGGCAGGCTCGAGGAGTTGATCCGCCGCGAGACCCGCGCCGGAGCGACGGTCATTTTCTCGACCCACGTGATCGCCCATGCCGAGCGGCTTTGCGAGCGCGTCGCGATCATCGCCAAGGGGCGCGTCGCCTTCGACGGTCGCGTCGACGAGGCGCGCGCAAAGCTTCGTCCGATCGTGCGCCTGCGAACTCGAGCCGCCGAGGGGCCCTGGCGTTCGGCGATCCCCGCTGACGCTCGGCGCGACGGCGAGGAATGGGTCTTCGAGCTTCCAGAATCCGGTCCCGAGCCGCTCCTTAAGGTCCTGATCGACGGAGGTGCTGGAATCGAGACGCTGGCAATCGAGCGCCCCGGACTTCACGACGCCTTCGTCGCGATAGCGGGCCCTTCGGCGGCCGAGGCAATGGGCCGGGAGAAGGTGCAATGATGCGTTTCATCCGCTCGGCCTTCGTTATCGCCCGGCGCGATTTCGGCGCGACGGTGCTTTCCAAGACCTTCATCTTCTTTCTTCTGGCGCCGCTTTTCCCGCTTCTCATGGGGGGCGTCTTTGGAAGCATCGGAGCGCGCGTCGCAACCCAGGCCGCCCGGCCGGTGGTTGCCGTTGTATCGAGCGACAAGGACTTCGATCGACTGTCGAGCGCGCGCTCCGAGCTTGCACAGGCGCTTGGCGAGGATACCATGGTCAGCCTCGTCCATTACCCGGCCGAGCCGAACCTCGCCCTTCAGAAGGCGCGTCTTCTTTCAAGCCGCAATCCTCCCATTCGGGCGGTCCTGACCGGCGGCATCGATCATCCGCGGCTGACCGGTTCGGTCGCTGACGACCCGGGGACGCTTGGCCAGCTGCGACTCGTGATTGCGAATGCGAGGTCGCCAGGCGAGGCTACTCCAGCACTCCTTCCCGTGACGAACGTCGAAAGCTCGTCCGGGTCGGAAGTGAGAGACCGGGCACTGACCGCGCAGATCGGCCAGATGCTCCTGTTCTTTTTCACGATCCTTCTTGCGGGCATGTTGCTGTCTCAAGTTATCGAAGAGAAATCGAACAAGATCATCGAGGTGATCGCAGCCGCGATCCGGATCGATGCGATGTTCGTCGGCAAGCTGTTTGCAATGCTTGCTGCATCGATCACCGGCATTGTCGTTTGGATCAGCGCGGGTGCTGTTCTCATTCAGATCATGAAACATGGGGGAGTTGCGACCTTGCCGGCACCGGCCATTGGCTGGCCCGGGTTCCTCGCCCTTGGGATCATCTATTTCGCGATGAACTATCTTCTTTTGGGTGCGGCCTTCCTGACCATCGGAGCTCAGGCTTCGACCGTCCGAGAGGTGCAGACCATGTCATTGCCCGTGACCTTTACCCAGATGCTGATTTTCGGCTTCGCCTCAACAGCGATCGGTTCGCCGGATTCGCCGACCGCTCTTGCAGCCGCGATTTTCCCCTTGTCCTCGCCAATGGCGATGATCGCCCGGGCAGCTGAGGATCCGCAATGGTGGCCCCAGCTCGTCGCCATCCTTTGGCAGGGCCTATGGGTCGCGCTGATTATCCATTTCGGAGCGATGCTGTTCCGAAAGACGGTCCTTAAGTCCGGCCCCCAGTCGAAATGGTGGCGTCTGAAACGAGCTTAGCCCTCAGCACAGCAATCTTAGGGGACGGCTTGCTCAGGACATGCTCGAACGCGCCATCTCGGTGAGCTTCGCCATGAGTTCGCGGTGCGGGAACGGGCCATGACTGATCCGCGCTACTCCCGCGTTTGACCATTCGCTCTTCGGAGGGGAGCCTGGAAAAGCGATCAGGTTGAGCGGCAGGGGGACGCGCTCGACCACTCGAACGATCTGCCTCGGGTCCGAGAGTCTCGGAACGAAGAAGCCGCTCGCGCCGGCATCCGCAAAGGCCTTGCCGCGCTCCACGACCTCGTCGACCAGGGGTTCATCGTAGGTCTGGGTCTTGAGGAAAAGGTCCGTTCGCGCATTGATGTAGAAGTCGTCGCCCACGGCCTTTCGAATGGCTGCGATCCGCTTCACCTGCAGGCCGATTGCGTGCAGTCCCTCGCCGCCGACCACCTGATCCTCGAAATTGCAGCCGACCGCTCCGCTGTCCTTGAGCTTGACGGCGTTGGCCGCGCCTTCTTCCGGATCGACCGAATAAGCGCCTTCGAAATCAATCGTGACCGGCAAGTCGACTCCCCCGACGATCCGCCTTGCATTTGCCAGTGCGAAATCAATCGGGACCCGCTGGCCGTCCGGCCAGCCGTTCGCATCGGCCACAGGATGGCTTCCGGTCGCGATCGCCTTCGCTCCGGCGGCTGCTACCGCCTGCGCGCTTCCGACATCCCAGACATTGTAGAGGACGACGGGATCGCCGGGAACGTGAAGCGCTGCAAACGTCTCGAACTTGCTCGCCATGGCGGGCGTCCGCCTACTCCCGGCCCCGTTCCGGCGCAACGTCCGCAGTTGCTGTCATAAAAGTGCAACATCACGGTCACAGAGGCTTCGCGGAACCATCGCTACGGCAGCCCAGAGTTCGATCCGGAAAAAACAGGAGTCCGATCCTCATGAACAAGTTGCTTCTCGCTCTGCCTGCAGTGGCACTCCTCGTAGCCTGCCATAACCAGGCCGGAAATGCCGGCGGCGGAGCCGCATCGGGCGCTCAGATCACGGGCGCTGGCTCGACCTTCGTCTATCCGGTCCTTTCCGCCTGGGCGGCCGATTACCAAAAGCAGTCGGGATCCAGCATCAATTATCAGTCGATCGGCTCTGGCGGAGGAATTTCACAGGTCGAGGCAGGGACGGTGGATTTCGGAGCAACCGATCAACCGCTCAAACCGGATGAGCTGGCAAAGAACAACCTCGCTCAGTTCCCCGTGGTTGTCGGGGGCATCGTTCCGGTGGTGAACATCGCCGGGATCGACGCTGGAAAGCTCAAGCTCACCGGACCGATCCTTGCCGACATTTATCAAGGCAAGATCAAGAATTGGAACGACCCGGCGATCGTGAAGATCAATCCGGGCGTGAACCTTCCGAGTTCAGCGATCTCGACGGTCCACCGCTCGGATGGCTCCGGAACGACCTTCAATTTTACCCATTATCTTGGGCAGGTCAGTCCGGCTTGGAAGGCCGGCCCCGGCGAGGGCAAGACGGTCGACTGGGCGGGCGGCATCGGCGGCAAGGGCAACGAAGGGGTTGCGGGCTATGTGAAGCAGCTCCCCAACTCGCTCGGCTATGTCGAATATGCCTACGTCATGCAGAACCACATGGCCTATGCGCTGCTCCAGAATGCCGCCGGACAATTCGTCGCGCCGAGCGCCGATACGTTCGCCGCGGCGGCGGCAACTGCCGACTGGAGGAACGCCCAGGACTTCAATTTGGTAATGACCAACGCGCCTGGGCCGCAGGCCTATCCGATCGCCGCCAGCACCTTCATCCTTCTTCCCAAGCAGCCGAAGGACAAGGCCAAGTCCAACGCCGTGGTCGCCTTCTTCAAATATTCGCTCGAGAAGGGTCAGGCCGAGGCCAGTAAGCTCGACTACGTTCCGCTGCCAGACGATCTGGTGAAGCAGATCGAGAGCTACATTTCGCAGAATGTGAAGTGAACGCTTCGGCCGCTACCATCGAACCAGACGCAATTCCGGACGCGAAAAGCGGCGCCGGCGCTGACCATGTATTCCACCTGATCACTGCCGGCGCCGCCTGGTTCGTGCTGATCCTGCTTGGTGCCATCGCCCTGTCGATGGCCTGGGGCGGCCGACTTGCCTTTGAAACCTTCGGCTGGCGGTTCGTCACCAGCCCCGACTGGGACGCGGTCGGCGGTCATTTCGGCGCCCTGGTTCCGATTTATGGAACGCTTGTCACTTCGGCGATCGCGCTCGTCATCGCAGTTCCGGTCAGTATCGGGATCGCCTTGTTCCTCACGGACATCGCGCCGCGATGGACTCGCTCCCCGATCGCAATCGCGATCGAACTCCTCGCTGCGATCCCGAGCATCATCTATGGAATGTGGGGCCTGTTTGTCTTCGCTCCGTTCATGGCGGCGCACGTCGAGCCCTGGCTCAGCGACCATCTCGGCAACAAAGCGATCATCGGCCCGCTGTTCAGCGGGCCGCCGATCGGAATCGGAATGCTGACCGCCGGGATCGTCCTTGGAATCATGGTCATCCCGTTCATTGCGTCAGTCGCGCGAGAAGTGTTCAGCGCCGTCCCTCCGCCGCTTCGCGAATCGGCCGTTGCGCTCGGATCGACCCGGTGGGAGGTTCTGAGGAGCGTTACCCTCCCTTATACCCGCTCGGCGGTCATCGGAGCGATCTTCCTCGGTCTCGGACGGGCGCTTGGTGAAACGATGGCGGTCACGTTCGTGCTGGGCAACGCGCACGCCCTTTCGCCGTCGCTCCTGATGCCGAGCAATTCGATCGCGGCCGCGATCGCAAACGAATTCACCGAAGCCGACACCGACCTCTATCGTTCGTCGCTGATTGCGCTTGGCTTCCTGCTGTTCATCGTCACTCTCATCGTCCTGACCATCGCCAAGCTCCTCTTGCTGCGCATCAACAAGCAGATGGGAAGGACTCACTGATGGCCATTCCCGCCCGCCGCCGGGTCGCCGATGTCGTGGCATTCGCCTTCGCGACATTCGCCACCCTCTTCGGTCTCCTGTGGCTGTTCTGGATCTTGTGGATGACACTTCGCCAGGGCGCGGCTGCACTAAGCCCGACCCTGTTTACCGAAATGACCCCGCCTCCAGGAGCGAGCGGCGGCCTCTTGAACGCTTTCTATGGAAGCGCCGTCATGATCGTACTTGGAGTCCTTATCGGAACTCCGATCGGAGTGGCGGCTGGAACCTATCTCGCCGAACATGGGCGGCACACGCGCGTTGCCGCGGCGGCGAGCTTCATCAACGATATCCTGCTGAGCGCTCCATCGATTGTGATCGGTCTTTTTGTCTATACGATCGTGGTCAAGAGCGCCGGCCATTTCTCGGGCTATGCTGGCGCCTTGTCGCTCGCAATCATCATGGTCCCGATCGTGGTCCGAACGACACAGGAATCGCTTCTTCTCATTCCCGACACGATGCGGGAGGCGGGTTTCGCGCTGGGGCTTCCGCGTTGGCGTGTCACCCGGCTGATCCTCTACAAGGCGGCGATGAGCGCCATCCTGACGGGGATATTGCTTGGCGTTGCTCGCATCGCCGGCGAAACTGCGCCGCTACTCTTCACAGCGCTCAACAACCAGTTCTGGAGCGCAGACCTCAATGCACCGCTCGCCAATCTGCCGGTGGTGATCTGGCAATATGCAATGAGCCCCTATGACGAGTGGCATTCGCTGGCATGGGCGGGTGCGTTCGTCCTCACCGCGTTCGTACTCGTCCTCAACATCCTCGTCCGGCTCATCGCCCGGAAAGGCAAACCACGATGAACGATACCGCTACCGCACTCAGGATCACGCCAGGGGCATCGGCAAGCGTCGCGGCGGCCAGCACAAATGGGCCGGGCGCAGTCGAGATCCGCAATCTCGATTTCTATTACGGCAACGGCCACGCGCTCAAATCGGTCAACATGTCCGTGCCGACCAAGTGCGTGACGGCGATCATCGGTCCGTCGGGCTGCGGCAAATCGACCCTGCTGAGGACGATCAACCGCATCTACGAACTCTATCCCGAGCAATATGCGACGGGCGAGATCGTGATCGACCAGCGCAATGTCCTCGATCGCAAATATCCCCTTTCTGACCTGAGGCGACTGGTCGGAATGGTGTTCCAGAAGCCGACTCCATTTCCCTCGTCGATCCGGGCCAACGTCGGGTTCGCCTTGTCTTATTACGAACGGCTCTCGAAGTCCGAGACGAACGACCGGATCGAGGCTGCGCTTCGGCAGGCAGCGCTGTGGGACGAGGTGAAGGACAAGCTCAATCAGAGCGCGCTGGGCCTCTCGGGTGGCCAGCAGCAGCGGCTTTGCATCGCCCGAACCATTGCGGTTCGTCCGGAGATCCTCCTCCTCGACGAAGCAACCTCGGCTCTCGACCCAATCTCGACCGCGAAGGTCGAGGAGCTGATCCATGAGCTTCGCGAGGAGTTCACGATCGTCATCGTTACGCACAACATGCAGCAAGCTGCTCGGGTCTCGCAGCGGACGGCATTCTTTCACTTGGGCGAGCTCGTTGAACTGGGGAAGACCAGCGATATCTTCACCAATCCGCACGAGCAGCGGACCAAGGACTACATCACCGGCCGCTTCGGCTGATCGGAGACGGACATGCAGCAAGCTCGAGAACATACGATCAAAGCCTTCGACGAGGATCTCGAGCGCATTCGCGCCTTGATCAGCCAGATGGGCGGATTGGCCGAGCACTCGATAGGCGAATCCATGCGCTGCCTGGTTCAGCGCGACATCGAAGGCGCGCTGAAGGTCGTCCAGAACGACAAGAAGCTTGATGTCCTTGAAGAGGAAACCGAGCGCCAGGCGGTTCAGCTCATCGCCCTTCGGGCGCCGATGGCTAGCGATCTTCGCGATGTCGTCGCGGCGCTCAAGATCTCGAGCGTCGTCGAGCGCATCGGCGATTATGCGAAGAATATCGCGAAGCGGGTTCCCTTGCTCGAGAATGTCGGAAAGATCGAACCCTTGTCGGTTCTTCCAGAAATGGCGCGAATCGCGACTGAAATGGTCCACGACGTGCTCGACGCCTTTGTCGAGCGCGATGCCGATGCCGCGGTGCGGGTGTGCGAGCGCGACTCCGCGGTCGACGATTTTTACGATTCCATCTTCAGGACCCTGCTCACCCACATGATGGAAAACCCCCAGAACATCGGCCCCTCCGCCCATCTCCTGTTCGTTGCCAAGAACTTGGAGCGGGTCGGAGACCATGCGACCAACATTGCCGAGATGGTCTATTATGCAGCGACCGGCGAGCACATGACGGACCGGCCTGGGAAATCGGGGGATTAGAGGGATGGGGGCGAAGCGCCTTTTGCTGGTCGAAGATGACCGGGCCCTGGCAGATCTCGTTGCCTTCCATTTCGAGCGCGCCGGCTATGACGTCACTCGGACCGGCGACGGCGAGGAAGCACTCATCCTCACCGACGAGGTGAGACCGGACGTGATTCTCCTCGACTGGATGATCGAGGGAATCAGCGGGATCGAAGTGTGCCGCCGGCTTCGGCGCCGGGCAACGACTGCCAATGTTCCGATCATGATGCTGACTGCGCGCGGCGAGGAGAGCGACCGGATTCGAGGGCTCGAGACGGGCGCCGACGATTATGTCACCAAGCCGTTCAGCCCGCGCGAGCTCGTCGCCCGGGTAGGCGCTGTCTTGCGCCGAGTCCGCCCGGCTCTCGCCGGAGAGCAACTCGCTTATGCCGACGTCGAGATGGATGTCGCAGGGCACCGCGTCAGGCGCGGCGGTAAGCCGGTGCCCTTGGGACCGACCGAGTTTCGCCTGCTGAAACATTTTCTCGAGCATCCGGGCCGGGTCTTTTCGCGCGAGCGCCTGCTCGATGCAGTCTGGTCGCACGATCCGGACATCGATACGCGCACGGTCGACGTTCATGTGCGCCGCCTTCGACAGGCGCTGAATTCGGGCGAGCGCCCGGACCTGATCCGGACGGTCCGATCGGCCGGCTATTCGCTGGATAGCGAGGTCTAAAAAAGAAAACGGCCCGCCCGACGAGGGCAGGCCGTTCCTTTTGAAAACGCCGTTCCTGCTATTTGATGGTCGAGCCGACGTAGCCCTGAATTCGCTTAACCAGCGGCGGCGGAAGCGGAACATAATCGAGGCTCGTCGCCTGCGGCTGGCCCTTGGTCAGCGCCCAGTTGAAGAATTTGCGGGCCGATGCGCTCGTCCCGGCGTTCTTGGGCTGCTTGTACATGAGAACGAAGGTCGTCGCGGCGATCGGGTAGGAGCCCACACCGGGCGCATTGGTCATCACCAGATAGAAGTCCTTGGAGTGAGCCCAGTCGGCGGTCGCTGCGGCTGCGGCGAACGTCCTCGCGTTGGGAGCGACAAACTTGCCGGCCGAGTTCTGCATCAGCGTGAAGACCATGTGGTTCTGAAGCACGTAGGCATATTCGACATAGCCGATCGAATAGGGGATCTGGTTGACGTAGCCGGCAACGCCTTCGTTGCCCTTTCCGCCAATTCCGCCGTTCCACGACACTGTCGTTCCCTCACCGAACTTCGACTTCCAGTCCGGGCTGACCTGGCCGAGATAATGGGTGAAGTTGAAGGTCGTGCCCGAGCCGTCCGAACGGTGCACCGGCGTGATTTCCTTGGCCGGGAAGTGGAGGCCGGGATTGAGTTTCGCAATCCTCGGGTCGTTCCAATTCTTGATCTCGCCGGCATAGATTGCGGCAAGAAGGGGGCCGCTCATCTTCACCTGTCCGGGATGCGAGCCCGGGATGTTGATCACCGGGACAATGCCGCCAATGACGACAGGGAATTGGGCAAGGCCGGCGGACTGCAGCTCTTCGGCCGAAAGCGGCTTGTCGGTCGCTCCAAAGTCGACCGTTCCAGCCTTGATCTGGGCGATTCCGCCGCCCGATCCGATCGACTGGTAATTGATCTCGTCGCCGCCCGCTTTCTTGAAGTCGGACGCCCATTTCGAGAGCACCGGATAGACGAAGGTCGAACCAGCGCCAGTAATGGTGGCATCGGCGCTGGCGGCAAGTGCCAGGCTCGTCGACGCCGCCAAAAAGACGATTGAACGGGTAAACATACTCATTTGAAGATACCCCCCGAGGGTGGAAAACGGGCCGCGGCACTGCGCCGCCGCCTCCGTCTTTCGGCTACGCCCGGGGGGTGACTCGAAAATGACCAGAATGTTGCCGTCCTGTTACAACCGGTGCCGGGGTGGCAGCTGAACTGATGCAGAAAAACCACAGATCCCGGCCATTTGAATCGCTCCTGAAACGACTGTCATAAATCTGTCTATCGTAAGTCACAGAACCATCCGCTTACCCGGCTAGCCCAGCCTCGAGTTTGCGGACTCGCCTTTCGAAAGCGCTCCAAGGGGGGGCGAACAACAAGAAGGGGCTACGTACATGAAGGTTTATCATCGGCTCGCCGCCGGAGCCGCCCTTGGCGCTATCGTTCTGACGGCCTCCGCGCCGGCGACGGCCAAGCCCAAGAAGCATACGGCAGCGCGCAAGCACACGGCCGCGCGCAAGCACGCCGTCGATGCCCGCGATTCGGAAATCCGGGAGCTGAAGTCTGAAGTCGAAGCGCTGACCGCTCGGGTCGACGCTCAGGAAGCTGCACAGTCGCAGGCCGCGCAAGCCGCCCAGTCGGCCCAGGCGCAGGCGACCAGCGCGCTCAGTCAGTCTCAGGCCGCTCAGGTCCAGGTTGCCCAGCTCGCGGCGCGTCCGGTCCCGCTGCCTCCGCCGCCGCCCAAACCGCCGGCGCCGGGCTGGTGGGGAAGCACCACGATCAGTGGCAAGGCTTTCCTCAACGTCAGCGACATTCACCAGACGTCAACCGATCTTGCCGGCGTGAAGACCGACAACGCGCAGAACGGCACGGAGACCGAGCTCAAGCGCTTTTACATCGGCATCGATCACAAGTTTAATGATGTCTTCTCGGCCAACCTCACGACCGACTTCCGCTACAATGCGAACGGGACGACCAAGGACGTCCTCGTCTACGTGAAGAAGGCCTATCTGCAGGCCAAGCTCAATCCTGCATTCACGGTTCGCGTCGGTGCGGCCGACTTGCCGTGGGTCCCCTTCGTCGAAGGTCTCTACGGCTATCGCTTCGTTGAGAACACGCTCATCGACCGGACGAAATTCGGAACCTCGTCCGATTGGGGTGTCCATGTTCTTGGCGCGTTTGGCAACGGTCTGGTCACCTACCAGGTGTCGGCGATCGACGGCGCGGGCTACAAGACACTGTCGAGAAGCTCCGACACGATCGACCTTGAGGGCCGGATCAGCGTCAACCCAATTAAGCCCATCACACTTGCAGTTGGCGGTTACACCGGCAAGCTCAGCAAGAGCGCCGCGAACCTCCCCGATTCGGCAACCCCGCACACGGCAAGCCGGATCGACGCGGTCGCCGCTTACACGGACAAGCGAATCCGCGCTGGCGTCGAATATTTCGCGGCCAGGAATTGGAACAACATCACGACTCTCGCGACCGACAAGGCCGATGGCTGGTCGGCATTCGGCTCATTTGCCTTCACGCCGAAGATCGCGGTGTTCGGCCGCTACGATTGGGTCAAGCCGAGCAAGACACAGAATCCCGATCTCAAGGACCATTATTTCAACGTCGGTCTCGACTACAAGCCGATCCAGCCGCTCGACCTTGCTCTTGTCTACAAGCATGAGCGAACGAACAATGGCTTCCTCAACACGTCGAACGGAAACATCGGTGGCCTAGATTACGGCGACTATGACGAGTTCGGAGTGTTCGGCCAGCTCGCCTTCTAAAGCCTTTCGATCTCTCTCCCCTTCGACTCGAAAGGCGGCCCCCTCGCTTCGGCGAGGGGGCTCCAATTCCGGCGGATGGAATCGTAATGGATCAATCCGCTATTGATGCGCTGATGCGGGACTATGGCCCAGGCGTTCGCGCACTGATTGACGCCCTCGACGAGCCCGCGCTCGTCGTCGAACAGGGGACGGTCGCGCTTGCCAATGCGCCGGCAAGATCATTGCTCGGCAATCGGGTGGAGGGGCGCGACATCCGTCTTGCGATCCGCCATCCCCAGGCGCTCGAGCAGATCCTTGGCAATCGCGGCGGCGATCTCGAGGTCACTGGGATCGCGGAACCCGGTCGCCCCTGGCGCCTTTCGATCCGAGGTCTCGACAAGGATATTGTGCT
This sequence comes from Sphingomicrobium sp., assembly GCA_036265105.1. GTDB lineage: Bacteria > Pseudomonadota > Alphaproteobacteria > Sphingomonadales > Sphingomonadaceae > Sphingomicrobium. Next base: position 18,714 of record DATAPR010000035.1, read on the forward strand.
CGTCAGGATGTTCGACACGGCGGACCTCGTCGCTGCAGAGAACATGCGTGTCGACTTTGTCGCCAACGCAAGTCACGAGCTTCGAACTCCGCTCTCGACCATCGGCGGCTATGCTGAGACGCTTGCCGAGGAAGACGACCTGCCGGCGGAGACCCGGTCGAACTTCGGGCGGATCATTCGCGACGAATCGCGACGAATGCTGCGCATCATCGAAGACCTGATGAGCCTGTCGAGAATCCAGGCGGACCGCTTCCTCGCTCCGGCGGACCGAGTGAGGATCGGTGAGGTCATCCAGACCAGCATCGCCAACGCGGCGGGAACCCGAGCTTCCGGTCAATCCCGGATCGAAATCGAAGCTTCGCTCGAAATCCCTCCTGTTCAGGGCGACCGGGCCCAGCTCGTTCAGCTGTTCGACAACCTCATCAGCAACGCCCTTCGCTATGGATGCGACAAGCTCGATTCCGCCGTCGAGATTTCGGCGAAGCGCGACGGACGCTGGGCAATCGCAACGGTCACCGACCATGGTCCCGGAATCCCCCGCGAGCATCTTCCGCGAGTCACCGAGCGCTTCTACCGGGTGGATGCAGCCCGGAGCCGCGAATCCGGGGGCACGGGCCTTGGCCTGGCGATCGTCAAGCACATCGTCGAGCGCCACAAAGGTTCGCTTGAGATCCGGAGCACGCTTGGCGTCGGGACGAGCGTGACGGTTCGGCTGCCGCTGGCTTCCTGAACGAAGCGAGGGGCTCCGAGCGACTTCATTCAAGACGTGCCCAGGAGCTCTCTTAGCGCCTCTTCGACCTGGCCGACGGTATAGGGTTTCTGGATCCGCGGACGGTCGTTCCACTTATCCGGCATGTGCCAATCGGCATAACCGCTCGTGAAGACGAACGGGATCTTCCGGACCTGGAGCATTTCGCACAAGGGAAATACCCGCTCGCCGCGAATGTGGACGTCCATCAGAGCCGCGTCGAACTGTCCCTCTTCAATGATTTCCCGTGCAGCGGCCATGTTGGGAGCCGGCCCGACGACCTCGAAGCCGAGGTCGGCAAGGATGTCGACCGTAAACGGGGCGACAACCGGCGAATCCTCGACGACCAGTATCCGGCGCCCGGAAAGCGCCGGAGCCAGCGCGCTCGGACGAGTATCAGTGGACAAATCTTGCGACGACATCGCGGTAGGAACGCGAAACCTTCACCTGAGCTCCGGAATCGAGAACGAGAAAGCATTCGCCGTTCGTATGCGGCTTCACTTGCCGAACGAGATCGAGGTTGACGATCGTCGAACGATGGACTCGCTGGAACCGCCTCGGGTCGAGCCTTTTTTCCAGATCCTTCATGGTCTCACGAAGGATGAGAGTGTTGTCGCCCGTCTGGATGCACATATAGTCGCCAGCCGCATCGATCCGCTCGATGGTGTCCACATCGACCCGGAAAATCTGCCCCTGGTCCTTGATGTTGATCATCTTCTCGTAGCGGTTGGCAGCCGGCGTGTCGCTGACGCTTTCGGCCAGCTCCTCGGCGGCTTCCGGCGCATGCTCGGCAAGAGCTTCCTTGAGCCGACCAGCCTCTTCAGCGCTCCTTTTCTCGGCGAGGCGCTGGCGAACCCGGTCCATCGTCGCCGCAAGCCGGTCCTCGTCGACCGGCTTCATCAAATAGTCCACCGCCTGAGCGTCGAACGCCCGGAGCGCATGATCGCCGTAGGCGGTCACGAAAACGAACAGTGGAAGTTCGACGTCCATGAGACCCTGGATCACCGAGAATCCGTCGAACCCCGGCATCTGAATGTCGAGGAAGACAAGGTCGGGCTTGTGGGTCTTGATTTGGCGGATTGCTTCGCGGCCATTTGCCGCCGTGGCGACGACCTCGACGTCCTCGTGCGCCTGCAGCCTCAGCTGCAGACCCTGTGTCGCTAGCGGTTCGTCGTCGACCAATATGGTCCGGATTGTCATCAGATGGTCTCTCCGGTCTCTAGGGGAATATCGAGGATAACGCTAAACCCCCCCTCCTCGTTCTGTCTCGTCTGGAACCGGTGCGAAGCGCCATAGGCCTGCGACAGCCGGTCCTTAATGTTCGCCAGTCCGACGCCCGTCGATGGACTGGCGGCAAGTTCGGCGCCGTCCCCGTTGCCATTGTCGGCAACTTCGATCCTCACCGCTTGCCCCTCCCGCGCCGCTCTGATCCAGATATCGGCTCCGTTTTCGGATGGAGTCACAGCATATTTGATCGCATTCTCGATGAGCGGCTGGAGAAGGAGCGAGGGAAGCCTTGCCCCGATCGTCTCCGGTTCGATCCTGAAATGGGGCCGAAGCCGGTCTTCGAACCGCATCTTCTCGATTTCGAGGTAGAGCTTCAAGGTCTCGACCTCCTGGGCGAGCGTCACCTTCGCCGTCGGCTCGTTCGCCAGCGTATATCGAAGAAAGGACGAGAGGCGCGCAAGCATCGCGTTCGCTCGCTCGGTTTGCTTGAGGAGGACGAGCGTCGAGATTGAGTTCAACGTATTGAACAGAAAATGCGGATTGAGCTGATAGCGAAGCATCGCGAGCTGCGCGCTCGACGCCTGGCTCTCTAGCCGCTCGCGCAACCGGATCTGGTCCTCCAGAAGAAGAAAATAGTTGATTCCGTAATAGAGCGCCGTCCAGGCCGCGACCAAAGCGAAGTTGAGCGGGAGCGCTCCTAGGTAGGCAAGTCCCTCGGGTTTGAACTCGGGCTTGAGAAAGGTGGCGACGCTCCAAGTCTCGATAATCGAGAATGTCACCGACGAGAGGATTACCGCGGCAAAGGAGAGGACCAGAGTCCAGATCGGCTTCATCTTGATCAGCCGTCGGAACAGGGATCCCATCAGAAGGGTCAGCGAATAACCGGTCGCGGTCAAAAGAAGCGTGTGGACGAGGAGCATCCAGCCAAGATTGTTGGCGAAGCCCGACAGCGTTCTCAAAAAGAAATAGCCGCCCCAGCCGATCGACTGAAGAATCCAAAAAGCCCGGTTCTTGTCTTCGAAGAACGGGCGGTTGAGGCCCATGCCGCGAACAATAGGATCTGCCGGCGACTGGATTCTTGGGCTGTCGGACACGCGCCGCGGCTCTGTCGCCCGCCGGTCGAGGGTCGCGCTCTCGGTCGCCATCATGTCGCATATAGAGGGGGTGCGACGGCATTGCGAGGCGTGCCGTGGTGGAAGGCGAGGACTGATCTTCGCTAACAAAAAGGGTTCAGTCGGGGAGCCGAAATACCAAATGGGCTTAACCGGGCTTCAACTCTCTTTGTCTAATCCGTCGCACTCACGTGGAACGGCGGGCGGATGTACGAAGCTCCAGATCGGTATAAGCGATTGATTTCAGCTCGACTTCCTGGCGGGGAATCGGCCGGCCTCGCCGCGCGCGAGGCCGATCTCGAATCGTCGCCCCTTAGGGATGTGCAGCTGATTTCGCGTGCGCACCTCGCACCTTTCTTCGCTGCGGCCAATATCGTCGCCGCGCTGATGATGGCTGCAAACCTGTGGGGTTCGGTCTCCCCGGCGTGGGTCCTTCCCTGGATCGCGGCCGTCGGAGCGGTCAATCTTAGCGCAATGCAATTCGCTCGAATTCAATCGGTGACCTGCGTTGGACGTTCGGGTCGCCGAGTGCCGATGTGGACCATGGTCGGCGAGGTTTCCGCCCGAGCGTTCGTGTGGCTGAGCCTGCCCCTCTATCTCTTCCCTTCGCTCGATCCGTCGACCCAGATCATCGCCGCTTCGATCATGGCGGGCCTTGGGATCGGAGCCCTTGGCCTGGTCGTGATTCCGCCTTGCGCCAACGCATGGATGATCATGTTCACTGCCGGTGTCGCCGGCGCACTGCTGATAGGCCGCCACACGGTGCCCTTCCAGCACATGCTCTCGATCATCTTCACACTCGGTGTTTCGATCTTCGGTGTTCTGACCGTGGCTCGCTGGGCGTTCCATCAGCTCAAGACCAACGCAGACGTCGGCAGCCAGAGCGAAAGCGCGAGCCTCCTGCTTCAGGAATATGAGCAGCGCGGAGTCGGCTGGCTGTGGCAGGTCGATTCCGACAACCGGGTCAGCTACATCAGCTCGCGGATGAGCGCGCTTCTGGGAACTCCGGCCGCTCAGCTTCTTGGACATTCGCTTCCAGCCCTTCTTGGAGGCCACGCGGAGCTTGGCCGAGTGCTCCTTGAGAAAAAGCCCTTCAATTCGCTTGAAATGGAACTCAAGACGTCCCGAGGGACGCGCTGGATCTCGATCGCGGGCGACCCGATCGTTGACACTGCGGGTCGCTTCGAGGGTTTTCGCGGAGTGGGCTCAGACATCACGGAAATCCGCCAGACCCAGGAGCGGCTCACCCATCTTGCCAACGTAGACGTTCTTTCTGGTCTCCCGAACCGAGGCAGAGTCCGGCAGCTTCTGGGCGAGGCGCTCCGCGCTGCGACGACCGGGAACGTGCCCTGCGCGATCATGTTTCTCGACCTCGACGGGTTCAAACCGGTCAACGACACTTTCGGCCATCCCAAGGGCGACGCGGTCTTGCGGGCCGTTGCCAAGCGCCTGGTCGACGAAGTCGGCGGCGAGGGGCATGTTGGACGGATGGGCGGCGACGAATTCGCAATCGTCGTCTCGGACGCCCAGAGCCGTCGCAAGGTGGAGAGCCTCGCCGAGAGGATCATCGCCGCGATCAAGGAACCCTATGTCATCGACCAGATCGAGATCCGAATCGGCGTCTCCATCGGCTGCGCGTTCGGTCCGATCGATGGCGCGACCGTCGACGATCTGATCCTGAAGGCCGATCTTGCCCTCTATCAGGCGAAGGACGCCGGGCGCGGCTGCGCACGCTATTTCTCGTCGGAACTTCAGTCGGAGCAGGAGGATCGAGTTCGCCTCGAGGCGGACCTCAGAAGTGCGATCGCATCCAAGCAGTTTCACCTCGTCTACCAGCCGCTCATCAATGCGAGGACCCAGAAGCTCATCGGATTCGAAGCGTTGATCCGCTGGAACCATCCCAAGCGCGGCTTTGTGCCGCCGAATGTGTTCATCCCGGTCGCCGAGGAAACAGGCCTCATGCCGGCAATCGGCGAATGGGTCATCGACGAAGCTTGCCGGGCGGCGGCTTCGTGGCCCGAGCCGATCAGCGTTGCACTCAACATCAGCCCCAAGCAGATCATCCTTGCGGCTCTTCCCAACATCGTCAGCGAGTGCCTGTCGCGGTACCGGCTTGCGGGCAACCGCATCGAACTCGAAGTCACCGAGGGAGTTTTTCTTGGCGACAACGGATCGACACTCGATGTCCTCAAGCGCCTGCGTGCGCTCGGCGTCGGAATCGCACTCGACGATTTCGGAACCGGCTATTCGTCGATCGGCTATCTGAACAAGGCGGTCTTCCACAAGCTCAAGATCGACGGAAGTTTCGTTCGCGAGGCCGGATCGCGTCCCGAAAATGTCGCGATCATCCAGTCGATCGTTCAGCTCGCGAAGAGCTTCCGTATGTCAGTGACAGCCGAAGGCGTTGAAACCGCAGAAGATTTCGAGCGCATGCGTGACCTCGGCTGCGACACGATCCAGGGCTATCTGTTCGGCAAGCCGCTCGCATATGAGCGTGCAAACCAGATGGTCCTTGGCCTTGGAGCCAAGAGACTCGCAAGCTAAGCGGCTGAGAGCGCGGCGGCTTTCGCCTGAGCGCGGTTCGGTTTAAGCTCGTCGGCGCATCTGCTTCGGGGGGAGCTAGCGCTGAACTTTTCCGGTCCTCAGGGCATGTTCAAATATCAAAGTGGGCGAGTGATCTCACTCGGCCGCGCAATGCTGTCGCTCCTCTTCCTGCTCTCGATCTGGCTGGATAGGAGCCAGCCGCACCAATCGGTGAGAGAGGCCTATGCGCTTCTCTTCGTCTACATGGTCTTCGCGCTCGTCGTAGCGGCTCTGACCTGGCGAAACTGGTGGCTCGATGCTCGGCTCTCGATCCCAGCGCATTTCGTGGACATGGGCCTGTTTACCGGAATCGTTTTTTCGACCTACGGCTATACCAGCCCGTTCTTTCTCTTCTTCATGCTTCCGCTGCTCTCGGCGGCACTTCGCTGGGGCTGGCGCGAGACCAGTCTTACAGCCACCGCGCTCATCCTTCTCTACCTGACGGCTGGGCTGCTCGTTGCGGGCACTCATAGCTTCGAACTGCAGCGCTTCATCATTCGCAGCGCCCATCTCGTCATCCTTGCCGCCGTTCTCATCTGGTTTGGAATTCACCAGCAGGTCGCGCGGCTGTTTTTTGGAGTGGACGAGCTCGACCGGCTCGGTTTTGAAGAGGATCCATTGAAGCAGGCTCTCGATCTTGCCATCGAGGCCGTCAGTGCTCGCTCGGGAGCGTTGCTCCTGGGCTCCGACGACGACCAGAGAGCCGCGGGCCTCCGGATCGTCGAGGGCAAGGCGGACGCCGTCAGGATCGATCGCTCGCTCATGCTTCAAGATTTGCCCGTGGCTCTGTTCGCGCTCGAGCGCGACCGGTCGCTCAGCAGACGAAACGACGGAATGTATCATTTCATGCCCGCTTCGGCGCTCCTCGACGTCGAGCGCCTGAGGGCGCTCGGGGCGCAGGAAGGCCTCATCGCCGAGGTTCGGACGGGTACGCAAAGTGGCTGGATCATCCTGTGGGACGTTGCCGATTTGTCGGTCGATTTCATCGAGCTCGGGACCGAGCTTGGACGCGCGGCAGGTGCGGTCCTCGACCGTGTGGCACTGCTTGGAGCCATGGAGGAGAGCGCTGCTGTGCGCACTCGCTTGTCCCTTGCTCGAGACGTCCACGACAGTGTCGTCCAGTTCCTTGCGGGCGCTGCCTTCCGCGTCGAGGCGATGATGCGCGGGTCGCGCTCTGGGGTGCAGGTCGAAGCCGATCTCAAGGAGCTGAAGCGCCTGCTGATCGAGGAGCAGAGCGAAATCCGAGCCTTCGTCTCGGCCCTTCGCCGAGACCGCGAACTCGAGCTCACCGAAGCGGTGGAGGAGCTGAAATCGCTTGCTCTTCGCCTGGGTGAGCAATGGGCGATCGAGTGCCGTGTCGATGCGAGCAACGATGACGCCTCAATCCCGATCCGGCTTCAGCTCGACCTTCAGCAGCTCTTGCGCGAGGCCGTCGCAAACGCCGTCAGGCACGGCGGTGCGAGCCAGATCGAAGTCGATGTCGGCGTTGACGCTGACCAGCTGCGGCTCGAAGTAAAGGATAATGGGTCAGGGTTTGTACCGATGAACGGCGGCTCGCCGGTCCAGCCCTGGTCGCTCAAGGAGCGGGTCGACCGAGCCCACGGCTCGCTGTCGCTGCGCTCGGAGCCGGGTTGCACGAATATCATCATCACATTGCCGCTAACGGGGACACCAGCATGATGCGCGTACTATTGGCAGACGACCATCCAATGATCGCCGCTGCTCTCGATGTGCTGCTTCGCGGGAGCGACTACGAGCTCGTCGGTCGCGCGCGAAGCGGCTCGGACGCGCTGACACAGGTTCAGCGCCTCAAGCCGCAAATGCTCCTTCTCGACGTAAACATGCCCGATGGCAGCGGACTTGACGTTTTGCGCCAGCTTAGAGCTCTGAGGCGCTCCCCGGCCGTGATCCTGCTGACCGCAGGAATGGACGACACCCAGCTTCTCACCGCCGACAGGCTCGGGCCCGAAGGCATGGTCCTCAAGACCTCGGACCCGGGGCTTCTCCTCGAATGCATGGACCAGGTTCGCAAGGGCGAGCGCTGGGTGGATCCGGAAATTGCCGAACGCACCCGCCAGGCGAAGGACCGAGCCTCGCGTGCGCCCTCGCTCACTCCGCGCGAGCGCGAGCTCATCGAATTGGTCCGCCAGGGCCTTCGAAATCGCGACATCGCCGCGCAGCTCGGAGTCACCGAAGGGACGGTGAAGGTCTATCTGCACGCCATTTTCGACAAGCTCGGGGTCGACAACCGGACGGAACTTGCAATGCGCGCAGCCGACCTTCTTGGAACCTAGATCTGGAGCTGGCTTCCGAGCTCGACCACTCGGTTGGTCGGAAGCTTGAAAAACTCCATCGCGCTTTCGGAGCTCTTGAGCATCCAGGCGAACAGTCTCTCGCGCCAAAGCGCCATTCCGGGATGATTTTTCGATGCGATCAGCTTCTGTCGCCCCAGGAAGAAGCTCGTGCTCATCATGTTGAAGGGCTCGCCGCAGGTTTTGATCGCCGAGAGGTCGCGCGGGATGTCGACTTCCTGCATGAAGCCGTAGTGAAGGACGACCCGATAGAAGCCATGGCCGGCGTCGTGAATTTCGACGCGATTGTCAGGCGGCACGTGGGGAACTTCCTCGACCTTCACATTGAGGATGAGGACGCGCTCATGAAGCACCTGGTTGTGCTTGAGATTGTGAAGCAGTGCCGCCGGAACGACTTCCGCCGAAGTTGAAAGGAACACCGACGTTCCGCGCACCCGGTGGACCGATGCCGCGGTCGACTTGACGAAAATCGACAGCGGGAGCGCCGATTGCTGCAGCCGCTCTCGCATGAGCGTCCGCCCCCTCGCCCAGGTCGTCAGTATCGTGAAGCTGATCGCGGCGATGAGCAGCGGGAACCAGCCGCCGTCGGGGATCTTGGTCATGTTCGAAGCAAAATATGTCCCATCGACCAGTACGAAGAGGCCGACCATCGTACCTGCGAGGAACCGGTTCCACTTCCACACATAGAGCATCAGGACGCCGAGCATGATCGAGGTGATCAGCATCGTTCCGGTGACTGCGATACCGTAGGCCGAGGCCAGGTTCGACGAGGCCCGGAAGCCGACGACGAGGATGATGACCATAATCAGAAGCGACCAGTTGACGGCCGGAATGTAGATCTGACCGAGTGCCTTCTCGCTCGTGTGCTCGGTCTTCAGCCGCGGAAGAAAGCCGAGCTGGACCGCCTGGTGCGTGATCGAGAAGGCACCCGAGATCACAGCCTGGCTGGCGATAATCGTTGCGATCGTTGCGAGAAAGACGAGCGGAAGTCGCGCCCAGTCAGGGGCAAGCAGATAGAAGGGATTGATTGCTGCACGCGCATTACCGAGCAGGAGTGCGCCCTGCCCCATGTAGTTGAGGATGAGGCAGGGATAGACAAGAATGAGCCAGGAGAAGTTGATCGCTTTGCGCCCAAAATGTCCCATGTCCGCATAGAGAGCCTCGGCTCCCGTGACGCACAGCACCACTGAGCCAAGAGCGAGGAAAGCGAGCCTTGGATTGTAGGCGAAGAACCTGACCGCCCAGATGGGATTGACGATTCCGACGATTTCCGGGTGATTCGCGATATTCATCACACCCAGCACCGCAAGCACCGCGAAGTAGACGAGCATGATCGGACCGAACATGTTTCCAACTTTCGCCGTTCCGCGGGACTGCACGAGGAAGAGCCCAACCAGGATCCCGATCGAGATCGGAACGACCAGCGGCTGCAGCTGGGCTTGAACGATCGTCAGCCCCTCGACCGCGGACAGGACCGAGATCGCAGGAGTGATCATCGCGTCGCCGTAGAACAGGCAGGTTGCAAGAACGCCGAGAATCACGAGGGTCGAGGTCCAGTTCTTCTTGTCCTCGAGATTTCGGGCGATCAACGACAGTAGCGCGAACGAACCGCCTTCTCCCCGATTGTCGGCGCGCATTGCAACGCTCACATATTTGAACGTCACGATCATCATCAGCGTCCAGAAGATGAGACTTAGGACGCCGAAGATGTGAAGCGGGTCTACGGCCAGCGGATGGGGGCCAAGGAAGCTTTCCTTCATCGTGTAAAGCGGCGACGTGCCGATGTCGCCGTAGACGACGCCAATCGCTCCGATCATGAGCTTGGGAAGCGCTTCCTTGGGCCCATGATGAGTCGCCTCGGCCGTCTCCGGCGGGATCAGATTGTCAGCCGTGACGTCCTGCATCAGCTCGGATGTGGGCCGGGGGCACGTAAAGATTCTATGGGGAAAATGGCCCATGCCCGTAAGTCTCGTCCCCAGAGCTCTGGACGCGGGACGATCGCGAGCCGATTTATCCGTCATGGCTGACCTGCAGTCGATGAGCTTGCACGTTCCCCTCGCCGCGCGGATCCACGCTTATGCCGGCGCGATCGCGATGGTCGCCGTTTCGACTCTGATCGGCCTGTGGATTGCGCCTCGGTGGGGCACCGCGCCGGTCGACATGATCTACCTGCCCGCGGTTCTCGCCGCTGCCGCACTCTGGGGATTGGGCCCCGCCGTGATTGGCGGGATAGCCTCTGCTGCAGCCTACAATTTCTTCTTCGCCGAACCCATTCATACCCTGCAAATGTACCATGTCACGGACGTGGTGACGGTGGTCGTTCTTCTGATCGTCGCCCTCGTGACGAGCCGGCTCGCTGCCGGAATTCGAACGCAGGCGCGCCTTGCTGCCGCACATGCGGCTCGAAACGCGACGATCGCCGGCTTCGCTGGGCGTCTTCTCTCGTGCAGCACGGAAGAAGAGATGGCGCAGACCGCGTGCAAGGAACTCAGCGGGCTGTTTGATTGCAACGCCGTTTTGGTGAGTGGGCTTCCCGAGCCGCACATCGAAGCGGCAGTCCCAGAAGGCAATCGATTGACCCCGAGCGACATCGCCGCGGCCGCTCTGACTCTCGAGTCCGGAACGCCGGCGGGGCGCGCAACGTCGCAGATCCAGCCGGCCGAGTGGCAGTTTCACGCAATCCGCTCCCCGGGCGCAGTAATCGCTGCCGCCGGGCTCGCCCGCGATGACGGCGTTCCTCCCATCAATGAGGATCAGGTCCCGCTTCTTTCCAACCTCCTTGACCAGCTCGCGCTTGCCCTGGAGCGCGCACGTGCCGATGCCGATCGGCGCGAGGTCACATCGCTTCGGGAGCGCGATCGCCTGCGCGGAGCCCTCCTGTCGTCCGTGGGGCATGATCTTAGGACACCGCTCACTGCGATCATCGCCGCCGCCGCCGAGCTTCGCTGCTCGAAACCTGAAGACCCCGCGCTGGTCGCGACCATCGAAAGCGAGGCAGGCAAGCTCGAGCGTTACATTTCGAACCTGCTCGATATGGCCCGGATCGAGACCGGCGCCGTCAAGCTCAAGACCGAGCCCGTCGACCTGGTCGATGCCGTAGCGGCGGCGCTGAGGGACCTTCGGTCCCGCCTTTCGGCAAGCGAAGTGTCCGTCGACCTTCCGCAAAGTCTGCCGCTGGTCGAGGCCGATCCGCAGCTTCTTCACCATTGCCTCATCAACCTCGTCGACAATGCCGCTCGTTATGCCGGTGACGGAGTGATCCGGATTTCGGGCACATTCTCGCGCGGCGGAGTGCGTCTCAGCGTCGAGGATGACGGACCCGGGCTTCCCCAGGACGGGGAACGCGCGCTCGATCTTTTCATGCGCATTGAAGGATCGGACCGGAAAGGGGGCACCGGCCTCGGCCTCGCAATCGTCAAGGCGTTCGCCGAAGCAATGGGCGCATCGGTCACAGCGTCGAACCGCGTCGCTGGCCGCGGCGCGTCCTTCACCCTTCGCTTTCCAAGTTCGCTGGTTATCAAGTCGCCGGAGCCGGTGGATGCCGGCTAGACCGCCAAAGGTTCTCGTCGTCGATGACGAGCTTCAGATCCGGACCCTTCTCAAGGCAACGCTCGCGCGTGCAGGGTACAGCATCGTCGAGGCTTCCAATGCGCGCGAAGCCCTGGCCTCGAAATCGATCGACAAGCCCGACCTCGTTCTTCTCGACCTTGGTCTTCCCGACCGCGACGGGCTCGAGCTTGTCGGTGCTCTTTCCGCCGAGCCGCGCGCTGCGGTGCTGGTGATCTCGGCACGCGACCAGACCGAGCAGAAAGTGGCGGCGCTCGATCTTGGCGCCGACGATTATGTGACAAAGCCATTCGATACCGAGGAACTGCTCGCGAGAGTTCGAGCATCGCTTCGTCAGCGCCTCGTGTCGGAAACCGAACGCCAGGTGGTCGATTCGGGCGAGGTTTCGATCGACCTTCTTCAGCGCGTTGTTCGGCGCGGCGGCGATGACGTGCATGTCACCCCCAAGGAATGGGATCTCCTCGCGCAGCTCGCCAAGCACCCGGGACGAGTTCTCACGCATCAGATGCTCCTTCGCTCGGTCTGGGGGGCGGCCCATGTTGGCCAGACCGAATATCTGCGCGTTGCAATCCGTTCGCTTCGCCAGAAGCTCGAAGCCGAGCCGTCACGGCCCAAGCTGATCGTCAATGAGCCGGGTATTGGCTACCGGCTGGTCAGCACGCCCTAGAAGAAAAACCCGAACGCCCCATAGAAATGGTAGCTTGTCTGGCTTCCTGCCCACGTAGGACCACCGGAAAACAGCAGCGCATAATGATCCGACAGCTTCACGATCGAGCCGATGCCGGCGCTCGTCTCGGAACTGCCGCCGATTGTGTCCGACCCCTGCCACGCAATTTCCGCGCCCAATGAAAACGTCTTGCTAAGGTCGTGAGTGACAGCAAGGCCAGCCTGCCAGAAATTGCGGTTGGCGGGGCCCGGATTGATTTCATAGCCGCCGCCGCCGAAGATGCTGGTCCCGCCGGCAAGATCCTTCTCAGCCCACAAGGGCAGGAGCAAGCGTGTGCGCTCATGGTTCTCGAGCCCGGACGTCGGCAGGATCGCGCGCGGAAAGACCGCTGCCGAAATCCCGTTCTTCTCATCATCGAGGAAGCGCCATTTGACGGCCACCTCGACGTCGCCGGTCCCGCTTCGCCAGCCCGAAAGAGGGTCATGTGAGAAGCTGACCGGCAAGGTCGAGGTCAGCTGCACGTCCTTGACCGCGCCATAGTTGAGATCGAAGCCCGCATCGGCGTCCAAGCTCGAGCCGTGACCCTCTCCAGAAGTGAAACCGTAAATCTCCCAGTGGCCGGTGTCGGTCGGGACGGGATCGTCGGTGAGGTAGGGCGGCCCTGCCAGAGCGGCCGAGGAAGATACGAACGCCAACGCCCCGACAAAAGGATATTTCACGCGCTCGCTTCCGCCTCTCCGGGGTGCCGTCCAGCCCGCTGCGGGAGGATGAGAATGAGGCCGATGATCACAACCGCAATCACGGCAGAAGCGAGCGGCCGGCTCCATTCGAGGCCCCCTTTTGCCACCGGTTTGTCGAGGAAATCGCCGACCGTCGCACCGAGCGGCCGAGTGAGGATGAATGCTGCCCAGAACAGGGTCACCCGGTTCGCCTTCGTCGCGAAATAGAGGAACGCAAGGAGCGCCAGTCCGGCGCTGAACACGAGCGCTCCGCCGCCATAGCCAAGACCCCAGCCGCCATCGCTCGTTGCATCGGCTGCCCAGTCGCCGAGCGCGGTGCCGAGCGTTTGCGAGAACGTGATCGTGATCCAGTAGAAACTCTCTTCCCGCGGACCGACAATGCGGTTCACATCGACGCTCCCGAGCGTTCGATACCATGTGAAGAGGGAGACGAGGACGCAGGCGAGGAGGAGCATCGAGCCCCCGGGGTAACCGATTCCAAGCGACCGATCGGCGAAATCCGCGAGCGTGGTGCCGCAGGTCGTCGAGGCAACGATGGTCGCCCAATAGAGCCAGGGGTTGAACTTGCGGGCCCGGATCTGAACCCACACGAGGACGATCAGGAGGATTCCGAAAATTGCAGTCCCAATGAGATAGCCACCGGGCACGGGGTTCGGAGTCGTTTCTCCAAGCCAGGTCATGGTCACCGTGTCGCCGCCGGTCTCGCCGAGCGTGGTTGCGAGGATCTTGATGATCCAGAAACCGAGCGTGATGGCGGGAACCTTGCTCAGCACATCGTGGATAGAGCGGTCATTCATTGGGGGAGCACCTTCTCGCTCGTTCTTGACCTCTGGGCTCTGGCGTGTGGCATCCCAAGTCTCAAGCGATAAGTCTTCACCTGGCATCTGGCGGCTAGACGAATGCCATTTCTGCGGTGATGGCGCTCCCTTCACTTGACCCGCACCAATGCTTGATTGATGAACGGCCACACCGGCGGGGGGCCACCGGCGAGTAGGAATATTGATGCGCAAAGGGGTCGCGGTCGCGCTCGGTTTGGTCCTGGTTTGGGCAGGCCGGGCAAATGCGGAAGAGCAGCCCGACCTTTCCAATCTCTCGATCGAGCAACTCGCACAGATCAAGGTCACTTCCGTCTCCAAACAGGCCGAGCCGCTGAGCGAAGCGCCAGCCTCGCTTTATGTCATCAGTCACGACGACATCGTCCGCTCGGGCGCATTGACGATTCCCGAGATCCTTAGGCTCGCGCCAAATCTCCAGGTCTACCAGTCGAGCCCGTCACACTGGATCGTCACGGCCCGCGGCCTCGACGGCCGTCCGTTCGCGCAGAGTTATTCCAACAAGCTTCTGGTGCTGATCGATGGCCGAACGGTCTACACGCCCCTCTTTTCCGGCGTTTACTGGGACATGCCGGACCTGCTGCCCGACGACATCGATCGGATCGAGGTCATCAGCGGTCCGGGAGCGACGTTGTGGGGCGCCAATGCTGTCAACGGCGTCATCAACATCATTACCAAAAGCGCGGCTTCCTCGTCCGGTTTCTATGTGGACGCAAAAGGTGGGACCAACGAGCAGGTCTTAGGAGCGCGGCTGGCTGGGAAAGCCGGTCCCAATGTCACCTACCGAGCCTATGTTCGGTGGCTTCGGGAGGATTCGTTCGATCTGGCAAGCGGCGGATCCGCGAACGATGCCTGGCACCGCCTTGGCGGTGGGTTCAGGCTCGACTGGACACCTGCCGCAAGTGACCTGGTCACTCTCCAGGGCGACATTTTCAAGGGGCGGGACGATGAAGGGATCGGAGCGCTCGAGGACATTTCCGGTCACGATCTCGTGCTTCGATGGAATCGCGATATGGGACCTGGGCGCGAGCTTCAGGTCCAGACATTTTATGATCGTTCGGCGCGAAACTCCTATTCGCAGGACGGTTCCTTCTATGTCGATACCTACGACGTGGACTTGCAGGACAGTCTGCCGCTTGGGAGCCGCAACCAGTTCGTGTGGGGAGGCGGCGCGCGCGTCGCCCATTACCGGATCAACGGAACCACCGATTTCTTCTTTGTGCCCGGCAGCCGCAATCTGTTCCTCGCCAACCTCTTCGTCCAGGATACCTTCGACCTCTCCCAGCAACTGAGCCTAACTGCGGGACTCAAGGCCGAGCACGATCCTTATGTCGGCACCAGTCTCCTTCCCGACCTCAGGCTCGCGTTTAAGCCCGCTCGATCGACGCTCCTGTGGGCGGCAGTGTCGCATGCCGTTCGTTCGGCGACACCCTTTGACGAGGACGTGCGCGAGATCTCGCCGGGAGTCACATTGACCGGTGACCCCAATTTCGAGACCGAGAAGCTCACCGCCTACGAACTTGGTCTTCGCTTGCAGCCGCTTTCCGGTCTCTCATTCTCGGCGACCGGATTTTATCACCGCTATGATGATCTTCGCTCCGTCGAGATTGAACCAGGGCCGGGGCTCAACCTCGTTTGGGGCAACGAGCTTGCCGGGCACAGCTACGGCCTCGAAGCCTGGGCGAGCGCGAGCCCTCTCTCATGGTGGACAATCTCGGCGGGGGCGACCCTTCAAAAGGAGCAATTCCATTTCAAGCCTGGCGCGACGGCGCCCTCTATTGGAGCGACCCAGAACGGAACTGACCCGGATCATTGGTTCACTCTGCAATCGAGGATGGATCTTGGCCGTTCGGTGATGCTCGACCTCGATTTGAGGGCAGTTGGACATCTCGCCGACTCCGATGTGCCGGCCTATGCAGAGCTTGGCGGCCGCGTCGCCTGGAACGTCTCTAGTCATTTCCAGCTTTCGCTTTCCGGCGCCAATCTCCTTCATGCGCAGCATGTCGAATATCCCGGCGGCGACGAGATCGAGCGCAAGGTCCTCGTCGGCGTGGAGTGGCGGCCCTGATCATGGCTTTGTGGCGCGCCTTGTCGGAAACGATTGTCGCGGCGATCTTGGTGATCCTGATCGGAGCGCCAGCGTCTGCCGAAGTTAGCGACGTTGCAGTCAAGGCTGCCTTCATTCCAAAGTTCGCTCGCTATGTGACGTGGCCGCCCAGCGCTCCTTCTCGAACCAACCCGCAGATGGTCATTTGCGTGATCGGCGACGATCCGTTCGGGACGACGCTCAACCAGGCCGCCGCGGGCCAGGAGGTCGACGGCCGAGCCTTTGCGGTCAAACGTCTGGCTTCCGCAGCGGGAGCTTCGGACTGCGCAATCGCCTTCATCGACGGCGCTCGAACGGGCGAGACATTGGCCGCGCTCGGTCGCCAGCCGATTCTGACGGTTACCGATTCGCGCAGCAGCTCGCAGCGCGGCGTTATCCATTTCGCGATCATTGACGGTCGAGTCCGCTTCTTCATCGACAACGCCCAGGCCCAGGCGCGGGGGCTGACGATAAGTTCGCGCCTCCTCGCACTTGCGGTCGGAGTGAACCAGGGATGAGGCTCCTCAGGAAATCCGTGCCGCACTGGGGGACCGCCCCGGCGGCAATCTTCATCGTCGCCATTGCGATCCTTGCGGGCGGACTTGCGATCATCCTGCAAAACGAGAGCACGTTTCGAGAAGCGCGCGACCGCCAGGCGATGGTCGCTGCACAAGTGCTTGCGCAGTCCGTCACCGCGGCGGTGGATTTTGGCGATGCAAGCGTTGCTCAGCAGGCGGTGAACGCCTTCCGAGTCAACTCGCAGGTCCGCTATGTCGGCGTGTTCGACCGCTCGGGCCGAGCGCTCGCCGCTTATGACCCTTCGAGGACGAGAAGCGTGGCCGAGCTCGCGCAGCTTCCAGCCGCCCCCGAATCCACATACCGGGTCTCGGTCCCGATCATGAGTGCCGGCCAGCGAATTGGCACGGTGGTCTATGGCGTGGAACGGGAAGCCGTCTCGCGGAGACTTACGCGGTATGTGATCTTGGGTGCGCTCGCCGTGCTCGCGGCCCTCGTCATCATCACGCTTGGCATGGCACAGGCCGCGCTTCGCCGCGCCAACGAGGAACTCAGCGAGCGGGCGGAGGCCCTCGCTCAATCGAACGAACTGCTCGCCGAGCAGATCGAGGAGCGGGCGAAAGCTGAGGACCAGCTTCGACAAAGTCAGAAAATGCAGGCGCTCGGGCAACTGACAGGAGGGATCGCGCACGACTTCAACAACCTCCTTACCGTGATCCAGGGTTCCGCCGACATATTGAGCCGCGACGAACTTGCGGACGACCGCCGCAAGCGCTTCGCAAGGGCGATCGTGCAGGCGGCGGAGAATGCCGCAGTCCTCACCTCTCAGCTCCTCGCGTTCGCCCGGCGCCAGCCCCTGAAGCCCGAGCTGCTCAATCTTTCCGAGCTGGTCGCTGGAATGACCGACCTTCTTGATCGGACGATGGGCGAGCGGATCATGATTGAAACGAGCCTTGGTGGCTCCTGTCCGGTGACGGTCGATCGCAACCAGCTTCAGTCGGCGATCCTGAATGTCGCGTCCAACGCCAGAGATGCAATGCCCGACGGCGGAACGCTGAGGATCCGGGTTTCCGTCGTTCGAACTGAAAATGGCGAGCCGATGTCGGCCGTTGCGATCAGCGACAGCGGCACCGGAATGGACTCCGAGATCGCAAGCCGAATTTTCGAGCCCTTCTTCACGACCAAGAAAACCGGGCAGGGAACGGGGCTCGGCCTTAGTCAGGTCTACGGCTTTGCGACCCAATCGGGAGGCGACGTCCTCGTCGAAAGCGAAGTCGGGAAGGGCACGACCGTGACCATTTTGCTGCCCTGCAGCGAAGCTCCGCTGACGCTCGGTCCTAAGGCCGATGAAGCTGCCGTTCCAAGCCAGCCGCGCGCCGAAATCCTCGTCGTCGAGGACAATGAGGAGGTCGGCCATTTCGCCGAGACGCTTCTTACCGAACTTGGCCATTCGGTCACACTTGCGACTTCCGGCGAGGAGGCGCTCGAGCTTGCCCGTAGCCACGACTACGACCTGGTGTTCAGCGATGTCGTGATGCCCGGCATGGGCGGGTTGAGGCTTGCCGAGCAGCTTGCCCAGGAAAAGCCCGAGCTGCCGGTGATATTGGCTACCGGCTACAGCCAGGAGATTGCGCAGTCGGGCAGCGGCGGGCGTCCGGTGATCCTTAAGCCCTACCGACTGGCGACGCTCTCTCAAGCGCTTGTGGACGCGATGCAGGGAGCAGCTGCGAACAGCTGAACGCCGCGGTGCTATCGAATAAGTGCGGCGTGGCCGCCGAATCAGTCCTGCTTCAGGATCGATTCTCGAGCCGCGCGATATTCTTCCGGCGTCACCCGTCCATCGTGGTTCGTGTCGGCCAGCCTTCGAAATGCGTCGGCCGCAGCTGCAGCCTCGTCCGGCTCCAGCAGGATGTCATGATTTGCGTCGAAATATTTGAGCGCCCAGTTCATCAGCACCCAGTCCTTCTCGATGAGCTCGAGCGCTGCGGGCTCGGGCCTCAGACGTGCGGGCGTCGGCTGCGCCTGGATGGGAACCGCTAACGCCAACAGGAATGAAGCAATCACTCGGACGGCCATCAAGCCTAAACGCTCAAGCGTTCGTCTCGTTCAGGGTCGATTGATCGTAGGAAAATGACCGCCGGGATCAGCCGATTGGCGCGAGCGCTCCGCGCACCGCCTTGTCGAGGGCATCCGCCCGGAAGGGCTTGGAGAGGAGCGCTGCATCAGGCGCGGTGCGCTTGACCGCCTCCGTTTCGCTGTAGCCGGAAACGAACAGGATGGGCTGGTCCGGGAGGCGCGAGCGGATCTTCCTTGCAACCTCGGCTCCGGACATCCCGGGCATGATGAAGTCGACGATGACGAGGTCGACCTTCTCGCGGTCAAGTTCCGCTAGGCCCTCTCGCCCATCGCTCGCCTGCCGGACACGATAGCCGAGCTCCTCGAGAGCCGTGACGATGAAGGCTCGGACATCAGGGTCGTCGTCAATCACCAGGACCGATGCGCTGGGACGTTCCAACTCGTTTTGCGCCTGCTCAGCCGCCGCCGCCGCGGCTTCAGCGCCGAGCGCGCTTGGCGACTTGCGGAACAAGAGTTTCACGGCCGTGCCTTCACCCAGCCGGCTTTCGATCCGCGCAGCACCGCCTGACTGGCGCGCCATCCCATAGACCATCGACAGGCCAAGTCCGGTCCCCTTGCCCACTTCCTTGGTCGTGAAGAAGGGTTCGAACGCCCGCTCCGCGACTTCCGAGGGCATGCCCGATCCGGTGTCGGTGATTGTGAGCTCCAGATAGTCGCCATCTTCGAGGTCGGGATCGCCAACGACCTTCACCGGCGTTGTCGAGAAGGTGAGAACGCCTCCATTTGGCATTGCGTCTCGGGCGTTGATCGCGAGGTTGAGGATCGCGACCTCCAGCTGGGTTGGATCCGCCATCACCGGCATCATCGCCTCATCGAGATTGAATTCCTTGGTGATCCCGGGACCGAGCACGTTCCGAAGGAGCGGCCGCATGTTCTGGATCAGCGGGGCGACGAAGGTCGGGCGCACTTCGAGACGCTGGACTCGGCTGAAGGCGAGAAGCTGAGCGGTCAGGCGCGCTCCGCGCTCCGCAGCACCCAGTGCATTTTCCGCATAGCGCTTGAGCTTTGGCTCCTCGGCTCGCTTTGAGATGATGTCGAGGCCGCCGACGACGACCGTCAGCAGATTGTTGAAGTCATGGGCGATCCCGCCCGTCAGCTGCCCCAGCGCCTCCATCTTCTGGCTTTGGCGGAGCTGCTCCTGGGCGGCTTTGAGGTCGGTGATGTCGCGCGCTTCGAAGAGCAGATAGATAATCTTGCCGTCTGGCCCGTGCACCGGCTGCACGGACATATCGAGGTGGGTCGTCGATGCCCCCTCCCGCTCGAGCCGAACCTCCTGCTCGAAGAGCTGCCCCGCGGCTGCCACCTTCACGGCCTTGCGCATCAGTTCGACATGCTGCGGGTAGAGCATGAGCGTTGGCGCTTCCCAGATCTTCCGACCGACCGCATTGCGCGTATTGGTCGCTCGCCAGGGCGCCTCCTTACGGTTCAGCTCGACGATGGTCCCGTCGGGTTCCATGAGCACAAGGACTTCGAGAACGGTATCGAAGACGGCCCGGAATCTCGCTTCGCTGTGCGCCAGCTCGCGGGTGCGTTCGCTGACGCTCCGGCGGAGCTCCAGTTCGGCTTCCTTAGCGAGTGTGATGTCGGTCGCGGCACCGATGAAGCCGATATGCTCGCCGTCGGGCCCAAAGCGGGGCGAACTCGTGCTTCTCAGCCAGCGATAGGACCCATCGCCGCGCCGGAAGCGGCCTTCGAGCGTGAAGGTCTGAAGGCTTGCTTCGCCCTCGATGGATTCCGCGGTAATGCGCTGGAGGTCTCCGGGGTGGATTCCTTCCCGCCAATCGTAGGTGCGCGCCACTTCGCGGTCGTCGGTCCCAAGATAATCCATGTAGGCGTCGTTGACGAAATCTCGGGTGCGATCGAGTCTGGTGACCCACATCAGCACCGGCGCATGGTTCGCGATCCTCTTGAAGCGCGCCTCGCTCTCACGCATCGAGCGCTCCGCAACCCGCTGCTCGGTCACGTCATTAAGGACGATGCAGAGACCCTCGACCTTGCTTGCCCCCGGGGCGATCCACGGCACATAGTCGATCTGGAGAGCGAGGATTCCGCGCTCGGGATGATCGTAGGTCGCCGCGAAGAATTGGCGCTCGCCGCCAAGCGCGGCCTCGATCATCGGCTTGCGCT
This sequence comes from Sphingomicrobium sp., assembly GCA_036265105.1. Classification (GTDB taxonomy): domain Bacteria; phylum Pseudomonadota; class Alphaproteobacteria; order Sphingomonadales; family Sphingomonadaceae; genus Sphingomicrobium. The sequence continues at coordinate 39,368 of DATAPR010000035.1, forward strand.
CGGCCCAGTTTTGCTCCCCGATAAGCTCGCGCATCGTCTTGCCGATGATCTCGCTGCGCGGCCGACCGAGCCAATCGGCGTAGGGCTTGTTCATGAAACGCATGACCTGACCGGAATCGACATAGGCCGTCATCACGGGGAGCAGGTCGGCGAGCTGAAGCAGGCCCGCCGCGCTGAACATTTCGGGCGGCAAGTGCGCGGGAAGCGGCTCCAGGACCCTGTCCTCAAGGAAAGGATCCTGAGGCGGCGGGGTTCGAGCCTTTTTGTGTTTCGGCTCGATCAGGGGCTGCGGCTGCGGATCAGCCGCCGAACCTCGCCCCTTGTTCACGCCCCCCGTCGTCATGTTCTTAGGAATACGCCCCTTTTGGGTAGAGTCGATTCGCGATCCTAGCGCTTTTTCGACCGTCGGTCCGTGAACGGCGGGGTTGAAGTCATCTCTTGCGCGATCATCAGCGCTCGCGAGGGAAGGATCGGGCGCTCCGGATAAGCGTCCAGCACGATCGCCGGGATCAGTCTCTGGGCAAGATCGGAAAATGTGAAACCCGCCTGGCCGTCGCGCTCTCCGGTCGTCTCGACGATCGCGTCGATTTCTGCCTCGTCGAAACCGAGGCCGCCAAGCCTTGGCGCAAGGAGCTCCCGGCGCTTCCCGGCATCGGGACGGCTGAACTCAAGGATCTCGGCTGCTCGGCGAGTGACCGCGGGGTCGAGTGCATCGTAGCGGTTGGTGCACATGATGACGGCAGCCGGCAGGCGGCTGTTCGACAGGCGGTCGATGCCTCGGATGAAGGCGTTGACCCCGCTGACCTCCTCATGCTGGAGGTCAGCAGTCTCACGCGATTGGGCAAGAGCATCCGCCTCGTCGACAAGAAGGATCACGGCTCCTCCCGCCCCATCCTTCTTCTTCTCGATGGTCGAGGCTTCCTTGACGGTGAAATCGAACGCCGCCGAAATAAGCTGGGTCATCTCGCCGATGCGCCCGTGCCCGCGCGCCGAAAGGCTGAGCGGCAAGAGATCGATCTCGATCTGCTCCTGTCGGGCGACAGCGTCAGCGATGGTTTCGGCAAGCTCGGTCTTTCCCGAACCGACGTCGCCGCCAAGGATGACCAGCGGCGGCCGCTGAAGGACCGTGTCGACGATGAGACCGGCGCCAGGATGATGCCGCTCGCCCCAGTGGCGCAGCCCGGCGGGATGGACGAGAAGGGCGAGAACCTTGGTGAGCTTGGATATATGGTCGTCGAGGCCCACGAGACGCGCAAGGCGGTCGCGTGCGTCCGGATGCGGATAACTCATCCGCCGCTCGAACAGGGTCATCATGTCGACTGCCATGCACACCTCCCCCGGTTGCGACGGCGATCATGCCCCAGAGAGCGGCCGGATGCCATGCCCTCCGTGGACTTGGCTAGTGCGAATCCAGACGTTTGATGTTCAGCTCTCGTCTCCCATCCTCAGCGCCGCGATGAAGGCTTCCTGGGGGATCGAAACATTGCCATATTCGCGCATCCGCTTCTTCCCCTCTTTCTGCTTCTCGAGCAGCTTGCGCTTTCGTGTCGCGTCGCCTCCGTAGCATTTGGCCGTCACGTCCTTGCGAAGCGCGCCGATCGTTTCTCTCGCGATGATCTTGCCGCCGATCGCGGCCTGGATCGGGATCTTGAACAAGTGCCTCGGGATGAGGTCTTTGAGGCGTTCGCACATTCCTCGTCCGCGCGCCTCGGCATTCGCTCGGTGAACGATCATCGAGAGAGCGTCGACGGGCTCGTTGTTGACGAGGATGCTCATCTTGACGAGGTCGCCTTCGCGGTGACCGACCTGGTGATAGTCGAAGCTCGCATAGCCTCGGCTGATCGACTTCAGCCGGTCGTAGAAGTCGAATACGACCTCGTTCAGTGGCAGTTCGTAACGGAGCATTGCCCGAGCATGACTTCCGGTCCCGACGTAGGTTAGGTCCTTCTGGGACCCGCGACGGTCCTGGCAGAGCTTGAGGACAGCGCCGAGATAGCTGTCTGGAACATAGATTGTCGCGTCGATCCACGGCTCTTCGACCGCCTCGATGAGGCTCGGGTCCGGCCAGTCGGCAGGGTTATGGATGTCAAGCGTTTCGCCGCTTCTCAGCCGCACCTGGTAAACGACGCTAGGCGCCGTCGTGATGAGGTCGAGATCATATTCGCGGGCGAGGCGCTCCTGGATGATCTCGAGGTGGAGCAGACCCAGAAACCCGCAGCGGAAGCCGAATCCCAATGCGGCGCTGGTCTCCATCTCGAAGCTGAAGGACGCGTCGTTCAGCCGGAGCTTGTAAAGGCTGTCGCGGAGCTTCTCGAAGTCGGCCGCATCGACCGGGAAGAGACCGCAGAACACGACCGGCTGAACTTCCTTGAAGCCGGGGAGGGGCTTTTGCGCGGGGCGCTTGGCATCGGTGATCGTGTCGCCGACCCGAGTTTCGGCGACTTCCTTGATCTGGGCCGTGATGAAACCGATTTCGCCCGGGCCGAGCTCGTCAAGATGCTCGATCTTCGGTCGGAATACGCCGACCCGGTCGACGAGGTGGGTGGTTCCGGCCTGCATGAATCGGATCTGCTGGCCTTTCTTCAAGATGCCGTCGATCATTCGCACAAGGATGACCACTCCGAGATAAGGGTCATACCAGCTGTCGACGAGCATGGCTTTCAACGGAGCTTCGGAATCGCCCTTGGGGGAGGGGATCTTATCGACAATGGCCTGGAGGACGTCGTCGATCCCGGCGCCGCTTTTCGCGGACGCGAGCACGGCCTCGCTCGCATCGAGCCCGATGATCTCTTCGATCTCCTGTCTCACGCCTTCGGGGTCCGCGGAAGGCAGGTCGATCTTGTTGATGACCGGGACGATCTCATGGTCGTGCTCGATCGACTGGTAGACGTTGGCGAGCGTCTGTGCCTCGACGCCTTGGGCGGCATCGACGACCAGGAGTGCGCCCTCGCAGGCGGCAAGCGAGCGGGAAACTTCATAAGCGAAATCGACGTGCCCGGGCGTGTCCATCAGGTTGAGCTCGTAGGATTCGCCGTCGGCCGCCGTCCATTCGAGCCGGACGGTCTGAGCCTTGATCGTGATCCCGCGCTCGCGCTCAATGTCCATATTGTCGAGCACCTGGCTCTGCATTTCGCGATCGCTGAGCCCGCCCGTCGCCTGGATCAGACGGTCGGCGAGGGTCGACTTCCCGTGGTCGATATGGGCGATGATCGAGAAATTCCGGATACGATCGATTTTCTGCATGTGCGCGGGCGCGCTAGCAGAGGGGTGCGCGGCTGTCAGGGCCCCTGATCCCGGACCGCCGAGTTCCCCGCTGGAGTAGGATCAGACTTCGAGGCGGTCTCCCTCCCGGGCAACGATCGTATAGAGCGCCGGCATCAGGAAGATGACGATCGCAAGGCAGGTGATCAGTCCGCCGACGATGACGACTGCGAAGGGCCGCTGGGTGTCGGTTCCAACTCCGGTTGCAAGAGCCGCCGGAAGAAGACCAAGGGCCGCAACGAGAGCGGTCATCATGATCGGTCGAAGCCTCAGGATCGCGGCCTCGCGGATTGCCGGTTCGAGCGCCGTTCCGGAAAGACGAAGCTCGTTGACGTAGGAGATGTAGACGAGGGCGGTCTGCACCGAGACCCCGAACAGGGCGAGGAAGCCAATTCCCGAGGACACCGAGAAGGACGTGCCCGTCAGCCACAGAGCAAGGATTCCGCCCACCGGCGCCGACATCAGCACTCCGATAAGTGCGATCGCCGGGAATTTGAAGTTCCGGTAGAGGAAGAACAGCAAAAGGAAGATCAGCAGCAACGTCAAAGGCACAATCGCCATCAGCTGCGCTCTTGAAGCCGTATACTCGCTATATTCGCCGCCCCAGTCGGCGCGGTAGCCCTGCGGGAGCGGGACCTTCGCTTTGACCTGAGCCATTGCATCCTGAACCGCGCCGGCGAGATCGCGGCCCTCGACCGAGAACTGGACCCCGATGAAACGACCGTTGTCCTCGCGGTAGATGAAGGAGGCGCCGTTTGCGACGCTGATCTGGGCGAGCTCTTTCAAGGGAATGTGCTGCCCGTCGGGTGTCGCAACGAGGATGTTGCCGATCGCGACGGGGTCGTTCCGATACTGGCCCTGAAGGCGAACGACGAGGTCGAATTCCTTCTCCTGCTGGACAACCTGGGTCGCAACGTCGCCGCCGATCGCCGTCTGAATGAGGGCGTTGATGTCGTCGACGTTGATCCCGTAGCGGGAGATCTTGGAGCGATCGATCTGGATCGAAAGACTGGGCTGCCCGAGCTCCTGAACCAGGGTCACGTCGCGGATTCCGCGAACATGCTCGAGCACGGTCTTGATCCCTTTGCCCTTCTGTTCGAGCACATTGAGATCGGAGCCGAAGAGCTTGACCGCCAGCGCGCTCTTGAGGCCGGTCTCGGCTTCATCGACGGCGTCCTCGGCCGGCTGCGTATAGTTGAAGGTTATCCCGGGGAAGGTTTGCAGCTTGTCGTTGATCGCATTGATCAGCTGCGGCTTGGTTCGGATCGCTCCATGCCACTGCGAATAAGGCTTCAACCCCACATAGAATTCGGCGTTGAAGAAGCCGGTCGCGTCGGTTCCGTCGTCGGGACGGCCATGTTCCGAGCCGACAGTCGTAACCTCGGGGAAGGACGCGATAATCGAGCGGATCTGGGGCACGATCTTCGCCGATTCGTCGAATGAGATGGTGTAGGGCATGGTGGCCCGAACCCACAGAGCGCCCTCGTCGAGGTGGGGCATGAACTCGGCTCCGACGTCGGCGGACAGAAGCAGCGAGGCAAGCAGGAGAGCGGCCGAGACGGCAATCGTCGCCCGAGGGCGGGCGAGGCAATGGTCGAGGCCGCGCGTATAGGACGAGCGAATGCGCTCGAAGATCGCATTCCGGCGTTCGCGGACGCCCTTCCGCATCAGCCAGGAGCAGAGCACCGGAAGCAGGGTGAGGGTGACGATCAGCGAACCGATGAGCGCAAAGATCATCGTGTCGGCCATTGGCTTGAAGAGGACTCCGGAAGGGCCGGTAAGGACGTAGATCGGAAGGAAGCTGACGACGATGACGACGACCGAATAAAAGAGCGGCCGGTCGACCTCCGCGGCGGCTTCGCGGATCACTCCGACCATGCCCTCGGGCCGCTCGTCGCTCTCGGCAAGGCGGCGGTAGATATTCTCGACCATGATCACCGCGGCGTCGACGAGAATCCCGAAATCGATCGCCCCGATCGACAAAAGGTTCGCCGATGCGCCCTGGAGATCGAGGCAGCCGAACGCGAACAGCAGCGATAAGGGGATCGTGACCGCCACAATCAGACCCGACCGGACGTCGTAAAGGAAGAAGATCAGGATCACGACGACGAGCAGCATTCCGCGAAGAAGGTTGTTCTCGACCGTGATGACGGTCTCGTGGACGAGGTCGGATCGATCGTAGAAGGGCACGACCTTGACGTCCTTGGGGAGGATGCTGGTGTTGAGTTCCTGGGTCTTCGCCTCGACTCGCTTCAGAACGTCCTGCGTCTTCTCGCCGGTTCTGAGCATGATCACGCCTTCGACCGCGTCGTCCTGCTTGCCGATTCCGAACTCGCCGAGGCGCGGCGCAATGCCGAGGGTCACGTTCGCGACATCCTTGACCAGCGTCGGAATGCCATCGTGCTCGGCAACGACGACATTGCCGATGTCGTCGATGCTCGAGAGCCGGCCGAGGCCGCGGACATAATAGAATTGCCCGCCCTCCGAATAGAATCCGCCGCCGCCGTTGCTGTTGTTCGTTCCGAGCGCGCTCTCGACCTGTTGGGGCGAGAGGCCGGCGCCCGCGAGACGATATTGGTCGAGGAGCACCTGATATTGCATCGTGCCGCCGCCAAAGCCGGAATCGTCGGCAACCCCTGCGACCGATCGATATTGAGGCTCGACGGTCCAGTCCTCGAAGGTTTTGAGTTCGGTCGGCGAGCGGTCGGGGCTCTGGAGCGTGTAGCGGTAAATGAGGCCCGAGGGCGAGGTCAACGGACTGACGGAGGGAGCGACTCCGCTCGGCAGCTGGAGATCGCCAATCCGGTTGAACACCTCCTGGCGAGCAAATTGGCGATCGGTATCCTGGTCGAAGGTCAGGTTGACGTCGGACAGCGCGTAGAGCGAGATCGAGCGGATATCATTCTCTTTGGGAATGCCGTTCATTTCCCGCTCGATCGGAACGGTGATCAGTCTTTCGATCTCTTCGGCCGAATGGCCGGGCCATTGCGTGATGATCTCGACCGATGGCGGTGACAAATCGGGGTAAGCATCCACAGGAAGCCGGTTCCAAGCGCGAACGCCGGCCCCGATGAGAAGGACCGTCAGCAATGCCACCAGGATCCGCTGCTCGAGGCTGAGTGCGACGAGCCGGTTGATGAAGTTGGAGCCGGTCCGCGGCGGCTCGGCCGGGCCCTCCGTCATTGGCTCTGCATGAACTGAAGGAAGATGGCGCCGTTTGCGACGATCCTGTCGCCGCTTCCAAGGCCGCTCGTCACATTGTAATTTTGGCGGTCGCGGTAACCGAGCGTCACGTGCCGGCGGGCAAAGCTGCCGTCGGGGAGCGCAAGATAGACGAAGGGCAAATTCTCGTCGTCGCGAAGCACCGCAGAGACGGGCACGAGAAGACCCGTACTGACCTGACCGGATTCGATCGAGACGTCGACATACATCTGCTTCTTGAGAAGGTCGCCCGGGTTGGGAGTGACGATCCTTGCGACGACCGCTCTCGTGTTTGGATCGACAGAGGCGGAGATGTTCTGGACTGTTCCGCGAAAAGGCCCGGTTCCGTTGCCGGGGTTGATGAGGGCGGCGTCGTTGAGGCCGACCTGCGACAGGTCACTCGAGGCGATCTGGGCAAGGACCCAGACCTGCGACAGATTGGCAACCGTGAACGCCGCCGAGCTTCCGGCCTGAAGCAGCTGGCCAGGAGTGATTTGCTTATCGACGACAACGCCTGAAACGGGTGCTCGAATGATGCCCGCGATTCCGGCCGAAGGATTGCCCGACATCGCCCTGGCGATCGTTCCGCGATCGACACCCATCGAATTGAGAGTTTGGAGCGCGGCTGCGCGATCGGCCTCGGCGCTAGCGGCGTCGGTCTGTGCCTGCGCCGCCTCGCGTTCTGAAATGCCATTGTGCGCCGCAAGGTCACGGTCCGCGGCCGCGAGCCGCTGAGCGTTGGAGGCGGTGACGACAGCCTTTCGATAGGCCCCGATCGCCGCCGCGTAATCGGCCGATTCGACGAGCGCCATGGGCTGGCCCTTGGTGACGTGCTGCCCGAGCGCAACCAGGATACGGGTAACGGGCCCCGTGAAAGGCGAGACGACCGACGTCGCCTGGTCGTTGTCAAAATCGACGGTGCCCGGCGCGTCGATCTTTTGCCGATAGCCGACCGGAACGACCGTATAGAGCTGGATATGAGATCGCTGTGCGCTGGTCAGGCGAACGTTGGCGACTTGGGAGGCGACATTTTCATTATCGTCGGGCGATGATGAGCAGCCACTGACGAGCGCGAGCGCGAGGGCCGCGGCTACGCCTCGGGCAAGAAGCAATCTATCGGCCATTTTCGGCGCCCGTCAGTTCCGGTCGGTGCCACCAGCCTCCACCGAGCGCCTGGAACAAGGCCGCAGTGTCGGTGAATCGGCTGGCTTCGGCCTGCACCTGCGCGAGGCGCGCCTGCTGATAAGTCTGATCGGCGTTCAGCACTGCGAGATAAGCGGCATAGCCGTCCTTGTACTGGAGGCGGGAGAGATCGAGGCTGGTCTTGGCTGCATCGGTCGCGGCCGCGCTTGCTTTGAGGGTTTCGGCGTCGTGCTCAAGCGCTGCGAGCGTGTCGGCGACATTCTGGAATGCCGTGAGCACGGTCCCTCGATATTGTTCGGCGGTTTCGCGGTACGCGGCGCGCGCGCCGCGCTGCTCGTGAAGCAAGGTTCCTCCGTCGAAGATCGGCGCAAGAAGCGAGGCTCCAATATTCCAGAAACCGGTCCCGGGACCGAACACCTGGCCAATGGAAAGAGCGGTGCTGCCGGCGTTTCCGGTCAGCGTGATATTTGGCAGGCGGTTGGCTGTCGCGACCCCGACCTGGGCGCTTGCAGCGTGCAAATTGGCCTCGGCCTGAAGGACATCGGGCCTCTGCTCGACGAGCACCGATGGAAGGCTAAGCGGCAAGTCCGAAGGCAGTGTCAGGCTCGCGAGCGTGAACTTTTCCGCGGGCTGCTGACCCGGGTAGCTGCCGGTGAGGACGGCAAGAAGATCGTTCTGCTGGTCGCGCTGCTTGAGGAGCGGGGGCAGCGAGGCTTCGAGCTGAGCGAGCTGCGCCTCTTGAGCGGCGACATCGGTCCCTGCCGCATAGCCCTTCGACTTCTGGAACTGCAGCAGGCCCAGGATCTGGCGGTTGATTCCGATGAGTTCGTTGGTCGTGTCGATCTGGTCTTCGATCGAGGCTTCCTCGACCGCGGCCTGGACGATGTTCGAGGTGAGCGTGATGTCGACCGCGATCATCTGGTAGCGGCTGGCTTGCTCCTGCGCCGCGGCGGCCTCGACCGTCCGTTTGCGCAGTCCGAAGACGTCGGGAACGTAGGAGACGCTGAGCTGGGGAGTCACCAGCGTGTAGAGAAAGGCATTGTTGCTCGGTACCGGCGCAAGCGAGCCCGAAGGGTCCTTCTCGCGGGTGATGCTGGCGCCTGCGCTCACCTGCGGGAATGCAGCTCCGTGCTGGGCCCGCGTATTCTCGTGGGCGACGAGGAGCGCCGCCTGCGCCGCCCTCAGGTCGGCGTTGTTGAGGAGCGCCTTCTCGATGAGATCATTGAGCGGTTTTGAGTGAAACAGCGCCCACCAGTCGGCCGGAATGTCGCCGTTGGGGACGAAACGCTGCGCTTCGCCAGCCGGGACGCCTTTCGTTGCCTCGGTCGTCCGCGGGGGATTTGCGGTGTAGGTCGAAACAGGGGGAGCGGCCGGCGCCTTGAAATTCGGGCCGACGACGCATGCCGACGTCAGGAGCGGTCCGAACAGTGCAAGAGCCGACAACCGACAAAGCTGCAAAGTCATCGTTCTCCAAGGTTGCGGGGAATGCAGCGACTGCGACTCCAGCCCCTAAGCCGGTACGTGATAATATTACATCACACGTGGCCGCAAGTGGTAATCGCGCAGAAGTGTCCGCGCAAATTACAATGCGGCAAGATTCGCAATAGCCGCCAGCGTGCCTTCCGACTCGCTTCCGAGCCTGATAGAAGAAGAGAAGCAATCAAAGGGGGCTTTGATCATGACGAAGTATGCGCTTCTTGCGGGCGGTGCGCTCGCGTTGGTTTCATCTGCGGCCAGTGCCGACCAAAGCTCGGCCCACAAGCAACAGGCTCAGGGTGAAGCCCAGATCCCGATCTGTACGCACCGGATAGGAACTCTGGCGATTGTTCCGCCGGATCAGCAATGGTGGCGCGAGCTGAACCTCGGCAGCCCTGAGGCGATCATCAAGGTCTTCGTTCAGCAGTCGGGCTGTTTCACGCTCGTCAATCGCGACCGAGCGATGCAAAGCCGCAGCATGGAGCGCGCGCTCTCCGATAACGGCGAGCTTCAGCAGGGATCCAACATGGGCAAGGGCCAGGTCAAGGCGGCTGATTACTTCCTTCAGCCGGACATCGTGAGCACCAACAAGAATTCGGGCGGCGGCGGCGCCGGAGCCGCGCTTGGCGGAATTCTAGGGCACGTCGGCGGCTGGGGAAGGGCGGTCGGAGCAATCGCGGGCGGCGTCGACGTCAAGAAGGGCGAGGCGAACGTGACTCTCTCGCTGGTCAATGCCCGCACGACCGAGGAGGAAGCACTGACCGAAGGCTATGCGCGCAAGACTGACGTCAGCTGGGGCGCAGGAGGAGGCGCAGGCTGGTGGGGCGGCTTTGCCGCGGCCGGCGGCTATGGCTACCAGAACACCGAGATCGGCCAGGTTATCGTCCTTGCCTATCTCGATGCCTACAAGAAGCTCGTGATGCAGCTTGGCGGAATGCCAGGCGGTGGACCGGGCGGGGCCGCGAAACGCTAGCATAACTTTAGCTATGCTTTGCGGCGCCCAATCGCCGCAGATCCGCGCCGAATCGAAGCGATACTTCTATTCCCTAGTTGAGAACTAGGGATTAGAATCCACTCCAGACCCAAACGGAGGGAGTGGGCAATGATTTTACCTCGCCGGACCGGCATTTGCGCGTTGCTCTCGGGCGTATTCTGGAACCGGCAAACCTGCGGGATCCGGCTCTCTCGATGACGCCCGCTCAAGTGTTCGTGATGCGCGGCCGCCTGCTTCGGCCGACCAGCCAAGACTCCCTGGCTCTGGTCCTATGGCCGCGCATCACGACGCCCGAAATTCTCTCTCCGGAGGCACCGTCTCGATGATTCGCTCGGGTAAACACCACCTCGACGCGGCGGGGGAATCCTATTTTGTGCATTTGCGGACAGCCTTGGGCTTCTCTGCGAGCCTTGCGAAGGCCTCCCTCGCCTGCGCGATCCACGCGCTGCTCCCGGGGCTGTTCACGCATTCGGCGAGCCGATCCATCGTCGATCTCAGCTCAAGACTTTCGAGGCGCGCGGCGCTTCCCGTAGCGGCACGGCGGGATGCGCCAACTAGCGCTCAGGCGCATGACGGAAGGGACGATCTTCGCTTCCGAATCGACGTCTGAGTTCGTGATGTCCGGCACGTTTTGCGGCCGTTCTTCCCCACTCCCCGGTAGCGGGACGTTGCCGGGCATCACGATCCGCGCGGGCAATCCTGATTGTATCTTTGAAGAGCTGATCCACCGGGCCATCAGGCACCCGGAAGCGCAGTCGAGCGCTCCGACACCGACGCCAAACCCAAATGAAATGTTGCCCAATGGGCACAATTTCGAATCAAAACGGACCCCTAACGAAAGATAATGCGGCCAAACGCCGCCGGTCGGGTTGCATCGACCGGGAGCCGCCCTTTACGCACATACGCGGGAAGGGATGTTCCAATCCTTTTGTCTGTCCAAATCGCCGCGGGCGCGGCCACAGGGGAACCTTGTCTATGAATATTACGAACCGGCGTATCGCGCTTCTCACTGGCGCATCGGTTGCAGTACTCGGAGTTGCGGCGCCTGTCGCTGCGGCGACAGTCGCGGGCATAGACCACACCGTCACCGGTGCCGATGTCAACGACACGCTCACGATCTGCCTTGCGACGGACACATGCGTCTCGGGAGTCACCAAGTCCGGCGGTGCGGTTGAAACGTCTCTGGTTGCGAATCCCGCGACTGGCGAAATCCTCCAACTCGGACAGGCGACCGGGGTCGCTCCTGCCCACGGCAATGTTGCGCTGATGATGAGCAATGGCGGATCCGCGACCATCGAGGCGATTGCTACCGCGACAAACGCCGTGGGCAGCGCGATGGCACATGCGACGATTGTGAATGGCGTCGAGCAGCAGGGAACAGGCACCGGTAAAATCGCGATTGACCTCACTAACACCGGTTCGCTGGACGTTCACGCGCTTGCGGTATCGACTGGTGTGTACGGTGCGCCTGCCTTTGCTGGCATTGCCACTGCACTGGTGCAGCATGCTTCGGGCGCGACAGCGATCGCCGCAATCACAAACAGCGGAATGATGACTTTCTCTGCAACTGCGCATGGATCCGTCACCAGCGCGGGCCGTGGCAGGGCCACTGCTGACGTCGACGGAATCCGTCAGTCGGTTACCGCGGTGGCTACGGGCAGTGCAATTTACAGCAATAGCGGCAAGCTCAATGTGACGGCCGCCGCAACGGAAAAGGCATCGCACGGCGGGACGGCCGTCGCCCAGGTTAGTTACGCGCTCTACCAGCATTTCGAAGCCGGTATCGCCGACGCGCGGGTGAACAACACCGGAACCATCAGTGCAATCGCGAATGCGAATGCTCTCGGCGCGACAACAGGGAATCAGCACGCTTACGCAGCGGCACGTGGTGGTGTTCTCCAGGAGTTGTTCGGTGACACATCCGCGATTTCGACCGTGACCAACGCGGGCACGATCAGCGTTGGCGCGAATGCAGATGCCAGCGGCGGCCTTCCCTACGCAGGAGCCACGGCCGAGCGTGGCATCGACCAATACGGTTCCTCATCCACTATTGCCGGAAAAATCGTCCAAAACGTCACGAATAGCGGAACGGTGTCGGTTGCGGCCAACGCATCGGCAGCGGGCACCGGCAGCGGAACCGCGACTGCCGCCGCGCACGACGGAATTCATCAGAAGGGTATTGCCGCGGTCGTGAGCCAGGTCGCGTCAAACGCCACAGGTGCAGCGGTCAGCCTCGATGCAACTGCGGCGGCTCATAGTTTGATCGGGCACGCAGCCGCTGCAGCGGGAAGCGCGATAATACAAACAGCAACGGCAGCTTCGAGCGCCGTCCAGAAGATGACGAATGCCGGAGCTGACGACGTCGCGGCCAACGCTGTTGCGAATGGCGCCGGTACGGCGAATGCAGACGCCACAGCAGTTGGAGCAATGGCGCAGTTTGGTTTTGGGGGCGCAATCACACAGTCGCTGACAAACAGCGGCAAGATCGATGTTGTTGCAAAAGCGACCGCAATCGCGGCCGGGACAGTTGTGGGTGCGGGCACGGCGGCGGTCACGATCGGACGGGCTGAAGCCTCGGCCGCTGCGATCGGACTTGGCCAACTCGCGGTTGCCACCAGCGCGGTTCAGAGCATCGTCAACAGCGGGACCGTCACTGTAGCGGCCGACGCTTTCGCAAGTGCGCCAACTGATGCAACGGCTCACGCTGTGGCGATCGGCATTTTCCAGACCGCCACCGCCGCGACTGCAGCCATGTCCTTCAAGAACGACGGAATGCTGGACGTCTCAGCGCTCGCAAAGGCGGCCGGCACGACAGGTGCTGCTCACGCTTGGGCCTATGGCTACAGCGCCAAGGCGTTCGATGGAACTCCGCTCAACGCGACGATATCCAATACCGGAACGATCAAGGTGAGCGCCACGGCGACGGCTCCCCTGACCGCAGTCGCTGACGCTTATGGGATAAAAGCCACTGCGGTTGCGACTGCACACGCGACGGGAGTCGTGCCGACTCGAGCTGCGTTAATCAGCGGAACCATCGACAATTCCGGCGCGCTCAGCGTCATCGCCCATGCGAAGGGCGGGGCGACAACGACGACGGTCACCAACGGCGTTGGCGCAACGGCGACGACGGTCGTTACGGTGCACCCGAAGAGCTCTGCACATGCCACCGGCATCAGCCTTTCCTCCGGCGTGAACACGGCAACAATCTCCAACTCCGGCTCGATTGACGTCGAGGCGGTCACCGACAATGGCGGAAGCGCCACAGCCTACGGGATCCGGATAGCTGGCAATAATACTGGTATTCCCCCGGCTCCTGCCGATGTCCTGACCATCAACAATTCGGGCGACATCATCGCGAAATTCTCCACCGACGGTGGGACGACGTTCCACCGCGCCACGGCGATCGACGTGAGCCAGGCACCGAACGCCAGCGTGATCAACCTTCTCAAGGGCAACATCACCGGCGACATCAACGTCCAGGCGACCGACGCGATCAACGTCACGGGGGGCGAGACCGTCTTCAACGGCATCATCAACGCGTCCTGCTACGATGGCGCCTCGATCGCGGCCGGCGGCGACAATCCGACGGCGAGCTCGTGCGGGGTTGGGGCGCTGACGATTGGCGACGGGACGAGCGCGGGCGGCAATCTGCACCTTGCGATCGACACGGTTGGCGGGCCTTCCTATGCCTTCGTCAACACGCTCACCGTCAACAAGGACGGGACGCTGACGCTCGACCTTCCCGCGGTGAGCGGGACGGCGACGCCGGGCACCTATCCGCAGGTCTTCGCCAACACCGCCAATCTTGGCGGAACCTTGCTTGCGAATTTCAAGCCTGGAAGCCTGTTCGCGACGAGCAGCTTCTACGACAATGTGATCGACGCCAACACACGTAACGGGACGTTCGATGCCTGCGGGCTTGGAGGCGCCTATTCGGGCGCTTTGCTGCTCACCGTTCAGTGTCAATATGATGCAGACAACAATGTCGACCTTGCTCTGACTCGTGCGCCGTTCAGCTCGGTTGCAAGCTTGAATGCGAACGGCATCGCCGTTGGCACCGGTCTTGAGAGCTATTTCAGCACCAGCCTGACGGGCGGAGCGGCGAACATGTTCGGCGACCTGTTCCTCATCAGCGATGCCGCGAACTACAACATCGCGTTGAACATGCTCTCGGGCTCGGTTTACGCCAATTACCTCAACTCGTTCCCGAGCCTTGGCGTTCACGAGAACGACCTTGTCGATCATGCGACCAATTGCGAGATCCCCTCGCTTGCCGGTTCGGTACTCGAGTGCCGCTCGTCCTCGCCGATCCATGTCTGGGGTCAGCTCGACTACCAAACGCGCAAAGCCAAGGGTGACTCCGAGGCCGGCACCAGCCGGTCGAAGCGACTGAGCGGCCTTCTCGGTCTCGACGCGAACCTCGGCAATGCCGCGATCCTCGGTGTCGATGCGGGTTATCTGAGCAACAACGTGCAGGATGACCAGTTCGGCGATACGGCGAAGGGCACCGGCTGGACCGCTGGCATTTACGGTGTCTACGACCCGGGCGCGTTCTTCGTGAAGGGCGTTGCGACCTACAGCTCGCTAAACGGCGATTCGACCCGACACATCAACTTCACCGGACTTGGCACTGGAACGACGTTCGTCGCCAATCCGACGGGAAGCCCGGATGCTTCGATGTGGACCTTCGGCATCCATGGCGGAGCAAGGTTCTCGCTGAGCTCGAGCTCGGTGGTGACGCCCTACCTCGACTATGACTATGTCAATGCCAAGCTCAAGGCGTTCACCGAGAACAACGGCAATGGAGCGGGCCTGACGATCGAGAGCTCAAGCTCGAATCACAGCTACCTCACCGGCGGCGTCAAGTGGGCGACGCAGATGGGCGGCGTGGTTCCCGAGCTCGACCTTGGCTATCGCTATCGCCTCGGAAGTACCCGCTCGGTGGTCGGCGCCTACTTCACGCCGGATCCGGAGAACAACTTCGATATCGTCTCGGCGGCCCAGAAGCGTGGTCAGCTGCTCGCTGGCGTCAGCGTTGGCGGGAAGCTCGGCCCGGTCGACGTGAGGATCGGCTACGAGGGCGAGTTCCTCGGCGGGGTGACCAGCCACAGCGGTAACTTCAAGCTGGTGCTTCCGCTCGGCGGCCATGCGGCTCCTCCGCCTCCGCCTCCGCCGCCCCCGCCTCCGCCTCCGCCTCCGCCGGTCGCGGCACCGCCACCGCCGCCACCCCCGCCGCCTCCCCCTCCGCCGCCTCCGGCGCCAGTTGAGCGCGGCGAACGGGGCTAGGGCAAACGAGCTCAAGGAAGAGGTCGGTAGACCTCTTCTGCAAGGCCCGCTCTCTTTGGTGAGGGCGGGCCTTAACGCTGATGGGGCTCAGGGTGCTGCGATCGCCGTCGCAGCGAGTGCCGCACCTTTGCAGCGGCACGAGGAGGCTGAAAGCGTCGGCAGCGTTTGAGGACAATGACGAGCGGTCATCAACCGATGATGGAAACCCTGCTGAGCCGTCGCGGATTTCAGGATTTGTTTGTTTTGCAAATGAGCTTGTTGATCTGCTCGGTGAGGTCCGTGTTCTGCTGGAGGAGCCCGCTCAGCTGTTCCGTAAGATGCACGTTCTGCTTCACAAGCTTGTGCATCTCGTCGTTGATCTGAAGCAGGGCTTCTGCGTCATAATAGGTTTGTTCGAGCTGCTTGTCCGACTTCTCGGCCGCGACCTTTTGGCCGACCATGATGATCGACAAGAGAACGAGTTGGAGAAAGGTCTGGGCGAACCACGCGACCAGTGTTGCGGTCCCGGCCGCGATCGCCGCCGGGAAGCTGATCAGTGCGAGGGCCGCGAAGGCATAGGCGCACCACATGGTGCCCACGATGTTCGTGATCTTGACGGCAAGCTTGCTGTTGAAGTCGCTCGCCTCCTGCTGCGCCTTCTTGAACGCCTCCCTGCGGTTCTCGAGATGAGGGTGCGGGATATGCGGAATGTGCGGCATGTGAAATTCCATCGCGAGCCCCCTTCGCGCTACATCAACTGCGGTGGACCATCCTCACGCGAACACGGCCTCAGTGCAAATTACTTTTGACTCATGGTCCTTTCACGCCGCCGAATGGATCGATCCCGAAGGACTCTCGAAGGATCTAACCGTCGCGGATTCGGCTTGCGAGTTTCATCGAAGCTCCCTCGATGATTCGGCGATGGCATCGCTGAGCTTTTCTGCAACTTCGTCAATCTGCGCCTGCGAGATGATGAGCGGTGGCGAGAGCGCTATCGTATCACTGGTCACTCGCACCAGCAGGCCCGCTTCGAAGGCTCGACGATAGACGTCGCTGCCACGCGCTCCTGGTCGACCCTCGAGCGGGGCGAGCTCGATGCCGCCGACAAGCCCCATGTTGCGAACGTCGACGACATTGGGGGCCTGGCGCAGCATGTGAACCGCATCTTCCCAATAGGGTTCAAGATCCCGCGCCCTTTGGAAGAGTTGCTCGCGCTCGTAGATTTGCAGCGTCGCAATCAACGCTGCCGAAGCCGCCGGATGGCCCGAATACGTATAGCCGTGGAAGAGCTCGATCGTCTCGACCGGTCCTTGCATGAGTGAATCATAAATATTGCTTTGGACCGCGACGCCGCCCATCGGGATCGTGCCGTTGGTCATTCCCTTGGCCATTGCGATCATGTCCGGCAGGACACCGAAGCGCTGCGCAGCGAAGGGAGCACCGAGGCGTCCGAACCCGGTGATCACCTCGTCGAAGATCAATAGAATTCCGTGCTCCGTGCAGATCGATCGAAGCCGCTCGAGATAATCCTTGGGCGGCAAAAGAACTCCGGTCGATCCGGCCATCGGCTCAACGATAACCGCCGCGATATTCTGCGCGCCGTGCTCGGAAATGATCCGCAAAAGATCGTCGGCGAATTCGGCGCCATGTTGCGGCTGTCCCCGCGAGAAGGCGTTTCTTTGTGGATCATGGGTATGGCGCAGATGATCCACTTCGCGCAGCAGCGGTCCGAACGCCGCCTGATTGTGCGGAATACCCCCGACCGACAGGCCGCCGAAATTGACCCCGTGATAGGCACGTTCCCGTCCGATCAGCCAAACGCGTCCGGGTTCGCCGCGCGCGACGTGATAAGCTCGTGCGATCTTCAAGGCGGTCTCGGCGGCTTCGCTTCCAGAGTTTGCGAAGAAGACATTGCTGAAGCTTGGGGGAAGGATCGACCTCAGAGCTTCTGCGGCCCTGAAGGCCAATGGATGACCAAGCTTGAACGGCGGGGCATAATCAAGCACGCCAATCGCATTGCTGACGGCCTCGACGATCTCGCGGCGACCATGGCCCGCGTTAACGCACCACAGTCCCGCAGCTCCGTCCAGGACGGGTCGTCCGTCGGGCGTGAAATAGTGCATGCCCTCGGCGCGCTCAAGGAGCATTGGCGAAGCCTTGAACTGGCGGTTTGCGGTGAAGGGCATCCACCAGGCTGAAAGATCGGTTTTTGACATGATCAAGGATGCTCGCATGCAGCTAGGCTTGCGTCCAGAGCGGCGCTACCCACGGCTCTCCAGCGCAGCTGCGGCTTCGTCGACCAGCTCCTGGATGATAGCCCCGACGGGCTCCTCGCGATTGACCATTCCGACCGATTGCCCGGCCATGACCGAGCCGCTCTCGACATCGCCGTCGATCACCGCGCGCCGTAGCGCTCCTGCCCAATAATGCTCGATCTGAAGTTGCGCTTCCGCCATCTCGACATCCCCTCTGTCCAGAAGATCAGCCACCTCGCGCTGCTTGGCTGCGAACTTCTCCATTTCGCGGTTCTTGAGAGCGCGCACGGGAATGACGGGAAGTCGCGTATCGATCTGGACCGACAGGATGGCGTCCCGGGCCGAAGCCCGGATGAATGCCTTCTTGAAGTTCGGGTGGGCGATGCTTTCCGTCGCGCATACGAAGCGCGTCCCAAGCTGGACTCCAACGGCTCCCATTTCGAGATAGGCGGCGATCGCTTCGCCCCGGCCGATGCCGCCCGCGACGAACACCGGGATGTCCCTGCTGACATTGGGCAAGATTTCCTGGGCTAGAACCGAGGTTGAGACCGGTCCGATGTGGCCGCCCGCCTCCATGCCCTCGATCACCAGCGCATCGACGTTCGAACGCATGAGTTTCTTTGCGAGCGCGAGCGCGGGCGCAAAGGCCATGAGTTTCGCGCCGCTCGCCTTGATTTTGTCGATCGCCCAGCCCGGAGGCAGGCCTCCAGCCAACACGACATGAGTCACCGAATGTTTCGCGCAAACGTCGATTAGCTGGGCGAGGTCCGGATGCATGGTGATGAGATTGACTCCGAACGGACGATCGGTGCGTGCCCTGGTCTCCCCGATCTCGGTGTCGAGAAGATCTGGGGTCATCGCCCCGCAGGCGATCACTCCGAACCCGCCTGCATTCGAGATTGCCGAAACGAGGTTGCGCTCCGAGACCCAGCTCATTGCGCCGCCCATGATGGCGACATCGCAGCCGAGAAATTCGGTGCCCCGGTGCATCAGCTCATTCAAGCGCCGGTGACCCTCGCTAAGATGAATCGCGCGCGGTTCCGCTATCAGGCCTTCGCCGCTCATCCCGCCTGCTCCGAATCGAGCTCGAAAGCAGAGTGGAGAACTCGAACGGCAAGCTCAGTATATTCCTCCGGAACAAGCACAGACACTTTGATCTCCGAGGTCGAGATGGCGAGGATGTTGATTCCACGCTCCGCCAAAGTGTCGAACATCTTCGCAGCGATCCCCGCGTTCGAGCGCATGCCGATGCCGACGGCGCTGATCTTCACGACGTTGGTGGCGGTCGCGATCTCCTCGAAGCCGATTTCATCCTTTGCCCTCTCGAGCTCCGCGACCGCCTGCGCGAGCGCAGCTTTGGTCACGGTAAATGTGAGGGCACTTCTTTCGCCGGCTCCAGGAGTGCTCTGGACAATCATGTCGACATTGATGTTCGCCTTTGCGAGCGGCGCAAAGATCGCCGCGACGGTCCCGGCCTTGTCGGCGAGGCCGGTCAGAGTCACCCGGGCTTCATTCTTGTCGTGAGCAATGCCCGTGACGAGCTGGCTTTCCATTTTGAGTTCCTCGATTTTTTCGTCGCCGACGATGAGCGTCCCAGGCTTGTCCTCGAATGACGAGAGCACCTGGAGCGGCATGCTGTAGCGCATTGCCAATCCGACCGAACGCGTCTGGAGCACCTTTGCGCCGACCGATGCGAGCTCGAGCATCTCCTCGTAAGTGATTGCTTCGAGCTTGCGGGCACGGGGAACGATGCGCGGGTCGGTCGTGAACACGCCCTCGACGTCGGTGTAGATGTCGCAGCGGTCAGCCCTGACGGCGACCGCCAGAGCGACCGCTGATGTGTCTGATCCGCCCCGGCCGAGGGTCGCCAGGTCTCCGTCCGAAGTGATGCCTTGGAAACCCGGGATCACAGCAATCCCTCCCTGGGCGAACACATTCTCAAGAACGCTCGAGTCGATATGATCGATCAGTGCCGAGCTGTGCCCCGAGGCACGGATCGGCAGTTGCCAGCCCATGTAGGAACGGGCGTTGACTCCCATTCCAGTAAGGGTGATCGCAAGTAGCCCCGAAGTGACCTGTTCGCCGCTCGCAACCACGACGTCATATTCGCGCGGATCGTAGAGCGCTGCGGCCTCGCGGCAGAGCTGGACCAGCCGGTCGGTCTCTCCGGCCATTGCGGAGACGACGACGGCAAGTTCGTTCTTTTGATCGGCCTCGCGCTTGACGAGCGCCGCAACGTGGCGGATCCGCTCGATCCCGGCCATCGAAGTGCCACCGAATTTCATTACGATCCGCGCCATTGCGCGGGGGGTCTTAGCTGCTGGCACCGCCCGCGCAACCGGAGAGCCAATCATCGGCCCGGTCGGATGCAACGAACTGGTCGACGTCGATGCGCGGCCGAACGACGGTCCAGCAAGAGCCATCCACCATCACCTCGGGCGTCAAGGGACGCGAATTGTAAGTGCTCGACATTGCGGCCGCGTAAGCGCCGGCAGTTCGAAAGACGACAAGATTCCCAGCTTCGACGCGGTCCATCTCGCGCGCGGTCGCGAAGGTGTCGCCGGTTTCACAGACGGGCCCGACGACGTTGGCGATCCAGCGCTCGCTGGAAGGACGAGCTGCATCGATCTTGTGCCAGGCGTCGTAGAGCGCCGGGCGCATCAGGTCATTCATTGCCGCGTCCACGATAATGAACGGGTGGAGTGCACCGGGCTTGATCCGGATGACCTTGGAAAGGAGAATGCCGGCGCTCCCGACGATCAGACGTCCCGGCTCGAAAACCAGCCGGACGCCCCAGCCGCTGGTTACTCGCCGAACCATCCTGCCATAGTCCGCCGGGCTAGGAGGGGCAGGCTGGTCGGGGTCGTAAGGCACGCCAAGGCCGCCGCCAAGATCCGCGACGCGGATCCGGTGCCCAGCGCCCTGAAGCTGCCCGACGAGCTTGCCGACTCTTGTGAAGGCTCGCTCAAGTGGATCGAGACTGGTGAGCTGGCTTCCGATGTGCACCGCGATGCACTGGACCAGGAGACCGGGAAGCTTCGCCGCCAGTGCATAGGCATCCATCGCTTCGCGGATCGCGATCCCGAATTTGTTCTCGGCCGCGCCAGTGCTGATCTTGGCATGCGTTCCTGCAGGCACATCCGGGTTCACTCTGAACCCGATCGGAGCAACACGGCCCATCGATGTAGCGGTTGCCGAGAGCATTTCGGCTTCCTCCAGCGACTCGAGATTGAATTGGTAGAGTCCTCCGGCAAGGGCGAGACGCATCTCCTCCTCGGTCTTCCCGACGCCTGAGAAGACGATCTCGTCCGGCGCGATCCCAGCAGCGATGGCTCGCCGATATTCTCCGGCGGAAACGACGTCCGCCCCGAGCCCCTCTCTTGCTAAAGCCGCGACGACGGCGGGGTTCGGATTGGCTTTGAGAGCATAGCATATCAACGGATCAGCCAGCCGACTGAGCGCCGAGCGAAGGGCATCGACCTGGCGCCGCATCGTCGCCGTTGAATAGACATAGACCGGGGTTCCGACCTTGGCCGCGATTTCGGCAAGCGGAACGCCCTCGCAGCAGAGTTCGCCACGCTCCAGTCGGAAACCATCCATCACGCTCCTCAACGCACAGCTCCCTTTCCCTTTGCAACCCCTGGGCGCATGGGTGAGCGATGGTCGAGACGACGATCGTCAAAGAAGAAGCTGAGCGGTTCGGAAGGCTCGCCTCCGACTGGTGGGACCCCAAGGGCCGGTCTGCAATGCTTCACAAGCTCAACCCGGTTCGCCTCAAATATGTTCGCGACCAGATCGACCAGCGATGGCAGTGCAACGAATGCAGCCGCACTCCGCTCGAGGGCAAATCGGTCCTTGACGTCGGCTGCGGGGCCGGACTGCTCGCCGAGCCGCTCGCCCGGCTTGGGGGACGAGTTGTCGGCCTCGATGCGTCACCCGAAGTGATCGAGGTCGCTCGTCAGCACACCGCGGCAATGGGTCTCCACATCGATTACCGAGCAGGGGACGTCCAGGACCTTTGCGGCGAGTTCGATCTCATCACCGCAATGGAAGTGATTGAGCACGTCGCCGATCCCGCCCTCTTCGTGAAAGCGCTGGCCAAGCGGCTCGCGCCTGGAGGCCTGTTGATCATGTCCACGCCCAACGCGACAGGCTTGTCGAAGCTCTTGATGATCACGATCAGCGAGGGTCTCGGACAGATCCCGCGCGGAACTCACGATTTCGACCGCTTCATTGCTCCGGAACGTCTCAATCTCCTTCTCGCGGAAGCGGGTCTCAAATGTCTCGACATCGAGGGCCTCGCCTGGTCGCCGATCCGCGGCCTGCACCTCAGCGACGACTTGCGGCTGAACTATCTACTCAGTGCGGTCCGCGCCTAAGTCACGAGCGCTTAACGATTTCGGTTCGGCGCGAGCGGTCCACGATTCACGATTAACGTGGTTAACGGGCCTATCGCCTTTTTGCAGCTCACCTAATCCAACAATTCAGATTCTTTTTGGGACCGGGGGGTCAGCAATGCGTTCACCTTTCAGCTTTTCCTCGCGCGGAGTGGCGATCGATCTCGGTACCGCCAATACGGTCGTTTACGTGAGCGGAATTGGAATCGTCACCAACGAGCCATCGGTGGTCGCGATGGAGATCATCAACGGCGTCCGGAAGGTGCGCGCGGTGGGCGATGACGCCAAGCTGATGATGGGAAAGACCCCCGACAATCTGCGCACGATCAGGCCCCTAAGGGCGGGCGTGATCGCTGATCTCGAAGTCGCCGAGGAGATGATCAAGCACTTCATCCGAAAGGCTCATGGCGGTCCGAGCCGCTTCACGCGCGGACCTGAGGTCGTGATCTGCATCCCCTCGGGCGCGACATCAGTCGAGCGGCGCGCGATTCGCGACGCGGTGACCAATGCGGGTGCCGACCGGGTATCGCTCATCGAGGAACCGATGGCCGCTGCAATTGGTGCGGGTCTTCCAGTGGCCGAGCCGATCGGATCGATGGTGGTCGACATTGGCGGTGGCACCACCGAAGTTGGCGTGATTTCGCTTCAGGGCCTCGCCTTCTGCCGCTCCTCGCGTGTCGGCGGCGACCGGATGGATGAGGCCATCGCTTCTTACGTTCGAAGGAACTTCAACCTGCTGATCGGTGAAGGCACCGCCGAGCGGGTGAAGTTCGAGATCGGAGCTGCGGTTCGCCCGGGCGATGGTATCGGACTGACCACTCGCGTGCGGGGCCGCGACGTTGGCCGCGGAATGCCGGCCGAGATCATTCTCACCCAGGCACAGGTCGCCGATGCTCTGAACGAACCGGTAAACCAAATCGTCGAGGTCGTCCGGACTGCTCTTGAGCATACGCAGCCCGAAATTGCGGCCGATGTAATCGACCAGGGCATCACCCTGACTGGCGGCGGATCGCTGCTTCGCGGGTTCGACACCGTGCTCCAAGATTCGACCGGGCTGACCGTACGCATCGCCGAAGATCCGATGAGCTGCGTCGCGCTCGGTGCTGGACAGACGCTCGAGGACAAGATGCTTCGAGGAGCCCTGCTCGCGGCTTGAGCGAGCCAGCGACCGCTCGCTAGAAATCCACTTTGTCGTAATGCGAAGGAGGGACGATCACCTCCATCCGCTCACCGAGCAGCGGCCGGAAGCAGGGCCGCGATTTCATGACCGCGTACCAGTCCTTGGTCTGCTTGTGGCCGCGCCAGTCGAGTGCTCCGAGATAATCGATCACCGAAAGGTGCGCAGCCGCCGTGAAGTCGGCGAGGCTCAGGCCCGGCCCCGCGAGCCAGCGCCGGTGGTCGAGCAGATAATCGAGATAATCGAGGTGCTCGCTAGCCGTCCGCATGGCCTCTCGCAGGACACGCGTATCGGGGCTCTCGCGATTGACGAGACGCTTTCTCATTCTTTCGTTCATCAGCGGCTCGACCGCTTCGCGGTAGAGCTTGATGTCGAACCACTCGGTCATTCGGCGAATCTCTGCCCGAAGCGCGGCATTGCCATGGATCATCGGCATTCGATCGACCGTCTCATCGAGATATTCGACGATCGGCTGAGAGCCGATAAGAGTGACGCCCTGGTCGGGTTCAACCATCACTGGAGTTTCGCCCGCCGGGTTCAGATCGATGAACTCGTCGCGCTTCTCCCACGGATTCTCGCGCACGAGTTCATGACCGATGCCCTTTTCGGCGAGCACCAGGCGTACCTTGCGGGAGAAGGGGCAGAGGGGGAACTGAAAGAGCTGCCACATGGAGCGGCAGCTTTAGCGCGTGTGAGGCGAGCGTCTAGCGCCTCGGATAATTCGGATCGGGCATGTTGGCGATGGCGCGCTCGATCGACCTCTGCGCGCGTTGAAGGTCCTCGGTCACCTCGGGAAGCGTCTCGTTCAGCGTCTTTAGGGTCCGTTCCATTTTGGGCCTGGCTTCAGCAATCTGCTGCTGCAGCCGCTTCTCGAAGGCGGGATCGTCCCGGCGCGCAAGATCGCGAACGGTCAGATTTCTCTCGCCCGGACGTGCTTCACGACCTTCGATCGCGGCTTGGAGGCGGCCGACCTTAAGGTCCAGAAGCGCCTTCGACATCGATTGCATTGCGTCCGCGAGACGGTCCGCGCTCGAGGGATCGGCAAGTTCGGGCGGCAACTGGACGGTGCGCGGCTCGGCCGGCGCCGCCGGAGCGGTGGTTTGAGACAGAGCCGGCGAAGCGCACAGCGATATCGGAAGAAGAACGACAAGACTTGAACGCATGACTATCCCAAGTTTCTGATTCTTGTGCGGTTCATCCTAGCGGAACGGCGCCCAAAAATAAATTCCTAGCGCTCTTTCGAAGCTTGGTCAGCGTGCGAGCAGCCACGCAAGCGCCGCTGCACCGACGATGATTCGGTACCAGGCGAAGGGCGCGAAGCCGTGGCGGGAAATGTAGTGGACGAACGCCCGGACAACGACGAGCGCGACGAGGAAGCTGACGATGAAGCCGACGGCGACCGTTCCGAACCCGACGCCGTGCGCTCCAGCCATGATGTCGTGATGGTGTTTTGCGAACTCCAGGGTCGTCGCCCCGATCATTGTCGGGATCGCGAGGAAGAAACTGAACTCGGCCGCGGTCCGGCGCTCGACGCCAAGCGAAAGAGCCCCCATGATCGTCGCTCCGGAGCGGCTGACGCCCGGGATCATCGCAAGGCACTGCGCAAGGCCGATCCCAAGAGCGCTCTTTGCGGATATCTCCGCAACTCCGGCAACTTCCTGTCGTTTCGCCAGCCTTTCAATCACGAGGATGGCGATTCCGCCCACGATAAGGGCAATCGCAACGACCATCGCGTTCTTCAGAAGTGCCTCGATATGCTTGATGAGCAGGAAGCCCAGGATCGCGGATGGGAGAAATCCGATGAGGATGTTGCGAACAAACCGCCACGAGACCGGATTGCGCTTCAGCAAGCCCTCGAGCACCGCCCAGAACGTCCGCCAGTAAAGGACCACGATCGCAAGGATCGCCCCAAGCTGGATGATGACGTTGAATGCTTCCCATTTGCCGGCGTCGAAGCCCAGGAGCTCGGTCGCGAGGATGAGGTGCCCCGTCGAGGAGACAGGGAGGAATTCAGTGATTCCCTCGACGATGCCGAGGATGAGGGCGAGGATTAGGACTGGCATCGGTTAGGGGTCGCGGCTCAGCTGCTGGCGGTCAAATTAATTCGCCGTCCGGCAAACTTGCCGCCGGGGTGAAACCGTCGGAGCCATTCTAAGCCGACCGCGGCGATCGGTGTCGGCTCGATCCCGAAGGCCTCAAGGCCCGGGGAACCTTTGGCGGGCACATTGTCCCGCTGGAGCATCATCCACTGATCATTCGTGATCGGCGCACCGGGAAGGAAGCCGAATTTCGCGACGAGGCCGGTAATGAAGTCCGGCATTCGAAGGATCTCGGGAGTTTGGCCGGTGATGTCTAGGATCGCGCGATGCAGCTCGACCATGCTCATCACCTGAGGCCCGCCGATCTCATAGGTCTTTCCGCCAAATCGGGCGGCATCGAGCGCTGCCATGGCGATCGCTTTTGCAAGGTCTCTAACATAGACCGGCTGAAAATTCCGCTTCGCGGCAATCACCGGAAGGAAGGGAAGGTTCGCCATCGTTGCGAAACGGTTGGTGAGGTCGTCCTCGGGGCCGAACACGAGAGAAGGGCGAACGACCGTCGCTTTCGGAAAAGCCTTCCGGATCGCTTCCTCGCCTTCGCCTTTGGTCCGGCCATAATTGGACTTCGAACTCACGTCGGCGCCGATCGCCGAAATATGAACAAGCGCTCCTGCACCGCCCTCGCGCGCGGCCTCGGCGACGTTTCGGGCACCTTCGACATGGACCGGGCGCATCTCCCGACCGAACACGCCGCACAGATTCACAACGGCCGTCGCGCTTTTCACCGCATTGCGGACGCTTTTGATGCTCGTGATGTCCGCTTTCTCGAACCCGAACTGCCCGACTTGCGCGAGCGGCTGAAGGAAATAGTCGTTGCGCGGATCGCGCGTGGCGACCCTGACCCTGACCCCGCTCCTGAACAGGAATTCGCAGACATATCGGCCGATGAAGCCGGCTCCGCCGAAAACCGTCACCAGCCGTTCGTTTCGCTCGATCATGGGCTGGCGCACTAGCCCCCGCCTTCCTAGATTGACAAGGCGGGTCGCGCCCTTTTAAGCGCCGCGGCCTGCCAAAAGCGACAAGTGCCCAGGTGGCGGAATTGGTAGACGCACCAGCTTCAGGTGCTGGCGCTCGCAAGGGCGTGGAGGTTCGAGTCCTCTCCTGGGCACCATCTTTGGTGTGTGGCTTGATGCGCTGAACGCAACCCGCTGCACAAAGTCGAGGATCAATAGACCCGTTTCTTGGGCTTGATGTACCCGATGTCGTCGGTGAGCGTGAATTCGTGGACTGGACGATAGTCGATTTTCACGGCTCCGCCCTTGCCTCCCCAGCCGTCGAACCAGGCGATGGTATGCTTCATCCAATTCTTGTCGTCGCGCTCGGGATAATCCTCTTGCATGTGCGCGCCGCGGCTTTCCTTGCGGTTGTCGGCGCACCGCATCGTGACCACGGCCTGGGCGAGCAGGTTGTCGAGTTCGAGCGTCTCGACCAGATCGCTGTTCCAGATGAGGCTTCGATCGGTAACGTGAACGTCGCTTAGCTGGTGATAGATCTTGTCGATCTTGGCCACGCCCTCCTTGAGCGTTCGATCGGTGCGGAAGACGGCACAGTCTGACTGCATCGCGCGCTGCATTTCCAATCGGATCTCGGCGGTGGGACTGCCCCCTTCGGCATGGCGGAACGTATCGAGACGGGTGAGCGCGAGCTCCGCCGCATTCTCCGGGAGCTGTTCCTGGAGCGCTCCCGGTTTCACGACTTCGGCGAGCCTCAGACCGGTCGCACGGCCGAACACGACCAGGTCGATCAGACTGTTCGAGCCGAGGCGATTGGCGCCGTGAACGCTGACGCAGGCCGCCTCGCCGACCGCGAACAGCCCCGGCACGACTGAGTCCGGATCGCCGTCCTTCAAGGTGACGACCTCCCCGTGATAGTTCGTTGGAATGCCGCCCATCGTATAATGGACGGTCGGAGCGACCGGGATCGGCTCGCGAGTAAGATCGACTCCTGCGAAAGTCTTTGCGGTTTCGGTGATCCCCGGCAGCCGCTCGCGAAGAATCTTGGGGTCGATATGGTCGAGGTGGAGGAAGATATGATCCTTGTGCTCGCCGACTCCGCGTCCCTCGCGGATCTCCATCGCCTCGGACCGTGAGACGACGTCGCGACTCGCAAGGTCTTTCGCGTGGGGCGCATAGCGCTCCATGAAGCGTTCGCCCTCGCTGTTGGTGAGATAGCCGCCTTCGCCGCGCGCACCTTCAGTAATGAGAACTCCGGCGCCGTAGATTCCAGTCGGGTGGAACTGCACAAATTCCATGTCCTGGAGCGGAAGCCCGGCACGAAGCACCATCGCATTGCCGTCGCCGGTGCAGGTATGAGCGCTGGTCGCCGTAAAGTAGATTCGGCCATAGCCGCCCGTCGCAAGCACCACCGCCTGAGCTCGGAAACGGTGGATCGACCCATCATCAAGGCTCAGCGCCACCACCCCCCGGCACGAGCCATTCTCCATGATGAGGTCGATCGCGAAATATTCGACGAAGAAGTCCGCATCATGTTTGAGGCTCTGCGAATAGAGCGTGTGAAGCATGGCGTGGCCGGTGCGATCGGCGGCGGCGCATGTGCGCTGTGCGGCCGGTCCCTCGCCCATGTTCTGAGTCATTCCGCCGAAGGCGCGCTGATAGATCCGCCCGTCCGAAGTGCGACTGAAGGGCAGGCCCATATGCTCGAGCTCGATGACCGCAGCAGGCGCCTCGCGGCACATATATTCGATCGCGTCCTGGTCGCCGAGCCAGTCAGATCCCTTGACCGTATCGTACATGTGCCACGTCCAGTGGTCGGGCCCCATATTGCCGAGGCTTGCCGCGATCCCTCCCTGCGCAGCAACGGTATGGCTTCGGGTCGGGAAGACCTTCGTGATGCAAGCGGTCTTCAGGCCATGTTCGGCAGCCCCCATGGTGGCGCGAAGACCGGATCCGCCAGCCCCGACCACGACAACGTCATAGGTGTGATCGACGATCTGGTAAGCACTCACGCTCCGCCTCCAAAAGCGAGCACCGCAAGCGCGTAAAGTGCAATCGCTCCGCCGCCGACCGCGAGAAACAGCAACAGGGTATTGATTACGAAATTGGTGCCAGGCTCGTGAACATAGTCGTCGATGAACACCTTCATTCCGTCGAGCGCATGCCTAAAGCCGACGACGACCAGAAGCGCCATCGGGATGGCGCCGCTCGGAGCATGCAGCCATTCGACGAGCGTTCGCTGATCAAGCTTGGGAAGCAGCAGCAGCGAGGCGATCAACCAGCTGCCGAGCAAAAGGAGCGCGATGCTGGTTACCCGCTCGGTCAGCCAGTGCTCGCCGCCCTCGCGAGCCGAGCCAAGGCCGCGAGCCTTGCCGATCGGGGTGGAGCTGTGGCCAATGCTCATGGCCGTGCTCCCATCACCCAGGCCCAGACCAAGGCGGTAAGAAGGAGAGATCCGACGATGGTCAAAATCGCCGAGGTCTTGTTGATGCGCAGCTCATATCCGGCACCCGTATCGGTCACGAGGTGACGGATGCCCGACAGAAGGTGCTGGAAAAAGCTCCAGGTGATGCCGACGAGGACGATGATCCCGACCCAGCTGTTCGCGGCCTTCTCAAAGGCCGAATATGCATCTGATCCTTTCGAGAGCGCCGTCAGCCACCAGGTCAGCACCGCCAGACCCGCGACTGAAAGCGCGATTCCGGTTGCCCGGTGGAGGATCGAAACGAGCATTGAAGGGCCCCAGCGCCAGATTGTCAGGTGTGGGGAAAGCGGACGAGGTCTCGTGCTTGCCATGGTGCCGCCGCTTAGGGCGGGGTCCAGCGTGGCGCAAGTTTCGCAAGCGCTCCCTAACCGGGTCTTAACCATTCGTGCGGCAAGAGCATCAGCAAATACGCAAGCGATTGACGGAGAGCGGACGAATGAACGGGGATACCGGACAGCTTCAGCGCCTGACCGACCAGCAGGTGAGCGCGAGGCTTGCAGCCTATAATCCCGGCGGGTCGCTCGATCGCGACCTCCAGCTCCTTCGTGAAAAACTGGGCGACCTCGTCGACCAGGAGGTTCGCGAACAGTTCGGAAGCGACGCCGCAGCTGGAGTCAAGGCGCATTACGCCGCAAAGGTGGACTCCAATTGGATCCAGGGCATCGCCGAATATGGCCGCCGGATCTTCCGCGAAAAGACTTCCGTCCCCCAATATATCGTCGCTCGAGACCAGCTGGCGACGCGGGTCATTGCGCGCACGTTCGACCGGTTCGACGACGACATCGACACCGCCCGGGACTGCGTCGCGGCATTCCAGCGACTGACGGTGATCGAGACCGACATCATTCTCGCGCAGGTCGCGCTTCTCGAGGCGATCGAAGCCGCCGACCAGCGGGGCCGGGAAAGCGAGCAGTTCGAGCTCCGCGTTGGCGAGCTGGTGCGAGCGAGTACCGAACAGTCGAAGGCGCTGACCGAACGGACGCGTTCGACGGCCAGTGCCGCTCGCGGGATGCTCGGCAAGACAAGCGAAGTCGCGGCGGCTGCCGAACAGTCAGCCGTAGCGATGCGCGAAGCTGCCCAGACCGCAGCTGGCCTCATCCGCGCGATCGAGGATGCCCGCGGCGAAGTTGAGGTTGCAGCCGGAGTGGCATCCAGAGCGGGTGAGCAGGCTAGCCAGGCGGTGAAGGTGAGCCAGGCCCTGTCAGCGCATGTCGAGGCAATCGAATCGATCCTCAGCCTCATCCGCGACATCGCCGGCCAGACGAACCTGCTCGCGCTCAACGCCACTATCGAGGCGGCTCGGGCAGGCGATGCCGGACGAGGATTCGCGGTCGTCGCTCAGGAGGTGAAGAGCCTTGCCTCGCAGACCGCTCGAGCGACTGACGATATCACCGCCAAGATTACGGCCATCCAGCAGGCAACCCGTCAGACGGTCGACGCCAACGGCTCGATTCAGGGTACGGTCGAGGAGGTCCAGAGCTCGGCCGACCGAATCCGCGAGGCAATGGAGCTCCAGGCGCAGACGGTGACGATGATCACTGCAGCCGTCGACGAGACCGCGCTCGCAGCCGATTCGATGAGCTCGACTATTGCCGCCATCCGCTCCGACACCGAAAATGTGGCCAAGGACATCGATCAGGTCGAGCAAGGATTCGGCCGCTTCTCCGAGCAGATTGCCGGCTTCAATTCGACGGCGAAGGATTTCGTGAACGGAATGGCAGCCTAAGCCGTCTCGTCCCCGTCACAGCCAAGACAGGGGCGTTGAGCGCAATTCGACGGCCGCTCGGATTGCTTCGCCGCCCTCGCAATGACAAACGACGGGGATGAAGATCCTCGTCACCGGAGCAAGCCGCGGGATCGGAGCGGCAACCTACACACTTCTGAAGGAGACCGGCCACCAGGTCGTGGGTCATTCCACCAGGGGCAGCGACCAGCTGATCGCCGGCGATCTTAACGATCCGCGTGCCCCGCGTGATATCTGGGACACCGCGCTCGACCAGCTCGGCGGCGAGATCGACGTTCTTGTCAACAATGCCGGCATCTATGAAGCGGTGGCGGACAACGCGCCCGACGGTGAGTGGCACTCCGCGTGGCAGCGAACGCTGACCATCAACCTTCAGGCGGCGGCGGATTTATCGCGCCTCGCGGTATCCCATTTCCTCGACCGCGGAGGCGGGGGCCGGATCATCAACGTCGCAAGTCGGGCCGCCTTTCGCGGCGACTCGCCCCAGCACTGGCACTACGCCGCGTCCAAGGCAGCGATGGTCGGAATGACCAAGACGATCGCCCGAGGCTACGCTGGCGAGGGCATCTTGTGCTTCGCCGTTGCTCCAGGCTTCACGGTTTCGGAGATGACGGCCGAATATCTCGACGGCCGCGGCGGCGCTCAGATCATCGCCGACATCCCGCTTGGCAGGGTCGCGAGTACGGATGAGATCGCCGAAGTGATCCGCTGGCTTTCCGCCGATGCCCCCCCATCGGCCACCGGCAGCATTATCGATGCCAACGGCGCGAGCTATGTTCGCTAGCATCGCACTCGCGGCCGCGGCGCAGATTCTTCCAATTGTCGTTCCACTCGGCAAGCCGCAGCAAATCGAACAGCCGAGGGCGCCAATCGAGACGGCTGGTCCGCTTTTCGCGTCGCAGTGCAAGGATTGGGACGATTACGACAAGCCCGCCCCGCCGGTCCGCATTTTTGGAAACACTTATCTCGTTGGAACGTGCGGAATCTCGTCCATTCTGATCACTGATCCCGCCGGCGACTTCCTGATTGACGGCGGCACCGAACGGGATTCCGACCTTATCGCCGACAACATCAGGAAGCTTGGATTCAGCCTGACGGACGTCAAATATCTGCTGCACAGCCACGAACATTACGATCATGTCGGCGGCCTCGCGAAGCTTCAGCGACTGACCGGCGCACAGCTGGTCGCCTCGCCGGCCGCCGCCGCAGTACTCAACAGCGGAACAGCCAGTCAGGACGATCCCCAATATGGCACCAACCCCGCATTTCCGGCGGCCCATGTCGACCGGATCATACGCGACGGCGAGCAGCTCCGGCTCGGCAATACCGTGCTGGTGGCAACCGCAACGCCCGGGCATACGCCGGGGGCTCTGACTTGGCATTGGGGCAGCTGCCAGGGAGGCGTCTGCCGCCAGATCGTCTATGCGGACAGTCTGACCCCGGTTAGCGGCAAGACCTATCGTTTCAGCGATCATCCGGCATATCTCGCCGCCTATCGTTCGAGCATTGCAAAGGTTGCGGCGCTCAATTGCGATATCCTTCTGACCCCGCATCCTTCGGCGAGCCGCATGGTCGACCGGCTCGCGCTCGGAAAATCAATGGAAGAGCCAAATTCCTGCCGAAATTATGCCGCCGGACTGACGAAACAGCTCGACGATCGCCTTGCAAAGGAAGCTGCCTCGAGGTGAGCTGGCGAGTGACGATTGCCTGTTCCCGAGTTCAGGGGGAGGCGATCGCGAGCTCAGTCGAGCTCTTCCCCAGCTCCAAGGACCCACCCGTGCTGGTTGCCGACGAACCCGATGCCTCAAGGCCGGATCAATGGCTGATCCATGCCTATTTCGACCATTCGCCAAGCCTCGACGAACTCGAGGCGCTCAAGGGTCTCGGCTCGGGCGAACCGCGGATCGAGGAATTGGGCGAAGCCGACTGGGTGACGATGAGTCAGAGCGGACTTCAGCCGATTTGTGCCGGCCGCTTCTACGTCCATACCCCAATGTTTCGGAACGTGCCGCCCGGCGCCGTCCCGTTCGAGATTGACGCGAGCCTTGCGTTCGGGACCGGCCAGCATTCGACAACGAGCGGATGCCTTGAGACCCTCGACCGGATCGAGCGCGAGGGAGGACGATTCTCGTGCGTCGCCGATATCGGCACGGGGACGGGCCTCCTCGCATTCGCGGCGCTTGCGCTTTGGCCGGAGGCGAGGTGCATCGCAACAGACATCGATGAGATCGCAGTCGATGTCGCGCGCGACAATGCGGTGATCAACGGCGTGAAATTGGGTCACGGCGCCGGAGAGTTGCTGCTGGTCCAGGCCGACGGGATGAATTCGCCGCTGATTTTTGCCCGGGCGCCGTTCGATCTCATCATCGCCAACATCCTCGCCGGACCGCTTGTGGGGCTTGCACCCGATTTCGCCCAGGCCCTGGCGCCCGGCGGACTTGTCGTTCTCGCGGGACTTTTGGCCGCTCAGGCCGACAGTGTCGGAAATGCCTTTGAGGAGCAGGGCCTCAGCACGCGCGACCGCGGCTTCGGCGAGTGGCCGGTGCTCGTCTGCGAACGGATTGCCTGACGCCGCGGGCCACTTGTCTCGCTCGCCTCGCGCTGCAACACCACCGTAATGAAATCCACAATCGTCGTCGCTGCAATCGCGCTGCTCGCTTCCACCGCCTCGTCCGCCGTCGTTCCGCACAAAGCGAAGCCACATTTGACCCGGCCGCCGAAGGCAGAAGCCGCAGCCGACAAGTCCCAGCCCGGCGTCCCAGCGAAAGAATTCTTCCATCCGAGCGAAGTCCACTCGGCCGGAACCGTCACCGTGGGCGGCCAGGCGATCGCCTATGACGCGGTCGCCGGAACGCTCGTGGTTCATGCGAGGGACTGGTCCGACACGGATTCGACCGAGGCCGACGCCGACGTGTCGGCGGACAAGAACAAGACGGCGCCCAAACCCGAGGCGTCGATGTTCTACACGGCCTATTTCAGGCAGGGAGAGTCGGCTGGGGTCCGGCCGATCACCTTCCTGTTCAACGGCGGACCGGGCTCGTCGACGGTCTGGCTAAGAATGGGGGCGTTCAGTCCAGTTCGGGTCGTCACGGTCGATGGGCGACACACGCCCGCGCCCTACGGCGTGGTCGATAATGACCAAAGCCTCCTCGACGTCTCCGATTTGGTCTTCATCGACGCGCCCGGCACGGGATTCAGCCGCATCGCCGGGAAAGACAAGGAAAAGGCGTTCTACGGAGTCGACCAGGACATCCACGCCTTCACCGATTTCATCACCCAGTTCCTGACCAAATACGATCGCTGGAAATCGCCGAAATACGTGTTCGGCGAGAGCTACGGGACGATGCGGGCTGCTGGGCTGTCGCTCGCACTCGAGCGCGCAGACGTCGATCTCAACGGCGTCATGCTTTTATCGGACATCCTCAACTGGGACTTCATGCCCGACGATCCGAAGCTCAATCCGGGGATCGACATGCCCTATGTCGTCTCGTTGCCGACTTACGCGGCGACCGCCTGGTACCACAATAAGATCGCGAACCGCCCCGCAGACCTCCGAGCGTACCTCGCCCAGGTCGAGAATTTCGCGACCGGCGATTATGCGCACGCCCTGATGGAGGGCGATGCTCTGTCCGACGCCGATCGCCAGCGGATCGCCGAACAGCTCTCGGCCTATACGGGGCTTTCGGTTTCCTACCTTCTGAAGTCCGACCTGCGGATCGAATATGGGGCGTTCCAGAAAGAGCTGCTCGGGAACCAGGATCTGACGACCGGCACGCTCGACACGCGCTTCCTCGGAGCGACGCTCGATCCTCTCAGCAAGGTCGCGACTTACGATCCGCAGGACGCCGCAATCAGTGCCGCTTATCTTGCTGCGTGGAATTCATACGTGCGCGACAGGCTGCATTTCACGCCCGACATCCAGTACAAATCAGGCATCCCCGTCTACGGCAAATGGGATTACAAGCATCAGCCGCCCGGAGCGAGTTCACCGATGATCGCGCTGCCCAACGTCCTTCCCGATCTCGCCATCGCAATGAAGCAAAATCCAGACCTACACGTGATGGTCAACGGCGGCCTGTTCGATATTTCCACGCCCTATTTCGAGGGCAAGATGGAGATGCGCCATTTGCCCATTCCGCCTGCTCTTCTGAGCAACGTCGAGTTCCATTACTACCAGTCGGGCCATATGGCGTACCTGCGCCCGGACACGCTCGTCGAGCTGCGCTCCAATGTCGCCGACTTCATTCGGCGTACGAGCGGCGTGCGGTAAGCGCCGTTCCTTTTCCATCGGGAGCGCTTCCGGCCGGCTCAGGCCTCAGCGACGATCCTTGCCCATTCCTCTTCGCCGATCACTCGGATACCGAGCTCCTCGGCCTTCTTCAGCTTGGAACCTGCCCCAGGGCCGGCGACGACCAGATCCGTCTTCGCGCTGACCGAACCGGCCGAACGCGCACCGATGCGCTCGGCCTGGGCCTTGGCCTCATCGCGGCTCATCGTCTCAAGGCTTCCCGTAAAGACGATCGTCTTTCCACTCCATTGGGTCCGTTTCGCATCGCTGACAAAGGCTTTTGGGGACACTTGCGATAAGAGATCATCGAGCGCGTCGCGGTTGTGCGCCTCGTGGAAGAAGTCCACGAGAGCTTCCGCAACAACCGGGCCGACGCCCTGGACGGATGAGAGCTCCGACTCTCCGTTTTCGCTGAGCGCGACCCGCCGCAGCTCCTCGATCGCTCCGAAACATTTCAGAAGATCCCTGGCGGTGACGATCCCGACATGCCGAATGCCGAGGCCGAAGAGAAATCTCGGCCCTTCCGGCTGACGTTTGGCCTCGATCGCCATCAAGAGATTGTCGACCGACTTCTCCTTCCAGCCCTCGCGGGTCAGAAGCTCCGCGCGGTGCCCCTTCAAACGGAAAATGTCGCTCGGCGAATGAAGCCACCCCAGCTCGATGAACTCGGCGATGCTCTTCTCACCCAAGCCTTCGATGTCGAGGGCACCTCGCGAAACGAAATGGCGGAGACGTTCGAAACGTTGGGCCGGGCAAATCAACCCTCCGGTGCAGCGGACGTCGACCTCGCCTTCTTCGCTGACCGCTTCGCTGCCGCATTGGGGGCAATGATCGGGGAAGACGTAGGGGGCACGCGGCTCATCACGGGTGAGGTTCTCGATCACCTGCGGGATGACATCACCGGCACGCTGGATTCGGACCCGGTCCCCGATCCTGAGGCCGAGACGCTGGATCTCGTCCTTGTTGTGGAGTGTGACGTTGGCGACGATGACGCCGCCGACGCCCACAGGAGTCAGTCGGCCGACTGGAGTGAGCTTGCCGGTCCGGCCAACCTGGATGTCGATCGCTTCAAGGGTCGTCTCCGCCTTCTCGGCCGGAAATTTGTGGGCAAGGCCCCAGCGCGGTGCCCGAGCGACAAAGCCGAGCCGTTCCTGATAGTCGAGCCGGTCGACCTTGTAGACGACTCCATCGATGTCGAACGGAAGGTCCGCGCGAGCTTTTTCGATGGCTCGGTAGTGAGCGAGCATTTCCTCAGCGGAGTTGCAGCGCACGAGGAGCTTGCTGACCGGAATGCCGAAGTCCTCGATCCGCTTCATGGCCTCGAGCTGAGTCTCCGCGAGAGGTTCGCTGATCTCGCCCCAGCCGTGCGCGAGGAAGCGAAGCGGCCGAGACGCAGTGATCGAGGGATCCTTCTGGCGGAGCGACCCGGCAGCCGCGTTTCGAGGATTGGCAAAGATTTTGGCGCCGGCGGCTTCCTGCCGCTCGTTGAGCTCCTCGAAGGCGGCCTTGGACATATAGACCTCGCCTCGAACCTCGAGGACGTCTGGCGCACCGGCAACGCGCTCGGGGATGTCGATGATGGTCCTCACATTGGCAGTCACGTCCTCGCCGACCGTTCCATCGCCGCGCGTCGCGCCGAGGACGAGCTCGCCCTTTTCGAAGCGAAGCGAGCAGGAAAGCCCGTCGATCTTGGGCTCGGCTGTCATGGCCAGGAAGGCATCTGGCGCAAGGGCCAGGAAGCGCTTCACCCTGGCGACGAACTCCTCGACCTCTTCGGCCGAAAAGCCGTTCTCGAGGCTGAGCATCGGGCGCGAATGCGTGACCTTGGCCAGCCCGCTCGTCGGCGCAGCTCCAAGCCTTTTCGACGGCGAGTCCGAACGGGCGAGTTTTGGAAAACGCTCTTCCAGCTCGCGGTTCTCGCGGACCAGCAAATCATATTCTGCGTCGGAAATCTCCGGCGCATCCTCGTCGTGATAGAGCTTGTCGTGGCGCGCGATCTCCTTTGCCAACCGCATCAGCCGTTTGGCGGCCTCGGCTTCACTCAGCTCAATGGTCATTACCGCCGAACAATTCCTCCAGCAGATTGATGAAGCTCGTCCACGACCGCTCGGCGGCGAGCGCGTTATAGGCCACGCCCTCGATCTTGAGCTCGCTCGCGTGAGGATTGGTGAAACCGTGGCCGACGTGGCCGTAGGCGTGAATCTGCCAATCGCACCCGGCCTCGGTCAGCTCCCTGCCGAGCGCGACGACCTTTTCCGGCGGGACCATCGGATCATCCCAGCCATGATAGGCAACCACCTTGGCCTTGATCTTCTGCGGAGCAATTCCGGGCGGATCAAACAGGCCGTGGAAACTCACTGCAGCCGCAACGTCCGCGCCGCTTCGAGCGAGGTCGAGCGCGCACTGGCCCCCAAAGCAATAGCCGGCAACCACGATCTGTTCGTTCTGCACTTCTTCAAGGGTCCGAACGAGTTCGAGTACATGTTGCAATCGCCGCCGAAGCGCGGCCCGGTCGCCGCGAAGCCGGGTCATCTGTTCGAACATCGTATCGCGCGCGGCGCCGTGAAACTCCTTGCCGAAGAGGTCAGTGACAAGCGCGTTGTAGCCGAGCTCGACGAGCTGGCGGCCGAACCGTTTTTCGAGGTCGGATACACCCATTACGGTCGGAATGAGGATGACCGTCGGACGCGACTGGCCGTCGCGTCTTCCGACGAAGACGCTCTCGAGACTCTCGCCTTCGAACTGATGCGGGACCGGACGTTCCTTGCTCATGACATTTCCCTCGAAAGCTCGGCCAGCTTGACGACCGTGTTCATGTTGCGCGCAGTTCCCGCTTCGGCGGCCGGAATGCGCAGGCGCGACTTGCCGATACCCTTTTCGCCGTAAGCGACAAAGACCTCGCGGCTGCCAAGGGCGATCTGCTCGTCCTTCGCCCGGTTGCGCACCGTTCCCATGAAGTCCGCAGGCGGCGGTTCGTTCATGAAAAAGACCTGAACCCGGTTACCCGCAAGCTCGCCAAAGGGATTGGAAACGACGACGTTCTCCATTTCCTTGGCGCTTCGGAGAATCACTCGAACTTCGCGCCGCATATGCTCCTCGAGCCGCTGTTCGAGGCGCCGCCTCAGCTCGTTTTCCGCTATTGGACTGGTGAAGAGAAGGTTGCCGCTCGCGATGAACGTGCGCGGGGACGCCAGACCGAGTTTGGCGGCGATGGTTTTGAGATCGTCCATCTTGAGCGTGCTTGCGCCAAGGAGATTCACGCCGCGGAGGAGCGCGACATAGGCCGTCACGCTGCGTCGAGCAGACGAGAGGCCTGCGCCCGAGCTTCATCGGTTATCGAGGTTCCCGAAAGCATTCGCGCAATTTCCTCGCGCCGCTCCTCGGCGGACAGTTTTCGAACCGTTGTAATCGTGCCGCCGGCCCCGTGGCTCTTTTCGATGCGGTAATGATGCGATGCCCGCGCCGCCACCTGCGGCGAATGGGTTACGACGAGCACCTGCGAAGTTTCAGCGAGGCGTGCCAAACGTTCTCCGATCGCGCTCGCAACCGCACCGCCGACCCCCCTGTCGACCTCGTCGAAGATCATCGTCGCCGCCGTACCCGCCTCGGCAAGTGCGACCTTTAGTGCGAGGATGAAGCGCGACAGCTCCCCCCCGGAAGCTATGCGGGTGAGCGGCCCGAAAGCAGTTCCGGGATTGGTCGAGACTTCGAACTCGATCCGGTCGGTCCCCTCGGGCCCAGGTTCGGAGGCGGCGATGGCCGTTCGGAATCGAGCGGAATCGAGCTTCAAGGGTGGGAGCTCGGCAGCGACGGCCGAATCGAGCCGGTTCGCGGTCTCCAGCCGTGCCTTGCTCAGTCGCCCGGCCGCTCCTCCGTAGGATTCGCGCGCCTCGACCAGCTGCCGGTCAAGGTCAACAATCCGCTCTCCGCCAGCCTCGATCGCTTCGAGCTGCACGCGCATCCGTTCCCCGAGCGCAGCCAGTGCATCCGGCTCGACGCGGTGCTTCCTGGCAAGTCCGCGAATGTCGAACAAGCGCCCCTCGACCTGCTCAAGCCGGGCCGGATCAAAGGCAAGCACCTCGGCGGCCTTTCCGATCCGATCCTCCGCTTCTCCCGCTTCGATGAGGGCGCGGTCGAGCGCTGCAAGTGCTTCGGCGAGAAGCGGGTGATCAGCGGCGCCGCGTTCGATCCGCCGCGCGGCCTGCCGCATGAGCGACAATGCGCCTTCAGAACCGCCGAGCAACTCATCAAGGCCAGTCAGCGATTCGCCGGCCTTGAGCCCCGACTGCATCGCGCTTCGCTTCGCGCTCAGCTCCGTCTCCTCGCCTTTCTCGGGAGCAAGCGCCTCGATTTCGGAGCAGGCATGGGTCAGCCACTCGCGGTCGCGTTCCGAAGCCGCGAGCTCGGTCCGCGCATGGAGCAGATCGGCTTCGACCCGCACGACCTCCGCCCAGGCGCTCTCGACCTCCACCAGATCGAGGCGACCGAAGGCGTCAAGGAGCGCTCTATGGCCCTTGGGGTTGAGCAGGCCGCGGTCGTCCTGCTGTCCATGGATCTCGACCGCCATTGCACCAAGGTCGCGAAGCAGGCCGGCCGGGACGCTGCTGCCCCCGAGGAAGGCGCGGCTCCCGCCATCGCTCTTGAGCGCGCGGCGAACGAGGAGCGGCTCACCGCTTCCGCTTGCGATGCCTTGCTCCTCGAGGAGAGCATGGACTTGGTGGGATGGCGAAAGCTCGAGCTCCGCTGATACGGAAGCCGAATCCTCGCCAGCTCTGACCAGTCCCACGTCGGCACGAGCGCCGAGCGCAAGTCCAAGAGCATCGAGAAGGATAGACTTGCCCGCTCCGGTCTCGCCGGTGAGAACCCCAAGGCCGTTTTCGAACTCGAGCTCGAGCTGTTCGACGAGCACGATATTGCGGATAGACAGCTGCCTCAGCATGCGGGCTGCCCGGAAGGAACAGGCTCAGCTGTAAGGCTTCGCCCCCCCATGCTTCAAATCACAGCTGACCGGGCTTGCCGCCCTGCGGATAGGCTGTGGCCCGGGGCGCTTGGGAATTGCGGTTGGTCTTCGATCGCGGAGCGGCCGCCTGGGTTTCCCCGGCACTCGGGAATGCTCGGCCGCGCGTGTGATTGCGCTCGGCGATCAGCAGCCGCAGCGACTGCCGGTACCAATAGCTGCCCGCATAATTCTTTCCGAGCACGGCCGAGGTCTTCCAGGCTTCGTCCGGAATACCCAGCGCGAGATAGCATTCGACCATTCGCTCGAGGGCCTCGGGAGTGTGGCTGGTCGTCTGATATTGCTCGACCACGGAGCGGAAGCGGTAGCTCGCTGCGAGCCACTGGCCCGCGCGCTGGTAATAGCGTCCAATCTCCATCTCCTTGCCCGCGAGATGGTCAGTGATGAGGTCGATCTTCAGTCTCGCATCGGCAGCATAGCGAGTTTCGGGATACCGGCGGACGAGCTCGCTGAATGCGTCGGAGGCCTGCTGGGTCACCGTCTGGTCCCGAGTGACGTCGGGGATCTGCTCATAATAGCTCATCGCGACGATATACTGGGCGTAAGGCGCTTCCGCGCTCCCCGGGTGAATGGTGAGAAAGCGCTGCGCCGAGCTGATGGCGTCGTTGTACTTGGTCGCGAGATAATAGTTGAACGCGCTCATGATCTGAGCGTGACGCGCCCAGACCGAATAAGGATGCTGGCGTTCCACTTCGTCGAACAGCTTGGCGGCTGTTTCATAGTCGCCCTGCTGCATCGTGCGCTGGGCCGCGTTGTAGAGCGAGCTCACGTCTCTTGCGACATAAGAGGTTTCCGACTTGGAGCCGGTTCCGCCGTGGGCACAGCCCGCAAGTGGAACCGCCGCGGCGCAGGCAAGGAGCAGTACGGAGAGACGGGAAACTTTCAGCATGGATACCTCATTAGCGTCGCCTCCGGAGCAGGCCAAGCGTGGCATTGGGCCCGGAAAGCTTGGTCTCAGCTGAACGGAAGTTCAGGCCGTCTCCGGCTGCGCCCCGTCCTTGTCTTCGGTCTTCAGGAAGCTGTCCGGCTTGACCCCCAGCCAGACCAGCACCGGCGCCGAGATGTAGATCGATGAATAGGTGCCGATCAGAACTCCGAGGAAGATCGCGATCGCCAGGCCGAAGATCACGTGCGGCCCAATCGCCATCAAAACTCCAAGCGCGATGAGCACGGTGAGCGAGGTAACGACCGTTCGCGCCAGTGTCTCGTTGAGCGAGAGATTGATGAGCGAAAGAATCGCCATCTTTCGATACTTGCGCAGATCCTCGCGGATTCGGTCGTAGATCACCACCGTGTCATTGAGCGAATAGCCAAGGATTGTGAGGAAGGCCGCGACGACGTTGAGGTCGACAGGAAGGCGGGTGAAGGCGAAGAAGCCCAAAGTCATCGAGACGTCGTGGGCCAGCGTCAGGAGCGCTCCAACCCCGAACTGCCATTCGAACCGGAACCAGATGTAGACCGCGATCCCGATCATCGCGAGTGCGACGGCAAGAGCGCTGTTCTGGGCGAGCTCTTCGCTGACCTTGCCTGAGACCGATTCGCCGGCATCGACTCGAGCCCCGGGATATTGCTGCGGGATCGCGGCTCGAAGCTTGGTGACGACCGCGTTGGAGGCCGATTCAGGCCCCGGCGGCTTGGGCAGGCGGATTTGATAGGTTCGATCGTTGCCGAGCGACTGGATGCTCGGTTCTCCAACGCCAAGGCTTCCGACCTTTGCGCGCAGGTCGTCGATGTGGACCGACTTCGGGAACTCCGCGCGGACCACCTGTCCGCCGACGAAATCGATGCCCAGGTTGAGGCCGCTGTAGATCGTGTAGGTGATCGAGGCGATCGTCAGCAGCGTCGAGATCAGGAGCGCGACGTTACGCCAGCGCATGAAA
The DNA here is from genome assembly GCA_036265105.1 of Sphingomicrobium sp. Classification (GTDB taxonomy): domain Bacteria; phylum Pseudomonadota; class Alphaproteobacteria; order Sphingomonadales; family Sphingomonadaceae; genus Sphingomicrobium. The sequence goes on from DATAPR010000035.1 coordinate 81,003, forward strand.
TCCACGTTGGTGTTCTCGGGAACGAGCTTGAGAAGCTTCATCCGCTAATACCTCAAATATGCAGTTCGCGCGGTCGGGCGCGGCGAATCCACAGCGCAACCAGCATGCGGGTGAAATAGACGGCGGTGAACACCGAGGTGACGACGCCGATGAGGAGGACGACGGCAAAGCCGCGAACCGGACCCGATCCGAAATAGGCCATGATCGCGGCCGAAATGACGTGCGTCACATTGGCATCGAAAATCGCTCGAAATGCCTCGTGATATCCGGTTTCGACAGCGTCGATGAGCCGCCGCCCCCGTCTGATTTCCTCGCGTATTCGCTCGTTGATAAGGACGTTCGCGTCGACCGCGGCGCCGATCGTGAGGATGAAGCCCGCGATCCCTGGAAGGGTGAGAGTCGCGTTGAACATCGCCATGGTTCCAAGGATCAGGAAGGCGTTCACGACGAGCGCGATCGTCGCATAGATCCCGAAGCGGCCGTAGGTGACGAGCATGAAGATGATCACTGCGACGACCGAGACGATTGAGGCAATGACGCCCTTGTGGATCGAATCCGCGCCGAGCTCGGAACTGACGGTCCGCTCCTCGATCACGTTGAGCTTCACCGGAAGCTTGCCTGAGGCGAGGCTGACGGCGAGGTCATGCGCGCTTTGGACCGTGAAGCTTCCGGTGATCTGCGCATTGCCGCCAAGGATCGGAGTTTCGATCGTCGGGTAGGACAGAACCTTCCCATCGAGGATGATTGCAAAGGGTTTCCCGACATTTTCCTGGGTGGTTCTGCCGAAGCGGCGAGCCCCGGCGGAATCGAACTCGATCTGGATGTCCGGCCGGCCGTTTTCGTCGAAACTCTGGTTGGCCTTCGAAATCTGATCGCCAGAAACCATTACCCGGCGCTTGACCGCGATCATCGCCGATCCATCGGCCATCGGGGCAACCTCGCTGCCCGGCGGCGCTCGGCCCTGTCGGACATCCTGAGGGTTGGCCGAAAGGTCGACAAGCTTGAACTCGAGACGCGCAGTCTGGCCAATCAGCTTCTTCAGAGCCTCCGGGTCTTCGACTCCGGGAACCTCGACGAGGATCCGATTGCCGCCCTCGGTTATGACCGTGATTTCCTTGGTTCCCGCGGGGTCGATCCGGCGGCGGACGACGTCGCGGGCAACGCCCATCGCATCCTTCATCGCCGAGGCAGTGCCGTTCGCTGTTGGGATAAGAACGATGCGGGTGGAATCGACCACCTGAACGTCCCAGTCGCGAGTGCCGGTGAGAGCGACCGGCTTGGTGAGGTTGCGCATCCGCTCGACTGCGGCATCGACCTGGGTGGGGTTGCGGACCATGAAGGACAGCCTGCCGCCCGTGGTCGAGATGTCGCCGACGTCGATCCTCGGGTCGCGCCGGAGCTCGGTCGCGACCGAATCCTCCATCCCCTGGAGCCGCTGCTTCTGCGCATCGGCCGCGTCGGCCTCGAGGAGCAGGTGGCTGCCGCCGGCAAGGTCGAGCCCGAGGCTGATCTTGTACTGCGGCATCCATTTCGGCCAGTGGCTCGCGAGCTCGGTTGGAGCGATGAGGCTCGGGATCGAGAGGACGACTCCGATCGCAACCACCAAGCTGACCAGCCAGATCTTCCAGCGGGGAAACTCAAGCATCCATCAAGCCTCAGTCGTTCGCCGGCTTTATATCGGTGGTCAGTACGTGGCTAATGGTCGATTTGAGATGACGGACCTTGACACCCTGCGCGATCTCGACCTCCACCTCATCGTCATTGACCTTGGTGACCCGGCCACGGATCCCGCCGCCGGTGACGATTTCGTCGCCCTTCTTGACCGCCGCGATGGTCGCCTGGTGCTGCTTGACGCGCTGCTGCTGGGGCCGGATCATCAGGAGGTAGAAGATGACGAAGATGAGAAGCCACGGGGCAATGCCCACGATCAGTCCGGCGGTGCCGTTCGAGCTGCCGCTCGGCGATGCCTGCATCATCATCAGTATGGGTTGGCTGGTCATCAAGGCTGCAAAACTTCCCGAGTGAAGAGGGGCCATTACGAATTACGGCAGTCCGGAAATAGACTGCTTACCCGCAATGGTGGTCGGGGCGACTGGATTCGAACCAGCGACCTCCACACCCCCAGTGTGATGCGCTACCAGGCTGCGCTACGCCCCGACGGCTGGCGCATCTAGGCAGCCCATCTGATCTAGGCAAGGTGCAAGCAGGAGGCGGGATGGCTCGGCGGCGCCGAAAAGGCAAATCAGGCAGTTGGCTCGGGCGCCTTTTGACGGCTCTGCTTGCGGCGCCAGCGCTTTACCTCTGCGCCGCCCTCGTCGGCTCAATTCTCCCGGTCAATCGCGGCTGGAGCGAGCCCGCGCAGGGGGTTACCATCTATATCGCCGACAACGGAATTCACTCGGACCTGCTGATGCCGGTCAAGGCGCAGGGCCTCGACTGGTCGAAATTGATCCCGAAGAGCGACATGGCATCGCTGAACGGCGATGAAGAATGGATTGCCGTCGGATCCGGCGAGAAACGGGTCTATCTCAACACCCCGACTTGGTGGGATATCACGCCGCGGACGATCTTCTCCGCGCTGGCCGGCGGCAAGCGTGTGATGCATGTCGAATATGTGCGCAGCCCCGATTATGCGGTTCGGCAAATCCGCATTCGGCCGGACGAGTATCGTCGCTTGTGGGTTGCAGTCCGATCCGATTTCGAGCTCGATTCGAAGGGGCGGCCGCAACGGCTTCATCACAACGGCTATGGCTGCTGCGATGCCTTCTACCGCGCCGTTGGAAAGGAAAGCGCCGTGAGGACCTGCAACAGCTGGGTCGCGCGCTGGCTTCGGCTCGCCGGAATCAAGACGAGCCTGTGGCCTCCGTTCGTCGACGGCCTCACCTGGCGGTACCGGCGAAACCCCCAGGCGCCAACCGTCGCTCCAATTCTTCCCGCTCGTTCGTTCGGCCGCCCGCGCCTGATCAAAGCACGTAGCGGCTAAGGTCCGCGTTCTTCGCGATTCCGCTCAATTGGCGTTCGACGAATGCCGCATCGACCGTGAGAGATTCGCCCGCACGATCCTCGGCCTCGAAGCTCACGTCCTCGAGGAGCTTTTCCATCACCGTCTGGAGGCGCCTCGCACCGATATTCTCGACCGCCTCGTTCACCTCGGCGGCAATTCTTGCGAGTGCCTCGATGCCGCTGTCGGCGAACCTGATGGCGACGCCCTCTGTCCCAAGCAGAGCCTGATATTGTTCGGTGAGGCTTGCTCGGGTGGCGGACAGAATCCGCACGAAATCCGCCTGCGTCAGGGCCTTCAGTTCGACCCGGATCGGAAGCCGGCCCTGAAGCTCGGGAAGGAGATCGGCGGGCTTGGCAATGTGGAAGGCGCCCGACGCGATGAAGAGGATGTGGTCCGTTTTGAGCGGACCATATTTGGTCGCGACGGTCGTCCCTTCGATCAGCGGAAGGAGGTCGCGCTGAACGCCTTCGCGGCTAATCGATCCTCCGCGAACGTCGCTGACTGCAATCTTGTCGATCTCGTCGATGAACACGATTCCGTTGGCCTCCGCGTCGGACAGCGCAACTCGGTTGATGTCGTCGGGATCGACGCGCTTGTCGGCTTCCTCCTCGGTCAGCCGGGCGAAGGCGTCGGGAACCTTGAGCTTGCGGCGCTTGCGCGGTCCCTGGCCCATCGCCTTGCCCATCAGCGACTTGAGGTCGAACACCTGTGCGCCCATGCCGGGGATCTCGAAGGGCATCGAAGGTGCCTCGTCGACTTCGATTTCCACCTCCGCCTGGTCCAGGCTCTTGTCCGCGAACCGCTGTCTGAAGCTCTGCCGGGTCGCTTCGCTCGAGCCTTTTCCAGTCAATGCATCGAGAAGGCGATCCATTGCCGCTTCCTCGGCCGCAGTTCGAACTCGAGCTCGGCGGCGGTCGCGCTCCAGGCGAACCGCTTCCTCGACAAGATCGCGGGCGATCTGTTCCACGTCACGCCCCACATATCCGACCTCAGTGAACTTGGTCGCCTCAACCTTGACGAAGGGCGCGTCCGCGAGCTTGGCAAGACGCCTGCTGATCTCGGTTTTTCCGCACCCGGTGGGCCCAATCATCAGGATGTTCTTGGGGGTGACCTCATCGCGCAGTTCGGGGCTCAGCTGCTGGCGACGCCACCGATTTCGAAGCGCGACGGCGACCGCCTTCTTGGCATCGTCCTGCCCGATGATATGCGCATTGAGCGCGGCCACGATCGCTTTAGGAGTGAGCTTGTCTTTGAGCACTTCGGATTGCTCCCCGCCGCTTTGGGGAATGGACATTTGATAGTTCATTTCACCACGAATGTCGGGACCGGGATCGGGCACTTCAAGCGCTGCAGCGGAACGAAGCGAAGAAGCGCTTGTGGTCGGCGATGATGCGCTCGATCGTCGCGGGCTGGGGGGTCGTGTCCCACTGGTCGAGCTCGAACGTCCCGCCGAGGATGATCCCGTCAGGCCGCGGGAACATGTAGCCGGGGCCCCCGGTGAAGGCATATTGCACTTCCGGCTGCGGCTCGAGGATTGCGAGCTGCCCGCGTGCCGGGCGGAGTTCCTGATCCCCGAACAGATCGCGGCTGCCGAGCCCCGTGCAATTGAACACCAGGTTTTCCGGTAGGGCCGCGATGTCAGGCGGCGAGGCGAACTTGCGCACCTCGAGCCTTCCGCCGGCGATTTGGACATCCCGGATCATCTGTCGGAGGTAACGACCGGTCTCGATGTACATGGTGTCGTATCTCAGCGTTCCCGACCAGCTGAATGGATGCTCCGAGCGGCTCAGCATCCGATCGATCGGTGGGAATGTGGCGATGGTCTTCGCCTCCGGGCTGTCGGTCTCGACGTAGGTTGGCAGCCAGCGGATTCCGTAATCCTCGCCGACCATGATTTGATAGCGCCGCCAGCTATAATCGAGCGCCTGGGTGAACTGCGCCATGAAGTCGGGCGTGACGGCTTGCTCGCTGAACGCATAAGCCGGGTGAAACTGGCCGCCGGCGATGTTCGACGTGGTCTCGGGCGGAAGCGCGGCGGCGTAGATCGTCACGGGAAAGCCCGCTTCCTGGACCAGCCGCGCCGTCGACAAGCCGACGACTCCCGAGCCGAGCACCGCGACTGGGCCGCTGTGCCCCGACAGGCCGAGATCGGTCGCCAGCTTGGAGGTGCCCCAACTGAGCGTGATCCCGGCTCCGCCGTGGCCGTAATTATGGACGAGCTGCTTGTCTCCGAGCTGCTCGCGCCGAACCACGAAGCCTTCCCGACGATAGGGTCGCAGGCCCGCCATGGTTCGAATGACGCGGCTCGGGTCGACGATTACCGGCGGGAGCGGAGTGCAATCGGACGTGCGCCCAGTTCCCACCGTGGCGCAGCCGGAAAGCAGCGCGGCGGAGCCCGCGGCGAAGGTTCGGCGGTCGAGCAGCACGCGGTCAGCCTAGCCGCGCTTCGGCTCAATCTTCAATCACCTCGATGGTCAGCCGGTCATTGGTGAAGACGCAGACTTCCGAGGCGATTTGCATCGCTTTGCGTGCGAGCGCCTCAGGATCCGCCTCATAGTCGGCGAGTGCGCGAGCTGCCGAAAGCGCATAATTGCCTCCGGAGCCGATCGCGGCGATCCCCCCTTCGGGTTCGAGCACGTCGCCATTGCCGGTGAGGATCAGCATCTGCTCGGCATCGGCGACGATCATCAGCGCCTCCAGGTTGCGCAGGTACTTGTCCGTCCGCCAGTCCTTGGCGAGCTCGACGGCAGCGCGCAGCAGCTGGCCGTTATATTGTTCAAGCTTCTTTTCCAGGCGCTCGAAAAGAGTGAAGGCGTCTGCGGTCGCGCCGGCGAATCCTCCGATGACCTTGCCGTCCGCGCCGATTCGGCGGACCTTCTTCGCATTGGGCTTCATGACGGTGTTGCCCATCGTGACCTGTCCGTCCCCGGTGATGACAGTCTTGCCGCCCTTCTTTACGCCGAGGATCGTTGTTCCGTGCCATTGTTCCATGGAGGTCATGTGGTGAGTGGTTCGAACCGCGGCAACCGCTGCTCAATCCTGGGGAACGAAACGCCGGTCGGGGATGATCCAGACGATCGAAATCGCCACGTAAATCGCCACCGAAATATAGGGCGACACGAAGGCCAGCGGCACCGCGATGACGTAACCGGCGAAACTCATCCATTCCTTGAGGCCATGCCCGATCGCCCTCTGCACGCCCGATCCTTCGCCTTCGGCGGCGATCAGTGCGCGTTCGAGCAGCTGGTAGGTGATCGCCGAGCAAACCAGGACCACGCCGAAGGATGCGACCGGCCAGGGCGTAATCCCAGCATCGTCGATCCAGCGTATCATCAGCGGGAAGAGGGTCAGGCAGAACAGCAGGGAATGGTTCGCCCAAAGCACTGCGCCGGTCACCTTGTGCGCTCGCTGCATCATGTGATGATGGTTGTTCCAGAAGATCGCGACGTTGGTGAAGGCGAGGAGGTAGGCGGCGAGCAGAGGGAGCACTTTGATGACGGAGTGGAGGGTCGGCTCTGCCGGAAACCTCAGCTCGAGAACCATGATTGTCAGCGCGACCGCGACGACTCCGTCGGTCAGCGCGTTGAGGCGGCCAGGGTTCATTCGCTAGCCGATCATCGCTTCGAAGCGTTTGTCGGGGATCAGCCACATGACGGCTAGAGCCACGTAGATCGCGACCGCCGCATAGGGCCAAAGGAATGAGAGCGCGATCGCGAGCAGATAAGCGATGATCGTGATTTGCCCCTTGCGACCGCCTTGCGCTGCCTTGGTGATCGGCGAATCGAAATCGTTCGCTTTGACCAGCGTGAAGAGCAGCAGACCACTCGACAGTGCGCACAGCAGCATGAGCACTCCGAACGCCAACACCGTATCTCGAGTGATGCCAGCTTCGCCGACCCAACGCATCACGAACGGCACCAGACTAAGCCAGAACAGGAAGAAAAGGTTGGCGAGCAGCACCGTTCCGCTGACCTTGCGCGTCGCCTGGAGCATGTTGTGGTGCTGCGACCAGTAGATCCCGACTTTCACAAACGAAAGCGCATAGGCCGCAAACAGCACTCCAAGCGGCTTCAGCGCCGCCATGCCCGCGCTCTTCGGCACGGGCAGCGCCAATACCATGATGGTGATGATGATCGCCACCACGCCGTCGGTGAAGCTGTTCAGCCGGTTGGTGTTCATGACCCTGCCCCCGCGGCCGTCGCCTCTCCGAAACCTAAGCGACAAACCAAGGAAGTGACAACTCCTTCGCATCCGGGCTGTCTTCGCTTCGGCGGGCGGCTGCCGACCGGTCCACGGACCGGATCGGACTAACCATATAGGATATAGGTGACGACCCTTATGGAACCGTACGGGTGCAGTTATCGGTCCCGCTTGAAGTAGCTCTGGGGGGAAAATAGGCGGCCGGCCACAACGAGGATTCGGGCCGGCCGCCTCTCGCGCGCCGCGGTGAGACCCGCCATCTCGGCTGCGAAGCTGAGCGTTGTCGGGGTGGCGAGTCTCGGGGGTTTGTTTAACGGGAATTCAATGACTGCCAAGATTAACCAAGGACAAATTACCCAATGACAGATTATCCAAGGTTGAGATCCGGCCGGTCGAACGACTGTTTTGTCCTCGCCGGCTCCTGGCCTGACTTTCGTTGGGATGGCCGCTAAGCCGCTCGCTCATGAAGAACCAATTCCTTTGCGCTTCGGGCGCCATCGCCCTCTCTCTTTCGGGTCCGGCTTTCGCGAAGCTCAGTCGCGCGGAACAGACGATGGTAACGACCGTCGACGCCGAGCAGCAGCGGACTCTCTCGATGCTCGAACGCTGGGTCGATCAGAATAGCGGAACGATGAACAAGGCCGGCGTTGAAGCGGTCCGCGACATGGTCGAGCCGGAATTCAAGCAGCTTGGGTTCAAAACCGAGTGGATCGACATGGGCGCGGTTGGCCGCGCCGGCCACCTCGTCGCCCGGCACGTCGGCAGCAGGAAGGGCAAGCGGCTGCTTCTGATCGGACATCTCGATACCGTGTTCGAGCCCGATTCGCCGTTCCAGCGCTGGACCCGCGATGGCGATCGAGCTCACGGTCCGGGCTCGGGCGATGACAAAGGCGGCGATGCCGTCATTGTCGCAGCGCTTCGCGCGATGCAGGCTGCCGGAACGCTGAAGAATGCGAATATCACCGTCTTTCTCACGGGCGACGAGGAAGACGCCGGAAGGCCTCTCGCCATCGCCCGGCGCGATCTCATCAGTGAGGGCAAGCGCTCTGATGTCGCTCTCGACTTCGAGGATCTTGCAGTTTGGGATGGCCCCCATGGGCCCATGGACATGGGCTCGACCGCCCGCCGAAGCGACGGCAGCTGGACTTTGACGGTGACCGGCCGAAGCGCCCATTCGGCGGGCGTCGGCCCGGGCGATTACGGCGCTATTTACGAGCTTGCGCGGATCATCGACCAGTTCCGGCGCGAGCTTCCCGAGGACAAGCTGACCTACAATGTGGGCCTGGCGGGCGGAGGTCAGACCGCGACCCTTGGTCCCGACAAGATTCGTCTGGAAGCAACAGGGAAGACGAATATCATTGCCGCCACTGCGGTCGCCCGCGGCGACATGCGCGCGATCAGCCAGGACCAAATCGACAGGGTCGAAGCGAAAATGCGGACCATTGTCGCCGAGCCGCTCGCGGGGGCTCACGCGGAGATCACATTCGATCCGGATATCTATCCGCCCATGCCTCCGACCGAGGGCAATCGCTCGATCCTCGCCGAGCTCAATGGGGTCAACACCGACATGGGACTTCCCGTGATGGGCGAACTCGACCCGGCCGACCGCGGTGCCGGCGACATCAGTTTCGTTGCGGCCGAAGTCAACAGCCTTGCAGGGATGGGCCCGGCTAGCTCGGGCTCGCACACCGCTTCAGAGACAGTCTTCATTCCAACCCTCTTCAAGCAGGCGAAGCGCTCTGCAATCCTCATGAGCCGACTCGCTGCTCAACATCGCTAGCCGAAATGCAACCCGAACCCTCTTTCACGTGTTTGGACGTATCGCGGTGATGTACGCGGAGTAAGGAGCAAGCGTTGGAGGGGGCTCTTGAGAATGTGGAAAATGTGACCTCGGACCCCTTCAAGCTGCTGGTTCAGTCGATCGTCGACTATGCGATTTACATGCTCGATCCCAATGGCTTCGTAACGAGCTGGAACTCAGGCGCAGAGCGGATCAAGGGCTATCAAACCGAAGAGATTGTCGGAAAGCACTTTTCGACTTTCTATACCGAGGAGGACAAAAAGGCCGGCCTTCCCAAGAAGGTCCTCGAAACCGCTCGCGATGAAGGCAAGTACGAGGGCGAGGGGTGGCGCGTTCGCAAGGACGGAACTCGCTTCTGGGCGGGCGTCGTGGTTGACCGGATCAACGACGAAACCGGAAAGCTCGTCGGCTTTGCGAAGATCACCCGCGACCTGACCGAGCAGAAGGAGGCGCAGCACGCCCTTCTCCAATCGGAGCAGCGCTTCCGAATCCTCGTCCAGGGGGTCACCGATTATGCGATCTTCATGCTCGATCCCGAAGGGCGAGTGACCAACTGGAACGCCGGCGCCCAGCGCATCAAGGGCTACAAGCCCGAGGAAATCATCGGCGAGCATTTCAGCCGCTTTTATACCCCCGAGGATTTCGACTCTGGCGTACCCCGACGGGCGATCGAGACCGCACTCGAAACGGGGCGATACGAAGCCGAAGGTTGGCGGGTTCGGAAGGACGGCAGCCGCTTCTGGGCGAGCGTTGTACTCGACGCCATCCGAGACGAGGACGGCGAGCTCATCGGATTTGCCAAGATCACGCGCGACATGTCGCAGAAACGCGAGGCTCAGCTGCGGCTCGACGAGAGCCGCGAGCAGCTGTTCCGGTCCCAGAAGATGGAAGCCCTCGGCCAGCTCACCGGCGGACTTGCGCACGACTTCAATAACCTTTTGACCGCGATCCTTGGTGCATGTGAGCTGGGTCTGAGGAACCTCAAGAATCCCGACAAGGTCAGGAAGATGCTCGAGGGGGTTCGCGGCTCGGCCCAGAGGGGCGCCAGTCTCACCAAGCAGCTCCTCGCCTTCGCCCGAGCGCAGCCGCTCGAGATCAGGCAGATCGACCTCAAGCAATTCTTCGGTGACGTCACGACTCTGGTTCGCCCGTCGCTTCGCAGCAACATCGAAGTGGTCACCGAGATTTCCGACCAGCTGTGGCCCATCGACGCTGACGCAGGAGCGCTCGAACTGGCGCTCCTCAACCTTGCCTTCAACGCGCGCGATGCGATGAACACGGGAGGAACCTTGAAGATCAGCGCCCACAATGAAGTGCTCAGCGGTCAGCCCGATGGCCTCAAGGGCGAGCATGTCGTTCTGCGTGTGTCGGACACCGGTTCTGGAATGCAGCGCGAAGTGATGGATCGCGTGTTCGAGCCATTCTTCACCACGAAGAGCTTCGGAGAAGGAACCGGCCTCGGACTGAGCCAGGTCTTTGGTTTCGCCAAGCAGATCGGCGGCGCGGTGTCGGTCAATTCCGAGTTGGACGAGGGAGCGACCTTCACGCTCTATCTGCCCGCGAGCAAGGGGGCCGACACAAGCCAATGGATGAACGGCGAAAAAGCGCTCGGCCGAGTGCTGATCGTCGAGGACGATATGTTTGTCGCGGAGCTCGCAGCGGATATGCTTGGCGAGCTTGGCTTCGAAAGCACGATCACCCACAGCGCGAAGGAGGCGCTCGAGCGCGTTGCCGGCGGCGACAGGCCCAAGCTCGTCTTCACCGACGTGGTGATGCCCGGCGGGATCAGCGGAATCGAGCTTGCACGAAAGCTGCGCGAGCGCTTCCCGGAGCTGCCAATTCTCGTCACCACCGGCTACAGCGAGCAGGTGAGCGGCACTCAGGGCTTCCCGGTTCTTCAAAAACCCTATGAACTTGGCGCGCTCGCTCGCGCTATCGGCAAGCTGCTCAAACTGGAAATCGCAGTTCACTGAACCGCTTGCGCGGGCGGCATTGACAGGCGCGGTGATTTGAGGACCTCATAGTCCCGCTGCGCAAAAAACAGCGCGGCCTGATGGGGGAATAGACATGCAACAAGCTGTGTCCGCGCGGACTCCCGTGCACCTTTGGGTCGTCGGGATCCTGTCGCTGTTGTGGAACTGTTTTGGTGCGTACGACTATACGATGACCAAGACTCAGGGCGCAAAATATATCGCAACGACGATGCCGGGCGTCGATGCGAACGCGGCTCTGGCCTGGATCAATGGAATGCCGATGTACGCACAGGTCGGCTGGGCAGTGGGCGTGTGGCTCGCGCTCCTCGGTTCAATCCTGCTGCTGATCCGCAACCGCTTGGCGGTCTGGTCCTTTGGACTTTCGCTGGTCGGCGCAATTCTCAGCATTGGCTACCAGATGACCTTGGCTCCTCCGATGCCGGGGGCCACAGCGAGCCCAATGATGAAACTGATGCCCGTCGTCATCCTCGTCATCGCAGCCGCATTGTTCCTATATGCCTGGGCGATGGAGAAGAGGGGCGTGCTTCGGTAGGTTTTTTGAAGTCAGCCTCGGCGGCCGCCAAAGCGGGTGCGGCTGACTTTCCCGAAGCGGCCTTTTCGAGTGCCGGGCTTGCCTTCGCTCGAATGGCCAAGGGCGCGAGGGGCAACACGCTCGAAATCCGGAATCCCAAGGTCGTCCTCCTCGAGCCTTCGGATTTCGTCGCGAAGCCGCGCCGCGTCCTCGAATTCGAGGTCGGCGGCCGCCTTGCGCATCCGGTCGTCGAGGTCGGCGATGTAGGCCTTGAGGTTGTGCCCGACGAGATGGGGCCGCTCCTCGTCGCCGGTGTCGATGAGAACGTGGTCGCGCTCGGACACGTCAGCGAGAAGGTCGGTGATGTTGCGCCTGACGCTCTCAGGGGTGATCCCGTGAGTCTCGTTATACTCCAGCTGCTTCTCGCGTCGGCGCCCGGTTTCAGCGAGCGCCCGTTCGATCGAGCCCGTCACCGTATCGGCGTAGAGAATCACTCGGCCTTCGACATTGCGCGCTGCGCGCCCAATCGTCTGGATCAATGATGTCTCGGAGCGGAGAAATCCCTCTTTGTCTGCATCGAGGATCGCGACGAGCCCGCATTCGGGAATGTCGAGGCCCTCGCGAAGGAGATTGATCCCGACTAGCACATCATAGACTCCAAGGCGGAGCTCGCGGATCAGCTCGATGCGCTCCAGAGTTTCGACGTCGGAGTGCATGTAGCGGACCTTCAGTCCCGCTTCGTGCAGATATTCGGTGAGGTCCTCGGCCATGCGTTTGGTGAGCGTTGTGACCAGCGTTCGATAGCCCTTTCGAGCGGTTTCTCTCGCCTCGTTGACGAGATCGTCGACCTGGTCTTCGACCGGCTTGATGGTGACCGGCGGATCGATGAGACCGGTCGGTCGGATCACCTGCTCGCTAAACACTCCGCCGGTTTCGTTCATCTCCCAAGGGCCCGGCGTCGCCGAGACAAATGTTGTCTGGGGGCGCATTGCGTCCCATTCGTTGAAGCGCAGCGGCCGGTTGTCGATGCAGCTCGGGAGCCGGAAGCCATATTCGGCTAGCGTGATCTTCCTTCGATGGTCGCCGCGCGCCATCGCTCCGATTTGCGGGACCGTCTGGTGACTCTCGTCGACGAACAGGAGCGCATCGTCGGGCAGATATTCGAAGAGGGTCGGTGGTGGCTCTCCCGGAAGACGGCCCGTAAGGAAGCGTGAATAGTTTTCGATGCCCGCGCACGAACCGGTCGCGGCGATCATCTCGAGATCGAAATTCGTGCGCTGCTCAAGGCGCTGGGCCTCGAGTAGACGGCCCTCCGCCGTCAGCTCCTTCAGGCGCTCGGCGAGCTCATGTCTGATCGCCTCCATCGCCTGCTTGAGAGTCGGTCCGGGGGTTACGTAGTGCGAATTTGCATAGACCTTGATGCTGTCGAGGGAGGCAATCGTCTTGCCCGTCAACGGATCGAACTCGCTGATCTCCTCAATTTCGTCGCCAAAGAAGCTGACCCGCCAGGCCATGTCCTCATAGTGCGAGGGGAAGATCTCGAGATTATCGCCGCGCACCCGGAAATTGCCGCGAACGAAGGCATTGTCGTTGCGCCTATATTGGAGAGCAACAAGCTTTCGGATGATCTCGCGCTGGTCCTCGCTCACTCCTCTTTTGAGCGAGAAAGTCATCGCCGAATAGGTTTCGACCGACCCGATGCCATAGAGGCAGGACACGGATGCGACGATGATCACGTCATCGCGCTCGAGCAGCGACCGGGTCGCCGAGTGGCGCATCCGGTCGATCGCCTCGTTCACGCTGGACTCTTTTTCGATGTAGGTGTCGGAGCGCGGAACGTACGCCTCTGGCTGGTAGTAATCGTAATAGGAAACGAAATACTCGACAGCATTGTCGGGAAAGAAACTCCTGAACTCCCCGTAGAGCTGAGCGGCGAGGATCTTGTTCGGCGCCATCACGAGCGCGGGTCGCTGGAGACTCTCGATGACCTTTGCCATGGTGAACGTCTTGCCCGAACCCGTCACTCCGAGGAGGACCTGGCTGCGTTCGCCTTCTCTGGCGGCTTCGACGAGCTCTGCGATCGCCTGCGGCTGGTCGCCCGCCGGCTGGTATTCCGCGACCAGCTTGAAGGGCTTGCCGCCCTCCGCTTTGTCAGGCCGAGCCGGCTTGTGGGGAACGAAGGTCTCGGCTGTTTCGGGTTCTTGGAGACTGGTCCGGATTTGAATCGGCATGCTGGGCTATATGGTCGTCGCGAACGACGGCAACAACAAAGGTCGTGACGCGCCTTGGATCCTAACGCACTTCCTGAAAGATGCAGCGGCTCCGCGACTGATCTCCCGCCGCGAGGAAATTCCGCTCCCGGTCCTCTCGATGCCGGTTCGAAGCTGACCTAGCTTCGCCCTGACGGCAGTTTTATGGTGTTCCACTTAAGAGAGGGGGCCTTCAATGAACTATTCCGTGTGGGTCGTTGCGTCCGCATTATGCCTCAGTGCATGCGGCAAGGGACCGACTGTCAGCGTCAAGAATGCCAGCGGAAACGAGGTTGCCTCGGCCGTCAGGCAGTCAGGCGTCATGAGCAGCGATTCGATGATCGAGCCCGGGCTGTGGCAATCGAAGGTCGTCGTCCAGGAAATGAACATTCCGGGCATGCCCGCCCAATATGCCGACAAAATGAAGCAGAGCATTGCGGAGCGACGCAACGATGTCAGCAAGCATTGTGTAACCGCGGCGGACGTCAAGAAGCCCAAGGAGGACTTCTTCGGAGCCGACAAATCCTGTCGATACGAGCATTTCACCATGGGCGGAGGCAAGATCGATATTGCCATGGTCTGCAAGGAAGAGGGCGTCACTCAGAACACCAGCATGAGCGGGAGCTATACGCCGACGAGTTATTCGATGGACATGTCGAGCAGCGGGTCGGGCGGACCGGGCGGGGGCATGACTATGAAGATGCACGTCGATTCGCAGCGTGTCGGAGAATGCACCGGCAAGGACGAAGGATAGACCGGACAGTTGGCGCGTTGGCATCCCAGAGATGACGCGCGTCCCTGTCCTCCTCAATCGCGGCGGCGGAGCGTTCGTCAGCGACCCGGATCTCGCCGGCCAGGTCGAAAAATCCCTCAAAGACGCGGGGCTCGACGTCGAGACTGAGTTGCTCTCGCCTGGAGCGCTTGCGGCTCGCTGCCGGGCCCTAGTCGAGCGCGGCGACCCGCTTTTGATTGTCGGTGGCGGCGACGGGACGATCAGTGCAGCCGCCGCTGCCGTAGCCGGGACCAACACCCTGCTCGGCATCCTGCCGCTCGGAACGTTGAACCATTTTGCGCGCGATCTTGAGATTCCGCTGGAACTGGATGAGGCTGCTCGGCTGATCGCCAGCGCGAGCTGCCGACATGTTGACGTCGGCGAGATGAATGATCGAGTTTTCATCAACAACAGTGCGATCGGCCTTTATCCGCTGATGGTGATCGACCGCGACATCCAGCGAAAAAAGCTCGGGCGAAGCAAGCGCACCGCGATGATCGTCGCGTCGCTTAGAACTCTTATGCGATTCAATCACCATCGGCTGACCCTGACCGTGAACGAGGAACGGACAGGTCGGGTCGACACTCCGCTCTTGTTCGTGGGCAATAATGACTATCGGATCGATATCGGAGCTCCGGGACGGCGCGAGCGGCTCGACGGGGGCGAACTTTGCGTCGTCGTCATGCGTAAGAAGACCAGGCGCGGGTTTCTCGCCGCCAGCGTTCGAGCATTCTTCAACCGCGGCCGCAAGGACGACATGGTGCGGCTCGACGACACCGAGCACTTGCGCGTCTCGGTGTCTCGGCGGGAGCTCCCCGTGTCGCTGGACGGCGAAATTGTCCGCATCCGGCCGCCCCTCGACTACCGGATCCGCAAGCGCGCCCTTCGAGTCATCGCACCTTGACCTGGAACAGAAATGCATCCTTTCGGGTTCGAAACGGGGAAAGGGGATGCGAGTTGGCTGCTCAGCCCCAAGCTCCGTCGGACCGGATGCGCGCCCGTGGTCTGCGCGCCGCCGGAATTGCGATCATCCTGTTGAGCGCTGGAGCCGTGCTCCTTCCGGCCGGCAAGCAGATCTCGTCGGACATGATCGGCGGCCTGCTCATCGCGGCCGGGTTGATCGAAGCCGTGGCGGGATCGCTGAGGCGGGACGTTCGGCCGTTCGCCGTAGCGGCCGGAACCGTGACGACCATTGCCGGTCTCATTTTCGTGCTCAATCACGAGACTCACTTTTTCCCAATCGTGACGATCGTCATCGCTTGGCTCCTCATTCGCTGCGTCATCCTCGCGGCGGGGAGCTTCGAGACGAAGGGATCGGTGCGAATCTGGACGGCGCTTTCGGCCGGAATGGATCTTCTTCTCGCAATCTTTCTGATCGCGGGCCTGTCGATTACAACGATCGTCGTCAGCATTTTCGGACCGACTCCGCCCTTGATTGCGAGCTTCGCCTGGTTCGTGGCAGCAAGCTTCATCATCAACGGACTATTGTTGCTCGAAGTCGCGAGCTGCGAACTCCAAACTGGCTCGGCTTAGGATCCTAGCCGCTGGCCTGTTCAGTGCCGCTGCCGTTTCCGATGAGCCTTGCTACTGCGCTTCGCGGAACGGATAAGGCCCGCATGTTCGAGGGCTCGATCAACCTCTCGGTCGGAACGGTCGCAGACATCGTGAGAATTGCGGTTGCCCCCGTTTTTCTCTTGAGCGGCATCGCATCGTTCGTGAACGTCTGCACCTCGCGTCTGTCACGGATCGTCGACCGCTCACGCGACATCGAGCCCAAGCTTCTCGCCAGCAGAGGCCGGGAGCACGACCGCTGGCTCGGCGAGCTTCACGTGCTCGACCGCCGGATGAGTCTGGTGAGCTGGGCAATCTCGCTGTCGGTGCTCTCGGCGGTGCTGATCTGCGCCGTCGTCGTACTCCTGTTCAGCGCGAGCCTCACCCGGCTCCACGTCGCCACCGCGACAGCTCTGCTGTTCATTGGATCGATGATCGCGATCGGGCTCGGCTTTGCAATCTTCCTCGTCGAAACGCGGGTTGGATCGCGCGCGGTGCGGGTTCGATCCGAGCTGCTTCAGCACCGAGTGGAGGAGCCAGAATAAACTGGCCGCGGCAGCTCCAAGTTCGCCGTGTATCCACAGAAATAGCGCCAACTGACCCATCGCAGCTACTGGACCTCGGAATCGCCCGTTCATAAATTGTGACCATGACGCCTCCGCTCAACGTCGATCGTTCCGTGACCGGGCAGCCGTGGCGCTGGCGGCGATCCCCCGATGACAGCCTTGCAATGGACGAGCTCGTCGACGAGCTCCTCTTGGCGCGGGGCGTCTTACGGGAGGAGCTCGCCCTCCACCGCGATCCAAAAATCCGCGATTTCCTCCCGGATCCGAGCTGTTTCAACGACATGGACAAGGGCGCGCGGCGGCTCGCCGACGCCGTCCAGAAGAGCGAAAGAATAGCGATTTTCGGGGACTATGACGTTGACGGCGCGACGAGTGCAGCGCTTCTCGTTCTACTGCTTCGCAGGCTTGGCACGGAGCCGATCGTCTACATTCCGGACCGGCTGATGGAAGGCTATGGTCCCTCGGGGCGGGCCTTGGTCGAGCTCAAGTCGCAAGGCGCAGCGGTTGCCGTCTGCGTGGACTGCGGTGCGCAGGCTTTCGATGCGCTAGAGGAGGCGCGTCTCGCCGGCCTCGACGTAATCGTCGTCGACCATCACCAATGCGCGAGCCTTCTCCCCGCCGCTTATGCGATGATCAATCCGAACCGGCTCGATGAAAGCGAGGGCGGAGCGGCGCATGGGCATCTCGCAGCGGTCGGAATGGCCTTTCTCCTCGGAGTCGCGCTGATCCGCGAGCTTCGGAGGCGTGGTCAATTTGATAAACTCGCCGAACCCAAGATCCTCGACTTGCTCGACCTTGTCGCGCTTGGAACCGTTGCCGACGTCGCCCGGCTGAAGACCCTCAACCGGGCCTTCGTAAGCCAGGGCCTTCGGATCATGGCTGCGCGGCAGAACGTCGGTCTTTCAGCACTTGCCGAGGCCGCCCGACTGTCAAAACCTCCATCGTGCCGCGATCTGGGCTTCGCTTTCGGACCGCGCATCAACGCGGGCGGACGTGTCGGCAAGTCCGATCTTGGAGTGCGCCTGCTCACCAGCGCCGATCCCGAGGAAGCGCGGATGATCGCTATCGAGCTCGACCGGTTGAACGAGGAGCGTCGGGCGATTGAAATGTTGGTGTGCGAGCAGGCGGAGCGATTGGCGGAGGAGTTGAACGGAGCTTCGGTAATCACCGTCATGAGCGCGGGTTGGCACCAGGGCGTGATCGGCATCGTTGCCGGGCGCCTCAAGGAGCGCTTCGGGCGCCCCGCAATCGTGATCTGTGAGACTGAGGACGGAACGGGCAAGGGCTCTGGACGCTCGATCTCAGGCATAGATCTTGGCGCGGCCGTGCTTGCGGCAAAGGATTGCGGGCTGCTCATCGCTGGCGGAGGGCACGCGATGGCCGCGGGGCTGACTCTCCCAAAGGGCGGCCTCGAGCCGTTTCGCGATTTTCTTAACGATCGGCTCGCCGTCGACATCGAGAAGGCGCGCGGCGAGAGGGCGCTCCTCCTCGACGCCATGCTTGCTCCTGGCGGCGTCGCGGGCACCCTTTGCGACGCGCTCGATGCGGCGGGTCCCTACGGTGCCGGCTGGCCAAGCCCGCGGGTCGCCGCCGGTCCGGTAAAGCTCCTCAAACCAGGAATTGTTGGCGACGGCCACGTCCGCGGCATTGCATCAGGCGACGATGGCAAGAGCTTCAAGTGGATCGCGTTCCGAAGCGCGGGCGGCAGCCTTGGGCAAGCGCTCCTCTCATCAGCTCCCGACGCCCGCTGGTGGCTCGCAGGGTCAATCCGCCGCGACGAATGGAACGGAGGCAATGCCGCCGAGATGCATGTCGAGGACGCCGCCCTCGCTTGACCGGTTGCCGCCCCTCGCCTAACCGGCGAGGCCCTCTTTGGGCCCCATCGTCTAGCGGTCTAGGACGCTGCCCTTTCACGGCAGAAACACGGGTTCGAGTCCCGTTGGGGTCACCACACTCAGTTGATTTGTAACTCGCAAGTTTCGACGATTTAGGCATCAAATGGCGAAGGGGCCAACCTCCTTTCGGGCGTCCCAGCAACGATTCGCGGTCGAGGGCTACTGGTGGGATAGACAGCTGTCGGAAGCGGTTTCATAGGCGACCAAGGATGGTGTCGAACCGGCACTTTCCAGGATGTTGGCAAAAGGTGCCGGACGGCGAGTCGCCGGTCGCGTAGGAACCGACGACGCGCCGCCATCGTTGCGTGTTGATTGATCAGCTCGACGGGAAAGGGGCTCGTGAACCTGAGGCGCGGTTGCCGGACTGCGAACTTCGCCCAGCTCCTGGTGAGCCTGGTCCTGCCTTTCGCGTCAATCGCGCTGACCGGTTGCAACCGCGGGATCCTCAATCCCGTTGGCCCTGTCGGGAACGCCGAGAAGACGATTCTCATCAATTCGACGGCCATCATGCTTGCGATCGTAATTCCGACGATGATTGCGACCATTGCGTTCGCCTGGTGGTTCCGGAGCGGGAATATTAAGGCGACCTACCGCCCCGACTGGGAATATTCGGGCGCGATCGAAATGGTCGTCTGGTCGATCCCGGCTCTCACCATCATCCTGCTTGGGGGAATCGCATGGATCGGAAGCCACGATCTCGACCCCGGCAAACCCCTGAAATCCACAGTTCAGCCACTCAGGGTCGACGTCGTCTCGCTCGACTGGAAATGGCTGTTCATCTATCCGGACCAAGGCGTTGCCACCGTGAACCAGCTCATGGTTCCGGCCGGCGTTCCGGTCAGCTATCGTCTGACCTCCGCGACGGTCTGGAACGTCTTTTTCGTCCCTCAGATGGGCACCCAGATCTATACGATGCCGAGGATGGCCACGCGCCTCAATTTGGAGGCGGATCGCCCGGGCACCTATGATGGCATTTCGGCGCACTTCAGCGGCGATGGATTTTCCGGCATGGGCTTTAAGGTTCACGCGCTCCCACCGGCGCAGTTCGCCGCTTGGGCCCAAAGTGCGCGTGGGTCCGCGCTCAAGCTCGATGCGGCCGGTTTTGCCGAGCTCTCAAAACCGAGCAGTTATGTAAAGCCATTGACCTTTGGCGCGGTGGTTCCCGACCTTTTCGAAGCGGTCGTCGCAAACCGCGCTCCGATGCTGCACCTTCCGCAAGCCGCTTTGCCCAAGAGCAAAGCCTCCGCCGTTCCGACGGGAGGTTGAGGAATGTTCGGAAGGCTCACCTGGGCGTCGATCCCGTTCAATCAGCCAATCCCGCTGATCACTTCGATCGTCGTGCTTTCAGTGGTTCTCGCAGTCGTCGCCTGGATCACGATCAAAGGCTGGTGGCCCTATCTTTGGAACGAATACATCACGTCCACCGATCACAAGCGCATCGGGATCATGTATATTGTGCTTGCGCTCGTGATGCTCGTGCGCGGCTTTGCCGATGCGATCATGATGAGGACCCAACAAGCGATCTCGGTAGGCGCATCGCAAGGCTATCTGCCGCCCGAGCATTACGACCAGATCTTCTCAGCGCACGGCACGATCATGATTTTCTTCATGGCCATGCCGTTTGTAATCGGCCTCATGAATTTCGTCGTTCCGCTCCAGCTCGGAGTGCGCGACGTCGCCTTTCCGACGATGAACAATGTCAGCTTCTGGCTGACGGCATCCGGGGCCCTGCTGGTCAACATCAGCCTGTTCGTCGGCGAGTTCGCGCGCACCGGCTGGCTTGGTTTTCCGCCCTTGAGCGAGACTCAATTCTCGCCCGGAGTGGGGGTCGATTATTACCTTGTGTCGCTCCAGATTTCCGGTGTCGGCACCCTGCTGACCGGAGTCAATTTCGTCACCACCATTCTCAAGATCCGGGCGCCGGGCATGAGTTACATGCGCATGCCGGTTTTCTGTTGGACGTCTCTTGCCGCGAACCTTCTCATCATTGCAGCCTTCCCGGTTCTGACGGTCGCCCTGGGCTTGCTGATGCTCGACCGATACCTCGGTTTCCATTTCTTCACGACCGACGGCGGCGGCAACTCGATGCTCTACATGAACCTCATCTGGGTCTGGGGGCATCCAGAGGTCTACATTCTCGCCCTTCCGGCGTTCGGCATCTACTCGGAAGTCGTCTCGACCTTCTCCGGGAAGCCGCTTTTCGGCTATCGCTCGATGGTCTTCGCGACGCTAGCGATCTGCATCATCTCGTTCATGGTCTGGCTTCACCATTTCTTCACCATGGGCGCCGGTGCCGACGTCAACGCCGTCTTCGGAATTGCGAGCATGATCATCGCTGTCCCAACCGGCGTGAAGATCTTCAACTGGCTTTTCACGATGTACGGCGGCCGGGTCCGGTTCACCGTTCCAATGCACTATGCGATCGGCTTCATGATCACGTTCGTGATCGGCGGACTGACCGGTGTCCTCCTGGCCATTCCGCCAGTCGATTTTGTCGTCCACAACAGCCTGTTCCTGATTGCCCACTTCCATAACGTCATTATCGGAGCCGTCGTCTTCGCGGTGATGGCGGGCTACACCTATTGGTTCCCGAAGGCGTTCGGCTTCACGCTCGACGAGCGGATCGGCAAGGCGATCTTCTGGCTGTGGTTCATCGGATTCTATTTTGCCTTCATGCCGCTCTACGCGCTCGGTCTGATGGGCGCGACACGGCGCCTTCAGCATTATGACGATCCGAGTTGGCAGCCCTACAACATTGTCGCGCTCTTCGGGGCGATCCTGATCCTCTTCGCGATCGCCTTAACGGTCGTCCAGCTCATCTACTCGATTCGGACTCGAGATCGCCGCCGCGATCTTACCGGCGATCCGTGGGACGGCCGTACGCTGGAGTGGCTGACGCTTTCGCCGCCCCCGCACTTCAATTTCGCGGTGCTCCCCGACGTTCACGGTGAGGAAGCCTATTGGACCCGAAAGCAGACCGCGATCCGCGAGGAGCAGCTGATCGAGGAGCCGAACTACGAGCCCATCGAAATGCCGATCAACACGCCGACCGGAGTCATCGTTGCTTTCTTTGCTTCGCTCTGCGGCTTTGCATTGATCTGGCACATCTGGTGGCTCGTCATCCTGGGGCTGATCGGCGCGTTTGCGATCCTCGTCTGGTACGCGTGGCGCGACGAGCATGACCATGTGATCCCGGTCGAAGAAGTCCAGCGGCTCGAGCGCGAGCGCCGTCGCGTCCGCAACGCGCTTCTCCAGGAGCTCATCAAAACAACATGACCACGTCTGAAGCCTCCACAATCGGCCTGACCCACGGCGGGTCCGAAGACACCGGTCTCGGCAACCGCGGACCGCAGTCGAAAAATATCGTCGTCCCTTACGGTTTCTGGCTGTTCGTCCTGTCCGACATGGTGCTGTTCTCGGCGCTGTTCGCGACCTACGCTTCGCTGGTTCACGCGACCAACGGTGGCCCGGTGACGAGCCAGCTCTTCAATCGCACCAACGTCGCTATCGAGACCCTGGCGCTCCTAATCTCGAGCTTCATCTGCGGGCTCGCGGTGATCGCCGCCAAGCGAAAGGAGATGCTGTGGACTCTGATCTTCCTCTTCCTAACGGGATTCTTCGGCTTCGTCTTCCTCGTCATTGAGCTCACGGAGTTCGCGGGCATGATCGCGATTGGCGCTGGACCCCAGCGAAGTGCCTTCCTTTCGGCCTTCTTCACGCTCGTCGGCTGCCACGGGGCCCACATCACGGCCGGCCTACTGTGGATCGGGACGATGATGGCGCAGATCTGGGCCAAGGGTTTTCAGCCGCACGTCACTCGCCGCCTCCTGTGCCTCAGCGTGTTCTGGCACGCGCTCGACATTATCTGGGTCGCAATTTTCACAATCGTCTATTTGATCGGGACATTGCCATGACCGAACCTGATCTCGAGCTGATGAACGTCGCCCCGGGCGAACACCATGACAGCATGCTGAGCGAAACGGTCAGCTACGTCGTCGGACTTGGCCTGGCGCTGCTTCTCACCGGAATATCGTTCTGGGTCGCATCAACCACCAGCCTTTGGGGTCCGGGCGTTGCAACTGGGCTCGTCGTTCTCGCGATCGCGCAGATGGGGGTTCACCTCGTCTTCTTCCTTCACATCACGAGCGGACCCGACAATACCAACAACGTCCTGGCGCTCGCGTTCGGAGTGATGATCGTCTTCCTCGTCATGATCGGGACGATCTGGATCATGGCCCACATGAACTCGAACATGGGCGTCAACCCGCAGCTTATGAACCTCCAGACCCAGCGCGGCTGATCAAAGCCGAGTCCAGGCGAGCGCGATCATGGCGGCAAGGACAAGGACGCTCGCCCCCATTGCGATCGACGCCGATAGCCCGCGCCTGCCGGAATATATGAGGGCTATGCCGATCTTCACGGCCATGTTGGAGATCGCAGTTCCGCTGATCGCCATTGCCGCAAGCAAGGGTGAGATCGCGGCGACCGGCAAGGTCCCCAGGGTGACGATCGCGACATCGACGTCCATGCTTCCGATGATGAGGAGAAGCACCGCGATCCCGCTTTGACCGAAACGGCCGCGCGCCCAGGTTGCTGCAATCGCAGCAACGGCGACGAAGGCGACGAAGCCTAGCGCCGGAAGCAGGGCGATCGGGTTTCCAGGTGGAACAGGAGCATCCGCCCGGGGCGACTTTCGATAGAGCCAGAAGCCGGCCGCCCAGGCGACGATCGAGGCGGGGACGATGAGGACGAGGATCGGGGGCAGGATCCGCGTTGCCAAAATGCCGATGAGAACCGGGATCCTGAGATACATGACGGCGCTGGCGAGCGCGATTCCAGCCGGCTCCGCCCCGGCGCGACGTTCACTGCCAAGGCGCTGCGAGAGCGCGAGGGTCACTGCGGTCGAACTATAGGCACCCCCGATGAGCGCCGTTGCGATCGTCCCGTGGCGCTCTCCGAAGATCCGGTTCGCAACATAGCCGACGAACGAAAAGCCGGTGACGAGAACGACCACCAGCCAAAGCCGCTGCGGGTTCCACGCGCCGAGCGGGCCATAAGGACCGTTGGGGAGAAACGGCAGGACGGCGCCCGCGATGACCGCGTAGCGAGCGAGCGCCTTGACGTCGTCTTCATCGAGCCGGTCGATGAGCCGATGAGTTTCCTGCTTGAGCGCAAGGAGCAGCGTCACCAGGGTCGCGCCGGCGATTGCCAACCCGGGTTCGCCAAAGCCGGCGACGAATCCCAGCCCCAAAGTCGTGAGCGCCGCGATCGACGTTGTCGCGTCGGGGCGGTTCGAAAGGTTGGGCCGATGGGCATAGCCAATGGCAATGACCGCGGCCGCGGCGGTGACGAGCGCGCCTGCGGCGAGCTGCTGGCCCAAACTTCCAAGAAAGCCGGCGAGTCCGGCGACCAGCCCCAAAAGCGTGAACGTGCGCACCCCGGCGACCCGCGTTCCTTCGCGCTCGTGCCGAAGCGTGAAACGGCGTTCGATTCCGACCAGCAACCCGCAGGCAAGCGCAGTCATGAGTGACAGCGCCTGCATGTAGGTAATTGCGTTCAGCTCAGTCGCTCCGCGTGCCAGCGAAGATGATCGGCCATGAAGGTAGAGACGAAATAATAACTGTGGTCGTAGCCCGGCTGGAGCCTGAGGTTGAGCGCAATTCCCGCCTCGGCGCAGGCGCGCTCGAGAAGCTCGGGACGAAGTTCCTGTTCGAGGAACTGGTCGGCCGTTCCGACATCGACCAGAAGCTCGGTCAGGCGCCCCCCGTCCTCGATAAGGGCAATGGCGTCGTGCCCACGCCAGGACGCCCGGTCATCGCCGAGATATCCGGCAAGCGCCTTCTGACCCCAGGGCACCTGAGAAGGAGCGACGATCGGCGCGAAGGCCGACACGCTTCGGTAAAGATCGGGATTTCGAAGCGCGACTGTGAGGGCGCCGTGGCCGCCCATCGAATGGCCGGTAATCCCCTGGCGATCGCCGTCGACCGGAAATTCGCCAATGACGAGCTCCGGAAGCTCTTCCGCCACATAGCTCCACATCCGGAAATTCTTCGACCACGGCTCGATGGTCGCATCGACGTAAAAGCCCGCGCCCTTCCCGAAATCATAGCCTTCGACATCGGGGACATCCTCGCCGCGCGGGCTGGTGTCCGGCGCAATGAAAATCAACCCGAGCCGCGCACAGGCGGCGCGATATTCGCCCTTCTCGGTGACGTTCGAGTGACTGCAAGTCAGACCCGAAAGATACCAGATTGCCGGCAGCCGGTTTTTGCCTGCCGCCTGAGGCGGAAGGAAGATCGAGAAGATCATGTCGGTCGAAGTCGACCTCGAGAAATGCTTCACGACGAGCTGCCGCCCGCCGTGCGATTCATTCTCGGAAAGAATCTCGAAATTCACTGCTCGGGCCGGTGCAATCCGCACAGCTTGTTGCCGTCCGGATCGCGCACATAAGCGAGATAGAGCTTGCCATAGGACATCTCGCGATAGCCGGGCGGATCCTCGACGGAGGTTCCGCCATTTTCGACGCCGGCCTGGTGCCAGGCGTCGACCTCCTCGGGACTATCGAAGGCGAAACCGATGGTCCCGCCATTGGCGTGGCAGGCGGGTTCTCCGTCGCGCGGCTTTGCAATCATGAAAACCGACCCATTCCTGCGGTAGGCGACGCGGCCCTTGTCGTCCATTTGTCCCGGCTTTCCGAACAATGCGTCGTAGAAGCGCCGCGAGCGCTCCATGTCGTTCGACCCGACCATCACATGGCTGAACATCTCTATCCGCCTCCCCTAATAAACGACGACCGATCGGATACTCTCGCCCGAATGCATAAGCTCAAAGCCCCGGTTGATGTCGTCGAGCTCCAGAACATGCGTGATCATCGGGTCGATTGCGATCTTCCCGTCCATGTACCAGTCGACGATCTTGGGCACGTCGGTTCGGCCCTTTGCTCCGCCAAAGGCCGTCCCGCGCCAGTTGCGCCCGGTGACCAGCTGGAAGGGTCGCGTCGCGATCTCCCGCCCGGCCTCGGCGACTCCAATGATGATGCTCGTTCCCCACCCGCGGTGGCAGCATTCAAGCGCGGTACGCATGACTTCGACATTGCCGGTTGCATCGAACGTATAGTCCGCGCCGCCATCAGTGATCGCCAGCACGTCTTCGACGATCTGCCCTCGGTCCTTGTTTCGTCCATCGATGAAATCGGTCATTCCGAACTTGCGGCCCCATTCCTCGCGAGCCGGGTTGATGTCGACGCCCACGATCCGGTTCGCGCCAACCATCTTCGCGCCCTGGATGACGTTGAGACCAATGCCGCCGAGTCCGAAAACGACCACGTTTGCGCCGGGTTCGACCTTCGCCGTTTTGACCACCGCTCCGACGCCGGTGGTCACCCCGCACCCGATGTAGCAGCTCGTCTTGAAGGGCGCGTCCGAGCGGATCTTGGCGACCGCGATCTCCGGCAGAACCGTGAAGTTCGAGAAGGTCGAGCAACCCATATAATGGTGGATGGTCTCGCCCTTGTAACTGAACCGACTGGTTCCGTCGGGCATCAGGCCCTTGCCCTGCGTCGCTCGAATCGCGGTGCAAAGATTGGTCTTTCCCGAAAGGCAGGATTTACACTGACGGCATTCGGGCGTGTAGAGCGGGATCACGTGATCGCCGGACTTCACGCTCGTCACTCCAGGGCCAACTTCACGGACCACGCCCGCGCCTTCATGCCCGAGGATCGAAGGGAAGATCCCTTCGCTGTCGAACCCCTCGAGCGTGTAGGCGTCGGTATGGCAAATGCCGGTCGCCATGATCTCGACAAGAACCTCGCCCACTCTGGGTCCCTCAAGGTCCACCTCGACGACCTCGAGCGGCTGTTTGGGCGCGAAGGCAACGGCGGCGCGGGTCTTCATCTTATCATCTCCAATTGCGGTCTGGGGGCGCCTATGCCTTGAGGAAGCGCCTGATCCAACCGCCGACACGCTGATTGTCGTTCGGCGCATCGAGCGAGGCGATCGCGCTCTCGGGATCGGGCACAACATCATGGCGCTTCTCGATCAATGCCTTGGCGAAGGCCGGCGAGAATTCGGGATGGAACTGGAATGAGATCGCCGGCCGGTCGGTCCAGGCGAGGGCCGCGAAAGGCGTGAAGTCAGAGGCCGCGACCACCTCGGTATTGGGCGGCTGCACGACGACCTGATCCTGATGGGAGGCCGGAATGGCGATGGTGCCCCCACCATCGATCCAGGGCTCGGAACAAACGATCCTGTAATGATGCAATCCTGCGCCCCAGCCTTTGTCGGACTTCTCGACGTGACCGCCCAGAGCCTCGGCCATGACCTGGTGGCCAAAGCAGATTCCGACCATCTTGCTGCTGGCGGCTGAGCGAATGAAGCGCTCAAGGGGTTCGATCCAGGAATAAGTGTCATAGACACCGGCTGGCGAACCGGTGATGAGATAGGCCCGATGCGCGGCCGGCTTCGGAAGCTGGCCTTCCTGAACGTCGAAGCTTTCCACCTCAAAGCCGGGGCCGAGCAAAGCGGCAAACATCGAGGGGTAATTGCCGAAGTCCCGTGCAAGACTATCGGGCGGCCGGCCGGCCTCTAAGACTGCGAGTTTCATCGCTCCGCCTTGCCACCACAATGGCGTTCGGCCAAGCTGAGGCAATGGGGAGAGCGCTCGATGGACGCCATGCGCTGATCACCGGCGGCGGTACCGGTATCGGCGCCGCAGCAGCCGAGCACCTGAGCGCAAAGGGCGCCAAGCTGTCTCTCCTCGGCCGAAGGCTCGAACCGCTCCGGTCGGTTGCCGAGGGGCTGGGCGGGACCGCGATCGGATGCGACGTCACCGACCCCGAGCGAATCCGGGCCGCGTTCGAAGAGGCTCGGGAAGCAAACGGGCCGATCGACTTTTTGATAATCAATGCCGGAATTGCCGAAAGCGCGCCGTTCCACCGGACGACCCGCGGGACCTGGGATCGGATCATCGCGACCAATCTCACCGCGGCGTTCGACTGCGCACGACTTGCAATCGACGATTTATTGAAGAGCGAGAGTGGGAGACTGGTGTTCATCGCCTCGGTCGCCTCGCTTCGGGGCGTCCCTTACGCGGCCCATTATGCAGCCTCCAAGCACGGCCTCCTGGGGCTGATGCGGAGCCTTGCTGCCGAATATGCAAAGACGAGCCTCACGGTGAATGCCCTTTGTCCCGGCTATGTCGATACCCCGATGACGGACCAATCGGTCGAACGAGTGTCGAAGATCACCGGTCGAAGCGACGCGGATTCGCGCGCGGCCATAACCAACATGAACGCGAGCAACCGGCTGGTTGACCCGCAGGCGATCGGCAACGTCATCGCCATGCTTTGCCTGCCGCTCTCGCGCGATATCAACGGGGCGGCGATCACAATCGACGGAGGCACCAGCGCATGACGTTCGATCCGGCTGCGTTTCAGCCGCAGCATTTCAAGTGGAAGTTCGAAAATGGCGTAGCGACGATCACGCTCGACCGGCCCGAGCGGAAAAACCCGCTGACGTTCGAAAGCTATGACGAGCTCAGGGCAACCTTTTACGAACTCGACCACAATTATCGGGTGAAAGTGGTCGTGATCAGAGGCGCGGGCGGCAATTTCTGCTCGGGCGGCGACGTTCACGAGATTATCGGACCGCTCACGAAGATGACGAGCCAGGGGCTTCTTCGATTTACCCGGATGACGGGCGATCTGGTTCGCGCAATGCGCCATTGTCCGCAGCCGATCATCGCCGCGGTGGAGGGCGTGTGCGCCGGGGCGGGTGCGATCCTCGCGATGGCGAGCGATATAAGGTTCGGTCAGCCGGGGTGCAGAACCGCTTTCCTGTTCAGCCGAGTCGGATTGTCGGGAGCAGATATGGGGGCGTGCGCGATCCTTCCCCGGATCATTGGCTATGGCCGAGCCGCTGAGCTGCTGTTCACCGGAAGGGACATGACGAGCGAGGAAGGACTGGCCTGGGGTTTTTATAGCCGGGTCGTCGAGGACGTTCAGGCGCAGGCTTATGCGCTCGCCGATGAACTCGCAAACGGACCCACTATTGCGCACTGCATCACCAAACGACAGCTCGACTGCGAGTGGGACATGACAATCAACGAGGCCCTGGAAAGCGAAGCCCGAGCACAGGCCCGTTGCATGGAGACGCAGGATTTCAAGCGCGCGTACGAGGCCTTCGCGAACAAACGGCAGCCCGAGTTCAAAGGCGATTGATGCCCGACCGGAGCTTCCTCGCCTGGCCGTTTTTCGATCCCCGGCACCGCGAGCTCGCCGAGCAGCTCCAACATTGGTGCGCCGACAATTGCGCGGATCGCTATGCCGACGATCTCGACAGCGAGTGCCTGATGCTCGTTCGCGAGCTCGGGGCCTCGGGCTTTCTCAAGCTCTGCGTCGCGGATGCCGACACTCGGCCCGACGTTCGAAGCCTGGCGATCGCCCGCGAGACGCTTGCCTATCATTCTGCGCTCGCCGATTTCGCCTTCGCGATGCAAGGGCTCGGATCGGGTGCGATCTCGCTGTTCGGTACGGTCGAGCAGAAGCGCGACTGGCTTCCCAAGGTTGCGGCGGGCGAAGCGATCGCCGCCTTTGCAATGACCGAACCCGAATGCGGTTCGGATGCAGCGAACATCCAGACGTCTGCGATGCGCGAGGGCAACCAATGGGTGCTCGTCGGCGAGAAGACGCTCATCTCGAATGGAGGGATCGCGGACTTCTACGTGACGTTCGCCAGGACCGGTGAAGGGGAGGGCTCGCGCGGACTGTCGGCCTTCATCGTTCCAGCCGGCGTCGAGGGGCTGAGCGTCGCTGAGCGGATCGAGGTGATCGCGCCGCACCCGCTGGCGCGCCTCAGATATGACAATGTTCGTCTTCCCGCCGACTCCATTATTGGCGAAGTCGGCGAAGGCTTCCGGATCGGAATGGAGACTTTGAACCTCTTCCGGGTCACTGTCGGCGCGGCTGCGCTCGGCTTCGCAAGGCGCGCTCTCGACGAGGCAGTTTCCTGGGCAAAGAAGCGGCGGCTTGGTAGTGGGACGCTTGCCGACAATCGCGTGACCCAGGCGAAACTTGCCGACATGGCGCTGGCCATCGATGCGTCAGCGCTCCTCATCTACCGCGCGGCCTGGCAGCAGGATGAGGGCGGGAGCGACAACCGACGCGTGGCCGCAATGGCCAAGCTCCACGCGACCGAAGCCGCAGGCGAGGTCATCGATGAAGCCGTGCAGATGCACGGGGGCGCCGGCGTCACTCGAGGTGTGAAGGTCGAAGAGCTCTACCGCGATATTCGGGCCTTGAGGATTTACGAAGGTGCGAGCGAGGTGCAGCGGCAGATCATCGCTCGCGATCTGTTGAGCAATTCCAGCCCCGGGGGAGTACCGGCATGAAGATTCTCCAGCCTCCAGGATGGCCGCGACCCCGGGGCTATTCGAACGGGATTAGCGCCGGCGGGCGAACGATCTTCACAGCGGGCATCGTCGGCTGGGACGAGCATGAGAGCTTCCCCGACTACACCCTCCACGGGCAGTTTGCGCAGGCCCTCATGAATACGCTCGAAATCCTGGCGCAGGACGGAGCGGGGCCCCAGCATATCGTCAAAATGACCTGTTACGTGATCAGCCGCGACGAATATTTGCGCGAGCGGGACGAGATTGGCACGGCTTGGCGTGAAATCATGGGTCCAAACTATCCCGCGATGGCGCTGGTTGAGGTGAAGGGGCTCGTCGAGGCTGCGGCCAAGGTCGAGATTGAGACGACGGCGGTGGTGGAGGAATAGTTTCGCGATGCCCGAACGTCCGGCATGACTTACGATTCCTTCGTCCGCGATCGTCTTCCTCAACCGGAGCTGCTCCCGGAATTCCGGTTCGACCTGCCCGAGCTCTGCTATCCCGATGAGCTCAATTGCGCTGCGGAGCTTTTGAAGGGCGGCGATTCAGAGGCTTTGGCCGTCGTCAATGATCACGGGCGCTGGACCTACGCGCAGCTCGACGATTTCAGCGGACGAATCGCTCGGCTCCTGGTTGAGGACGAGGGGCTCGTTCCAGGCAACCGGGTGCTCCTGCGCGGCCCGAACGGCTTTACGATGTTTGCGGCGTGGCTCGGAATTCTAAAAGCGGGCGGAATTGTCGTCGCGACCGTGCCGCTCCTTCGTCCCGGCGAAATCGCGACGGTGATCGAACGCGCAAGAATCAGTCACGCGATCGTCGACAGCCGCTTCATCGGCGACTTCCGCCAGGCAGCCGATCAGACTCACTTGGTAAGCCACATCGTCAAATATGACGGCGACTACGGACGGGGTGAGCTTGAGAGCCGGACCTTGGGGTTGGTTCCGCTTCCTCCCGCAAGGACCGGCCGCGACGAACCCTGCATCATCGCATTTACGAGCGGAACGACGGGCGTTCCCAAGGGATGCGTTCAGTTCCACCGCGATGTGCTCGCGCCTTGCGACACGTTCGCAAAACACCTCGTCGATCCCGCGCCCGGTGACGTCTTCCTGACCTCGGCGCCGATGGCGTTCACATTTGGCCTTGGGATCACGCCGATGTTCCCGCTCCGCTTTGGAGCAGCCAGCGCGACGATCGAACAGGCGAGTCCTCCGGCGCTCGTGGACGCCATCAACCGGTTCAAGGTCACGCACCTCGGGACCGCTCCGACCGCCTACAAGGCGCTGCTCCAGCAGCCCGGGCTCGCGAAAGCGCTAAAGAGCCTTCGTTACTGTATTTCCGCTGGAGAACATCTTCCGGAGGCCGTTTGGCGAGCCTGGAAGGAGCGGACCGGAATCGCGATCACCGACGGCATTGGTTCAACCGAGATGATGCATATTTTCGTCTCCGCAGCCGGTGACGATATCCACCCGGGAGCAACCGGCAAGGCCGTTCCGGGCTATACGGCCTGCGTGCTCGATCCCGGCGGCGTTCCGATGAAGGAGGGGGTGGGAAGGCTCGCGATCAAGGGGCCGACCGGCTGCCGTTACCTCGATGACCCGCGCCAGAGCGACTACGTCGTGAACGGCTGGAACGTTACCGGCGACACCTACCGCAGGGATGCCGAGGGCTTTTACTGGTACCTCGCCCGAAGCGACGACATGATCGTGAGCTCGGGCTACAATATTGGTGCCCCCGAAGTCGAAAACGCGCTCCTGTCGCACTCCGCCGTCGCTGAATGCGCGGTGGTCGGGACGCCCTGTCCCGAGCGCGGCCAAAAGGTGAAGGCGTTCGTTGTTCTTGCTCTTGGCGAGGAGCCGTCAAACGCGCTGGTTTCGAGCCTTCAGGCTCACGTCAAGTCGACGATCGCCCCTTACAAATATCCGCGCGAGATCGACTTCGTTGAAGCGCTCCCCAAAACGGCGACCGGCAAACTCAGGCGCGGCGAGCTCAGAAACCGCCCCTAGCTCATTTGAGGATAGCCGGCCCGGGCCAACCTCTTCGCGTGACACGGCAGCGGCGCATCTGATAGCCGATGGTTCATGGCCAGCACCGCCGCCGCTTCCGCCCGTGAGATCCTGACCGGTCTCCACGAGATCATGGCGAAGCGCGGCTCCGCTCAGAGCAAGCTTGACCGAGTCGTCGACCTCATTGCCCAAGCGATGGGAAGTGACGTCTGTTCGATCTACCTGCTTCGCGACAATTGTCTCGAACTCTTCGCGACTCACGGTCTTCGCAAGGAAGCGGTCCATGTCACTCGCTTAAGAATGGGGGAGGGCCTCGTCGGCACAATCGCGGCCGAGGGTCGAATCCTCAATCTCGCCGAGGCCGCGGAGCATCCGGCATTCGCCTATCGGCCAGAAACCGGCGAGGAGCGCTTTCACAGCTTCGCTGGCGTGCCCATCGTTCGCCTCGAAAGCCCGATCGGAGTGCTTGCCGTCCAGAATGCCGATCCGCGTCGCTACGAGGACGTCGAAATCGAGGCGCTTCAGACCGTGGCGATGGTCCTCTCGGAGGTAATCGGCGGTGCACGGCTGGTTGACGGAGCTCGCCGAAGCCGGCTTCGAAGCGCCGGGCCACTTCGCCTCTCTGGCCTGAGGCTCGTCGCTGGAATGGCGAAGGGCGTCGCCGTTTTCCATGAGCCGAGAATCGTCGTCGAGCACACCGTCGCCGAGGACATCGAGGCCGAGCGCGACCGAGTCTATGCGGCGTTTCGCAAGATGCGCGAGCAGATCGACAACATGGCCAAGGAGGCCGAATTCGGAACCAGCGGCGAACACCACGAAATTCTCGAAACCTACCGGATGTTTGCCTACGACGAGGGCTGGTCGAGGCGGATCAACCAGGCGATCGACAGCGGGCTAACCGCGGAAGCGGCGATCGAGCGGGTCCAGCAACGCACCCGCTCGCGCATGCAGGACATCGACGATCCCTTGCTCCAAGAGCGAATGCACGATCTCGAGGACCTTTCCAATCGGCTGCTGCGAATCGTCTCGGGCAGAATAGGTACCGCTGCCCAGACCGGGCTCACACACGACACCGTCCTTGTGACTCGAAACCTCGGCCCGGCCGAGCTCCTCGAATATGACCGTCGACGACTAAAAGCGGTTCTTCTCGAAGAAGGCTCTCTGACCTCGCACATGACGATTGTCGCAAGGGCGATAGGAATCCCCGTCATCGGCCGGCTCCACGACATCCGACACAGCGTCGAGGAGGGTGAGACAATTCTGGTCGACGGAGACAACGGAAGTGTGATCATTCGCCCGACACGTCCCCTCCTCTCCGGCTTCGAGCACCGGATGGCGTTGAGCCAGAAGCGCCGCGCGGAGTTCGCAGCGATCAAAACGCTTCCTGCGCAGACCCGCGACGGCGTCAAAGTCAGCGTAATGGTCAATGCCGGTCTCGCCGAGGACGCAGTCACTCTTCCAATGACCGGCGCCGACGGGATCGGCCTGTTCCGAACCGAATTCCAGTTCCTCGTTTCGGCGACACTTCCCGGGCGCGATCGCCAGCAGCGGCTCTACACCAAGGTGCTGGAAGCTGCCGGCGATCGTCCAGTGGTCTTCAGGACTGTCGATATCGGCGGCGACAAGGCGCTTCCCTACCTCACCGACGAAGCGGAGGAGCAGGCGGAAAATCCGGCGATGGGCTGGCGCGCCCTTCGGCTCTCGCTCGACCGCTCCACTTTGATGAAGGCGCAGGCGCGAGCGCTCATCGAGGCATCGGGAGGGAGGGTGCTGAAGGTCATGTTCCCGATGGTTTCGGAGCCCTGGGAATATGAAAGGGCGCGGGCGCTGTTCGAAGAGCAGGTCGAATGGGCCGGCAAGGCCAGTCGGCCAGTCCCGACGCGAATCGAATTTGGAGCGATGCTCGAGGTTCCAAGCCTGGCCGAGATGCTCGACCAGCTTCTCCCACGCGTGGACTTCATTTCGATCGGCACCAACGACCTTACGCAGTTCCTGTTCGCCGCCGACCGTTCGGATCCGCGCCTGGCGCAGCGCTACGACTGGCTCAGCCCGGCGATTCTTCGCTTCTTGAAGCGGGTGCTCGTCGTCTGTCGGGCAGCGGGTGTTCCAGCGAGGGTCTGCGGCGAGATGGCTGGCCGTCCGCTCGAAGCAATGGCCCTCATCGGCATCGGAGCGGAGAGTTTCTCGATCACCCCGGCAGGCGTCGGACCGGTGAAGGCAATGGTCCGCTCGCTCGATGCGGCGGCGATCCGTGCGCGCCTCGACCAGCTGCTTGCAAAGCCGCCCAAGGACATGCGCAAGGCGCTGAGTGACTGGGCGCGACGGCACTCAGTCACTATCGGTTGACACTCGGCGCTGAGGCCTCAAACAGGGAATATGGCCAAGCGCGAGGTTGAGGACGAGCCGGTGGATGAAGAGCTGGTCGAGGCGGGCGCTCCAACGGTTGGCGATCGTCTCAAGGAAGCGCGCGAGGAAAAAGGTCTGAGCCTCGAGGATATCGCGGCCCAGACTCGAATCCCGCAGCGGCACCTCGAAAGCATCGAGGTCGCAGACTGGGAAAAGCTTCCCGCCCCGACCTACACAATCGGTTTCGCCAAGAGCTATGCGTCCGCAGTCGGGCTCGACCGAACCGATATCGGGGACCAACTGCGCGAGGAAATGGGCGGACAGCGTTTTGCGTCCTCGCAGGCCGAGGTCATCGAAGCCGCCGACCCGGCCCGAACCATGCCCAAATGGCTTGTGATCTCGGCGGTCATCGCCGTCGTTGTTCTCATCATCGTCATGAGCATTCTCAACCGCCGCTCGCTCGAGCAGCCGTCCGAAGCCGCGTCGAATGCCCCCGCAGCTGCTGCCCCTTCGAGTCCCCCGGCTAGTGCGCAGGGACAGCAGGCCGCAGCGCCGGCTCCCGCTGTGGTGGCACAAGGTCCCGTGATTCTCTCGGCTGTTGCTCCCGCCTGGATCCAGGTCACCGACCAGGGCAAGACTCTGTTTGAAGGAATGCTTCAGCCGGGGCAAACCTACAACGTTCCGGCAACTGCCGCCGAACCCTTGCTCAAGGCGGGCAAGCCCGAGGCCCTCAAGGTCACAGTCGGCTCGGCTGTCGCGCCGCCGGTCGGACCGCCGGGCAAAGTTGCCTCGAAGGTCAGCCTCAAGGGCGCCGACCTGATGCGCGGCGGCGCGCAACCTGTTGCAGGACAATAGGATTCATCGCGGGGCAAGGCGCCGCGGAGCAGAGACGAATCCGGCAAGACGTGTGGGGAAGATTCCAGTGAGATTATCGAATCCGGTGACCGCTTTGGCAGCTAGCGCGGCGATTGCGCTGGCGCCGGCATCGTCGGCGCTTGCGCAGCGCCAGCAGCCCACTCCCGAGCAGCGCATCGATCGGCTCGAGCGCCAGGTTCAGGAGATGGAAAGGCGAGTTTATCCGAAGGGGAAGCCAGCCGACACCGCCGGCTATTCGGACGATCCCGCGGCAACTCAGTCATCAGTGATGAGTCTCGATCAGCGCCTGGATGCGCTCGAGCGTCAGATGACCGACATGCTTCGCCAGACGGAGGAAAACAACAATCGCCTCCGCACCATGGAGACCGGTCTTGGTCAGCTGCGCACCGATGAAGACCAGCGGATTCAGGCACTCGAGCAGCGCGCGACTGAGGCAGCAGCAGCGGCCGGACCCTCGGTGGCAGCGGAAACTCTCCCTCCTGCCGCCAACTTGTCCGCGAAGCCAAGGCCCAAACCTTCGGCCCAGATATCGAAGAGTGCCGAAGCGGTCTCGATAGAAGCCCCCGGGGACGAAGGGGTTGCCGCGCCGGTGACCGATGCTGGCGAAGACGCCTACACTCAGGGCTTCCATCTTTGGGAAGCCGGCAAATATGACGAGGCGATCTCGACTTTGAAGGCGTTCGTCTCGGCATATCCCAAACACCGTCGGGTAAGCTATGCCAACAATCTCATCGGCCGTTCTCTGCTTGACAAGGGCGATGCTCGAAGCGCTGCAACAGCCCTTCTTGCAAACTATCGAAGCAATCCCGGCGGTGAGCGCGCACCGGACAGCCTTTTCTACCTTGGACAAGCGCTGACGAAGCTCGGCCAGGCGGGGCAGGCATGCAAGGCTTATGGCGAGCTCGACGCAGTCTATGGCGCAAAGATCCGACCAGACCTCAAGAAGCTCGAAACCGATGCCAAGACCGAGGCGAACTGCGGCTGAGGGTCTTGGGCCCTTGTAATCCGGTCGAAAACTTGCCGCCATGTTGAAGATGGCAGTTGCGCTCGTCCGCGAAGGGCTGAAAGGGCGCGGCCTCGAAAGGGAGAATAGGCGTGGCGAGGCCGAACGATGTCGACGAACCAGCGCCGCTCGAGCGTTTCAAGCGCGATCTGGCGCCGCTCGTGGCGCCCGAGACAACCATTGGATTGGCCATTTCCGGGGGTCCTGACAGTCTCGCGCTGCTTCTTCTCGCCGCCGAAGCGCGGCCGCTCAGGGTCGAGGCGGCGACGGTTGATCATGCTCTTCGAAGCGAAAGCCGGGCAGAAGCGGAGATGGTCGCCCAGGTCTGCGAGCGGCTCGGAGTTCCCCACCGGATCCTGACCGCGAGCTGGGACGACAAACCCCGAACCGCGATCCAGGAGCGCGCGCGCGCTGTGCGCTATCGCTTGCTTGGGGAATGGGCCCGGGAGCGCGGAATCAATGCTCTTCTCACTGCCCACCATCTCGACGACCAGGCCGAAACCTTCCTCATGCGCCTTGCCCGCGGCGCGGGAGTGAAGGGGCTTGCCGGGATGCGCCGAATATCCCGAGTTCGGTCCGGTGCAATCGCGGTTGTTCGGCCGCTTTTGGGCTGGCGCCACTCCGAGCTTGAGGCGGTTTGTTCCGCGGCCGGGCTCGAGGCCGTCGAGGATCCGAGCAACGAGGATCAGCAGTTCGAGCGCGTGCGTATGCGCAAAGCCCTCGGCGAGGCTGATTGGCTCGATTCGGCTGCGGTCGCCGAAAGCGCCAGCCATCTCGCCGAGGCCGATGGCGCGCTCCACTGGGCGACCGATCTCGAATGGCAGCGCGCGGTCAGCCGAGCGGGCGGACAAATCAGCTACAAGCCGAGCGATGCGCCGCGCGAGATTCGGCGCAGGATCATCCGCCGCGCCATCCAGGCCCTCGCCACCGAGGGCCGCGCACTGGAGCTGCGCGGTCGCGAACTTGATCAGGTGCTTGCGGCGCTCCGAAGCGGCCGTAGGGCGACCTTGCGCGGCGTGCTCTGCGTTGGAGGTGCGGAGTGGCGCTTTGGAAGGGCGCCCGCGCGCCGCACGCAGGAACCGGTTTCAGCCGAGACTGGCTCGGTAGAAGGGTAAGAGCTCGGCCCAGGCCCGCTCGGCCTGCTGCTCGTCATAAGTCTGGCTTCCGGCAACGCACCAGCCGTGGTTCGCCGGATAGACCTCAACCTTTGCATTCTTGTGTGCGGCGGCGAACGCAGTCTTGAGCGTGACCGCTTCATTGGGCATCCGCTCGGCGTCGTTCTTGGCGATGAGGACGAGATAGGCCGCATGCGTCCTGGGGATCAAAAGATGCGGGCTCGAGGGTTTGTCCGTTACCAAAGCGCCCGGATGAAAGGTTGCGACCGCTCCGATCCGATCAGGCCGGGCCGCTGCCGTCCGAAACGAGATCGGCCCACTCATGCAATAGCCTTGAACGGCGGCTTTTCGGCGCTTGTCGGTCTGCAACTGGGCATCGAGGAAGGTGACATAGGATTCCGAATCGCGGTCCACCATCTCGTCGGTGAGCGCGTTTCGGAAAGCCATGACCTGGTTCATCTGGTCCTTGTTGTTGAAGTCGAACGCGCCTTCGACAACCGGGGCCTTCTTCGAACGATAATAGGGGTTGGGAACGAGAACGACATAGCCCTGGGCCGCGAGCCGCTTCCCCATTTCCCGAAAGACGGGCCTCAGTCCAAGGATGTCCGGCCACATCAGGACGGCCGGCCACCGGCCCTTGCCCGATGGATAGAAGAGCGCCGCGTCCGACCCGCCATCCGCGGTTCGAATGACAACGTCTTTTTCGGTAACCGGCCTTGCTCCTGGATCTTCAGCGAAGGCCGGCAGCGCGACCCCGCCTGCAGCTGCGACCGCGCTGATGGAAAGAAGGACCGAACGCCGGGTTACCGACGTATCGGCGATAAAGCCTTGGTGATTGCCTTCACCGCACATCGAGTCTCTCCCGATCAAACGTTCCGCGAGAAGTCATTACCATGCTCCATCAAAAGCGGCTCGCGCGCAATTGGGCGAGCATTCATCTAGGCTGTTTGTGAGCCCGTCGCGGACTTCAACTGTTCCGACACTGGGCTGACCGACATTGGGAGACTCGAAGATGGATGGATTCACGGGCGGATGCCTGTGCGGCGACGTCCGATTCGTAGCGACGGGACGGCCCTACAGGGTCGGCATTTGTCATTGTCTCGACTGCCGCAAGCATCATGGGGCGCTGTTTCATGCATCGGCGATATTCGAGGCGGACGCAGTGACGATCGAGGGCGAAACTCGAAGTTTCGGCGGCAGGTTCTTCTGCCCGCGCTGCGGCTCTTCGGTTTTCGGACGCACCGCAAACGAGATCGAGGTCGCGCTGGGATCCCTCGATGCTCCTGACGAGCTAATTCCGACCTACGAGCTGTGGACCATGCGCCGTGAATCCTGGCTACCTCCATTTGCGCCCATGAAAGGATACACCCGCGACCGCGAATCGAAGTCCCGCTTCGAGGATTAGGCCCGCGAGGCCTTTTGCCCAAAGCCAGAACCAGTCATTGGCTCCTTCCTCGCGGCGCCACGCTCGCTATAGAAAAGCCGTCATGCCGATGAGCTTCTTTGACGCGACGCAAGTCGACGAATTGCTCGATTATCCCGGCTGCATCGAGGCGGTGCGCCAAGCGATGATCGAGCTCTCGAGCGGAGAGCGGCCGCAGCCCCTCCGGCAGATATTCACGGTCGGCCGGGACGAAATGTTCGGAACCATGCCTGGCGAACTTCGGGCGCTCTCGACGTTTGGAGCGAAACTCGTCAGCGTGTTCGGTGATAAGGATCAACCGGGACGCTCAAGACATCAGGGTGTCGTCGTCGCGTACGATGGAGAGACGGGCTCCGTCAGCTGTATCGCTGATGCCGAGCCGGTGACCAAGATCCGCACAGCTTGCGCGACTGCAGCGGCCACCGATGTGCTTGCCCGAGCCGATGCCAAGAGTCTCGCCATCTTCGGTACGGGGATCCAAGCGGAGGCGCATCTTCGCGCACTTCCTCTGGTTCGATCCTTCCGCGAGATCCTGGTCTGGGGACGATCGATCGAGAAGACGAACCAATTCGCTGCTGAGATGAGCAAAATACTGGGTCGGACGGTCACGGCTGTTTCAAACGGTCGGGACGCGGCATCGAACGCCGATGTGATCTGTACGGTCACGTCTTCCGCCGAGCCCGTCCTTTTGGGCGAGTGGGTGAAGCCGGGAACGCACGTCAATCTCGTCGGCTCGAGCCTTCTTGGACCGGTCGAGGCCGATACCGACCTGGTCGCCAAAGCTCGCTACGTTGCGGATTATCGCCCCGGGGTCCTTGCCCAGGCTGCTGAACTCGCCGTCGCTCGGGAGGCCGGAGAGGTCGATGACACGCACGTCGTCTGCGAAATCGGGGAGGTACTTGCCGGTCGCTTTCGAGCCCGCGAAAACGACAGTCAGATCACCATCTACAAGTCGCTTGGCCACGTCGTTCAGGATCTCGCGGCGGCGTCCTATTTGCGGACGCGAACCAGCGGCAGTCGCTGACGTTTCCCATGCGAAGGCGCCGCTGGTTGGACTTTTTAAACTCTGTCTTATATATTGCACTGCAACAAGAGACGCATTCGTAAGCGGCGTGATCGGTCATCGACCGGCCCTGCGTCTCAATTAAGCCTTATGCTCTCCATTTCACGCGGGGTGCTTTTTTGAACCCCGTTCACCCGCGAGCTTCTCGTGGGCGACGAGCATTTTTGGATGTAAACATGACTTTCCAGACTCTCGGCCTCTCAAAAGGCCTACTCGACGCACTCGCCTTCAAAAATTATTCCAGCCCGACCCCGATCCAGCGTGATGCCATTCCGCTGATCCTTGAGGGACGGGACCTTCTCGGTATCGCGCAAACCGGGACGGGAAAGACCGCCGCATTCATGCTCCCGGCGATCGAACGTTTGATCATTTCTTCGCGAGGCCGGCCGATGCCGGGACGCGTCCGGATGCTCGTTCTTGCGCCGACACGTGAGCTCGCGGCACAGATCGCGGTCACCGCGAGAGGCTATGCGACCAACACTCGACTCTCGATCGGTGCGATCTTCGGAGGCGTTCCCAACCACAAGAGCGTCCGAGAGGTCGCACGCGGCCTCGACGTCCTCGTCGCCACTCCCGGGCGCCTCCTCGATCTGGTGGACCAGAACGCCCTCGATCTCTCGATGCTCGAGATCCTCGTCCTCGACGAGGCCGACCAGATGCTCGATCTCGGCTTCATCCACGCCTTAAGGGCGATCGTTAAGCTGATCCCCTCGAAACGTCAGACACTCTTCTTTTCTGCGACGATGCCCAAGACCATCCGCCAACTGGCGGATGCTTACCTGCGCAATCCTGTCCAGGTTGCGGTAACCCCGGTGGCGACAACCTCGGAGCGGGTCGAGCAGAGCGTCGTTTTCGTAAACCAGTCGGAAAAGCTCGCTCTGCTGACCGTATTTCTCCAGCGGACCCAGATCGAGCGCACACTGGT
This sequence comes from Sphingomicrobium sp., assembly GCA_036265105.1. Taxonomy (GTDB): domain Bacteria; phylum Pseudomonadota; class Alphaproteobacteria; order Sphingomonadales; family Sphingomonadaceae; genus Sphingomicrobium. Next base: position 121,685 of record DATAPR010000035.1, read on the forward strand.
TTTCAGCAGGACAAAACACGGCGCGGACAAGATCGTACGCTTCCTCGCTGCGGCAGGTATCGAGGCGAATGCCATCCACGGCAACAAGAGCCAGGGGCAACGCGAGCGCGCGCTCGAACTCTTCCGATCAAGCAAGGTCCCGGTTCTCATTGCGACCGACATCGCGGCGCGCGGAATTGACATTCCGGGCGTCAGCCATGTGCTGAATTTCGACCTTCCCAACGTGCCTGAACAATATGTCCACCGGATTGGCCGGACGGCTCGAGCCGGAGCAAGGGGCATCGCCATCGCCTTCTGCGCGGACGACGAGCGCTCCTATCTGCGCGACATCGAGCGACTTACGCGGCAGAAAATTGATGTCATGCCGCTCCCGGAGGGCTTTGCTGTCTCCATCGAGGCGCTGAAGCGGCTGAAGCCCGCACCGCGCACCGAGCATCACAAACCGGCTCGAGGTTCGACGAAGACCGATCGCCGCTTCGAAGGCCAGCGCCGGCAGCATCGGAACGATCGCGAACAACGGCATTCGCATCGCGCTGAAGGTCATCCGGGACATCGGCCAGACCAGGGCCAACCCAAACGCCCGTTTGGCGGTGGTCGACGGCGCCCGGCAGGACGTGGCTTTCGTTCCGGTACCCAGAAGGGTTGATCGACTGGCGATTGTCCGCGTTTCCGGCCATTGCGGACATGGGCTCTTCTGTTAGGCTCTAGCTGAAGAGCATAGGCGTCGCCGATCGGAGAGAGTGAATTGATGAAGCGCCCAATTTTCCTCACCTGCGCAGTGGCCGGACTGGCACTGGCGGGATGCCACAAGAACAACGGCAGCGGAGCGGGGACTGCCCCTGCCACGAACGAGAGCGTCACGATCACTCAGGCGACGCCGCCACCCGGTGGCACTTGGGCCGATGTGATCAATGCGACGTCGGCCGGATTCATGGTGGGCAATCCGAATGCGAAGGTGAAGCTGGTCGAGATTGGCTCACTCTCGTGCCCGCACTGCAAGGCGTTCGACGACGAAGGAGTCCCGCCGCTTCTCGATAAATATGTGAAACCCGGGAAGGTTAGCTGGGAATTTCGACCCTATGTGATCCACGGGCCGATCGATATGGCCGCCAACCTGATCGTTCGCTGCAACGGGATTAAGACCTTTTTCCCGCTGGTCCAGGCTCTGTACAAGGATCAGCCGGTGTGGATGGGCAAGGTCGAGACCACTCCACAGGACAAGCTCGCCCAGATTGATAATCTTCCGACCAACCAGGTCTTTGTCGCCATGGCGAACTTTCTTGGACTTCAAGACTGGGCTGCGGCTCGCGGCGTTCCGGTCGCGAAAAGCAATCAGTGCCTGAGCGATCAGAAGAGGATCGACCAGGAGGTCCAGCTGACCAGCGACGTCAACAATCAATACCCGGCTTTCGGGGGAACGCCGGCGTTCATTATCAATGGGACGATGCTCTCCCAGGACACCACGACCTGGAGCAAGCTCGAACCGCATCTCCAGGACGCGTTGAAGTGAAGGCTACGCTCTCGCGGTGACATGAGGGCGGAGGTGGGAGTTCAGCGTTTCGCCTGCACTCAATGCGGCAAGTGTTGCAACCGTTCGCCCGAGGTCGAATTGTCAGAAGCGGCTGCGCTTTCGGACACGTTCGTGTTCAGGCTGATGTTTCGTCTCTACTGGCTTCCTGGCCAGCTGAGTGATTATCGAAGAATGGTCGAGCCCACGGCGAATTCGAGTTCGGTCTTCTTTGAGAAGAAACGCCTTCTGAACGTCTTCGCCGCTCGTAAATATTCGGCAATGGCGCTGCTTGAGGGAAAGCCGGTCGCATACACCAAATATCTCGTAATCTCCGCTCTGGCGCTCGACACAGTGGAAGGCGCGTGCGGTGCGCTAAGGGACAAGACCTGCGGCATTTATGGCCGGAGGCCGCTCAGCTGCCGCTCGGTTCCGCTCCACTATTCTCGCGCCGAGGCTTTGGCGGAGCGCGATCTTGCGGCCTTCGTCGGTACGAGCGGGTATCGGTGCGACACAAGCGATTCCGCTCCGATCATTTTGAAGGATGGCCGGATCGTGGACCCCCAGATCCGGGCCGCGCGCTCAGATGCGATAGAGGTTGCGAAGAACGACCATTGCTGGAGCAAGGCAATCGTCCGGCGGATGGGCGGCTCCGCCTCGTCCGGGGAGACGCTTCCAAGTCTTGAGGACATCGAAGCCAACGCTGCGGTTGGCGCGACGACGATTCCGATGCGAACCGCATGGCAGATTGCCGCCGAAGCCGGGCTCATCAGCCAAAGCGATTGTGACAGACTGGTCGAGCTTCAGCTCGGGGCAATCCGTCAGGAGCTCACCCACGGCAGATGCTCAAGAGAGACGATCGTGACGCTGACGGAGATGGAATCTGAATATGGCCATCATCCCAAGGGTCCCCCTTCGATTGCAATCAGAGGTTAGCGACCATCCTATCACCGTTGCGGTTCGCAGAGCGGTCACCCACAGAACCTCTAACCCCTCTGCTATTCCGAGAAATACGAACCAAATCGGTGAGATTTGTGAGAAGACGCGACTAATGTCTTTTGTGTCCGAGGCCGGATTCGGGACGTCGCCATGGCCCGGGCCAATGACCGCGAGATCGGTGACGCTGGGCTTCGCGTTCACGCGTTCCTAAGGCGCACATTGTTATTAAGCATGATGCGCCTATTTTAAGGCCGCGCGCGTTGGTGCGCTGAAAGATGGAAGATGAACGACAAGGACAAAAAGCCCGGTAACCCCTGGACCAAGAGCCTGCTGATCTGGATCGGAGTGATCTTTGCGGCAGTCCTGCTGGTCCAGATGATCGGCGGTAGCTCGACCGCTGCGACGGGTGAAACCATTCCTTATTCCGAGTTCGTGCACCAGATCGACCAAGGCAATGTCCGCTCGGTGACGATTGCCACAGGAAGCGCGGGCAACAGTTCGATCACCGGCAAGCTCGACACGGGCGCGGTGTTCAACACGGTTGCTCCAGGCGACGCGAATGTCTCCGAAAAGCTCATCCAGAAGGGCGTTGCAGTCCAAGTCAAGGGTGAGGAAGGCTCGAGCATCTGGCTGTACATGCTCTATAATTCGCTGCCTTTCCTGCTCATCCTCGGGATCAGCTTCTTCGTGATGCGGCAGATGCAGAAGAATGCCGGCTCCGGAGCGATGGGCTTCGGCAAGAGCCGGGCGCGGATGCTGACCGAGAAGCAGGGGCGAGTGACCTTCGCCGACGTCGCTGGGATCGACGAAGCTCGCGAGGAGCTTCAGGAGATCGTCGAATATCTCAAGGATCCCGGCAAGTTTGCGCGCCTCGGCGGCAAGATTCCAAAAGGTGCTTTGCTCGTCGGTCCTCCGGGGACCGGCAAGACCCTTCTTGCACGCGCAATCGCGGGCGAGGCGGGTGTTCCCTTCTTCACTATTTCGGGATCGGATTTCGTCGAGATGTTCGTCGGCGTCGGCGCCAGCCGAGTTCGCGACATGTTTGATCAGGCGAAAAAGTCTGCACCGTGCATCGTGTTTATCGACGAGATCGACGCCGTCGGCCGCCATCGCGGCGCCGGCCTTGGCAACGGCAATGACGAACGCGAGCAGACACTCAACCAGCTTCTGGTCGAGATGGATGGGTTCGAGGCCAATGAGGGCATCATCATCATTGCCGCGACCAACCGTCCCGATGTGCTCGACCCGGCGCTTCTGCGTCCCGGCCGTTTCGACCGGCAGGTCGTCGTCCCGCGCCCCGATATCGACGGCCGCGAGCAGATCCTCGGCGTCCACATGAAGAAGGTTCCGCTGGCGCCTGACGTCGATGCGCGAGTGATCGCACGTGGCACCCCGGGCTTTTCCGGGGCGGACCTTGCCAACCTCGTCAACGAGGCGGCTCTCCTTGCGGCCCGCAAGGGCAAGCGGCTCGTTGCAATGCACGAGTTCGAGGAAGCCAAGGACAAGGTGATGATGGGCAGCGAGCGCAAGTCCATGGTCATGACCGAAGACGAAAAGCGGATGACGGCCTATCACGAGGCCGGCCATGCGATCGTCGCTCTCCACGAGCCTGCGTCCGACCCGATTCACAAGGCGACGATCATCCCGCGGGGACGCGCTCTTGGGATGGTGATGCGCCTGCCGGAGCGCGACAGTTACTCGTACCACCGCGACAAGATGTACGCGAACCTCGCGGTGGCAATGGGCGGCCGCGTCGCCGAGGAGATAATCTTCGGCTATGACAAAGTCTCGTCCGGAGCCTCTTCGGACATCCAATATGCGACCCAGCTCGCGCGCGACATGGTGACCCGCTGGGGGATGTCGGATGCGCTCGGCCCGCTCCAATATGCTGAGCCGGAGGAAGAGGTGTTCCTCGGCTATTCGGTCAATCGCCAGCGCCAGATGTCAAATGAGACTGCGCAGGCGATCGACGCCGAGATCCGCAGGGTCGTCGAAGGGGGCTACAAGCGCGCCCAGACGCTGCTCACCGAAAATGGCGAGAAGCTTGAGACCCTCGCGCAGGCACTGCTCGAATTTGAGACTCTGTCGGGCGACGAGATCAAAAAAGTCCTCGCTGGTGAAACGATCGATCGAGGCGGGATGAAGGGCCCGTCGATCCCGTCCGCAGGCTCGTCGATCCCGAAGGCTAAGCGCCCCAAGGCCGGAACCATCGGCGGTCCCGCAACAGCGGGAGCCTAGTTCGAAAGCGAGTTCAAACCAGGAAGCCACTTTGCGGCACTAAGGCTTCGAAGTGGCTTTTTCATGCGCAAGTCAATCCTCCTCATTTTAGCGGCCTTCGTCTCTGCCCATTCCGCGGCGGCGTCTCCCGTCTCGGCGCAGAACTTTCTCGATCGGGCCGAGCGCCTCAAAGCCAAAGGACCGCTCGCCTTCTTCGACGCCGACTATCCTCGTCTCAAATCCGAGGCGACGGCGGTCGGCAAGTCGATCGGGGATGACCGGATTGCGGCGGAGAGGGCCGGCAGGCCCATCCTTTACTGCTCACCCTCGGCTCGGGCCGAGCTCGGAAGCTTCGAGTTCATCCGGGGCCTCGAGGCGATCCCGACCGCCGAGCGGGCGCGAATGAGCCTCAAGGATGCAATGATCAGGGTGCTTCAGAAGAAATATCCCTGCAGGACCTGAGCTATTCGAACGCCCCGACCATCACGAGCAGGCTGCCGAACAGCGAAATCGCAATGAAGGCGAAGATGGTCAGAAGCATCGTGCGCCAGACCGCGCCGCGTTTGCCGATCCCGTAGGTCCCCCGGAGCTGCTTGTACATGTGAACCGGGGGCACGAACCAGCCGAGGCCGGCAAGCGAATCCGATACGAGGCCGATCAATGAGGACGCTGCCAAGAGCAGCATCATGAAACATAGCGAATAGGTCACGAAGACCGTGTGGTCATAGAGCCCGAAGCGCCGGCTGAACGGAAATAGGAGCCAGACGAAAGGCACCGAGATCGGGATCAGCGCCCAGCTGAACTTATAGGCGTTTGTCTTGAGCTTGAAGAACAGGAGTTCGGGGTTCTTCGCCGCCTCGTTGAGGGGATTGCTAAGGCCGCCCAGAAAGCCGTCGGCAAATTGGAAGTTCGCGTCGATCTTCCCTTCCTTGACACCCTGGAGAGCAGTCATCTCGTCCTTTAGGTCGGCGATCTTCTCATCGAGCTTCGCCGCGACCGGACCGGTCGCGCCCGCCCGCTGGCCCTGCAGGATGGAAACCTTGGCCTGGTCCCTGCTGATTTCGTGGGCCGCATTCTCTACAGCCTTGGCGGACTTGTTCTTGTCGCTGCTGGTGAGGCCAACCACCGCAAACATCAAGAATACGCAAAACAGGAACAAGGCGATTGGTGAGACAAACCTCGCCCGCTGCCCATCAATATAGCGGCGCGTGAGCTCGCCGGGACGCCAAGCGAGCATTGGGATCGTGTTCCAGAGCTTGCCCTCGAGATGGAACACGCCGTGAGCAAGGTCATGAAAGAAGGCGGTCAGGGTCTTGTGGACGTGCGCGTGTTGGCCGCACTGGCCGCAGAACGGACCGCTCAGCTCGGCTCCGCAGTTGAGGCAATTAGTCTCGTGGCTGTGGCCTTCGCCAGCTTCGCCGGCCTTGGGCTCGACCGCTCTTCCAAGCACGGCGCCCGTCAGCGCGTCGCCAATCGCCTCGAGACTTCCGACCATCAATCCCCCTTTTCGACCGACATTATGCTGTGCGGGAGCCGCGTGCTAGCCGTCCGCTCAGGCATGGCGCGCATCGGTCTTCTCGGCGGCTCGTTCAACCCCGCGCATCGCGGCCACAGGCACATCAGCCTCGAGGCAATGAGAGCGCTTGGGCTGGACGAGGTCTGGTGGCTGGTCTCTCCAGGAAATCCGCTGAAGAGGGGCGCGACCGACACCGCGCCCTTTGAAGCACGAATGTCTTCGGCCCGGCTTTCAGCTCGAAATTCCCGGATCAGGGTCAGCGATTTCGAGCGGATCGAGGGCACTCGGTTTACGGTCGACACCGTGCGCCGCCTAAAGAGACGGCATCCCGAACATCGGTTCATTTGGTTGCTCGGAAGCGACACCCTGCCAAATTTTCACAAATGGCGTGATTGGAGGGGGTTAGCACGCGAACTGCCGATTGCGGTGATTCGCCGGCCCGGTTATGATTCAGTTGCCCACGCGGCGCGCGCGATGGGCTGGCTGGGACGGTTTGTCCACCCGCCCGGCCAGGCGAACCACTGGATGGAATGGAGTGCACCGGCGATCGTCTTCCTTCGCCTGCCCGCCGATCCGACTTCAGCAACCGCCATTCGTGCGCAGGACCCCAGCTGGTATCGCCGCTCCCCTAAACTCGGGCAAAGTCCTGGGCGCACGGCAATGCCCCTGTTCGCCAGGAGACCCCTTGACCGAACATCCCGCTGACACCGCCGACAGGCCCGGAAGTTCCCCCGTGAATGTCGAAGACCTCCACAAGCTCGTTCTCCAGTCGCTCGATGACGACCAGGCGCAGGAGGTCGTTTCCATCCCGCTTGCCGGCAAATCGAACATCGCCGATCACATGGTGATCGCCTCCGGTCGGTCGACGCGGCAGGTCGCCTCGATGGCCGTTAAGCTTGCCGACAAGATCAAGGAGCGATTTGGGAGAAGCGTCCGGATCGAGGGGCTTCCAGCAGCGGATTGGGTGCTGATCGACGCCGACGACGTCATCGTCCACATTTTCCGTCCAGAAGTGAGAAATTTTTACAATTTGGAACGAATGTGGGCATTTGGCGACGAAACAAACATGAGCGCTGCGAGCGGGTGAGGGATATGCGCTTTACTGGTCCATTTGCGTTGCTTCTTGCCTTTGTCGCGGCTCCAGCGACGGCGGCCTCTTCCCCTGATCTCGTCTCTGTCGAGCAGCAGCTGAGCTCGATGCTGGCCGACAGCTCGACCGACGTCGGAATTGCCGCCCTGGACCTCAACACTGGCGAAACCGTCAGCATCAAGGGCGATACGCCCTTCCCGATGGCAAGCACCGTCAAGGTCGCGATCGCTGCGCTTTATCTTTCGCAGGTCGATCACGGTCACAAGACACTCGAAGACACGATCCAAGGTCAGCCGGTTCGCAAGCTCATGGACCGGATGCTGATCTATAGCGATAACCATGCCGCCGACATCTTGTTCAAGGACGTCGGGGGGCCCCGTGCAGTCCACCAGTTCCTGACCCAGAACGGCGTTCATGGAGTGCATGTCGATCGAACGATCGCCCAGCTTCTCGCCGACAAGCGCGACTTGTGGGACAGCCGGGATTCGAGCACGCCCAAGGGCATGATCGAGCTCCTTAAGGATATCTACAAGGCGCAGATCATCTCGCCGAGGAGCCGCGACTATCTCCTAAGCGTGATGGCCAAGTGCGAGACTGGCAAGAACCGGATGAAATGGCTGCTCCCGGCTGGGACGCCGGTCGAGCACAAGACGGGCACCCTCAACGGCCTTGCCGACGACGTGGGGTTCATCTCGATGCCCGATGGCCACCGAATCGCAGTCGCCATCTTCGCTCGCGGCGGGACGAACCGGCCCCACGCAATCGCAGAAGCGGCGCGCGCCATCTACGATGGCTTCAAGAATCTGTTCAGCTGGCCTTTCCGGCCGACGCTCACAACCACCCAATAGGGTGCTTCTCCACATTATCGCTCGAGGAAAGATCGGTCGCTCACCCGAGGCCGAGCTCGTCGAACGCTATCTGAAGCGTGTCGCGTGGCCGACCAAAGTCACCGAGCTCGCCGAGCGCGGCGGCGGGGGGGCCGAGGCGTCATCGGGTGTCGTCACAATCGTTCTCGACGAGCGTGGAGATGCGCTCTCCTCGATGGAGCTTGCAAAAAGGCTCGAGCGCTGGCGCGACGGCGGCAAGCGCGAGGTGCGTTTTTTCCTCGGTTCGGCAGACGGTCATGACGAGGCTCTTCGTGAAAGCGCCGACCTCATCCTCTCGTTCGGGCCCGCAACCTGGCCTCACCTCCTGGCACGCGCAATGCTCGCCGAACAGTTGTTCCGAGCAAGCTCGATCCTTGCAAACCATCCCTATCATCGGGAAGGCTAGGTGGTAGACTCGCGGATCTTTCTGTTGGTCGCGCCGCTCCTTCTTGCGGCGAGCAGCCCAATACTCCCGGATTCCCAGCCGCTCGACCAGGCCCTGAAGCAGGCGCGAGCTGAACAGGCCTCGGCGGATGTCGAGACCGCGCGCCTTGAAGGCATCGCCGCCAAAGCCCAGGGAGACGCTCAACGGTTCAGCGCCGAGCAGGCTGCCGCAGCCGAAGCGATCGAAGCTGCCGAGGCGCGGATCACCGCCGCCGACATGCAATTGCGCGTGGCCGATGCCTATGTCGCTGCTCACCGGTCCCGGCTCGAGATGGAGCAGCGGCCGGTATCGTCGCTCCTTGCGGGGCTCGCAGTCATGGCCGATCGGCCACCGCTTCTAGTGCTCGCCGAGGGCAGCGGCAGCGACGACCTCGTCAAGGTTGGAGTGCTTCTCGATTCAACCCTCCCAGTCATCCGATCCCGCACCCGCGCGCTCTCGGAGCAGCTTTCTCAGGGAAAAGGGCTTGAGAAAGCCGCAGGAATTGCCCGTTCGGATCTCGTCCGTAGCCAGCAGGAACTAACCGCAAGGCGGAAGCAGTTCGCGGTGCTCGAACAGCGCTCGCTCGAACAGTCATTGGCAGCGGGGGGCAAAGCGCTCAGCGAAGGCGACGTCTCGATCGCGGCAGGCGAGCAGATCGAGCGGATCAGCGGAGAGGAGAGCGGGTCCAGAAGTGCCCGCGAGCTGGCCGCCCTTCTGGAGTCCGAGCAGCCGGCGTCGCCGCGGCCCTTTGCTCCTGCAGGACCGAGGCCACGCCTGCCCTTCGCCTACGCGCTCGCACTGAATGCTCCTTTGACCGAGGGGCTGGGCGCCGTGAACGAGAGCGGCGTTCGATCGCGAGGGATCAGCTTTGCAGCTGCGCGCGGCGCACCCGTCAGCGCGCCCGCCGCCGGGGTCGTGCGCTTCTCCGGACCCTTTCGAGACTATGACGGCATCCTCATCTTGGATCATGGCGACGGGTGGATGAGCCTGATCGTCAACGTCTCCTCGCCGCTGAAGGCCGCCGACCGGGTCCGTCTCGGTGATCCTGTTGGTCGCGCCCTGGGGCCGGTCGAGGTCGAGTTGTCCCATAATGGGCAGCGATTCTCGCCCGCTCTCATCGCAGGTTCATCTCAAACTCTGTCAAAGGCGGTGAAAGGCAGCTAAATGCCCGACGCTCATCCAGAATCGCCGCGCACCAAGGACGCGACCAACATGAAACACATGGCCAAGCTTCTCCCACCGCTCGCGCTCGTCGGAGCGCTCGCCCTGGTCCCCGTGACTGCAACCTCAATGGCAGCTCCGGACACGACCAATTACCAAGAGCTCGAGAAGTTCATGAGCGTCTACGAGCGGGTGAAGGCCAATTATGTCGAGCCGGTCGACGACCATACGCTCATCAAGGGCGCAATCGACGGGATGCTTGCGGCGCTCGATCCGCACTCCTCTTATGCCGAGGGGGCCGATTTCGACCAGCTGAAGACGACCACAGACGGCAATTACGGCGGTCTCGGCCTCACCGTTTCGATGGAAGATGGCGTCGTAAAGGTTGTTGCGCCGACCGAGGATACTCCGGCGTGGCGCGCCGGGATCAAGTCGGGCGACTATATCACCCATATCAACGGCGAGTTCCTCAACGGGATCACGCTCGACCAGGCGGTCGAGAAGATGAAGGGCGATCCTGGAACACCGGTCAAGCTGACCATCGTTCGCCCGGGCCGCGACAAGCCGTTCGACGTCAGCATCGTTCGCGAAAGGATCCAGCTTCGCCCGGTCAAATGGGAGATCAAGGACGGGATCGGCTACATCAACATCGACACTTTCTCCGGCAATGTCGGTGAGCAGGTGAAATCGGCACTTCTATCGATCGACAAGGCCACTGGCGGCCATCCGACCGGCTACGTCGTTGACCTTCGGTCCAACCCCGGCGGCCTGCTCGATCAGGCCGTCGACGTCGCCGATGACTTCCTCGACAGCGGCGAGATCGTGTCCCAGCGCGGCCGAACGAAGGACGATATCGAGCGCTATTATGCCAAGCCGGGTGACATGGCCCACGGGCTTCCGGTCATTGTCCTCACCGACGCCGGCACCGCGTCCGCCTCGGAGATTGTCGCAGGAGCGCTCCAGGACCACCACAGGGCGCTCATCATGGGCGAGACGAGCTTCGGGAAGGGCTCCGTCCAGACCGTCGTACAGACCGGCCCCGACTCAGCGCTGCGCCTGACGACAGCGCGCTACTACACGCCGTCGGGACGCTCGGTTCAGGCGGGCGGAATCCAACCCGACATCGAGGTCCCCCAGCTTAGCGATCCCGATTACAAGGACCGCAAATTCATCCGCGAGGCAGATTTGAGACGGCACCTGCTTGCCCAGACGCAGGTCCAGGACAAACTGCTGGAGAGCGACGATACGCCCGACCCGCGCTTCACAGCGAAAGCCGAGGACCTCAAGAAGCAGGGGATCAAGGATTACCAGCTCTATTATGCGCTGAACACGCTGAAGCGATTGGCAGCTCCAGCGCCCGCAGCAGTCGCATCGAGCGGCGGCCCGTCCAAGAAATCCCGCTAGAATGAGCGAGGCGGTGGCTGTTCGGTCCGGCTCTCCGGCGCCGTGGCAGCCGGCGTCGATCGCTCGGCTGATTGCGCTCCTCCTTCCCCTTGCACTGCTCGGCGGCGCCCTCGGCTCGCAATATCTTGGCGGTCTTCACCCGTGCGAGATGTGTTACTGGCAGCGCTGGCCGCACGGCGCTGCGATCCTCCTTGCGCTTCTTGCCTTTACCGCGCCTTCTGGCTCATCGCGCTCGCGTGTGTTCGTCCTTCTCGCGGCGCTCGCAATCGCGATCTCGGGCGGCATCGGCGTCTATCACGCTGGTGTCGAGGCGAAGATCTTCGAGGGCTTTACCCAGTGCGCCGCGCTCCCGCGGACGACGAGCACTGCGGAGCTGTTGAAGGAAATCACCCATGCGCCGCTTGTTCGGTGCGACGAGGTTCAGTTCCGTTTCCTCGGGATCTCGATGGCGGGTTGGAACGCCATTCTGTCGCTAACGGGTGCGACACTCATCGTCCTCCTGACCCTAAAGCCCAAACGCTCATGACCGGCTGGCGCCCGGGCGAGCACCGAACGGACACTCGCTCGATGCTCCGTGTCGACCAGGCCGGGGAATATGGGGCGACCCGGATCTATGCGGGCCAGCTCGCGGTTCTTCGACCGAATTGCGCCGAGGCCAAGCTCATCTCCCGGATGGCCGCACAGGAGCAGCGCCACCTGAATCGGTTCGACCAGCTGGTTGCCGAACGGCGAGTTCGCCCAACCGCGCTCCAGCCGCTGTGGAACATCGCTGGTTTCGCGCTCGGCGCCGCGACCGCACTCATGTCCGAGAAAGCCGCGCTTGCCTGCACCGATGCGATCGAGACCGAGATCGACAGACATTATTCGCGCCAGCTCGACGAGCTCGGCGACACGGATCCGGAGCTTTCAGCCGACATTGCCAAATTCCGCGCCGACGAACTCGAGCATCGCGACACGGCCCGCGAAGCAGGCGCGACTGGAGCGTTCGGCTATCCCTTGCTGACTGCGGCAATCCGTGCTGGCTGCAGGGCGGCAATAGAATTGTCCAAACGCATATGAGGAACTCATAGCAGGTCGGACCGCTGTAACTGCTTGAAGGACATTCTTATGAGGAAATTCGCGACCTTGACGAGCGCAGCCGCAATGGCCTTCGCAGCCGGCTATTCTGCCATTCCCGCGCCCGCGCTGGCACAGGCTCAGCCGAACATCGCCGAGATCGTCGTCTACGGGAACGATCCTTGCCCCCGCTCGACCAACAACGAGATTTACGTGTGCAACCGCCGTCCCGAGACCGAACGCTACCGGATCCCTCCGAACATGCGCCAGAGCGGCACGCCGCAGCAGATGCAGTCCTGGGCGGTGCGCTCCAAGAGCCTCGAGACCGAGGGTGCAACCGGGGTCAACAGCTGCTCGGCCGTCGGACCGGCGGGGTACACCGGCTGCCTTGAAAAATTGATCCAGGAATCGCGCGGCGAGCGCAAGCAGCAGGCCGACGAGGCCACCCCTCCGCAACAGTAAGGGTCCGTTTCGGCCGATCCGGACTTCCTCGCGAAGATCGGCGTGATACGGCCGTCAAGGGTCGGGGGAGAGTCTGATTGAGCACTGCGCGGGCACTAGCGACTGTTGAAGAGGCGCCCTCGGGAAGCTTTTTCGGCCACCCCAAAGGCCTTGCCTATCTCGCCTTTACCGAGGCCTGGGAGCGCTTCTCCTATTACGGAATGTCGGCCCTCCTGGTGCTTTACATGGTCGACCAGCTTCTTCTTCCGGGCCACGTCGGGCGCGTTGTCGGATTTGCTCATTTTCGCCATGCGCTCGAGAGTGTTTTTGGACCGTTGTCGAGCCAAGCACTCGCGTCCCAGATCTTCGGCCTCTATTCGGGCTTCGTCTATTTCACGCCAGTTCTTGGCGGCTGGATCGCGGACCGGTGGATCGGTCAGCGAAGCGCGGTAGTCCTTGGCGCCCTGTGCATGAGCGGGGGGCATATCGCCATGGCGTTTGACCAGAGCTTCCTCTTCGCCCTCCTCCTGCTCGTCCTCGGCTCTGGGCTTCTCAAGGGAAATATTTCGGCCCAGGTCGGAGCCCTCTATCCCCCCAGCGACGAAACTCGGCGCACGCGCGGCTTCGCCATCTTCAGCACGGCAATCAACGTGGGGGCGGTGACCGGGCCTCTGGCGTGCGGCTTCCTTGGCGAACGGTTTGGCTGGCACGTGGGTTTCGGAGCCGCTGCCCTGTTCATGCTCGGGGGTCTTGCGACCTATCTCTCCGGCTATCGACACCTCCCCGTGAAGGTCGAGCGCAAGAGGCTTGCGGCAGCTTCGATGACGCGGAGCGACTGGAAGTCGGTCGGCGCGCTTGTCTCAGTCATGGCAATCGCCGCCTTCCAGTCGATCGCTTACTACCAGCTCGCTAACGTTCTACCCGTGTGGCTCCAACAGCATGGCGACATGAGCGCCGCTGGGTTCCTGATCCCCATTCCCTGGTACCAGTCGATCGACCCCTTGTTCAGCATTCTCTTCGTCCCCGTCCTGTTCACACTGTGGCGCTGGCAGGACGGCCACGGCGGCGAACCTTCGGAACTCGGCAAGATCGGGCAGGGAGCATGGCTTTGCGCTCTGGCAAACCTCACCCTTGTTGTTTCGATCCTAGCAGCAGGATCGCATCGGGTCCTGTGGATCTGGCCCTTCATCTATTGCGCGCTTCAGGGCATCGGCTTTGTCTATTATTGGCCGACCCTCCTTGCGCTGGTGTCGCGAGCGGCGCCCCCGAAGATCAATGGCACCATGATGGGGATCTGCTTTCTGACCCTGTTCATATCCAATGTTCTTATCGGGTGGATCGGCACATTCTACGAGCAATTGGGGCCGCTCGCTTTCTGGACCCTCCACGCCGGAATCGCCGCCGCCGGCGGGGTGCTTGTCCTTCTCTTTGGCCCATTGCTGAAGCGCACTCTGGAACCTCGGAACATGCAAGCGCTTAGACCATCTGCGATGACCCAGGAGGTCGAACGATGACTGTTGCCGACGCCACTCCCGACTATGAAGTCGGACCCGACGACGACCGCGCCTTTCTCGGCCATCCCAAGGGGCTTGGCTTCCTCGGCGTCACCGAAGGATGCGAGCGCTTTTCCTATTATTCCATGCAGACACTGCTCGTTCTCTACATGGTCAATTATCTGCTTTTGCCCGGCCGAATGGAGCATGTGATCGGGCTTGGTTGGCTTCAGGCGCACATCTATCACGGCATCTCCGGCCAGCCGCTCGCATCGGCGATCTTCGGCACCTACACCTCGCTCGTCTACGGCACCCCGATTCTTGGCGGGATCATCGCCGATAAGTGGCTGGGAAGGGACACGACTCTCATCATCGGCGGAGTGCTGATGGCGATCGGCCATTTTCTCATGGCCATCCAGTCGGCGTTCGTATTCGCGCTACTCGCGCTCGTTCTTGGCGTCGGTGCGTTCAAGGGAAATATCGCGACCCAGGTTGGAGCGCTTTACGGTCCCCAGGATCTTCGCCGGGCGATGGCCTTCCAGATCTTCTACATTTTCATCAACGTCAGCGTCATTGTCGCTCCGCTTATCTCGGGGACGCTGGGGCAGAAGGTCGGCTGGCATTATGGGTTCGGCTGCGCCGGCGTCGTGATGGTCCTTGGCCTCATCATCTATCTCTTCGGCAGGCGCTATCTTCCGCGCGAGGAGCTTGCGGCGCCCGTCGACGAACCCGAGCTTCGCCAGCCGCTCAGTCGTAACGACTGGCTGTGCGTCCTTTATCTCGTCATTCTCATCCCGGTCCTCGCGGTTTCGCTCCTCACGAACCAGGAGATCTTCAACGCCTATCTCGTCTGGGGTGACCAGCATTTCGACCTGACGCTCCTCAACAACACCAGCAGCTGGCTGATCACGGTCGATGCAACCGTGAGCTTCACGATGCTGGTTGCGGTTGCCGCCTTCTGGAAATGGTGGAGCCTCAGGCGTCGCGAGCCCGACGAGATCAGCAAGATGATCATCGGCAGCGTCTTCACGGTGGTCGGCGGACTATGCCTGTTCATGGCCGCGCTGACCCAGCCCGAAGGCGGCAAGATCAGCCTCTTCTGGCCGATGATGTTTGAGCTTTTCAACAGCATTGGCTTTGCGCACGTTCTTCCGATCAGCCTCGCGCTCTTCTCGAAGATCTCGCCCAAGCAGATCACCTCGACGGTGATCGGCCTCTATTATTTCTCCTTCCTGATCGCGAATGCGGTGGTGGGCTATGTGGGCGGCCTTTATTCGAGCCTTCCGACCACCACTTTCTGGCTCATCCATGTCGCGAGCGCAGCCTTCGGGCTCATCGCCTTCATCATCTTCAAGATCGTGATCGGGCACCGAATGCAGAGCACTCCTGAGGACCAGGCGGCGCTTCTCTAGTTGGCAACAACGGGCAGATAGACGGCGCTTGGGGCGCTTCCGCCATAGAAGACGCTCTGCATCGCGGGTCGGTAATCTGCCGGCGCCGCGTAGAAGATGTTCGGAACATAGGTCTGGGGGTTGCGATCATAGAGCGGGAACAGGCTCGACTGCACCTGCACCATGATCCGGTGACCCGGCAGGATCACGTGATCGACATTGGGAAGGTTCCAGCGAAATTCGGTGACCTTCCCCGGGGTCAATGCGCGAGGCTTTGCGAAGCTGTCGACATAGCGGCCGCGGAAAATCTCGATCCCGATCGGGAGCTCGAACCCTGACATGTCGAGCTTCGATCCCTGCGTGGCGCCTTCCGGATTTTCATTGGGGTAGACGTCGATGAGCTTCACCACCCAGTCGCTGTCCGTTCCGCTCGTGGCTGCAAACAGGTCGACCTCCGGAGCACCCATGATATGGACGGGCCTTGGCAGAGGTGCGCTGGTGTAGGTGAGGACGTCGGTCCGTCCGTCGACGAATCGCTGATCGTGCACCAGCCAGCTATGCCACTGGTTCTCGTCGTTCATCGCGACCGGCCGCGGAAGGAACGGGACGGGCTTCGCCGGATCCGAAACATAATTGTCGTGGCCGCCCGCTGGCGGCCGGTCAAAGCTGACGCCATTCGACCCCGTCAGATAGACCGGCGTTGGTGTTCCCATCGGCCAGCGCGGGCTCGCCTCCCATTTGTTGATTCCGCTCGCATAGGTGAAGACCGGCGGCGTTCGGGGATCGCCCGTTCCTTTGAGATAATGATCAAGGAAGGGCTTCAGTTCTTGAGTGCGCCACTGAAGCGCTGTGTCGCCGTTGAAGGTAAGGTCGCCGAGCTCGTAGCCATAATGGTTGGCGCCCGAGTGCCGCCACGGACCGATCACCAGATGAAGGAGGTCCGTCCCTTCATATTTATCCTTGAGTGCCCTGTAGACGGCGGGGGCGCCGTAACTGTCCTCCTGGTCCCATTCACCGACCTCAAGCATTGTCGGGACGGTTAGCGGGCGGGCGGCCATCCATTTATCGACGGCCTGGAGCGACCAGAAATCCGTGTAAGCGGGGTTCTGCATCAGCTTCTGTACGAAGGGCACATTTTCGATGTGGTACTTGCGGGCATAGTCGGCCATCGAGCCCGCCTCGAGGTAGCGGGCATAATCGTCGCCGACACCAACCGGCAGAGCCGCTCCGGAATCGGCCTTGCCGGTACTCTGCGACAGCGCGAAGTCGAGGCTTCCGACCCTGAAGGCGCCATTGTGAAACCAGTCGTCGCCACGCCAGCCGTCGACCATCGGGCTTTGCGGAACTGCGGCCTTGAGCGCCGGGTGAGGGTTGATCTCGGAGGCGAGCGTTAGAAAGCCAAGGTAGGAAGAGCCGATCGTGCCGACCCGGCCATTGGATTCCGGGATATTCTTCACCAGCCAGTCGATCGTGTCGTAAGCGTCCGTACTCTCGTCGATCCCGGTGGCGTTGAGCGGGCCGACGATCGGCCGGTTCATTACGAACGTGCCTTCGGAATGGTGAAGGCCGCGGATGTCCTGTTGGACGATGATGTAGCCGTCGTTGACGAACTCCCTGTACATGATGGGGAGCACGTCGACGATGGATTCGCTGGGCGTTCGAGCCGTGCTGCCTTTCGCGTCATAGGGCGTTCGCGACAACAGGATTGGCGCGTTTGCAGTGCCCTTCTTCATGTAGATGACGGTGTAGAGCCTGGTCCCGTCGCGCATCGGCACCATCGCCTCGCGGCGAATGAAATCGGCTTGCGGAAGGACAGGGTCGTAGCTTGCGACGACGTCCGGGGTCATCGGCGTGACCCTCGCCGGCACCGGCGCGGCAGCCAGTGCAAATAATGGAAGGAGCGAAGCGGAGAGGCGAAGGGCCGTGTTCATGGGACGACGTTAAGGACCGTGATCGCCGCCGGCAACATCGCCCAAAGTCGCTCGTTCAACTCTTGATGGCCGACATTGTCAGCGAAGGCATGGAGCGGGCGCTTGGCGCCGAGCGGAAAATTCAGCCGGGCGGGAATCTTCGCGCCTCCTGGGAAGGCCTTCTTGGAGATGCGCGAAGGTGCGAGCGCTGCGACCTCTTCACAAAGGCGACCCAGACCGTGTTCGGCGAAGGGCCGCTCGACGCCCGCATCATGTTCGTCGGCGAGCAGCCCGGCGACCAGGAGGACCTCGCCGGAAGGCCGTTCGTCGGTCCTGCAGGAGCGGTGTTCGACGCTTCGCTCGAAAAGGCCGGGATCGAGCGATCGTCAGTCTATGTCACCAACGCGGTCAAGCACTTCAAGTTCGTTCCTCGCGGCAAGCGCCGGATCCACAGCAAGCCCGATGCTGGCGAGATCGCCGCCTGCCACTGGTGGATCGAGCAGGAGCGCGAGTTAATCCGGCCGCTTCTGACGGTGGCCCTTGGGGCAAGTGCCGCTCGCTCGCTGGTCGGCAAGACCGTGACCATCTCCAAGGTTCGCGGCGAGCCCCTTGCGCTCGAGGACGGCAGCGAATGCTGGATCACCGTTCATCCAAGCTCGCTCCTTCGCATTCCCGATCCTCAGGCTCGAAGCGAGGCCCGCGCTCTCTTCATCCGCGATCTCAAGCTCATCAAGGCGCGGGAAAAGACGCTCGTTCGCTAGAAGCGGCAGCCGAGCGTCGCCTTGACCGTGCGGGGCGCTCCGGGAGCGATGTTGTTGTCATTGCTCGCCGTTGGAAAATAATGAGCGCCAAGCAGATTCTCGCCATTGAGCTGCATTTCGAGTCCGAAGGGAAGCTTATAGAAAAGCGCCGCGTCGAGCCGCGTATAGCCCGGCAGCTCCACCGCGTTGCTGATCGAAGCATAGGATTTGGACCTTGCGATCAGACCAAGCCCGAGGCCGAGCTGCCCGGTCAGCTGATAGCGGTTCCACAATGAGAAACTGTGTCGCGGGACAAGGGGAACCTTGCGTCCGGCCGGTGCAGCCGTGGTCGTGCTGGTGATGCGGGCATCCTGAAAACTGTAGCCACCGGAAATCAGCCACCTGCTGGTGACGCTCCGTTCAACACCGAACTCCAGCCCCCGGCTTCGCTGCTTTCCGGTGAGCAATGTTCGCGATGGATCGGTGGGATCAGCGGCGCGGGTGTTGCTCCTCTCGAGCTGGTAGACCGCAGCTGTCGCAAGCAGGCCCTCGAGGATCTCCCATTTGGCGCCGACTTCTTCATTGTCGAAGCGCTCGGGCTTGAGCTCGTCGGTGACATCGGTGAGGCTGCTGAACTGGTCTCCCGACTGCGGAAGGTAAGAGCGACTGTAGCTTGCGTAGAGCGACAGGTCCTTTTCGGGCTTTGCGATCACTCCGAGCCTCGGTGACCAGAGATTGTCGAGGCGCCCGAACTCGCCGCCGCCGACTGGGCGAAGGTCGTCGACGTCGATCTTCAGACTATCGAAGCGAAGGCCGCCAACAATCAGAAAAGCCGGCGAAAGACTGATCTGGTCCTGGGCATAGAGGGCCGCGACGCTCGTTCTCACCTCATTGTTCGCGTCGGCCGGAGCGGCCGCGAAAATCGCGTCGACATCAAAGGTCGGATCGAAAATCGGCGTGGTCGTCTGGCTGAGAATGGCGGTCAGATGCGTGTTGCGGGAATTCTCCCGCCCAAGCTCGAACCCGAGGAGCAGGGTCTGGTTGATCCCAGCCAGATCCTTCTTCCAGACGAAATCGGTCTGGCTAAAGAGGTTCGTCCGGTTGGTGAGATTGTTATATCCCGCAAGCGAGACGAGGCTGGTCGAGGGGTTGAATCCGCTTGCGTAGATGTTTTGATAGAATTTCCGGTAATTTTCGAAGAGCGTGTGATTGCGAAGCGTCAGGCCGCTGCCGAGATCATGCTCGATTTCGAGCCTCGCGAGGTCGACGTCGGCCCTTGCAAAGCTGAGGTCGGGATCACCGAAGAAGGTTCCAGTGAAACCCCGGATGGGCGTGTCACCGTCGGCCGGCACTCCGCGGTCACCGGGTTCACGGTCCTGGTAATGTTCGTAGGAGAGATCGACCCGGGTATCGCCGCTGACAATTGCCGCCGTGGGATTGACTCCATACCGATGGAAGTCTGCGTGATCGCGGAAGCTTCCGCCGCCTTCGAACATCGTGTTGAGACGAACGCCAAGGGTGCTGCTTAGGGGTTCGTCGACATCGCCGGCCACGCGGAGGTCACCCCAATTGTCGATTGAGCCGGTGAATTCCCGGCTTGGAGTGAGGGTCGGGCGCTTTAGAACCCGGTTGATGATCCCCCCGCCGCCGCCACGACCGAAGATCATCGCATTGGGGCCCTTCAGGATCTCGACCTGATCGACATTGTAGAAATCCCGGTAATATTGGACGTCGTCGCGAACCCCATCGACAAAGAAATCAGCAGTGCTCGAATTTCCGCGAAGCACGAGTTGGTCGCGATTGCCCTCGCCTCCGCCATAGGAAGCGCCGGGAACATAAAGGAGCAGGCTCCCAATGGAGCGCAGCTGCTGATCCTCGATCTGCCGGCTTGTAATATTGGTCAGTGCCTGCGGGATATCCTTGACGTCGGTGCTCGTCTTCGTCGCTGTGCTGGTCGATTTCGAGCCATATTTGAGCGGCTGGCCGGTGATGACGATCGGATCGGTGCCGCCCGAAGACGCATCGTCGGTGAGCATCTCGGCCGCGTAAGCGGGAGCCGCGCCGCAGGCGAGCGCGCCGGCGAGCACAAACAGCAGGCGATCCATTTCAACCCCTTTTGAGCTTCGCCCGGAGCTTTAGAATTGTTGATAAGGATTCGCAATAGCAGTAATATTCACTCTGCTGCGAGCAGGGTCTCCGCGCCGACAAGGTCGACCGAAACCAGCCGGCTGACTCCCTTCTCGATCATCGTCACGCCGTAAAGCCGGTGCATCCGGCTCATCGTCACGGCATTGTGCGTGACGATCAGGTAGCGAGTGTCGGTCTCCTTCGTCATTCTGTCCAACAGCTCGCAGAAGCGCTCCACATTCGCATCGTCGAGCGGAGCGTCGACCTCGTCGAGGACGCAGATCGGCGCAGGATTTGTGAGAAAGAGAGCGAAGATGAGGGCGATCGCAGTCAGGGCCTGCTCGCCGCCCGAAAGCAGGGTCAGCGCGGATAGCCGCTTGCCCGGCGGCTGAGCCATGATCTCAAGCCCGGCCTCGAGCGGGTCGTCGTTCTCGACAAGTTCAAGATGTGCCTGACCGCCTTCGAACAAGGTCGTGAACAGGCGGCGGAAGTGAGCGTCGACCTTCTGGTAGGCATCGAGAAGTCGAACGCGTCCCTCGCGGTTCAGATTGCCGATCGAGCCGCGGAGCCGATGGATTGCCTGAGTCAGTTCCTCGGCTTCCTCGGCTCCCTTGCTTCGAGCAGCGTCAAGCTCGCCAAGCTCCTGTTCTGCAACGAGGTTGACCGGCCCGATGCGCTCCCTTTGGGCGATCAGCCGCTCGAGGGTCGCAGCCTCGTCACTGGCGTCGCGGTCCTCATCAGGATCAAACCCTAGCTTCTCAGCCAGGCGCTGCGGCACACATTCGAACTTTTCAACGCTGGTCCGGGCGAACTCGGCGCTTCGGGCCTGCTGCGCCTCCGAGCGCGCGGCTGCAGCCGCGCGGCGTTCGCGCATGTCGGCGGAGCATTCGTTCGCTTGGGCCACCAGCCTCGAAGCCTCGGCTACCGCTTCCTCAGCCTCGCGCTCCCAACCCGCAGCCTCGCCGATCCGAACCTGGCTTTCCGCATTGGATCGCTCAAGCTCGCCGATTTTCAAATCGAGCTCAGCCGGCTCCCTTTCCAGCTCCAGGCGCTCGGCGCTCTGCTGCGTCCTGCGCTCGATTCCCTTCGCGAGCCGCTCCTCGGCCTGATCGCGCCGCCTTCGCCAATCCGATTGCTCGCGCGCCGCCGAGCTGAGACGCTCGCGATCTGCTGCGCTTTCCCGGGCTCGGGTCGCAGCTTCAGCGCGCTTGTCGGCGACGAGGGAGGCGGCAGCTGCAGCAATTGTGCGCGCAGCCTCGACGTCACGCTCGAGCGCTTCAGGATCCGGCAGCGCCAAAAGCGAGCCTTCAGCTGCGCTCACTGCGTCAAGGGCCGCCTCGAGCACCGGCTCAAGGTCGGTTTGGCGCTGCGTAAAGCCGCTCCGCTGCGCTTCGATCCGTTCAAGCGCCGCTAGAGCAGCATCGAACGCCCGGGCAGCCTCACGGGCTTCGCGCTCGCAGGCAAGGGCTAAATGCCGCGACTGCTCGGCAGTATCGCGGCAATCTTCCATCGAGCGAAGGGCTTGCGCGCGCTCGCCGGACGCGTTGCTGACCGACCGCTCCAGTCCGGGGAGCTCTTCGGCAAGCTGAGCAAGCCGGTTCACCCTAAGAAGACGCTCGGCAGCAGCAGCTCCGGCACCCTTCGCAACGAAACCGTCCCAGCGGCGCATCACGCCGGCCAGGGTGACGAGCCGCTGACCCGGAGCGAGCAGCTGCCCGTTGTCGACTTCGGCAACCGCAATCTGGCTGAGCCGCCGACTGAGCTCGGCGGGCGCTCTGACCTGGTCCGACAGACACTCGGTACCGGGCGGCAGCTGAGGATCGCTCGCCATGGGCTCGCTCCCGGTCCAGCGTCGAGCACTGTCGCCCTCGCCAACCGCCGCATCCACATCTTCGCCAAGCGCAGCTGCAAGCGCCCGTTCGTAACCGGCTTTTGCAGAGAGGCTGCCGATCGCCGATCCGCCGCCATGCTCGAGCGCAGCAGCGAGCGCATCATGCTCCGACTTGGCCGCAGAATAGGCCGCTCGGGCTGCCGCGAGCCGCGTTTCGGCAACATCGCGCCGCTCAGCCGCTTCCGTCCGCCCCTTCTCGGCCTCAAGTCGCTTGGCTTCGGCTTCGCTCGCACTCTGAGCGGCAGCTGCCGCCTTCGCTTCCGCCAACCTTTGCGCTTCGACCTGCTCGCTGCCATCGCCGATGGATTGCAGCTGATCGGAAAGTCTCGAGCGCTCCTGTTCGGTTCGATTCTGCTGCGCCCTTGCCGCCTCCAGAGCGGCTTCGGCGACCCGTCGCTCGGCGCGCATTGCCGCTTGGCGTGCAAGCAGCTCGGCAAGCGCCGTCTCAGCCTCGCGCGAAGTCGTCTCCGCACCCGCAAGCTCGCCCGCGATTCGCGCCGCGAGGTTCTCGGCATCCTCGAGCCGCTGCTCGATAAGGAGTCGCTCCTGATCGAGCTGTCCGATGGCGCTGGAGGCATCGCTTTTGAGCGCTTCCTCGCGCTCAAGGTCGGATGCCAGGGCCGAATCGAGCTGGTCGAGCTCGCCTAATCGCCGTTCGACCGTGTCGCGCCGGGCCCGCGCGGCGGCGAGCTGATGAGCAAGCGAGTGGCCCGCTTCGCGCAGCTGCTCGACGGCGCTCCGCCTTGAGCCGAGCGTTTCTTTCGAGCGCTCGTGCTCGGCCTGCGCAGCCGCGATCGCCTGGTGGATTCGCTCGACTTCTTCAGCCGCCGCGCTTGCTTCGGCGGCCGCATCTTCCGCCGAACGCTCGGCCTCGAGCCAGCGGGTGTAGAGCAGCCGAGCTTCGACCGACCGGATCTGGTCGGTCAGCTTGCGGTACCGCTCGGCAGCGCGCGCCTGGCGACGAAGCTGCGCCGAGCGCTGCTCCTGTTCGGAGAGGATTTCTCCCAAGCGGGCGAGATTGGCTTCGGCAGCCCTCAGCTTCTGTTCGGCATCCTTGCGCCGGGCGTGCAACCCGGAAATGCCCGCGGCCTCCTCGAGGAGAAGCCGGCGCTCGACGGGCTTGGCTGAGATGATCGAGCTGATCTTGCCCTGGCTAACGAGCGCCGGGGAGTGAGCGCCCGTCGCTGCGTCCGCGAACAGCAAGGCGACGTCCTTGGCTCGAACGTCGCGGCCGTCGATCCGGTAGGCGGACCCGGTTCCGCGCTCGATCCTCCTCGTGACCTCGCCTTCACCCGCGCCGCCTTCATCGCCGGAATCCCGTTCGATGAGAATGGAGACTTCCGCAAAATCGCGCTGCGGCCGCGAGGAGGTGCCCGCAAAGATGACGTCATCCATGCCGCCGCCCCGCAGCGACTTGGGGCTGGATTCGCCCATCGTCCAGCGAATCGCTTCCAGAAGGTTCGACTTGCCGCAGCCGTTCGGCCCGACGATGCCCGTGAGCCCCACTTCGATCCGGAGCTCTGCCGGCTCGACGAAGCTCTTGAACCCGCTGAGCTTGAGCCTCCTGATCTTCAAGCCTTGGGCCCCCCCGCCTCAGCCCAAAAATGTCCGGCCAATGCTAATGCCCCTTCAGGGCAGCGTTGATCTTGCCCTCAAGCGCCGGCCAGACCTGTTCCTCTGTCACCGGTCCAAGATCGACCATCGCGCCATTGATGAGGAAGGTGGGAGTTCCGGGGAAGTCCGGAAATTTCGAGTTCGCGTCGCTTCCGATCTTGATCAGCTGATCCACCGTACCGGCATTGGCGAGGCACTGGCTGGTCTTGGCGATCGGAAGTCCGCTCGCAGCCGCGAGCTCCGGGAATCCGGCAACCTTTGCGAGCTCTGCAAACTCCTTGTTCGGGGGGAGGTCTTGTGTCGCCTTCAGCTGGTCCTCCGGAACCGCCTGGATCTTCGCTTCCCAGGTCTTCTGGGCCTTGAAGATTGCTCGGGTCAGCGGGAAGAAGCTCTTGGCACCGTTGCACCGAGCGACCATCGAGGCCGAAACGTCGAAGGCGTCGCGGACATAGTTTCGAAACTCCCAGCTGACCTGGCCCGACTTCACATATTTACCGATTAGCGCGGGAGCCGCGATCTGGTCGAAACGCGCACAGTGCGGACAGGTCATCGAGCCATATTCGACAAGCTTCACCCTGGCTTTGGGATTGCCCATGACGAACCCGCCAGCTGGAGTTGGAGCTACCAGCGATGTCCAGTCGCCGCCCCTTGGCGCCTTGACCTGGACGAGCTTGGCGGGCGCGTGCGTTGCGGCGTCGCCGGGCTTTGAATGACAGCCGGCGATTGCCACAACCGCGACGGCGAAAGCCATGAAAACACTGGGCTTCATCTTATTCACTCGGCTCCCTTGATCACGGGAATGGGTTCAGCACCGCCCTCGAGCGAGGGCGGTCCGCTGCTAGCCTCAATTTGCGCGGCGAGCGACTCCAGACATGCGCGCAGCTCAGGATCGGCGATCTCGCGAAGTCCCTCTCCAAGCTCCTTGGGAACCGGCCTTGGCTGAGGCCGGTCAATCCGCGGCGCCAGCGCCGGAGGCTTGCCCTGCCTGAAGACGATTCGGTTGATCGCGGCATGGCCGAAGAAGCGGTTGACGCGCTCGATGATCATCGGTGTCAGATGCTGGATCAACGGCGCGTGCGCACCGTCGACGAGAAGGGTCAGGACTCCGCCCGCCTTCCGGCCATTTGGAAAGCGGATGGATTCGGGGAGGGAGACCCTCGCGTAGCGATCGCCGACGATCTCTGCCCAGCGGCTGACGATCGAACCCTGGACGAAACCGAAGCGGCGGAACGAAGGATCGCCGATCGCGCCAACGAGCTCTCCCGCGGCCCTTGGCCGGCAGCTCCTTGGGCTGTCCTCCTTCTCAACCTTTCGCTTCGACATGGCAGGGGAGCATGCCATAGCGAAATGATGACCGCCAATGCCGCAGGCCCCTTGATCCAACATTATGTGGATAACTTCAGGCACTTGCCGTGGCGGTCGCCGCCGGGCGCTCCGCCGCCCGATCCCTACCTTGTCTGGCTTAGCGAGATCATGCTCCAGCAGACAACCGTCAGTGCCGTGGTCCCAAGGTTCGAGCGGTTCATTGCCCGGTGGCCGACGATTGAGGCATTAGCCCAGGCGAGCGACGAGGAAATCCTCTCCGAATGGGCGGGCCTTGGCTATTATGCGCGCGCTCGAAACCTGATTTCCTGCGCTCGCGAACTGGTTCGCCGTGGCGAGTTTCCAAGGACACAAGCCGAGCTTCGCGAGCTTCCCGGGATTGGCGATTATACTTCAGCTGCGATTGCCGCGATTGCGTTTTCTCAAGCGACGGTCGCGATCGACACGAACGTCGAACGCGTTGTCGGCCGCTACAAGGGTGTTGAAAGCGCGCTCGACTGCTCCCGAGCTTCAATCCGCAAATTCGCCGAGGAAATGATGCCCGCCGAGAGTCCAGGCGATTTCGTCCAGGCGATGATGGACCTTGGAGCAACGATCTGCCGTCCACGAAATCCAAAATGTTCGAACTGCCCGCTCAACGATGACTGCGCGGCCTTTTTGAGCGGTGAGCCCGAACGCTTCTTCAGACGGCGCCTTCGCGAGCCGCGGCCGCACAAATATGGCATCGCCTACTGGATCGAGCGCGAAGGCCACATATGGCTCGTCAGACGCCCCTCGAAGGGCCTCCTTGGAGGAATGGCGGCCCTTCCCGGAAGCGAGTGGACGGCGGCCATTCCAACCTGCGAAAATCTCGGCTCAGTCCGCCACGTCTTCACCCATTTCTCCCTCGATCTATTTCTCGAGCAGCGATCCGAGCCGATCGGTGAGGGATGGTGGCATTCGCTTGGCGCCCTGGGTGAAGCGGGTCTTCCCACCCTTTATCGCCGGGCGGCCGAACTCGCACTCGCAACAAAGCGGGAGACCCGCGCTGCCGCTTGAAGAAGCAAATTTCGGACCCTAAGAGGCGGCGCAAATCCAATCCTCTTCGGCTTCTCGCACAAACAGGGAAACTTCATGGACGATCGCTTCAACACCATCGCCGGCTGGGTGCTGTTCGCGGGTATCGTCGCGCTCGGATCGTCGATCGTGGCGGGGGAATATTTTCACAGCGAACGTCCAGAGAAGATGGGCTATCCAATCGCCGGGGCCGAGGAGGAAAGCAGCGGAGGCGCGGCCGCCGAGCAGCCCATCGAAACCTATTTGGCGACGTCCGATCCCGCCAAGGGCCAGCAGGTCTTCAACAAGTGCATGGCCTGCCACAATGCCGACAAGGGCGGGGCCAACCAGCTTGGTCCCAATCTCTGGGACGTGCTCGGCCAGCAGATCGGCCAAGGCAAGGGCGGCTTCGCTTTTTCCGATGCGCTCTCAAAGAAGGGCGGGACTTGGAACTGGGATAATCTGAGCCAGTGGCTGACCAGCCCGCGCACGTTCGCGCCCGGAACGAAAATGACCTTTGCGGGCCTCAGCAATCCTCAGGACCGGGCCAATGTCGAGGCCTTCCTCAATTCGCACAGCGATTCGCCGCAGCCGCTTCCCAAAGCCCCTGCGGCGGCCGCACCCGCTGCCGCCGCGGCTGGCGCCGGCCCGAACAATGGCGCGCAAAAAGCGCAGAAGGAGCCTGTTCTGAATACCGCCGTGGCGGAGGGCAATCCGAAGAATTCGGGCGGGCCGGCTGCGAAGACCAGCGGACCCAAGAGCGTCAAGGGCCAGCCCTGAGACCTATTCCGGCGGCCCCTCCTCATCGCGCGTTGGCGATGGATGATCCGCATAGAAACGGGCCACGAACTCCCAGGCTTCCTTCGCATCCTCGCTCCAGTGAATGAGGTCGAGATCGTGCGGCGCAATCACGCCTTCCTCGACCATCGCTTCAAAATTGATCACCCGGTTCCAATAGTCCTTGCCGAACAGGAGGATCGGAAGCGGCCTGACCTTGCCGGTCTGGATGAGCGTCAGGAGCTCGAACATTTCGTCGAACGTGCCGTACCCCCCTGGAAACACCGCAACGGCGCGGGCCCGAAGCAGGAAATGCATCTTGCGAAGCGCGAAATAGTGGAATTGGAAACTGAGGTCCGGAGTGACGAAGCGGTTCGGAAGCTGCTCGTGGGGTAGGACGATGTTGAGACCGATCGATTCCTGCCCCTCGTCCGAAGCCCCGCGATTTGCGGCCTCCATGATCGAGGGCCCACCGCCCGAGCAGACGACGAACTGCTGGAAGCCGTCCTCGTCGCTGCCGCAGCGGCTGGCGTAGCGGGCAAGCTCGCGGGCGACGTCATAATAGCGAGACTTGGCTTTGAGGCGCTCGGCGATCGCTTCCTGCTGGGGGTTCGCGGCCGCTGCGACGAGCGCGTCGGCCATGTCGGGGGCAGGGATCCGGGCGGATCCATAGAAGACGAAGGTCGAGCCGATCCTGGCTTCTTCGAGCAGCAGTTCGGGCTTCAGAAGCTCAAGCTGAAAACGGACCGGCCGAAGATCGGGGCGGAGCAAGAACTCGGTATCTTGGAAAGCGAGTTTGTAGGAGCCGCTCTCGGTCTGCGGGATGGACGGGACATGCTCGGCCGACTTTGCCTCGATTTTCGAACTCGGGAAGATACGCTTGGGCGGTCGCGGACGATCATTCATGGCCAGCCGACTAGCGGCAAAGTGCGGCGCGGTCACGCGTTGGCGGATGCGGTCCTTGGAGCGCCCCAGTCGATCCGGCGCGTCGCATACATCACCCCGGCGAGCGCCGCGAAAAGCAGACCCGCTCCGATCAGCAGCGAGAAGGCTTCGAGGCTGAGGAGAACGTAGAGCACTCCGTAAAGACTAACCAGCAGACCGCCGATAAACCCTGCGCGGCGCCAGCTCGCCAGCACTGCCGCCGAATAAGCGGTGTTGAGCCCGGCGATGGCCGCCGATGCGAGCACATAGGCGAAGGCAAAACCAATCACTTCGGCAAATGCCAGCAACAGCACGAAGAAGAGAATGAGCGCCGCTCCCATCAGTAGATATTCGACGGCCGAGACTTGGATGCCGCCGATGACGTCGAACATGAGGAGGGCGAGGAAGGTAAATCCGATGAACAGGAAGCCGTATTTGGTCGAGCGGTTTACCTGCGAATAAAGGTCGACCGGTTGTATCAAGCTGATCTGAGCCGTCTGCGCCTGCGAGCCGGGCGAATTTGGGCCGGCATTGCGATCGCCCTCCCGGTCCGGTTTGGTAACTTGTGCCGGTCCATCGGCGGCGCCGGGATCGCCGATGCTTACGAGCGAGCGCCCAAGTGCGAGGTTGCCGATCCGGTACGTCGCATCGAACCCTCTTTGTCCGACGCTTCGTCCATCAGGCAGGAAATCGCCGGCAAAGCTCGGGTTCGGCCAGGACGAGCGGACGGTCCATCGTGTTTCGCCCGCCTGAGGGGCGAGGATGAGCGATTCATTGCCGCGAAGGTCATATGTGAAATCGACATCGAGGGGCTTGGCGGAAAGCCTGGTTGCATCGATCCAGGCGAAGAAGCCGCGGCCTCCGCTGCTGCCGCCGCCGGGCTGCAGGCGAAGCGGTTCACCATCAACGGAGACGCGCGGGTTCGAGCCAAGGCCGCGAGGATCGCTGATCCCGAACCGGAGCTCGGCGCTGCCCAGGTCCATCTGTGCGGGATCAACCCCGGTTCGGGCGAGATCTGCCGGGAAGGCGAAACGCGCGTGACCCGAATTGCGGGCGTCATAGACGACAGCTTCGTAGATCGAGCGCTTGCGCACCTGCGGCATGAGCTCAGTTGTCAGGTCCGCGGCTTCAGGCGACAAGACCAGCTCCCGCGTGACCTGGTTGGTGCGCGTCACGTCCTGCCCGTTCTGGACGACTGTTTCGGTCATATTTGCCCGATAGGGGATGACCAGCAGCGGCCCCGACATCGCCTGCGCTGCACCCCATCCCGAGGTGATCGAGTTCGTTGCTTCCTGCTCCTGCGACTGGCGATCGTAGACGAGCAGCCAGATGGAGAAGAGCGGGATAGTAAGCACCATTCCTACGATGATGACGAGGAACAGCTTGAATCCTGGCGTACGCAAGCCGTCGATCATCAGCACGATATTTTCTCCCGATCGGGTCGTCGGGCGGAAGATTGATGGAGGCGCCCTATGATGGTCATGAGTGATTTGTGAGCAATTGGTGAGAAAAGCGTCTTGCCGCCGGCGCCGATGGCCGAAGGCCGGTCACAAGGGTGACACTTGAAGCTCGAATTCGGACTGCCACTTTCACTGACATGATCAATGTCCGCAAATTTGATAGCCTGGGCCATGCCGACCACGGTTGGCTCGATGCCCGCCATCATTTCTCGTTCGCCAGCTACCACGACCCCGAACGCATGGGTTGGGGACGGATCCGCGTCTGGAACGACGACCGGATCGGCGCCAAGAGCGGCTTTCCGCCGCATCCGCATCGCGACATGGAAATCGTCACTTATGTCCGCACCGGCGCGATCACTCACCAGGATTCCATGGGAAACAAGGGCCGCACCGCAGCGGGCGACGTGCAGGTCATGAGCGCGGGAACCGGGGTAGTTCACGCGGAATATAATCTCGAGGATGAGCAGACGACCTTGTTTCAGATTTGGATCGAGACCGACCGTCCCGGAGCGCCTCCGAGCTGGGGCGCGATGCCCTTTCCCAAAGATTCGAGAGAGGGTGCCTTCCAGCTGCTCGCAAGCGGCGGAAGCGACGCAGGGGTGCTCTCGATCAACGCCGACGCGCGCGTTCTTGGAGCGACGGTCAAGGCGGACCAGTCCATTGTGCTCGACGCAGCGCCCGATCGACATCTCTACCTTGTCCCGAGCGGCCGTGTGCGCGTGAATAATATCGAAGCTGGTCCGCGCGACGGGATCGCGATCACCGGTGAAGATCGGCTCGAAATCGAAGCCCTTGAGGACGCCGAGCTGGTGCTGGTCGACGCTCGATAGAAGGGCCGCCCCTGGATTTCGCTTGGGTTCATCCAACCTATGCTTGAAAGTGGTGCAAACGACGGGCATGTGCCTGTCGCGCCGCGGGAAATTGGCGCGGATCAACGCGCAGAGCGGGAGCAGATGAGGGCGGTTTCACGCTTGTGGAGTGTATTGCTGGCGGGGGCGCTTGCGCTTGCCCCGGCGATGGCCTTCGCGCAGCAGGCCCCGTCGAGCAGCAGCGACGCGCCCGCAACGGACGCGATCGGGCCAAAGGATCTCCAGGGCTTCAGCCTGAATGGAACGGTCACCCGAGCTGCCGATCAGCCCGCAGCGGCTGCTCCGGCGCCGCAGCGGCGCCAGCCGCAGACACAAGCGCAAACTGCCCCCACAGGCAGCCAAGGTGCACCGACTCCGGTCGGGACGGCGCGAAACGCATCTCGAGCGCCATCAGGGCTCGCCCCGCAGCCGACGCGGACCGCTTCCGCTGAAGCTTCGCGCGAACCCTCCTCCTCTTCTACTCAGGCCGAGCATTCATCGCAGCCGCTGCGCGAGTCCGCGCCATCCTCATCGGTGACGGTTACCCTTCCAACCGTCGGCAAAGGGAGCGCAGCAGCAGGTGCCCCGACTGTCCCCGCTTCGACCGACTTCGCTCCCGAGCCGACGACCGGGACGCTTGCTCCCGAGCACAAATTCCCGGTGCTTCCATGGCTGCTTGCAGCTCTGATCCTCGGGGCAGGCGGAGCCTTCCTTTTCTGGCGCAATCGCTCGCGCGAAGTCTTCGCCCCCGCCGGGGGACCTCAGATCGATGCCTTTGTCGCTCCCGAGCCGGCGCCTCCGCCGCGCCGGGCTCCGACACCGCCAGCTCCCAAACCTCCGGGTCTATCGAGCCTTGGCATCGTTTCGACGCGTCTGCGGCCATGGATCGATATCGGCTTTCAGCCGCTTCGCTGCGTTCTTGAAGCAGAACAAGTGATCGTCGAATTCGAACTCGAACTGTTCAACTCCGGCAGCGGACCCGCTCGTGCGGTGCTGGTCGAGGCGACTTTGTTCAACGCCGGACCCATCCAGGAGCAGGAAATCGGCGCCTTCTTCGCCAATCCCGTGGGAGAGGGCGAGCGGATTGTCGTCATTCCACCTCTTAAGCGCATCGCCATCAAGACCAAGGTCGCCGTCCCGAGCGGCCGCATGCAGGCCTACGAGCTTGCCGGACGGCAGGTCTTCGTTCCGGTTATCGCCTTCAACGCGCTCTACGGTTGGAGCGGCGGAAAGGGTCAGACGTCGGTTAGCTACCTTCTTGGCCGGGACACGAAGGGCGAGAAAATGGCGCCGTTCCGGCTCGACCTTGGGCCGCGGATCTTCCGCGGTCTCGCCGGACGGCTCCTTCCAACCGGTCTTCGCAGCTAGTTCTTATTAAGCCGGGGCAATTGCCGGAGCTTCGCTTCTGCCGCCCAACAGCCTCAAAAGCTGGGCCAGGAAGAGAAGCACTCCGAAGAGCCAGAGGATCGCTGCGAAGATCGCAAGTCCGGGCGAACCGCGGAGCACCGCAAGCGCTATGCCGAACGGAAGAAGTACGGATCCAGTTGCGGAAATGATGAAGTGCAACCCTGCGATCCTCGTCGATGCGAGCTCAGGATAGGCCCGGTAGGTCAGGCCGAAGAGCGCGAGCGACGCCCAACCGGCTAGGTTGAGATGCGCATGAACCGGTACGAGCTGGAAGTCTTCCCTGGCTCCCATGACGATTCCAAGGACTGCTCCTGAGATCAACAGGATCGTTGCAAGCAGGAGAAAATAGAGGTCAACGCGCTTCATTGGGCCCTCCCGATTAGGAGGGCGCAGCTTCGCACCGGTCAGCTTTGCGCCTCAAGTCAATTATGAAAGGTTCAGAGGACGCTCGAATTGTAACTGTGCCAGGCCAGGATCGCGGCCGCGCCCCGATAGGGACGCCAGCCTTCCGCGATCTCGCGGAGCTCTTTCTCGCTCGGTTTGCCCTCGAGTCCCATGAGCCTTCCAAGCTCGACCAGAACGGCAAGATCGCCAGCGGGAAACACGTCCGCCCGGCCTTCGGCGAACAGCAAATAGATTTCCGCGGACCAGCGCCCGATGCCCTTGATCTTGGTCAGTAACGCAATTGCGCCTTCATCGTCCTTCGGCAGGCTAGCAAGGTCGAGTTCTCCCGAAATGACGAGTTCAGCTAGGCTTCGGATGTAGCCGGACTTCTGGCGCGACATGCCCGCCGCTCTAAGATCCGCATCGCTGGCGGCGAGAAGAAGCTGAAGATCCGGAGGCGAGCCGAATGCCGCCTCGAGCTTTGCCCACATCGAGCGGGCGGCCGCAACACTGACCTGCTGGCCGACGATCGTACGAAGGAGCGTCTGTGCACCGGGCTCGCTCGTTCGGGGGCCTGGAATTCCGTGCCGTTCGACGACCCTCGCGAATGCTGGCTCGCGTGCGGCAAGCTCTTCGACATGCTTTCGGATGCTTCTTGCGCTTCGAACCATCAGGCGATGCTCGCTGCATAAAGAGCAACCGCGGCGGCGTTGGAGACATTGAGGCTTTCCACCACGTCCGTGATCGGAAGGCGGGCAAGCGAGTCGCAATGTTCGCGCGTGTTGGGTCTTAGTCCCGCGCCTTCGGCCCCGAGCACGAGCGCAATCCTGGGAGGGCCAAGGGCTTCGTTCAAATTCACCTGCGAATCGCCCGAAAGCCCAATGCGCCAGAAGCCCGCACCGCCGATTTCCTCGAGCGCTCGAGCGAGATTGACCACTCGAACCCAGGGCACCCGTTCAAGGGCACCGGACGCAGCCTTGGCGACAACTCCGCTTTCGGGCGGCGAGTGCCGGTCCTGGGTGACGATTCCGATCGCTCCGAACGCCGCGGCCGAACGAAGGATCGCTCCAAGGTTGTGCGGATCGGTCACCTGATCGAGAACGAGGAGGACGGAATGTTCCGGCGCATTTCCGATCAGTTCGTCGAGCCACGCGTCCTCGAGCGGCTGGACCTCGATCACCACCCCCTGGTGCGGCGCCTCGCTGGGCACCAGCCTCGCAAGGTCCGGTGCTTCGGCGAAGGTAACCGGAAGGTCATTTGGAAATTGCATGAAAGCGGCCGCTTCGCGCGTCGCCCAGGCGCGAAGGATCTTGCGCTCCGGATTGTCGAGCGCGGCGGCGACCGCATGCCTGCCCCACAGCCGGGGCCGGCCCGGGCCTCCATGATTCTGATGCGATTTCTTGCGGCGGGACACTGGCGACCCGCTTAGCGGGAGGAACGTACGTGTCTAGGCGGAGACAGGCTGCTCGCGCTTGAGTCGTCGGCGCCCTCGCCAGGTTCCGATCGCGAGGATGATGAGGATCGGCCATGCCCAGAAGCGCAGGGACGCCGCGTAGGCTAACGGCAGCAAATGCGTATCGATGGCCTTGAAAAGATGGCCCATGCTGCTGGTGAGCTGGAGGCCGCTGACCCACAAAGGCCAGAACCGATCGGAGATCAGCGCCGCGTAGGTGAAACCGATGAAGCCTAGGATATCGACGGCGAGAATTCCGGTTTGGACCGACGAATATGTCGATGACCGAAGTGCGAGCGTCGAAAGGTCGCCGACGAGGAAGACCGCGGCGACGATCCGGGAGTCGGCCCTGCCCCGAAACAGGGCGTAGCCGCAGGCGCCGTACATCAGCGCTCGGTAGAGGATGAGGCGCTCCATAAAGCGGATTGACCGGACACGCCGGGGCGCGCCCGGTCAAGACCTCAGGCGACGACTCGAAGCGGCGTCGTTGCGCTGCTCGGTGGACAATCGCCATCGTCGCCCAGAGCGACGGTGCGAAGGCCCGGCACCTTGCCCTTGGCATCGGCAAGCGCGCTATGGCAGCCAACAATCGCGCCGCGCGTAGCGACGAGACCGGCTACGGCGCTCGCCAGCTGCTCGAGCGTAGGATGTACGGTTGCAAATCCGACTCCGGCGAGTGCGCTCGCCCTCATGATTCTTGCCTGAAGTTCGGCGATCTCGGCCAGCGCGGCGTCGACCGTATCTTCGACCAGGCGCACCTGGGTGGCCACTTCAAGAGCCGCATCTTGGATCATTTGTCTGCGCATGACTGCTCCTTCCCCGGCGGGTTTCACGCCGGAGTAGCTGTCGGTATGACCTGAATGTCGGTCTGGCCCCCTTTACCCAGTGCCCTCTAACTCTGAAGCAGTCTGGCGAGGCTTTCGAGTCCGGCGAGATACATGCCCGCCGAAAACGCCGCTCCGATCGCGATCATCACGATCCAGAACAGCCTCTGGCCGACACTCATCTCATTCCGTGGGTTGCTCCTTGTTGCGAACGGCAGTTGCAGGGAAGGCCAGAATGATGCTGGCCTCTGCTCGGTAAGGAAACCCGCTCCCCCGGCCTCCCCTGCACGGTCAGCGTGCCGAATCTGATGACTGACCGTGGCTTCTGGGTGGCCCTGTTCGACGTCTGCGGGAATGTACGGCGGTTGATGTATCAACCGCTGATATGGTCCCGAATATTGCGAAACGATCCGTGCCGCCTGCGAACGACGCTCAACCCCGAGGGTCGCGAGCGACTGACGGATTCTTTGGTCGACTGTGTGCGGCGAAATCCCGAGCTCGGCCGCGATTTCCTTTGAGCTGAGATGCTGATCGACAAGCCGAAGGCAATCGAGCTGGCCGGCGGTCAGTTTTTGAACGCGCAGTGCGACCGGGTCCTCCGACGAATGCTCAGCTGGCCGCCGATCGTCATCAGGCAGACCGTCCGAATCCTCCAATGCAATCCCCACCCCGCGAAGCATCGCGCTACTCCCGAGCAACGAGTCTTAGGACCCTTAGGTCATTCGTGGAGATTCCGCCAGAATTTCAGCGGATTTCCGCGAAATCGGACGAACCCCTACTGACTTAAGTTAGTAGGGCACTCCCGAGCAGCCGGAGCCCTTGGTCAATTCGTGCAGATCAAAAGAGTCAAAAAGATGGTGGAGAGGGCTGGATTCGAACCAGCGTACGGAATTAACCGGGCAGATTTACAGTCTGCTGCCTTTAACCACTCGGCCACCTCTCCACAGAGGTCGGGCAGGCGCGCCACATGGCGGCGCGCCAATCCCGTGTCAACGCGGCTGGACGGGAAGAGTTGTCGCCCTTCGCTCCGCCGGGAAAACTCCGATTTCAAACCGGCCGGGAAGCAGGTTTTTGAAAAATTGGAGCGGGTGAAGGGAATCGAACCCTCGTCGTAAGCTTGGAAGGCTTCTGCTCTACCATTGAGCTACACCCGCATTGCGTAGGTGCGCCTTGCCATCTGGGAGTTGGAGCCGTCAACCGCCGGGCGTTGACCCAAGGACGTGGCCTCCATTAGAAAGCGATTCGCATGACGCACCTGAACGCCATCGCCGCGACGAAGACCGCTTACCTCTGGTGGCGTGCTTCGACTCCTGCGGCGCGATGGCGCGACTGATCGACTAGCTTCCGATCATCGACTGCCCGCCCGCCAAACGGCGGGCTTTTTGTTTTCAGGTGTTTCATGACCCAAATATTGGCTTTCCCAGCGCAGGCACATCCTGAGCCTCAGCTCCAAGACGACCGTGTCGAGGCGGCAATCCTCCACCTTTTGGACGGCAACGACCTCGATCGTAGCGATGCCCGGGCGCTCTTCGGCCGGATCGTCGAGGGTTCGCTGGGCGATCCCTTGATGGCCGCCGCCTTCGTCGCGCTGCGAGTGAAGGGCGAGACGGGAGAGGAGCTGACCGGAGCCGCGCTCGCCCTTTACGAGGCGGCGCGATTTTTCCCGACACCCTCGTACCTCTTCGCCGACAGCTGTGGGACCGGCGGGGATTTCTCGGGCTCGATCAATGTCTCAACTGCGACCGCGCTCGTCGCGGCCGCCTGCGGCCTTCCGGTCGTCAAGCACGGCAACCGCTCGTTCACGTCGAAATGCGGCTCGGCCGACGTGCTCGAGGCGTTGGGCGCACGACTTGATCTTAGTCCGCTCGAATCGCGCGAGATTCTCGATCGAACCGGCTTCTGCTTCCTGCTTGCGCCCCTCTACCATCCAGGAATCGCGCACGCGGGGCCGGTCCGGCGAGCCCTCAAGGTGCGCACGATCATGAACCTCCTTGGCCCTTGCCTGAATCCGGCACGCCCGACGGTCCAGCTCCTGGGAGTCGCTGATCCAAAGCTTCTTCGCCCGATCGCTGAAACGCTCAAGGCGCTCGGCGTCGAGCGAGCGCTCATAGTTCACGGCTCGGGGCTGGACGAGGTCGCGGTCCACGGCTTCACGCAGGCTATCCTGCTTGGCGATGGCACCCTTGAAGAAATGGAGATCACCCCGGAGCAGGCCGGCCTCGGACGCTTGCCGCTCGAAGCCATCGTCGGCGGGACCCCGATCGAAAATGCCGACAGGCTGACCCGGGTCCTCAGTGGCCGCTCACGCGAAGCCGATTCGTCCATTGTCGCCCTTAATGCTGGTGCGCTGCTGATGACTGCGCGCGTCGCGAATGATCTGCGCACGGGAGTCTCGATGGCGCTCGATGCAATGTCTTCCGGCCGAGCGAGGGATCGGCTCGACCAGTTCGTCGAGGCGAGCCGTGGCTGAAGGCATTCTCTCCCAGATCGCCGCGGCCAAGAGGGACGAGCTCGATCGCCGGTTCGACGGAGTTTCGATCGAAGCCCTGCGATCGGCCGCACTGCCTTCACGGCGGAGTCTTCGAGCCGCGGTTGCACTCGATGGCGCGCGCTTCGTTCTGGAGATCAAGAAGGCGTCGCCCTCGGCCGGCGTAATTTGTCCCGATGCCGATGTCTCGACCCTCGCACGCGGCTACCACGGCATCGCCGACGCATTGAGTGTACTTTGCGATGGCCCCTATTTTGGCGGCTCGATCGAAGATCTCGCTGCAGCGAGGCGGGCCTTTGACGGACCGATCCTCGCCAAGGATTTCTTTGTCGATCTTCGCCAAGTCGCCGAAGCTCGAATTGCGGGAGCCGACGCGATTCTCGTCATGCTCTCGCTGCTCGATGATGCGGCTGCTCGAACGATGATTGAGGAGGCACGTCTCTTTTCCATGGACGTGCTCGTGGAGGTCCACAGCGAACGCGAGATGCACAGGGCGCTCGCCCTTGGGGCGCCGCTCATCGGAATCAACAACCGCGACCTTAGCGATTTCAGCATCGACCTCACCACGACTGAGCGCCTGGCCAAACTTGCTCCAGACCGACTGCTCGTTTCCGAATCCGGCATCTCGACCCGGGCCGACGTCGAACGCATTGCGCAATTCGTCGATGGCTTCTTGATCGGCTCGGCGCTGATGCGCTCAGCCAACCCCGCTCAGGCGGCCCGGGCGCTCGTCTTCGGACGAACCAAGCTGTGCGGCCTGAGGTGCGGCGCCGACCTGAGCGCCGCCCGGCCAGCGGCGCACGCCGGCTTTGTCTTCGTGCCTGGCAGCCCCCGCCATGTCACGGCAGACGAGGCAGCGCCGCTGGCCGGTATCGCGCGCCGCTCAGGCATGCTTCCGGTCGGAGTGTTCCAGAACGCCCCGATCGGGACGGTCGCGGATATCGCGACGCTGATCAACCTTCACGCGGTTCAGCTGCATGGGAAAGAGGGGCCCGGATACGTCCGTGAGCTCCGCCGCGAGCTTCCGCCCGGGTGCGAGATCTGGACCGCGGTAAGCGTCGGAGACGGGCCGATGGATGGGCGCGGCGGCGACCGGATCCTGTTCGACAACGGAAAGGGAGGCAGTGGAGCGAGCTTCGACTGGTCGCTGATCAAGCATCACCCTTCGCTCGAGCGAGGGATCGTTGCGGGCGGAATTGGTCCGCAGAGTGCGCCTGCGGCCTTGCGGCTCGGAGCCTATGGGATCGACGTCGGCTCGTCGGTCGATGCGCGGCCCGGGCTCAAGTCAGCCGACAAAATTGCGGCTCTCTTTGAAGCGCTCCGACCCCGCTCGCGGCAGCGGCTTTGCCAATGCGCCTAGACGGCCGCTTCGGTCGCTTCGGCGGCTGTTATGTCCCCGAGATCCTCGTGCCAGCGCTCGAGCAGGTCGAAACCGCGTTCCTCGATGCACAAGACGACCCCGCCTTTGCCGCCGAGCTTGGCGCACTGCTTGCGAATTATGCCGGCCGCCCAACTCCGCTCACCCGCTGCCGAAATCTGCCGCACAACATCTTCCTAAAGCGCGAGGACCTCCTTCATGGCGGAGCGCACAAGACCAATCAGGTCCTCGGCCAGGGCCTGCTCGCAAAGCGCATGGGAAAGACGAGGCTCATCGCTGAAACGGGGGCCGGCCAGCACGGCGTCGCCACCGCAATCGTCGGCGCTCTGCTGGGGTTTGAGACCAGGATCTACATGGGCGCGGAGGATATCGAACGACAGAAGCTCAATGTCTTCCGGATGCAGCTCATGGGCTCGGAGGTCATTCCCGTGGAGAGCGGGGGAAGAACCCTCAAGGATGCAATCAATGAGGCGCTTCGCGATTGGTCGGCGAGCTTCGAGACCACGCATTATCTCCTCGGCACAGCGGCCGGGCCGCACCCCTTCCCGACAATGGTCCGTGAGTTTCAGCGGGTGATTGGCCGCGAGGCGCGCGCCCAGATGATCGAACAGCTGGGCCGGCTGCCCGATGTCGTCGTTGCGTGCGTTGGCGGGGGATCGAACGCGATCGGTCTGTTCGCGGATTTCATCGGCGATGAGGGCGTTCGCCTGGTCGGCGTCGAAGCTGCTGGGAAAGGTCTCGACGGAGCTGAGCATGGCGCCACTCTGCTTCGCGGCCGGCGCGGTATCCTCCACGGCGCCGAGACCTATGTTCTGCAGGACGAGGAGGGTCAGATTGCGGACAGCTGGTCGGTTTCCGCGGGCCTTGATTATCCAGCCGTCGGGCCCGAGCATTCCGACTTGAAGGATAGCGGCCGCGCCGCTTACGTCGGCGCTCTCGATATCGAGGCGCTCTTGGCGTTTCGGGCGCTGGCGAATGGCGAAGGAATTCTTTGCGCCTTCGAATCGGCTCACGCCCTCGCTCACGCGCTGAAGCTTGCAGACGAGGCGCCCGACAGCATTATCCTCGTCGGCTTGTCGGGCCGCGGCGACAAGGATGTGGAGCAGGCCCAGGCGCTACTTGCATGAGCCGCTATCGCGACATGTTTGGTCGATTGACTGAGGAAGGCGCCTTCGGAGCCTTCCTGATGCTGGGCGATCCTGATCTTACGCGATGTTCCAGCCTCCTTCATTCGTTGGTCGAAGGGGGAGCCGACATGATCGAGGTCGGGATTCCCTTTTCGGATCCGGTTGCGGACGGCCCGACGATCCAGGCCGCTTCCGAGCGTGCACTTAGGGCGGGGGTTCGCGTCGCCGACTGCCTCCAGCTCATCGCCGATTTCCGCGCCCGCCACAGCGCAATTCCGATCGGAATTCTTACCTATGCGAATATCGTGGTCGCTCGGTCGGGGTTCATGCGCGACGCCGCCGAGGCAGGAGCGGACAGTCTCCTGATCGCTGACGTTCCGGCGCTCGAAGCCGAACCGTTCGTTCGGGACATGGAGCAGGCCGGGCTCGAACCCGTCCTCATTGCCGCTGCCAACACGCCCGAGACGACGCTGGAGCAGATCGCCGAACTCTCGAGAGCTTATACCTATTGCGTCAGCAGGTCCGGAACCACCGGCACGCATGCAATCGGACGGTTCGATTCGGACCTGATCCGCCGCCTCGAGGATCTCGAAGCGGCGCCGCCTCTGTTCGGCTTCGGGATCTCGAAACCCGAGCATGTTCGCTCCGCCCTCTTGGCGGGCGCAAGAGGGGTGATCTGCGGTTCGGCGATCGTTGAATCGGCCGCTCGTGGCAAAGATGTTACGGAGCTGGTACGATCATTGAAGGCAGCGACGGGGAACGACTCGCCGCCGCAATGAATTGAATCGCCCCGGTAAAGGAGATGTGGCGATGGCTGCGCGTTCAATCTGGCGAGGACAAATCCGGCTGGCGCTGGTTTCGATCCCCGTCGAGCTTTTTCCGGCCACCAAGAGCGGTGCACAGATCCAGTTTCACCAGGTCCACGAGCCGAGTGGGAAGCGGATCAAATATGAAAAGGTGGTCCCGGGAATCGGCCCGGTCGACCGCGACGAGATCGTCAAGGGGTACGAGGTCTCGAAGGGCCATTATGTCCTTCTCGACCCAGAGGAAATCGAGAGCGTCAAGCTGGAGAGTCGAAGGACGCTGGATCTCGTCGAGTTCGTCGACGACGATGGCATCGATTCGATGTATTTCGACAAGCCTTATTATGTCGTCCCTGCGGACGACCTTGCAGAAGAGGCCTATGTCGTTCTTCGTGGCGCGCTCAAGGCGGCGAAGAAGATCGGCGTCGGGCAGCTCGCAATGCGCGGCCAGGAATATGTGGTCGCGCTCAAGCCGTGCGGGCGCGGACTGCTGCTCGAGACTCTGCGCTATGCCGACGAAGTCAACAAATCATCGGGCTTTTTTCACGACATCGGCGACCACAAACCCGACCCCGACTTGCTCGACATGGCCTCGATGCTGATCGAGCGAAAAGCCGGCGAGTTCGACCCCAAGGAATTCCATAACCGCTACGTCGATGCGCTCCACCGTCTCATTGAGAAGAAGCAGAAGGCGAAGGGCGAAAAGATCATCGAGGAGCCCGAGGAGGCTCCGCCCAAGGGCTCAAACGTGATCGACCTCATGGCCGCTCTCAAGAAATCCCTGGGCGACCAGGGAGGAGCCAGGAAGGCGGCCAAAGCAGCGCCGAAAAAGACTGAGGCGAAAAAGGCGCCTGCAAGGAAAGCTCCGGCTCGCAAGCGAGCGTAAGTCCGTGCCCTCGCGTAACCTCGATATCGCAACCTATAACCGAAAGCGCGACTTCACCAAGACGAAGGAGCCGCGCGGACGCAA
The DNA here is from genome assembly GCA_036265105.1 of Sphingomicrobium sp. Lineage (GTDB taxonomy): Bacteria > Pseudomonadota > Alphaproteobacteria > Sphingomonadales > Sphingomonadaceae > Sphingomicrobium. Next base: position 162,673 of record DATAPR010000035.1, read on the forward strand.
GGTCAAGGGCAAAGGCGACAGCTTCGTCGTCCAGAAACACGCGGCTTCGCGACTCCATTGGGACTTCCGGCTCGAGCTCGACGGAGTGCTCAAGAGCTGGGCAGTTCCCAAGGGGCCGAGCATCGACCCCGGCGAGAAACGGCTTGCCATGCGGACCGAAGATCATCCGCTCGACTACGGGAGCTTCGAAGGAACCATCCCCAAGGGTGAGTATGGCGGCGGAACGGTCATGCTGTGGGACGAGGGCCGCTGGATCCCGGCGCCGGGGAAGGATCCAAGCAAGACCATCGAGGAAGGCCACCTCCATTTCACGCTCGAGGGCGAGCGAATGAAAGGGGACTGGGTGTTGTTCCGGCTAAACCCCAGAAAGGGCGAACGCGGGGAGCCGTGGATGCTGAAAAAGGTGACCGACCAATATGCCGACCCCGACCACGGAGACGAACTCGTCGATGATTGCGTGACCAGCGTCACGACAGGTCGGACGATGGCCGAGATTGCTGCCGGCGAAGACGTGTGGCGCTCGAACCGAAGCGGGCAGAGTGGCGGCCGCTCGAAGAAGAAGGCTGCCAAGGCTCCGCCTCCGTTCCAGCCGCCGCAACTCGCAACTTTGGTCGACGATGTTCCGACAGGAAGCGACTGGCTCTACGAATATAAATATGACGGCTATCGACTGCTGCTCGCCGTCGGCGACGGGGTCGCGACCGCGTGGACGCGCCACGGCAAGGACTGGAGCGACAAGTTCCGCGCCCTGGTCAAGGCCGCCGCTCATCTCCCCGCCGGTTCGCTTCTCGATGGCGAAGCGGTCGCAATCGACGAAAATGGGAAACCCAGCTTCCAGCTGCTCCAGTCGACGCTCAAGGAGCAAAGGGGCGCGAACCTCGTCTTCTACGCCTTCGACCTGCTGGTCGATCGCGGCGAGGATATCAAGCGCCTGCCCAACATCGTCCGAAAGGACCGTCTTGCCTCCCTTCTTGCTGGTGTAAGTCCGCCGATCATCTACGGCGACCATGTCATTGGCCGCGGCGAGGACCTGTTCCGCGAGGTGTGCAAACAGGGCGGCGAGGGCATCCTCGCCAAGAAAGCGAGCTGTCCCTACAAGGGCGTGCGAACGCGCAACTGGCTCAAGATCAAATGCATCGATCGCCAGGAATTCGTCATCGTCGGCTGGTCCGAAAGCGACAAGAGGATCGGGTTCCGCTCGCTCCTCCTCGCGGCCAAAGAAAAGGGCAAGCTCACCTACGTCGGCAAGGTCGGAACGGGCTTCAACGCGAAGCTGATCGAGGACTTGATGGAGCGGATGGCGCCGCTCGCGATCGACAAGGCGCCGGTCGAAGTTCCGCGAGCGGATCGGAAAGGCGCTCACTGGATCCAGCCCAAGCTCGTCGCCGAGATCGCGTTCGCCGAATTCACGGGCGACGGCATTTTGCGGCACCCAAGCTTCATTGCTCTTAGGGACGACAAGCCAGCGTCCGAGGTTGTCGTCGAAAGTCCAAAGCACCTCACGAAAACCGAAAAGAAGAGCGCGAAGACTGCTGCTCCGCGAAGCTCCGAAAGCTTTGGCATCGAGATCACTAATCCCGAGCGGGTCATCTATCCGGAGGTGGGTCTGACCAAGCTCGACCTTGCCGACTTCTACGCCGCGCTCGACCCACTGGTCATGGCGGATGCGGCTCACCGGCCGATGACCCTTATCCGCTGTCCCCAGGGCCGCTCAAAGAAATGCTTCTTCCAGAAGCACGACACCGGCTCGTTCGGGCCGCACGTCAAGCACGTGCCGGTCAAGGAGAAGAAGGGGATCGTCCAGGACTATCTCTATTTCGATGACGTCCGGGGGCTTCTGGCTTGTGTGCAGATGGGAACGATCGAATTTCACGGCTGGGGTAGCCGGAGCGACAAGATCGAATGTCCCGATCGCCTCGTTTTCGATCTCGATCCCGACGTCGGACTCGACTTTGGAAGGGTGAAGGAAGCGGCGGTGAGACTTCGCGAACTGCTTTCATCGCTCGGCCTTGAAACTTTTCCGCTTCTTTCAGGCGGCAAGGGTCTGCATGTCGTCGCTCCGCTGGACTCGACCGCGGACTGGGGGGCGGTGTCCGATTTCGCCGAACGGTTCAGCCGGGCCATCGCTGAAGCGGAACCTGACATGTTCACGGCCAACATCCGCAAGGTCCAGCGAAAGGATCGGATATTTCTCGATTGGCTGCGCAACCAGCGGGGAGCGACGGCAGTCATGCCTTATTCGGCCCGGGCCCGCGAAGGTGCGCCGGTCGCGGCACCCGTCGCCTGGGATGAGCTCGACCGTTTCGAGAGCGGCCACCACTTCACCATCCGCGACGTCGACGAACTGCTCGAGCGCGCGAATTCGAAAGCGCTCATCGGATGGGGAAAGGTGGCTCAGGCGCTTCCGGACGCCTAGGCGATCCGGGAAAGTTCGATACCGCGCGTTTCGTTCGCCAGCAGGGCGCTGATGCCGCTGATCGCGCAGGCGATCGCGACATAAATCGAAACGGGCTCGGATGAGTGCAGTTCCTTGTACAGCCAGAGCGCGATGATCGGTGCCAGTGAGCCAGCGAAGATCGCGGTCAGCTGGTAGGCAATTGAGACTCCCGAATAGCGGATCTTCGTTGGGAAAAGCTCGGTGATGAAGGCCGCCTGAGGCGCGTACATCGAGGCGTGCAGAACGAGCCCGATCACGATCGCAAGAATGATGAGCCCATTGCTCCCGCTGGAAAGCATCGGAAAGAACAAGAACACGAAGATTGCCGAACCGAATGCTCCGAAGGCGTAGACGGGTCGTCGCCCGATCCGATCCGACAGGATCGCAAGGAGCGGGATCGCGACGAACTGGACTGCTGCTCCGATCAGAAGGGCATCAAGAGCGAGGCTTCGGCTATGCGCTGCAACATCGACGAGGAAGGTGAGCGAGAAAACCGTGAGGATGTAATAGACAATGTTCTCGCCCACCCTGAGGCCGGCGCCGATCAGGACTGCACGAGGTCGGTCGCGGATCACTTCCATAACCGGCGCCTTCGGAGCCGTATCGGCCGCCTCGATTTCGGTTTCGAACATCGGACTCTCGGAAACCCGGTTGCGGATGTACCAGCCGACCACCACGAGGATTGCCGAGAGGAGAAAGGGAACCCGCCAGCCCCAGCTGATGAATTCAGACTCGCTTTGGATCCCCGCCATCAGGGCCAGAATCCCGGCGGAAAGAAGGCTTCCAAGCGGCACTCCGGCCTGAGGCCAGCTCGCCCAATAGCCACGCCGCGGCGAATCGCCGTGTTCGGCGACCATGAGCACCGCGCCGCCCCATTCGCCCCCGACGGCGAAGCCCTGGAAGACTCGAAGAAGGATGAGCCCGGCTGGCGCCCAGATGCCTATGCTCTCGTAACCGGGAAGAAGGCCGATGAGGACGGTCGCCAATCCCATCATGACGAGGCTCCACATCAAAAGCCGCTTGCGCCCGATCCGGTCACCGAAATGGCCGAACACGATGCCCCCAAGTGGCCGTGCGACGAAGCCGACGGCATAGGTCGCGAAGGCAAGCAGGGTTCCGACCAGCGGATCGAACCTGGGGAAGAACAGCTTGTTGAAGACAAGGGCGGCGGCCGAGCCGTAGAGAAAGAAGTCGTACCATTCGATCGTCGTGCCGATCAGACTCGACAGGATGACGCGCAGGAGCGAGCTTCGCGGCTTGGCCGGATCTCGTGCCATCGACTTCTCCTTTCAGCTGCTGAGCTAGCGCGAACCGGAGCGCCGGCGCCAGATTGCGTTGCGTCAATCTTGCCGCAGCACGCCCGGAGCCTTAGCCGTTGCACATGCGTCCAGTCGTCCTACCCGCCCTTCTCCTCCTCCTTTCGGCAGCAGCGCCTGCACCCGACCTCGCTCGAATGCGCGCCGAGGCATCGCGAACCACGATCATTCGCGACGATTGGGGCATCGCCCACGTCCACGGCCACAGCGACTCCGACGCGGTGTTCGGAATGATTTATGCCCAGGCGGAAGACGATTTTCCAAGGATCGAGGCTAATTATCTGACCGCACTCGGCCGGACCGCCGAAGCGGACGGCGAGAAAGCGATCTGGCAGGATCTGCGGGCTCGGCTTTACGTCAGCGAGCCCGAGCTCAAGGCCTGGTACGCCAAGAGTCCGGCCAACATGCAGGCCCTGATGAATGGCTGGGCAGACGGCCTGAATTATTTTCTTGCGACCCATCCAAACGTTCATCCCAAGGTGCTGACTCATTTCGAGCCGTGGATGGCGCTCAGCTTCACCGAGGGCAGCATCGGGGGCGATATCGAGCGGATTGATCTCGACTCGCTGCGCGATTTCTATTCCTCGAACCGGCATTCCGAGCTTGCGTCGGAAACCGCGCACGCGTGGGTTCCGGATATTTTGAGGAGGAACGACAACGAGCCCCGGGGCTCGAACGGAATTGCCATTTCTCCGGCACTCACCGGCCATGGCCATGCGCTTCTTCTGATCAATCCTCACACCAGCTTCTTCTTCCGGTCCGAACTGCAGATGTCGAGCGACGAGGGACTCGACGCCTATGGCGCTTCAACCTGGGGGCAGTTCTTCATCTACCAGGGCTTCAATCCTCACATCGGCTGGATGCACACATCGAGCGGTGTCGATGTCGTCGACGAGTTTGCCGAGAAGATTCAGCGACACGGCAGGGGCTATTGCTATGTCTATGGGAAAAGCTGCGATCCCGTAGGGACCAGGACTGAGACGATCCGCTATCGCCTCCCGGACGGAAAGCTCGCCGCGCGCAGCTTCACCACGTTCTTCACCCATCACGGCCCGGTTGTCCGCTCCGAGAATGGGCGGTGGATCGCGTTTGCGATGATGAACCGTCCGGTCGAGGCTCTGCAGCAGAGCTATCTGAGGACCAAGGCGAGCGACCTCGCAACCTTCTTGCGGGTCGCCCAGCTGAAGGCGAACAGCTCGAACAACACGATTTTCGCCGATGACAAGGGCGAGATCGCTTACCTTCATCCGCAGTTCGTGCCGCGGCGGGACGATCGCTTCGATTATACAAAGCCGGTCGACGGCAGCGATCCCGCGACGGACTGGGGCTCGCTCTCCTCGCTCAGCGAGCTACCCAATGTGGTCAATCCTCCAAATGGTTGGGTCGACAACAACAACAACGCGCCCTGGTCGGCAGCAGGCCCGTTCAGCCCGAAGCCGCAGGACTATCCCAAATATATGGACATGTTCGGCGAAAATTTCCGGGGGGTGCACGCGCTAAAGCTGCTTACCGGAAGCCGCGGCTGGACTCTCGAGAGCCTTCAGGCTGCGGCCTTTGACAGCTACCAACCAGGCTTTGCCGTGCTCATCCCCTCGCTTCTCCAGGCCTATGACACGACGCCCAGGCGAGATTCGCAGTCCGATCAGCTCGCCAAGCCGATCGAAGTGCTACGGGCTTGGAACTATCGCTGGAGCGGCGATTCCGTCGCCCAGACCCTTGCGATGTTCTGGGGCGATGCCCTCCAGAAGGCCGAGCGCGGTCCGGCAGATGAGCCAGGCAACAAGCGGATGATGCGTCTCGCTCGCGGTACCAGTCCGCAGCAGAAGCTGTTGGCGCTCGATGAAGCGGTAACAAGGCTCACTCGGGAGTTTGGCCGTTGGCAGGTGCCGTGGGGTGAAGTGAACCGGTTCCAGCGGATCTCACCGCTCATCGATCCTCCTTTCAGCGACGCAGGTCCCAGCATTCCGGTGCCGTTCGCAAGCAGCGCCTATGGCTCGCTCGCGGCCTTCGGCGCCTCGCCCAAGCCAGGCACGGTCAAATGGTACGGAACGTCAGGCAACAGCTTCGTTGCGGTTGTCGAGTTCGGCCCGAGGGTTCGCGCCCACGCTGTGACCGCGGGCGGTGAGAGCGGGCACCCAGAATCACGGCACTTCGACGACGAGGCGCTGCGGTACGCGTCGGGGGATCTTCGAGACGTCTATTTTTGGCCTGACGAGCTTAAGGGACATACCGAGCGGGAATATCACCCGGGCGGCTAGGCACGGCCAAGGAACGCCCAGAAATCGGGGAGCCGTCTTGAAAACTGGCCTCTAGAGGCCAGCGAAATTGTCCGTTGCCCGTACGAGCGCGTCGAGGTTTCCTGGCTCGCTGAACAAATGGCCGCCGTCGGGAATGAGGTTGAGTTCGACCTCGGGCCACGCTTGCTTCAGCCTCCATGCGGCAACCGGCGGGGTACAGGTATCGTGACGTCCTTGGACGATCACGCCGGGAATACCCTTCAGTTTCTTGGCCTCCTCAAGCAGCTGGCCTTCCTCGAGCCAGCCGTGGTTCGCCATATAATGGTTCTCGATCCTCGAGACTGCGATGGCCACCTCGGGGCTTGTGAAATGCTCGATCGTTTCGGGGCTGGGAAGCAGGGTCACGATATCACCCTCCCATTTGCTCCATGCCTTGGCCGACCGAAGCTGCTCGTCCTTATCCTCGCTGGTCAGGCGCTTTCGATAGGCTTCCACCAGATCACCGCGCTCGCCTTCGGGAATGAGCGCCAGAAACTCCTCAAACTTGTCGGGATAGACCTGGGAGGCGCCGCCCTCCTTGTACATCCAGTCGATCTCATATTGATCGAACAGGAAGATGCCGCGAAGGACCAGCTCGGTCACCCGCTCGGGATGTTTTTCTGCATAAGCAAGAGCGAGCGTCGATCCCCAGCTGCCGCCGAACACCTGCCATTTATCGACTTTCGAGATCCCCGCTCTCAGTTTCTCGATGTCCTCGACCAGGTCCCAGGTCGTGTTATTTTCAAGACTTGCGTAGGGCGTGGACCTGCCGCAGCCGCGCTGGTCAAAGACCAGAATCTTGTATTTGTCCGGATTGAACTGCCGCCTGTGCTCGGGGCTCGAGCCGCCGCCGGGGCCGCCGTGAAGAAAGACCACGGGCTTTCCATCGGGATTGCCCGACAGCTCCCAATAGAGGCGGTGCCCGTCGCCGACGTCGAGCATCCCCGTCTGATACGGCTGGATCTCGGGGTAGAGCGTTCGACGGCTTTGCATCGGCATGTCCATCAGAAGCTGAATTCCTCGTAAATGTGAGACACATCGCCGTTCCACTCGCCATTGAAGCGCGCGAGCAGGCGGTCGGCAGGGGTCATGCCCGTTGCGAGGACATCGCGCAATGGATCGAGAAATCCCCCCTCGTTGTCGCCGGCGCTGTTGAGCTTCGCGCGGCGGCTCAGTCCATCGGCCGCGATCTCGAGCACGCGCGCTGCAAAGTCGCGCATCGGCTCCCCGTCGGGAGTGATCGCATCGAGCGCAAGCCTGGGCACGTCCCGGCGTAGCTGCTCGCGCTCCTCGATCGTCCAGTCGCTGACCTGCTGCCACGCCTTCTCCAGCGCCTCGCTGTCGTAAAGCAGCCCGACCCAGAGCGCTGGAAGAGCGCAAATCCGGCTCCAGCGGCCCCCATCGGCTCCGCGCATCTCGAGGAAGCTCTTGAGCCGCACCTCCGGAAAGGCGGTCGAGAGATGGTCTGTCCAGTCGGTCAGTCGTGGCTTCTCGCCCGGAAGCTGGGGCAATTTGCCCTCGAGGAAAGCGCGAAAGCTCTCGCCCGCGACATCGAGATACTTGCCGTCCCGGAAGACGAAATACATCGGCACGTCGAGCGCATAGTCGCAGTAGCGCTCATAGCCGAAGCCCTCTTCGAACACGAAGGGAAGCATGCCCGTGCGATCGGGGTCGGTGTCCTCCCAAATGTGGCTTCGGAAACTCTTGTACCCATTGGGCCGGCCTTCTGTGAACGGCGAGTTGGAGAAGAGGGCGGTTGCAACAGGCTGAAGAGCGAGGCCGACCCGGAACTTTTTCACCATGTCGGCTTCGGATGCATAGTCCAGATTGACCTGGATGGTGCAGGTGCGAAGCATCATGTCGAGCCCGAGGCTTCCGACCTTGGGCATGTAATTGAGCATGATCGCGTAGCGGCCTTTGGGCATGATCGGGAGCTCGTCGCGGCGCTTGTCGGGCCACATGCCGGTTCCGAGGAATCCAAGACCGAGCCGTTCGCCGACCGACTTGCATTGTTCGAGGTGCCGAGCCGCTTCCGAACAGGTCTGGTGAAGGTTCTTCAAGGCCGCGCCGGAGAGCTCGAGCTGACCGGCAGGCTCGAGGCTGATCGTTCCGTCGGAGCCCGAAAGCGCGATGACATTGCCGCCCTCGACGACGGGCTTCCAGCCGAACTCGGTCAGTCCTTGAAGGAGGTCGCGGATGCCGCCCGGCTCGTCATAGGAGGGTGCGCGCTGATCGGCGGTCCGGTAGACGAACTTTTCGTGTTCGGTGCCGATCCGCCAGTCGTCCTTGGCCTTCTCGCCGCCTTCGAACACCGACACCAGGTCGGATCGATTTTCGATCGGTCGTGAGTAACTTTCATCGGTGCGCGTTGTCATGGTCGGCGCGCCCTAGCCGCGCCGCTTGGCTCATGCCAGCGATTCCCAAGCTTCGGGATCAATAAGTGCGCCAATCGCCAGCGACAGCCATAAAGGCGGCCAGGGAGGCCAGTGCTGCCGTCTCGGCGCGAAGGATGCGCGGACCAAGCGAGATGGCGGTCGCTCCGCTTTGTCGGATGAACGCGCGTTCTTCCTTGGTAAACCCGCCCTCAGGACCAACAAGGATCACTGCGGGCCCCCCGCGAAATGCATCAGCGGCGGGTTCGCCGCCTCCCTCGTCTGCGAAGTAGAAATGGCGTCCTGGAGCGAGCTCTTCGACGAAACGCCTGAGGGGCATTGGCTGGACGATTTCGGGAAGGCGCGTTCGGCCGCACTGCTCCGAGGCCTCAATCACGATCATTCTGAGCCGTTCGATCCTTACCCGCTCAGCAATGGTTCGTTGCGTCGTGACCGGGATCAGCCGAGCAACTCCGAGCTCGGTCGACTTCTCCACTAGCCAGTCGGTCTGCGCGCGTTTGATTGGAGCGAAAGCGAGCCACACATCAGGGATGCTCTCCGCCCCGCGAGTCAGCCGCTCGACGAGCAAGGTCATCCGTTTCTTTCCCTCTTCTTCGATGCGGGCGAGCCATTCTCCCGAAAAACCGTCGAAGACGAGCAACTCGGCCCCGACCCCGAGCCTCAGCACGTTGCCGAGGTAATTTGCGTGGCCTCCGTCCAGCCCGATGCTGGTTCCGACGGCGAGAGGCTGCCCAACGAACAGTCGCGGTAGGCTCCTCGGCGGCCAGGCGGGGGTTGCGGGCATTGCCGTCTCCTACTTAGGTGAGTGTGTGACCGCCACCACCGACATCGTTCCTGACAGCGAGCGGCGCGGTCTCATCGGCGCGCTTCCGCCGCGGCTTCGGCCCTATGCCAGCCTGATGCGGCTCGACCGGCCAATCGGGAGTTGGCTGCTCTACTGGCCGTGCGCGTGGAGCCTCGCGCTAGCGGGCGTCGGCGGCCGCTGGGACCTATTCGTGTGGCTTGGACTTGGCGCCTTCGCGATGCGTAGCGCCGGCTGTGTCTACAACGATATCGTCGACAGGGATCTCGACAGGCGGATCGAGCGAACACGTCTGCGTCCGCTTGCCAGCGGGAGGGTTTCGCTAAGGAGCGCCTGGCTTCTGATCGGCATCCTGTGCCTCGTCGGCCTTGTCGTCCTTCTCGAGCTCAAGCCCGTCGCAGCAATCGTCGCGGTCATCAGCCTTGCTCCGGTTGCCGCTTATCCCTTCATGAAGCGGATCACTTGGTGGCCCCAGGCGTGGCTCGGGATTGTCTTCTCGTGGGGAGCGCTCGTGGGCTGGCCGGCGGTGACTGGGGGCCTGTCCTCGACCTGCTTCCTTCTCTGGTTCGGAAGCATTGCCTGGGTGGTGGGCTACGATACGCTCTACGCGATCCAGGACATCGAGGACGACGCGCTTGTCGGCGTCAAATCCTCCGCCAGACGTTTCGGTGAAAGCTCGCCGCTCGGTATCGGAATCTTCTACCTTCTCGCCGTTCTCTTGTGGGGCGCCGCGGTGTGGACCGTTCGGCCCGATTGGCTGGCACTCCTTTCGCTCCTTCCAGCGGCACTCCACCTCACGAACCAGGCCCTTCGAACGGATCTCGCGGACGGCGAACTCGCGCTTCGCCTGTTCCGCTCCAATCGCACGGCCGGGTTCCTCGTTTTCCTTGCAATGCTGGTGGTCGGCCTTTCGACTCACTAGGTGAGCGACGCATGCAATCCCCCGAACAAGCCCGCCGAATCGCCAATTCGCTCGTCGAGCGTGGAATTGCTGCCGGGGCTTCCGCCGCCGACGCGCTTTATGCCGGAGACCGCTCTTCAAGCGTCCATGTGCGCCTCGGCGAGACAGAAAGTGTCGGCCGGTCGGAAGGGGAGGAGGTGGGCTTGAGGCTGTTCGTCGGCCAGCGCTCCGCCACCGTCGCTTCGTCCGATCTATCCGAAGAGGCACTCGCGGTGCTCGTCGAGCGCTGCCTCGCGATGGCAAAAGAAGCGCCCGAGGATCCCTTCGCCGGTCTCGCTCCGTCTGAATTTCTGGAGCGGGGCACCCCCCCATTCCTCGATGTCTTTGACAATTGCGAACCGGACCCTTCCGAGCTTCGGGAACGGGCTCTTGAAGCCGAATCGGCGGCGCGGGCCGTTCCCGGGGTAACCAATTCGAACGGAGGCGGTGCGAGCGCTTCGGCGACAACCATCGCGCTCGCGACATCGGGCGGATTCTCGGGCGCCTTCTACAGCAGCGGGCACGGCACCTCGGCGTCGGTAATCGCTGGTGAGGGCGGAGGAATGCAGCGCGATCATTCGTGGCACAGCGCGCGCCACCTCGAAGACTTGGAAGGCGCGGCCGAAATCGGGCGGCGAGCAGGTGAGCGGGCCGTAGCTCGGCTTGATCCCGGACGGCCAAAGCCCGGACGATATCCGGTGATCTTCGATCCTCGAGTTTCTTCGGGCCTGCTCGGCCATCTCTCGGGGGCGATCAATGGCGCTTCGGTGGCTCGAGGGACGAGCTTTCTCAAAGACAAGCTCGGCGAGCGGCTGTTCGCTCCGACAGTGACCATCATCGACGACCCGCTTCGCCCGAGAGGCTTAAGATCGCGCGCTTTCGATGCCGAGGGCCTTCGCGTCTCTCGCAAGGAGCTCGTCGCAGGCGGGGTCCTTAACCAATGGATCGCCGACAGCGCGGCGGCGCGCCAGCTCGGCATTGCTCCGACGGGTCATTCAGCGCGCGGCGTCGGGGGTGCTCCGGGAGCAGCACCGAGCAATCTCTTCATGGAAGTGGGCAAACGGACTCGCGAGGAGATCCTCGCAAGTGTCCCCGAAGCGGTTCTGGTGATTGAGCTGATCGGGCAGGGCGTCAACGGAGTGACCGGCGACTACAGCCGCGGAGCTGTCGGCTTCATGGTTCGCGGAGGAGAGATTGCTGAGGCCGTCACTGAAATCACGATCGCTTCGAACTTGATCGACATGTTCGCATTGCTCGAGCCGGCGAGCGACCTCGAATTTCGCCGAGGAATAGATGCTCCGACGATTCTCGTGCCCGAGATGATGGTCGCGGCTGCCTAGGCCTCGGTCGTAATCCTCGGCACTCCGAGCCGCGGAATCTCGATGTGCGGGCAGCGGTTCATCACCACCTTCAGCCCCGCGGCTTCCGCTCGGGCGGCGGCCTCTTCGTTGATCACTCCAAGCTGCATCCATACCGCTTTTGCCCCGACGAAAATCGCCTGTTCGACAGCTTCGCCCGCAGCTTCCGGCCGACGAAAGATGTCGACGATATCGATGGGGATGCCGATCTGGGCCAATTCGCGCCAGACGAACTCTCCAAGCACGTGTTCACCCGTGATCTGTGGGTTCACCGGCAGAACACGGTAGCCCCAGTCCTGCAGGAACTTCATGACTCCATAGGACGGGCGCTGCGGACGGTCCGAGGCGCCGACGACTGCGAATGTCCGCGCATTCCTCAAGAGGTCGGCGATGTCTTCGTCGCGGGTCAGCGGCATCGCAGGATCCTCTTGGCTGGGTTCATTTTGCGATCAACTCCAACAGTTTGACTGCGATCGCGTCGAACGCTTGGGCATCGGGACCGCCGGTCGAAGCGGGCGGCTGGCCTGCGTCGGATGCCTCCCGAATGGCGACCGAGAGCGGCAATCGGGCGAGGAACGGAACGCCCATCTCTTCGGCCGCAATCTCGGCCCCTCCCGTTCCAAATGGATGGGACGGCTCCTTGCAATGGGGACAAATGTAAACCGCCATATTCTCGATGATCCCGAAAATGGGCACGCTGGTCTTGTTGAACAGGTCGACTGCACGCCGGGCATCACTCAGCGAGAGGTCTTGCGGGGTCGATACGATGACTGCGCCCGCGGGCCTCGATCGCTGGATCAGGGAGAGCTGAACGTCCCCCGTTCCTGGCGGGAGGTCGACGATCAGAAACTCCGAATCACCCCAATCGGCCTCGATGAGCTTGGTCAGCGCGCCTGTTGCCATCGGACCACGCCAGGCGAGCGCGTGCCCGGGCGAAACCAGCTGACCCAACGACAGGAACTTGATGCCGTGGGCTTCGACCGGGATGAGACGCTCCTCCTCGGCGGTCGGCCTTGCATCCGTTCCAAGCAAGGTGGGCTGAGAGGGTCCGTAGACATCCGCATCGATGAGGCCGACCTTCTTGCCACGCCGGGCAAGAGCGATCGCGAGATTGGCCGAGACCGTCGACTTGCCAACTCCCCCCTTGCCGCTGCCGACCGCGATCAGGATTCGCGACGGTTCCCCGGCCGTCATTGCGATCCGAGTCTCGTCGACTCCAGGCTTCGAGAGCGTCGCCGATCGAAGTTCGCCTTCGACGCTGGAACGCTCCGCTGCCGAGAGACCGGTCGCATCGACGATCAGCGTAACAATTCCGCCCGAGACCTTTCGCGAGCGAATCCGTTCCTCGTGGGGAAGCTCCCCGAGTTGGTCGAGCGCGTCGGTCATCAAACGGCACATAGGAAGCGCGCGGCGGCTTGCCACTGTTTTTCGCGCTTGGGCCTCCCTATAATCGGCGTCGATGAGCACTTTTTTGGGGTGGGGTGGCCGGGTTCGCGGTCTCTTCGCTGACACAAAGGGTCCCTGGGGCCCAAGCGGCAGCGGCGACGAGCCGCCAGCTGAGGACGGCGGCGTCGGTGGCCCGTGGGGTGAGCCTTCGAGCGACGGGCGGCGTCCGCCGGGCGGACGACCGACGGTCACTCCGCTCGACGAACTTCTTCGCCGCGGAAGGATGCGCTTTCGCGGCGGCGGTGGCGGATTTCCGGGTCGTCCCGACCGCTCGCTGATCCTCTGGGCGATCCTCGGCTTCATCGCGATTTGGCTGATATTCACGAGCATGCACTCGATCTCGCCCGGCCAGCGCGGGGTCGTCACCCGGTTCGGCCGCTACAGCTACACGCTCGGACCTGGCGTCGGGATCACCTTGCCCTCGCCGATTGATCGCGTACAGAAGATCGACGTCGAAAGCATCAGAAGCACCGATCTTGGCTCGCAGAGCAGCGAGGATTTGATGCTGACGGGCGACCAGAACCTGCTGGATATCGCCTATTCGGTACGGTGGAACATCCACGAACCCGAGCTCTACCTCTTCCAGCTGTCCGATCCCGACGAGGCGATCCGCCAGGTCGCCGAGAGCGCAATGCGGGCCGTAATCAGCCAGGTCACGCTTCAGCAGGCGATGGGTGACAGGCGAAGCGAGATCGAAGCGCAGGTCACCGACCGGATGCAGAGGATCCTCAACGGCTACCGTTCGGGCATCGATATTCAAGGCGTTGCGATCCAGCAGGCGGATCCTCCCGCCGAAGTCAATGACGCGTTCAAGGAAGTCACCGCCGCCCAGCAGGAGGCACAAAGCTACATCAACAATGCCAATGCCTATGCCCTCCAGCGCACTCGGCAGGCACAGGGCGAAGCCGCCGCCTTTGACAAGGTCTATGCGCAGTACAAGCTTGCGCCCGACGTCACTCGGCGGCGAATGTATTATGAGACGATGGAGCAGGTTCTTTCACGGATCGACAAGACCATCGTCGAGGCGCCGGGGGTCACTCCTTATCTTCCGCTCCCGCAGGTGAAACAGGAGCAGCAGCAACCGGATCAGGAGCGGCAGCAATGACCGACCTCTTCCGCCGGCACCCGCTCGTCTCGGCCGTTACGGCCTTCATTCTCCTCCTCCTCGTTCTTGGAAGCTTTCCGATCGTCCCGGAGACCAAGCAGGCGGTGATCGTTCGCTTCGGCAAACCCGAGCGGATCCTCAACCGGTTCGAGCCCGGAAGGCCGATCGGCACCGCCGGCGCGGGGCTTTCGTATCGGATTCCCTTCATCGATCAGGTCGTGTGGATCGATAAGCGCGTTCTCTCGGTCGATATGGAACCGCAGCCCGTTCTTTCGACCGACCAGCGGCGATTGATGGTCGATGCTTTCGCGCGCTACCGGATCGTTGACCCGCTGCTCATGTACATTCGCTCGACCACCGAGGAGAATCTGAAGAGCCAGCTCCAGACAATTCTCAGGTCCGAAGTTCGAAATGAGCTCGCCAAGCAGCCTTTTGCAGCGCTGCTTTCGCCTGAACGCCAGGGAATCATGGACGATGTGAAGAACGCTCTCAACGTCCAGGCGGCCAAGTTTGGGGTTCAGATCGTTGACGTCCGGATCAAGAAGACGGACCTGCCCGACGGAACACCCCTCCAGTCGGCGTTCGACCGCATGCGAACCGCTCGGTACCAGGAAGCCCAGTCGATCCGTGCGCAAGGATCCAAGCAGGCTCAGATCATACAGGCGGAGGCCGACGCCGAGGCCGCTCAGACCTATGCCGCGAGCTTCAACAAGGACCCCGATTTCTACAATTTCTATCGGGCAATGCAGAGCTACAAAGCGACCTTCGTTTCCGGAACCGGTGGGAAGGCTCCAGCGTCGACCACCCTCATTCTGTCGCCTCAGAATGACTATCTGAAGGAATTCACTGGACGCACCAAGTGAACAGGCGCGTTCAAATGGCGTTAAGGCCGGAAGGACATTACCGCCCTTGCGTCTCACACCAAATGATGGAGTATCGATGAGCTCGAAGGAGTCCGGAAAAGTGCGCTACGCCTACGGGGTCGCAATGGCCCTGCTGCTCGGGGGAACGACATTCTCTCTCGCCACGGGGCAAGCCGGCGCGCAAGTTGCGCAAAACGCGCCCGGCACTTCGACACTCTCACCGAGGGCCGGGGCGCCGATGTCCTTCGCGGACCTCGTCGCCCGGCTCCAGCCGGCGGTAGTCAACATTTCAACCAAGCAGCGGGTGCCGGTGCGCTCGACGCAGAATGATCCGTTCGAGCAATTCTTCCGGCAGTTCGACCCGAATGCCCAGCCGCAGGAAAACGGCCAAGGGGGATCGACCGACAATCAGCAGCAACAACAACAACAACAGCAGCAGCAGCAGCAGCGCACTCGGGAGGCCGGTTCGCTCGGGTCGGGCTTCGTCATTTCGTCCGACGGCTACATCGTCACCAACAATCACCTTATTCAAGGTCTTACGGGAACCGGGACCGTCGACACCGTCACCGTCACCACGAACGACGGCAAGGAATATCCGGCAAGCATCGTGGGTCGTGACGATACCTCGGACCTCGCCCTCTTGAAGATCGACGGGCACGGTCTTCCGTTCGTTCGCTGGGGCGACAGCACCAAAGCGCGCGTCGGGGACTGGGTCATCGCAATCGGTGACCCCTATGGCGTTGGAAGCACCGTCACCGCAGGCATCATTTCAGCGCTTCACCGGGGAATAACCGGGGTTGGCGCCTACGATCGCTACATCCAGACCGATGCGGCGATCAACATGGGCAATAGCGGCGGCCCAATGTTCGACCTCGACGGCAATGTCATCGGGATCAACTCGGCGCTAATCTCCCCAACAGGAGCGTCGGTCGGTATCGGCCTTGCAATTCCAGCGGAGCTCGCAAAACCGGTAATTGATGCCCTGATGAGGGGCCAGAGGCCGGTTCGGGGTTATCTTGGGGTTGGCCTCCAGCCCGTCGACGAGGACCTCGCTCCAGCGCTCGGCCTGCCCAAGGACAGCGGCGAGATCATCCGGACCGTGGTTCCAAACGGGCCGGCCGCGAAGGCCGGTCTTCAGCAGCGGGACGTGATCGTGAAGGTCAACGGCCAGCAGGTCACACCCGATCAGACCGTTTCATTCCTCGTCGCGAACAGTCCGGTCGGACAGCGCGTGCCGGTCGAGATCGTCCGCGACGGCAAGCATGGCACGGTTTACGTCACGCTCGAGGATCGTCCGACCGAGGAAGCTCTGAACAAAATCGCCGGCGGAGCGACGCAGACTCCAACCTCTCCCGGTACAACCGCCGTCCAATCGCAAAAGGCCCTCGGCCTTTCGCTTGCTCGGCTGACTCCGGAGCTCGCGCGCGGCGCGAGTCTTCCGGCAAGCGCACACGGCGTGATCATCACCGGGGTCGACCCGAACTCCGATGCGGCCGAGCAGGGACTTCAGCGCGGCGATCTCATCATGTCCGTGAACAACCAGATCGTCAGCGATCCGGCGCAAGTGATCGCGGGCGTGGACGGCGCTCGCAAGGCGGGACGCACGAGCGTGCTTCTCCTCGTCAAGCGCGGAAATGCGCCCGAAGCCTTCATCGCCGTCAGCGCGAAGTAAGCGAGTTCACCTTCCCGGCCGGCTGCCTGAGCCGCAGCAATTGCCGGATAAGTGAGGGCGGCCGGTAGGCACGCTCGCTTCGGCCGTCCCCGCCCAGGGCCCCGATCCTGGCCGCCATCTCCTCCTTCTTTTCCTACCCAACGATCTCGGCCTGCGGCATTCGCCGTGTAGCCGCTCGAAATCACCCCTCCCTGGCTCGCTTTCACGCGCTATGACACGGGGATTCGCTTTGTCGGCGTTCGGCCTTAAAGAAGCTCGCTGAGAGGAGAGTGCGTGTCTGATAATCGCGAGGTGATCGAGGGGCTCGAAAGCGAATGGCGCGATGCTCTGTGCGGCAAGGACATGAAGCGCCTGGCAGCCATGATGCACCCGGATTTCGTGCTCATCGGTACACGTTCGACCGGGCCGTTCGTGATGAACCGTGATGAATGGCTCGACGCGATCCAGCGGCGGGACCTTGAGACGATCGAATTCGAGATCCGCGAGGTCACGGCCCTCGACGACGTGATGATTGGCACCGTGCACGCTCGGTGGAAACTCAAATATCTCGGGCGAGTCATCGAAGACTGCGTCCTTTCGACCGATGTCTGGGTGAAGGGCGACGACCGCTGGGTTTCGATCCGGCGCCACTCAACGCCCGCACCGGGCGGCCAATGCGACAATTTCAGGGGGAAATAGCATGGCTACTGAAGAGGCGTTGCGCGCTGGCGGAGACATCAAGGAACTCACGATCCGGGGAATTATCCTCGGAGCGCTGATCACCGTCATCTTCACCGCCGCGAACGTCTATCTGGGTCTCAAGATCGGAATTACCTTTGCGACGTCCATTCCCGCAGCCGTCATCTCAATGGCGGTGTTGAAGGCGTTTCGCGATTCGACGATCCAGGAGAACAATATCGTCCAGACCATCGCTTCGGCGGCCGGGACGCTCTCAGCGATTATCTTCGTCCTCCCAGGCCTCATCATGGTCGGCTGGTGGACCGGCTTTCCCTACTGGTTGTCGGTCGCCGTTATCGGCATCGGCGGCATTCTTGGAGTGATGTATTCGGTTCCGCTTAGGCGGGCGCTCGTCACCGGAACCGATCTTCCCTACCCAGAAGGTGTTGCTGCCGCCGAAGTCCTCAAGGTCGGCGCAGGAGTCGGCGGAGCGGAGGAAAACCGACGCGGCCTGGTGCTGATCGGCGCCTCGACGATTGTGTCTGCCGCTTATTTCATTCTCGCAAAGACGAGGCTCATCACCGACGCCGCCGCACGCACGTTCCGCGTCGGCGCCGGTGCATCCGGAGTATCCGCCAATCTGTCGATGGCACTGATCGGCGTTGGACATCTCGTTGGGATAGCCGTCGGGCTGGCAATGCTTATCGGGATGGCGATCAGCTGGGTTTTCATCGTGCCACACTGGACCCAAGATCCAGGATTGATCGCTCAGGCTGGAGGCGATCTCGACAAGCTTGTCGGCACTGCATTTCGGCTCAAGGCGCGAATGGTTGGAGCCGGTACGATCGGGATCGCGGCGATCTGGACGCTGCTGCGGATCATCGGGCCGATCGCGGCAGGCATTCGCTCGGCGCTTGCCGCGAACCGTGAGCGTAAGGCCGGCCGGGCGGCGAGCTTGCCGATTACCGAACGCGATATTCCGATCGGCATCGTCACTGCGATCATCCTGGTTTCGATGATCCCGATCGGCCTTCTTCTCCATGCCTTCGGCAACACCGCGCCGATCGCCGGCAATCCTACCATGACCATCGTCCTCAGCATCATCTACACGTTGATCGCCGGTGTCGTCATCGCCGCAGTGTGCGGTTACATGGCCGGGCTTATCGGCGCTTCGAACAGCCCGATTTCGGGGGTTGGAATCCTCTCCGTCCTCGGGATTTCGCTAATCCTCGTCGCTCTCTTCCCAAAAGTAGGAGGCGATGAAACCAAGGCTCTCGTCGCCTTCGCCTTGTTCGTCACCGCGATCATCTTCGGCGTTGCGACCATCTCGAACAACAACCTTCAGGATCTCAAGACCGGGCAGCTCGTCGAGGCGACGCCCTGGCGCCAACAGGTCGCGCTGGTTCTCGGCGTTGTCTTCGGAGCGCTTGTCATTCCGCCAATCCTCGACCTGCTGAATACCGCCTTCACTTTCCAGGGCGCTCCGGGAGCGAAGGCGACGGCTCTGCCCGCACCACAAGCAGCAATCATCTCGACGATCGCTCAAGGCGTCCTTGGAGGCAGCCTGGATTGGAGTCTGATCCGCGAGGGCGCCCTTATCGGCGTAGTCTCAGTCGCCATCGACGAGGGTCTAAAGGCGATATCGGGCAAGCGGCTTCACTTGCCGCCGCTAGCGATCGGCATGGGCATCTATCTGCCGATGGAAGCGGATCTTCTGATTCCTGTCGGCGCCGTTCTTGGATGGTTGTACAATCGCTGGGCCATGCGCGCCAAAAGTCCTGACTTCGCAGAACGAATGGGCGTCCTCATGGCGACAGGACTCATTGTCGGCGAAAGCCTGATGGGGGTTGTCTATGCCGCCGCGGTTGCTGGAGCCGAAAAGGCCGGCTCTTCCGACAGCGCAAACGTGCTTGCACTCGTCGAGCCCTATTCTGCGGTCATGATCGTGAGCGTGATCGTGTTTGCCGCAGCGATCGGAGCGCTTTATTTCTGGACCAAGGGCAGGGCCTCGGACGCGCCTTCTCCGGCCGATGACGCGGCCGTTCCCCAGTCGACGTTCCGCTAATCGCCCAGAACCGCCGTTCGGAGCGCCGTCGGAGCGAGGGCCGAGGCGCCCGCTTCGGCCTTGTGAACCAGGTCGACGATCGCGCGATTGACGGGTGCAGCCAGACGTAACCGTTCAGCGAGGCGGATCAGCTCGCCATTGAGGTAATCGACTTCTGTCTTTCGCCCGATCGCCAGATCGTCGCTCATCGAGGAGCGCGCCGTTGGGTCGATTTTCCAAACGCGAAAGAAGACAGTGTTGAACAACCAGTCGGGCGATTCGAGAATTCGAACGAGAAGCGGGAAGGATACGGGGCCGACTTTCGCGGGCTCGATCTCCGACCGGGAGAGCAGCCTCAGTCCCTCTCGGACCGCCGCAGCGAATACCCGGCGGTAGTCGCGCTTGCGAAGCTCATTGAGCAATGTTCGGCCCGACAGGGCGTTCACCGCATTGTTCATGTTGATGAGGAGCTTGCCCCAGGCAACGCCCAGCATGTCATCGGACAGCTTGAGCCGCGCCGCGCCGGCTCCGATCCTTTCGGCAAGCTCTTGGGTTGCGTCCCGGTTCTCGGTCCACAGGTCTCCGGCGACGGCTTTGTGGAACCGGCCATCGCCGAGATAGACGATATTATAGCCGACCATTCCGCGGGCGATCTCGAAGCGACCTCGAAGTCCCCGTTCCAGCACCTCAATGTTGCTGATGCCGTTCTGGAAGCTGATCACGGTGGCGCCGTCGCGCCCGTATTTGTCGATCTCCTCGGCCGCTCCGGCAGTGTCGCCGCTTTTGACCGCCACAAGGATGACATCCGCCTGGTCGAGTGCCTCAGGCCCGCATCGATAGTCGACGTCTCCGGGCGGAAGCCGAACTTCCCAGCCGGTATAGTCGCTCACGATCAGGCCATTTCGGTCGATATCCTGCGAGAGCCTCGGCCTGCCGATGAATGTAACGGGCAATCCTGCCGCTTGCCAGGCTCCGCCGATGAAACAACCGATCGTTCCGGCGCCCAGAACCGCGATCTTGGGCCCCCCATCCATACCCTACCCTCGTCCGCGATAGGATTTCACGCCCTGGTCGGGAAGCCAGAGCCCCTCGGGCGGCGGCCCCGACTGCCAGAAGACGTCGATCGGAATGCCTCCGCGCGGATACCAATAGCCGCCGATCCTAAGCCATCTGGGTTTCATCTCATTCACCAGCCGCTGTCCGATCCCCACCGTCACATCTTCGTGAAAACCGCAATGATTGCGAAAGGCGCCAAGGAACAGCTTGAGGCTCTTGCTCTCAACGATCGTCTGTTCCGGTGCATAATCAATCACCAGGTGAGCGAAATCGGGCTGTCCGGTCACCGGGCATAGCGAGGTGAATTCCGGCGCTGCGAAGCGAACAAGATAGAGCGCTCCAGGCCTTGGATTGGGCACAAGGTCGAGCGACGCTTCATCAGGCGACGCCGGGAGCGCGCTGCTCTTGCCAAGGTGCTGCGTATCCATGCCCGACGCTTTCTAGGGTTCCGGCAGCGTCCAGTCGACCGGCTCCAGTCCGTTGGACTTGAGGAACAGGTTCGCCTTCGAGAAATGCCTGCAACCGAAGAAGCCATTGTGAGCCGAGAGCGGCGAGGGATGCGCGGCTTTCAGAACCAGGTGCCTGGAGCCATCCACGAACTCTGCTTTCTTCTGCGCGTAGCTCCCCCAAAGCGTGAATACGACGGGATCAGGCCTGGCGTTGACCTCGCGGATGATCCGGTCGGTGAACCGTTCCCAGCCACGATCGCGATGCGAGGCTGCACGACCCATTTCGACCGTGAGCACGCTGTTCAGAAGGAGCACGCCCTGCTGCGCCCAAGGCTCGAGGAAGCCGTGGCCAGGCGGACTGAGCCCGAGGTCGCTCTCGAGCTCCTTGTAGATATTGAGAAGGCTCGGCGGCGGGCGCACTCCGGGCTGGACGGAGAAGCAGAGCCCGTGAGCCTGCCCCTCGCCATGGTAAGGGTCCTGCCCGAGGATCACGACGCGAACCTTGTCGAGCGGAGTAAGGTCGAGCGCCCTGAACCATTCCGGGCCCTTCGGGAAGATCCGCCTTCCGCGTTCCCGTTCGCCAAGCAGAAACCTCTTGAGATCTGCCATGTAGGGTTCGTCGAATTCGCCTCTCAGCGGCCCGAGCCAGCTCGAATGCAACCGCACCTGCGTGTCGTCGCTCATCCATTGAACCTAGCGGCCGGTGCTCCCCTATTCTATGCCCCGGCGATGGAATCTCTGGTCTCCACGGACTGGCTCGCCGCGCATATCGGCGAACCCGACCTGGTCGTGGTCGACTCCAGTTGGCACATGCCCGCCAGCGGCCGAAACGCCCGCGAGGAGTTCCTCGAGACGCACATTCCAGGCGCCCGCTTCCTTGATATTGGCGAGCTCAGCGATCGGTCCAATCCCGCTCCACACATGCTTCCTGGTGCAGCTGACTTCGGTGCGGCGATGGAGCGCATCGGTATCGGCCTTGGCGATCGGATCGTGGTCTACGACAATTCGCCGATCCACTCGGGGACCCGCGGCTGGTTCATGCTCAATCACTTCGGTGCACGCCAGACCGCGATCCTCGACGGCGGCCTTGGCAAGTGGGTTGCAGAAGGTCGGCCGACGCAGGCCGGAGAGCCCGAGCGGCGAAGTGCCCGCTTCGACGCTGAGGAGGAGGCCGGCAAAGTCGTCACCAAGCAGCAGATCCTCGCCGGTGCCGGCCGCGCCCTTGTCGACGCGAGGGGTAGGGGCCGGTTCGAAGCGAGTGAACCCGAGCCCCGCGTCGGAATGGCCGGGGGTCACATTCCAGGAGCTCGCAATTTGCCGTTCGGCCTCCTCTACAACGACGATGGAACGTTGAGGCGGACGGAGGAGCTTCGGCGGCTCTTCAAGGACGCTGGAATCGATCCGGCTCTGCCATTCGTCGCGAGCTGCGGTTCGGGCGTGACTGCGACGAGCCTGATCTTTGCCGCCCACCTCCTCGGAAGTGATTCGGGAAGCCTGTACGACGGAAGCTGGAGCGAGTGGGGCGCCGATCCCACGACTCCCAAAGCCGTGGGACCAGCCTAGCGCAGAATGATCCCGGCGATATCCTTTAGCTCGCTTCGGATCCGTTCGACGAGTGCATTGCTGGCCGCCGAATTGGGTTCGCGGCCGTCCTGGCGTTCGGTAAGAAGTGCCTCGATCCCCGCAGCCGCAGCGCCGACCATCTGCTCCGACCGGCGATCGAACAATCGCTGCCTTGGTCCGCTTGCGGTCCCCCAGGCGGCGGCGATCTGCTCGTCGTCCGATGGGTCCGAAGCCGGTCCGGCTCCGAACGGTTCGACCAGTCGGAGTGCGTGCCGGACGCTCGCGAGCCGCGACACTGCCTCCGCATAGGGAAGCGGCGCATTGTCGAGCGCGGGCTGGGCAGGCAAATGAAGCATCGTCCCCGGGCTATCGGGACTGGGTTAGGAAAGAGTGAATCTTCCGTCCGGCTTGTCGCCGACCCTGAGCTCTTAAAGGCCCCCCACGGGGCCCCGAAATCAGGCCCCGCTCTTCTCGTCGATATCGCGAAGAATCCATCCGCGCTGCGGTATCGTCTCGATGAACTCAGCTCCGCCTGATGCATTTCGAAGCTTCTTTCGAAGCTTCGAGATGAAAACGTCGATGATCTTGGGCTGAGGCTGATCATCGGCTCGGCGGTAGAGATGCTTCAGAAGCATCGCTCTAGTGACGACATTGTTGCGCGCAAAGGCGAGCAGTTCGAGCACTCGATATTCCATCTCGGTGATCCCGATCGGGTGCCCGTCGATTCGGATCAGCCGCTGCACCTGATCCACCGACAAACGTCCGCCGCATAGAGTCTCGGGCATTTCGCCGCCCGTCGCTTTGAGCGATGCGAGCAGACGCGATGCTGCTTCCTCGCTATCTTCCGGCGAAACGCTGCGCGGGCTTCCGATCAGCGCTTGCTGGATGTCAGCAAGCAATTTGTGCGCTTCCTCGACGAGCCGCGTACCTTCCTCGAAGCGACGGCGCGATCGGTCGAGCATCGATTCGATGTCGACGAGACGTCCCGAAAGATTCTGTTCTGCCATCCTTTTAGCTTACTCCCCTGCGCGGCCCTACTGCCCGGCCTGCGCAGTCGCGACGTTGGTATTTGTCGCCGGAGCCGCGAGAATCTGGAGAGTCTCGGGCCCCTTGTCGACTACGCGCGTGTCCGGATCCCAGACCGTTGACCGAATTCCGATCGGCGCATCACTGCGGCCGGCCTCGTCGAGCATGCTGGTCTCAGCCGCGCTGCGCGGCGCTGGACCGCCGAACAGTGCGTCGATCGCCTGCTGCTGGGCTTCCCCCGCGCTAAGGCCCTGCGTGCCAGCCACCGGCGGCGCCAGACTGAAGTCCGGCGGTATGACCAGGGGCGCATTGCGGGCGACCTGGAATTCGTCCGGCGCGGCGCGCCTGCGGTTTGCAGCGCATCCGCTGGTCAAGACCGCTGCGGCGAGCGCGAGGAGGGTGACGGCATTACGCATGTTCGATGGTCTCCTTGGGCTCAGGCCCCTCTCGATGATCCTTACGGGCGAGAAACGCGCGCAGCAACAGGATCACGACAGCGATGCTAATCGCGGCATCGCCAAGATTGAATACCAGAAACGGACGAATAGTCCCGAAGTGAAGGTCCGCGAAGTCAACCACATAGCCAAAGCGCACTCGATCGAGGATGTTGCCGAGCGCTCCCCCGAGAACCATTCCAGGTGCGACTTGGTCGGTCCAGTTCTTCTCGCGGCTGATCCAGATCGCGACTCCGATTGCAATGATCGAAGTCAATCCGACCAGCATCCAGCGCCCCAGAGGGTTGGTCGCGTTCAGGAGCCCGAGCGAAATCCCCTCGTTCTGAACGTAGGTGAAGTTGAAGATCGGGAGGAGCACGAGCTGGTCGCCGATCGCGTTGATCCCGAGCGGATGCGTGACTGCCCATTTGGACAGCTGGTCGAGGATGAAAACGACAAGCGCGACGGAAAAGCCCAGTGTTCTCCTAGCCACGAAGCACCCCCTCGCAGCGCGCATCGAGCTCGCCGTCGGAAGGCACGTCGGGCATGTGCCGCCAGCAGCGGGCGCACTTGTGATTGTTCGTCTTCACGACCTTCAAATCGCCTTGATGAACTGACGAGGTGATGAACAGCTCGGCCAAAACCACCGGATCCTCGCTGCTCGGAACCCAGACCTCAGCTTCAAGGCTCGATCCAAGAACCTTTTCGCGGCGCAGAGGCTCGATCGCTTCGGTGACCTGCGCGCGAAGCTCCCGAAGCTTCCTCCACTTTGCTTCGTCAGCCTCGGCTTGCGGGACCAGAGGCCATTCGAGCAGGTGAACCGAGTCCTGATCCGGGTAGCGCGTGCCCCACACTTCCTCGCTCGTGAACACCAGTACGGGCGAGAGCCAGCGCACCAACGCCTCGAAAAGGATGTCGAGCACGGTGCGGTACGCGCGCCGGCGTTCGGTCTGGACCCCCGTCTCGGTGTTGACCTCGCAGTAGAGAACGTCCTTGCGGATATCGAAAAAGAAGGCCGAGAGATCCTCGTTGCAAAAGTCGCTCAGTAACCGGACGTAGCTGTTGAAGTCGAAATCATTGACCGCGTTCCTGAGCTTCTGGTCGAGAGCGGCCATCAAGTGGAGCATGTAGCGCTCAAGTCCGGGAAATTCCGAGAGGTCGTTCAGTCGGTCCCCGCTTTCGAAGCCGTCGAGCGCTCCGAGCAGGTAGCGGAACGTGTTTCTGAGCTTTCGATACTGATCCGCAACTCCGGCCAAAATCTCCTTCCCGATCCTGTGGTCCTCGGTGAAATCCACGGACAGCGCCCATAGCCTAAGAATGTCAGCCCCATATTCCTTCATAAGGTCGATCGGGCTGATCGTGTTTCCGAGGGACTTGGACATCTTCATGCCCTTGGAGTCCATCGTGAAGCCGTGCGTCAACACCGCGTCATAAGGCGCACGCCCGCGGGTACCGCAGCTCTCGAGAAGCGAGGACTGAAACCAGCCGCGATGCTGATCCGAGCCCTCGACGTAGATATCCGCGGGCCAGCGCTCGTCGGGCCAGTGTCCGCTCTCGAGCGTGAAGACATGGGTGCAGCCGCTGTCGAACCAGACATCGAGAATGTCCGTAACCATCTCGTAATCGTCAGGGTTTCGATCGCCGAGGAACTCCGCGGCGTTCGAAGGGTCCCATGCATCGACACCCTCGTTTCGGACAGCCTCCACGATTCGCTGGTTGACGTCGCGGTCGACGAGCAGCTCGCCGGTCTTCTTCTCGACGAACAAGGCGATCGGAACGCCCCACGCGCGCTGCCGGCTGATGACCCAGTCGGGCCTCTGCTCGACCATGGAGCCAAGCCGGTTGCGGCCCTTCTCGGGCACGAAGCGGGTGTTGGCGACGGCATTCATCGCAAGCTTGCGCAAACTCGGAGTGCCGTTACCGGTTGGGTCGGCGCCGCCCTCATTGTCCCAGCGCTGCTCCGCCCTGGTTTCTTCGGAAAATTGCGCCAGCGGTTTGTCCATGGCGATGAACCACTGCGGCGTGCAGCGATAGATGACCTTGGCTTTCGAGCGCCACGAATGGGGGTAGCTGTGCCGGAAGTCGGCGCTCGCCGCGAGCAATGCTCCCGCTTCCCGCAGATCAGTACAGATCGGGCCGTCGGGCGCATTGAACTTGGCGTTGATGACGCTGCCGTGGCCGCCGAGCCACAGCCAGTCGGCCCGGTAGAACCCCCCGGCGTCCACCGCGAAGACAGGATCAATGCCGTTGGCTCGGCATAGCTCGAAATCGTCCTCGCCATGGTCGGGCGCCATGTGGACGAGGCCGGTTCCCTGGTCGGTTGTGACGAAATCGCCAGGAAGGAACGGTCGGGACCTCGCGAAGAAGCCTCCGAGCCGGTGCATTGGGTGGCGGGCGATCGTTCCTGAAAGCTGAGAACCCTTGCCTTGCCAGGCAGCGGCGCCGAGATCCGGGCTTCCTGAATCGGCACCGATCCGCGAAAGGAAGTCGTCCGCAAGCTCCGCTGCCACGAGGTAGCTTCTGTTAGAAGGGCGATCGCGAAACAGCGCGTATTCGACCTCAGGATTATAAGCGATCCCCTGATTGACGGGGATCGTCCAGGGAGTGGTCGTCCACACGATTGCGTAGGCACCGACCAGTTCGGGGACCGCGCTCTCGACGATCTCAAAGCCGACATCGATCTGCGTCGAGACAATGTCCTCATATTCGATCTCGGCTTCGGCGAGCGCGGTCTTCTCAACCGGCGACCACATCACCGGCTTGGCGCCGCGGTAGAGCTGGCTCGTCTCGGCGAACTTGAACAGCTCGGAGACGATCGTCGCCTCGGCGTGGAAGTTCATCGTCAGATAGGGGTGGGCCCAGTTGGCGCTCACTCCAAGCCGCTTCAGCTGGTCGCGCTGGACGTCGACCCAGTGCTGGGCATAGGCGCGGCACTCGGCGCGGAACTCGCGCACCGGAACCTCGTCCTTGTTGAGCTTCTTCTTGCGATACTGCTCCTCGACTTTCCACTCGATCGGAAGCCCATGGCAGTCCCAGCCCGGCACGTAGGGCGCATCCTTGCCCAACAGGCTCTGGGTGCGCACGACCATGTCCTTGATCGCGTGGTTGAGCGCATGGCCGATGTGGATGTCGCCGTTCGCATAAGGGGGACCGTCGTGGAAGATGAACTTCTCGCGCCCCGAGCGGCTCTCCCGAATCCTTTGGTAAAGTCCTTCGGATTCCCAGCGCGAAAGGATCGCCGGTTCCTTCTGCGGCAAGCCGGCCTTCATTGGAAAGTCGGTCCGGGGGAGGAAGACGGTCGACCGGTAGTCGGTCTTGGTCATATCGGAGGCGTCGGCCATTGGCGCGGGCTCTAGCGGTCGCTCATCAGATTGCAAATTCGGGGATTTAGTCGAGCGCGAGAAGGTGCCGCGCCTTCGCTTCGTCCTCGCGCATATGGGCGATCAGCGGCTCGATTCCATCGAATTTCATCTCGTTTCTGATGTAAGCATGAAGAGCGACCTCGATCTTCTGGTCGTAAAGATCACCGTCAAAGTCGAACAGATGGGCTTCGAGCAGCTCTTTGGCCGGCTCGAATGTCGGTCGGACTCCGAGGCTCGCGACACCCGGATGCTCGCTATCATCCTCAAGCGTCACCCGAACCGCATAGATCCCGTATTTGGGCCGTTGGTAATCGCCCAAGCTGAGGTTGGCGGTCGGATAGCCGAGCTCGCGGCCGCGCGCGTCGCCTCGTTCGACTACCCCTTCGATCGCAAAATCCCGGCTCAGCATCCGGGTCGCTGTTCTGCTGTCGCCGGCGACGAGCGCCTCGCGGATCCGTCCGGACGAGATCCGCTCGCCGTCGAGCACCACCTGAGCTACAGCCTCGGCCGCGATTGAATGCTCGGACCCGAGCTTTGCGAGAAGCGCAGCATCGCCCGCGCGGCCCTTTCCAAAGCTGAAGTCATCGCCGGTGATCACGCCCGCAGCGCCGATCTCTTGTGAAAGCACTCTCGAGACGAACTCATGGGCGTCCATTGAAGCGAGCTCGGCGCCAAACTCGAACACCAGCATCGAGTCCGCGCCGGCGTGGGCGAACAGCTCCTCGCGCTGGCGAAGCGTGGTCAGTCGGAAGGGCGGAACGTCGGGCTTGAAGAATCTGACAGGGTGCGGATCGAAGGTTGCGACGATGACTGGACGGCGCTCGTGAAAGGCGCGCGCGACCGCTCGGCCGACCACCGCCTGATGGCCAAGGTGGAATCCGTCGAAATTGCCGAGCGCGAGAATGCTTCCCCTAAGAGTGTCAGGGATCCCGCCGGCGAGGGTAAGCCGCTCCATCCGCGCGGCCTCTATCGGGCAAATCAGTGGGTGGGAAGGTGACGCCGAAGCAGCCGGTACTCGTGCACCGCGAGCGCGATCACAAAGAGGTCGAAGATGCTAAGCACGATCAGGCCAAAGTCATGAGTGAAGCTGTAGCGATAGAGCTGGTAGGCGATGAACGCGCCAAAAACCACGAAGCTCGCCGGGTAGGCCCAGAGTTTCTCCCGAAGAAGGCCGATGACCAATATGCCTTTGATGATCCCGTGACTGAGGAGGTAGAAGGCATAGAAGTGATGCTGGGCCACGGAGAAGTTCTCGCCGAATTTCACGACATGGTTTGCGACCCAGTCGTGGGGATTCTCGGTGAGCTCGCCCTGGCTGACACGGTTGAGCCAACCGCTGATGGTCTCGGTCCTGGTGAGATAGAGCGCGACCCCCCCAACGATCTCGAGAAGGGCGTGGAGACCCTTCAGAGATAAGCTTAGAGCGAAGATCTGGTGGACCCGTTTTTCCTGCATCGGCAGCAGTAACGCCGCGCTCTTGACTTGGACGCAAGCGAATCCTATTTCCGCTTCATCCCGATCCACCGGTTGTCCGGCGGCGCATTCGTGCGCGCGTCGGCTTTTCGTTTGGAGGGATCTTTTTAGCGACGAGATGGGGCGACAGTCGCCCTGTGGAGCTGAAGAAGGGTAACGAATGGCTCGTATTGCCGGGGTGAATATCCCCACGAATAAGCGCGTCGAAGTCGCGCTTACCTACATCCACGGAATCGGTCGAACCACGGCCAAGGACATCATCGCCAAGCTCGGAATCGCGCCCGACAAGCGCGTCCAGGACCTGACCGACCAGGAGGTTCTCCATATCCGCGAGGCAATCGACCGCGATTATTCGGTCGAGGGCGATCTTCGCCGTGAGACCGCAATGAACATCAAGCGGCTGATGGATCTCGCCTGCTACCGCGGACTTCGCCATCGCAGGGGCCTTCCAGTCCGCGGACAGCGCACGCACACCAATGCGCGCACCCGCAAGGGCAAGGCCAGGCCGATCGCTGGCAAGAAGAAGTAGGTCCAGCACAGCTGCAACTCACGCCCTTTCATGTCTTGAGGGCGGCAAGGAAATTTAAGGATTGTAGGAACCGATGGCTCAGGCACCGCAGCGCATCCGCAGAAGGGAGCGCAAGAACATCACCGCCGGCGTCGCCCACGTGAACGCCAGCTTCAACAACACAATGATCACCATCACCGACGCACAGGGCAATGCGATTGCCTGGTCGAGCGCTGGAATGATGGGCTTCAAAGGCAGCCGGAAGTCGACGCCTTATGCCGCTCAGGTCGCGGCAGAGGACGCTGGCCGGAAGGCCGCCGATCACGGCGTTCGTACGCTCGAAGTCGAGGTCAAGGGACCAGGATCGGGCCGCGAGAGCGCTCTTCGGGCGCTTCAGGCGGTCGGATTCACGATCACCTCGATCCGCGACGTGACTCCGATCCCCCACAACGGGGTTCGGCCTTCGAAACGTCGCCGCGTCTGACGTTTCGGCCAAAGTGAGCCTCACTTTGGTCGAGGTTGAAAGAAGAATTGAAATCAGGGGCTTAGGCCCCCAACTGCCAAGGGATGAAAATGGCCGTCAACGCAAAGAACTGGCAGGAACTCAAGAAGCCCAACGCGCTCGAGAAGAAGCAGTCCGGAGGCGATAGCCGCCGCCGCGCAGTGTTCGTCGCAGAGCCGCTGGAGCGCGGTTTCGGAATGACTCTCGGCAATTCGCTTCGCCGGGTGCTCCTCTCCTCGCTCCAGGGCGCCGCCGTCACCTCGATCAAGATCGACGGCGTTCTTCACGAGTTCTCGTCGCTTGCCGGAGTCCGAGAGGACGTCACCGACATCGTGCTCAACGTGAAGCAGATCGCTCTGAAGATGGAAGGCGAGGGTCCTCGCCGGCTCCATCTTTCCGCGACCGGTCCAACCGAGGTCACCGCTGGGATGATCGCGACCACCGGCGACATCGAGGTCACCAACCCCGATCTCGTCATCTGTCACCTCGACGAGGGCGCAACCCTCAACATGGAGCTGACCGCGGATATCGGGAAAGGCTATCAGCCGGCCGCCGCCAACCGTCCGGCCGATGCTCCGATCGGACTCATCCCGGTCGATGCCCTCTACAGCCCGGTCCGCCAGGTCGCCTACAAAGTCGAGAACACCCGCGTCGGTCAGGAGCTCGACTATGACAAGCTCAACCTGACGATCGAGACCGACGGGACCGTCACTCCCGAGGATGCACTCGCTTATGCCGCGAGGATCCTCCAGGACCAGCTGCAGCTGTTCGTCCATTTCGACGAGAGCCAGGTCCGGATGGCGCCGTCGCCGATGATCGGCCAGGCCGTACCGATGGCTGCGGAAGCGCCTGCGGACACCAACCAGCTCAACCGCTACCTCTTGAAGAAGGTGGACGAGCTCGAGCTGTCGGTGAGGAGCGCCAACTGCCTCAAGAACGACAACATCATCTACATCGGCGATCTCGTTCAGAAGACCGAGGCCGAGATGCTGCGGACGCCGAATTTCGGCCGGAAGAGCCTCAACGAGATCAAGGAGGTGCTCGCGAGCATGGGCCTTCGCCTCGGAATGGACATTCCTGGCTGGCCGCCGGAGAATATCGAGGAGATGGCGAAGAAGCTCGAGCAGGAAATGCTTGGCTGAGCGCTTTCGTTCGAAGCTAGGCAAGGGTCCCTGATCGGGAGGGACCGGGAACAGGGAAGGGCCGCCGCTTGGCGGCCCTTTTTCTTTTGCTAAGCTTCGAGACGTGACCAACGGCGCCGCCCTCGGATGGCTTCCCTATGCGTTCCCGATCCTGTTTCTCGGGACGTGGGTTTTGGCATCGATGGTCCTCGGCTTCGTCTCGGGCTGGTTCAATCTGCAGCAATGGTATCCGGACGAAGGCGGCGAAGAGCCGCTTCTGACATTGAACGGCCAGTCCGGTTCGATGGGAGCGGGCACTTGGTTCAAGGGCGTCCTAAGGCTCAGTTCCTACCCCTCGGGACTGGGCGTCGGGGTCTGGCGAATCTTTGCGCCGTTCCAGCGGCCGCTCAAAATTCCATGGAGCGAAATTGAGGCCGAGCCCAGCAGCAGCTTCTTCCTTCCGATGGTGAAGCTCAATCTTGGAAAGCCGGCCAACGGCCGTTTGAAGATCAGCGCAAGGAGCTGGTCGCGGCTCATCGGAGCGGTACCGAACGAAGCGCGCCAGTTTCAGATGACGGCCTTTCCGGTCAGTGCCGGATCGTTTGCACGGGCCCTTATCATCCAGTGGGTCGCCATGGCTGCAATTGTCAGTGCATTCCTTGCCTTTGCGTCGGTGACGACTGGACCGAGCGCGCGTTTCCCGCCCGTTCTTTTGATTGGATTTTTCCTTCTCTTTTTCGGGATCGCGCAGCTCATCAGATACGCCCGGGAAGGCTAGGAAACGTTTTCAATGCCTAGAAGCACCTGGGGCGCATCATGTTAGAAACTGGGCCATTGGGCATGGGGAAGACCTGGCGATGAAGGCTAAGAAGCGCCGTGTTGCCAAAGCTGCGGGCATCGCTTTGCTGCTGGCTGGTTTGGGCATGTCGCTCCCGGTCCGGACATTCGCCTCAACTGCCCAATCGGCGGCCGCCGTCGATCAGGCGTACCGGCGTTTCCTTCCAGAACTGCAGGCCGCGCTGAGGTCAAAGGACCGGCGGCCACTCATCAACCTGGTCAGTTTGCCATTGCGGGTGAATTTTGCGGGACATCCCCGCCTTTATCGTAACCGGCAGTCCGTCGAGCGCGATTTCAGCCGGATCTTCACCGCCAAAGTCCGGCTGGCGGTTCTCAAACAAAAGCGTGGCTCGCTCTTCGTTCGAGATCAGGGGGCGATGGTCGGTGACGGCGAGCTGTGGTTCAGCGAGACCTGCCGAGACAGCCGTTGTTCGGACTTTGGGCCCGTGCGCATCGTGGCCGTGAACCCCTGAAAGGGCGCCGAGCGGTTACTCCTCACTGCGCACCAGCACTGTCTCGCCGATCAAAAGGAACAGGAGAAAGGGAGCCCAGGCCGCGACGAGCGGCGGGTAAGCGCCGGCATTCCCCATCGCGAGACTGAAATTGTCGGCGACGAAATAGGCAAAGCCAAGCGCCATTCCGAGCGATGCTCGAAGCATGAGCTGGCCCGAGCGGGCAAGCCCGAACGCCGCAATCGCCGCGAGGAGCGGCATGAGGAGTGTCGAGAGGGGACTTGAGATCTTGTGCGCCAGCCCCGCGCGCGCCTCGTCGGTCGGACGCCCCGCCGCCTCAAGCTGGCCGATCCTTTTCTTCAATGTCCAATAATCGAGAACGGTAGGGTCGACCTTAGCGAGCGTGAATTGCTCGGGCCGGACCCCGATCAGCGCCTTCATCTCGGCTGAGCTGCGCACCACATCCATGCTCGCGTCATAGGTCCGCGCCTGCTGGAGCAGCCATCCCCGACCTGCCGGGTCGGGGATCGCCCGGTCGGCATTCGTCACGCGCTGGAGGACGCCGCCCGTTCGGTCGTAGATGCTGACCTGGTGAAGAACCATCGCTGGTCCTCGTCCTGAGACGATCCCGGCGCGAACGAGATCGTCGCCCTGGAGCAGCCAGACGTTGCTGAGGATCCCGCTGGTCGGCGGGATCGGCTTGTAGTCGTTGTCGGACCAGGCGTTGACGTGCCTTGCGCTGTTGACGACCACGCCCTCGTTGAAGGCGAAGAGAACCGCCGCGATTCCGACGCTCGCAACGATCAGCGGCGCCAGGATCTGGTGCGCAGAGAGGCCGGCCGCCTTCATCGCGACCACCTCGCTGTTCTGGTTGAGTCCGACGAAGGCGATGAGGGTGCCAAGAAGAACCGAAAACGGAAGGAAGCGCGAAACGAGCAGCGGAATGCGAAGCACGACATAATGCCACAGCGCCGCATCGCCGTTCCCCGGAACAGCCAGGATCTTCCCGGCTTCGCCGAGCAAATCGAGTGTCTCCAGGACCAGGATGAGCGCGAAGAGTACGGCGAAGCTGCGCGTCAAAAACAATTTGACCATGTAGAAAGCGAGGCGCCGCGACGGGAAGAAGGAAAGATTGATCATACCTCGACGACGCGCGCCCTGCTGCTCGGAAGGATCGATCGAGCGCGCCTCGCGACCTTGGAGAAAAAGCGCTCGAGCGCGCCAATTGGCTGCCCTCCGGGCCGGTGGGCAAGCACATGGTACATCCAAAGAATCACGGCCGCGAAGAGGATCAAGGGCACCCCGAGTGAGAGGATCGGGTTCAACTTCCCGTTCGCGCCCATCTGCTCCCCATATTGATTGACCTTGTGATAGGCGACGACCACCAGGATCGCGATGAAGATGCCGAGGCCCGACGAACTGCGCTTGGGAGGCACCGCGAGCGCAACTGCGAGCAATGGCAGCATGAACATCATCAGCACCTCCACCAGCCGGAAGTTGAGGTGAGCCTGGGCTTCCACCTGCTGGATCTTGCTCGCCGCGCCCCCAAGATAGCCGATGCGCACGAGCTCGTGCAGGTAGAGTTCGTCGGCCTCGGTTCCTCCGCGGCGACGGAACTGGTCGATCACTGGAAGACTGACTGGGAGGGTGTAAGTCTCGAAGGCTAGAGTGCGCGGGGTCGAGAATTTCGTCGATTGCTGGACAAGGCGTCCCTTGGTCAATCGAAACAGGATCATGTCCGGATCGTCAGTCGAGAGGAAACGCCCGCTCTGAGCGGTCGCAGCCGCGGTCATTCCCTTGCCGTCGTCGGTTTCAACGAAGATTCCGCGAAGCTGAGTGCCTTTCTTCTGGCTGCTCTCGATTCGAAGGGTGAGCCTGCGCCCGAGCTGGTTGAACTCGCCGACCTTGATCGCCGCCCCAAGCGCTCCCGAGTTGAGGTCGAACCGAAGCGCTTCGTAGCGATATTCGGTATAAGGCTGGAGATAGCCGACGATCAGAAGATTGATGATCGCGAGCGGAACTGCGTACCAATAGGGTACGCGAAGCAGGCGTCCGTAACTAATTCCGATCCCGCGAAGCGCGTCCAGCTCCGATGACAGCGCCAGTTTCCTGAAGGCCAGAAGGATGCCGAGCATCAGGCCCATCGGAATTCCGAGCGAAAGATATTCGGGGAGGAGGTTGGCGAGCATCCGCCAGACCACGCTCACCGGACCGCCCGCATCGACGACATATTGAAACAGCCGAAGCATCTTATCGAGGATCAGCAGCATCGCCGCAAGGATCAGGCAACCGACCAGCGGCACGGCAATCGTGCGCGCGAGATAAGAGTCGATCAGTCGGACGCGGAGTAAAGTCGCGGGCAAATTCGGTCGTCCCACCACCATCATTTGGCCGCAAAGGCAGCCGAGATTCCATGGCGGACCGGTGTACCCGAGCCAGGGCACGCAGGTCCATTCGTAGCCCTATAGCGGACCCGCCAGTGAATTCATGTTGAAAGTGCCGCCAGAGAAAGAAGCCCGGGCCCCGACAGGACAGCCCTGTCCGGAGGGGGTTTGCGCTGGTCTGTGGCACAAGCGAACGCGCATCGCCTTGCTCTCCAATCCGAAATCTACCGGAAATATCGCTCAGCTGCCGCGCATCCGGGAATATTGCGATTCTCACCCCGACGTCTTCCATTACGAAGTCGAGGAGGCGAGCCAGATCGGGGAGGCGATGCGCATCATCGCGAGAGTTCGGCCCAAGGTCCTGGTCATCAACGGGGGCGACGGGACCGTTCAGGCGACCCTCACCGAACTCTACAACGGCGGCCATTTCGAGGACCAAGCGCCGCCCGTGGCGGTGCTTCCAAGCGGCAAGACGAACCTCATAGCGCTCGACCTTGGAGCGCGCGGCGACCCGATCGAGACACTCGAGCAGCTGATTGAGCTCGCTCGAACCGACAATCTTGCAAAATATACAGTCGCCCGCGAGCTTCTCGCTCTGCGCCGTCCGGGCTTCGAAGATCGACCGATCATCGGCATGTTCCTGGGAGGCGCCGGACTTGCCGAGACAATTCTGTATTGCCGGCACAAAATCTATCCTTTGGGGCTCCCCAACAGCATCAGTCACACACTGACCGCGATGGCTTGCATTGCGCGCCTTCTCTTGAAGCTGAAGGCGAACTTCCTCCCCGCCGCTCCAAAGCCGACCGAGCTCGATATGCCCATGCGCGACCGGATCTCGGGAAAGTTCGCGTTCCTCGCGGTGACGACGCTCGACAGGCTGCTTTTGTCTTCGACCTTCGGGGGTGAGGGGCGCGGCCCGCTCAAGGTGGTCGCGATCGAGGAGAATGCCGGGACTGTGCTTCGCGCTCTCGCTGCGGGCATGACCGGCGGCTACAAGGGCAAGAAGATGCGCGGCATCCATTTTGAGGAAGTGGACGAAGTGACGATCCGCGGGGAAAGCTCGCACCTCATTCTCGACGGGGAGACTTTCCGAGCCGAGCCGGGTCATCCGATCCACCTTCGGCCAGCTCAGCCGCTGTCGTTCGTGAAACTGGCGGCCTAACGCTGCTGTCATGTCCGAGCTGGCAAAGCTCGTCGCCGAGGAACTCAGCGCGCCTGTCGACCCGCGCGTCGAGGCGATTGCGGCAGCTATTGCAGCGAAACACGGGATGTCGAGCAGGGCGGTTCTATTTTATGGATCGTGCCTTCGAGAGCGCGAGCTCGAAGGGCAGATGCTGGACTTCTATCTGATCGTCTCGGATTATCGGCTTGCCTATCGGAAGCGCTGGCTCGCAGTTGCGAACCGCCTGATCCCGCCCAACGTCTTCTATTTCGAGAAGGACGGGCTTGCGTCCAAATATGCGGTGCTGAGCGAAAAGGATCTTGCGCACGAATGCTCGCCCGCCGCCTGGACGGTTTCGACAGCCGCGCGCTTTGCGCAGCCATCGCGGCTGGTGTGGATCTTCGATGCAGAGGCAAGGGATCGCACGTTCGAACTGGTCAGCAACGCAGCCCCCACACTGCTTGGCTGGACCCTCTTGGTTACGCCTCCGGACATGCCGGCGCTGAGCCTGTGGAAGCGGGCGTTCGAGCTGACCTTCGGGTCGGAGCTACGCGCTGAACGGACCGGCCGCTCGGCATCGATCGTCGATGCGGATCCCGACCGGTACGAGCATTTCTCCAGATCGATGGGCCCTCTAGCTCCTTCGTTGGGCAACGCCGGTTCGCGCTGGTGGCGGGGCAAGCAGCGGCATGGCCGGCTTTATTCAATTGCCCGCCTGGCGAAAGCCAGCCTGACCTTCGCAAACGGGGCCGAGTATATCGCATGGAAGATCAACCGGCATGCCGGGACCGACATTCGCCTAACGCCGTGGCAGAGACGTCATCCTTTGCTCGCGGCGATTACCCTTTTGCCCCGGCTGCTGAGGTCCGGGGCGGTTCGGTAGCGCTCCGCGCGAGAGCCGCGGCGACCGCGCTCGCGAGCGCACCGACGGTGAAAGGCTTGCGAAGGAGCTCATTGCGGCGAAGATCCTCGCTCTCGCCCTCGCCGACATAGCCAGTCACGAACAGCACTGCGAAATCGCGCGGAGAGGTCGATTTCAGGTGCCTGATGAGCTCGGGCCCCGCCATCTCCGGCATGATGACATCGCTGATGACGAGGTCGAATTCCTGCGATTGGAACAGCTCGATCGCCTCCGCGCCGCTGCCGCAGGCGATCGGCTCATAGTCGAGATCCTCAAGAGCATCGACGGTTGCGGTACGCACTCGCGGATCGTCCTCGACAAGAAGGATCCGAGCTCCCGGCACATGAATGTCGGCAGCCTCGGACCGCTGGACCGCTGGATGCACTCGGATTTCGGCGGCTTTCTCGGTTCGCGGAAGGTAGATCGAGACTGTGGTTCCGCGTCCGACCTGGCTCTCGATTCCGACTTCGCCGCCGGACTGGTGAGCGAAGCCGAAGATCTGGCTGAGCCCAAGCCCCGTGCCCTTGCCAACGGGCTTGGTCGTGAAGAAGGGCTCGAAGGCGCGCTCGAGAACCTCGGGCGGCATCCCGCATCCGGTGTCCGTGACGCTGATCTTCACATAGTCTCCGGCACGGATGTCGCCGACCTGGTTTGCGGCGAGTCGGACATTCTCGGTTCCGACCCGCATCAGGCCTTCGCCCTCCATCGCATCGCGCGCATTCACTGCAAGGTTGACGATCGCATTTTCGAGCTGGTGCGGGTCGACGTAGATGGGCCACGCATCCCGGCCGAGCTCGACCTCGATTCGGATTCGTTCTCCAAGGGTCCGGTCGAGGAGATCGGACATTCCGCCGATGAGCTCGGTCGAATCGACCCGTTCCGGGAGCAGCGGTTCCGATCTTGCGAAGGAAAGTAGACGGCGGGTGAGCGCAGCGGCTCGCGTTGCCCCTTCCATCGCATTGTTGAGGTGCATCGTGACCTCGCGGCGGGGACCGTTCAGCCGCCTCAGAGCGAGATCGATTCCGCCGACCACCACGGCGAGCATGTTGTTGAAATCATGGGCGATGCCGCCGGTCAGTTGGCCAACGGCTTCCATCTTCTGTACCTGGCGGAGCTGGGCCTCCGCGGCTTCGCGTTCGGCGGCTTCGGCCTTGAGCGCCTGGTTGGCTTCCCACAGCTCCTGGGTTCGGTCGCGGACTGCGAGCTCGAGTACCTCGGCTCGGTCGTACTCGGTTTCGACCTGCCTTCTAGTGAGTGCATATTGCCGGAGTGCCTGGACCGCGACGACCCCCAGGAAGATCGCCCCGAGACCGACGATCACTCCGAGCCAGCTCAGATAATTTGTGAACTGATCGGCCTGGTTGGAGAAGAATTCGCTCTGCTCAATGCGATTGCGCATCGAGGAGCGCTCGGCGTTGATGATCTCTTCGAGCTTGTTGTTGAGCAGGTGGCCGGTACTGACGTGCTGTTCGTTGTCCATCGCCGCTTGGTAGAAATAGCGGATTCCGGCGTCGCCCTGCTTTCCAAGGGCAGCCCGGGCAGCAAGCGAAAGCTCAGCCCCGCGTTTCGCGTAGAGCTGCTTGAGCTCGACGAGCCGCCTCTGCTGGTCAGGGCTTCCCCGCATGAGTTCGGTCAGTTGGTCGATCTGGTAGCCGGCGAGCTGCCAGTCGCTCGCATAGATGTTCCCGCTGTGCCTCACATCTTCGTCCAGGACGAACCTCGCGAGCGCAGCTTCTGCCTGGGCAATGTTGGCGCTCGCATTGCGAACGATCAGCGCCACTTCGTAGGTATGGCGCTCGGCGTCGAGCGCATTCTCTCGAGCGTCGTTCGCAAATTTGACCATGAAGACCATGACGACGAGGATGAGCGCGGCCACCAGGCCCGCAGCTGCAGCTCCGCCTCGACGCCAGTCGAAACGGACTTCATCTTCGTCCCCGTCCCCGATCATTTCCCCAATCTAGTCGCGTTAACCTTTTCGGGAAAGGCAAAGGTTCCGTGAAAAAACCTCAACTTATACAGCCTGTTGCACGGCCCGCCGCAGCAAACATGCCGAGGATCTCCCCGACCTGCTCCTGGCTGTGGAGAGCGCAGAGCGAGCATCTAAGGAGAGTCATGCCCGCCGGAGTGGCCGGGGGCCGGGCCAGGTTCACATAGAGGCCCTCGTTGAGCAGCGCCTCCCACATTGCAGCACCGGTCTCAAGATCGGGCATGATGACAGCGATAATCGCCGACTGCGCTTCGGATGTCCCGAGACGGAAGCCGAGCTGGCGCAGGCCGCCATGGAGCCGCTTTGAATTCTCCCAGAGGTGGGCGCGCTTGTCGGCGCTATCCATGAGCTTGCGGATCGAGGTTGCAGCTGTCGCGACGACCGAGGGCGGGAGCGAGGCGGTGAATACGTAGGGCCTGCAGACGAGTCGGAGGATCTCGAATTTCGGGTGATCCGAGACACAAAAGCCCCCGACCGTCCCGACAGACTTCGAGAACGTGCCGATGATGAAATCGACGTCATCGATTACGCCCTGATCCTCCGCGACGCCGCGGCCGTGCTCGCCGATGAAGCCCATCGAATGGGCTTCATCGACCAGAACCATCGCTCCTGCGGCTTTCGAAACGGCGACCATTTCCTTGAGCGGAGCGATATCTCCGAGCATCGAATAGACGCCTTCAAGAACGACCAGCTTTCCGGCCTCGGGGGGAAGCCTGCGAAGCCGCTTCTCGAGCGCCTCGACGTCGTTGTGGCGGAACGCGACGATCTGCGCGTTGCCAAGAGCGCACCCGTCATAGATGGAGGCATGGCTGTCGATGTCGAGGATGATGTAATCGTCCTTGCCGGCCATCGTCGAAATGATGCCGAGGTTCGCCTGGTAGCCAGTCGAGAAGACCATTGCGTGGTCCATCGCGTAGAAGTCGCAAAGGGCCTGTTCGACGGCTTTGTGGCCCGCATAGGTCCCGTTGAGAACGCGGCTTCCGGTCGTCCCGGAGCCGAATTCCTTGAGCGCTTTCTCGCCCGCTGCGACCACATCGGGGTCGAAGGTCATCCCCATATAATTGTAGGTCCCAAGAAGGATGGTCCGCCGGCCGTTGCAGATTGCGATGGTCGGGCTCTCAACCTTCTCCATGACGAGATTGAAGGGGTCGGTAATTCCGCTTTCAAGCAGAGTTTCGCGCTGCTCGATCAGCGGGTCGAATTTGGAAAAAAGGTCAGTCACTTCGGATCCGTCAGGCGAACGAGAGCATCGACGAGCTGGCCGACGGTTTCGATTTCGGCCTGCATGTTCATGGTGATGATGACGTCGAACTCGTCTTCGATTCCGGCGACGAAATCGAGAACCGTGAGGCTGTCCCATTCGAGGTCCTGGGCGAAGCGCGTTGCTTCGGTGATCGCAACCCCTTTCTTGTTGTAGGGCTCGATCAGCTCGACGGTCTTGGCATAGATTTGGGTGCGGTCGGACATGCAGGGCTCGTTAATCGTCCGCCAGCTCCTTCGCAACGCAATCGGGCGCGATTGCGGCGGTTGTCGGGCGGCTACAGCCAGCCCGCCTCGCGATACCAGTTGGCGGTTGCCCTCAAACCGTCCGGCGTTTGGATCTTGGGCTCCCACAAGTCCTTCGGCGCGGCGCGCTTTGGCTCGACCACCCAGTTACGATGGGAGAAATAGGCAGCTCGGTCGACGGTGAGCTTGGCCCTGTCGCGCCGAAAAAGCTGGTCGGCACGGGCAGCAAGGCGAAGAAGAATGCCGGGCGAGAAGACGATCGCCGGCTGCGTTCCCACAGCCTCGCCGAGCGCTCGGGCGAAATCGCGGTGAGTCCAGCCATCGTGCTGCCCGTCGTCGGGCTCGATGAGGATGGTCGACGGGGCATCGAACGCAGAAAGGGCAAGCAGGAGGGCCGCAAGGTCATGGACATGGATAACCGATATTCGGCCCTTTGGCGGCATCAGCATCACCCCGAGCTTGGCCATCCGGAACAGTTCGAGCGTCTCCTTGTCGCCGGGACCATAGACCGCAGGCGGACGAACGATGGACCAGTCGAGCCCAGAGCCCATCACGAGCTCCTCACCGCGTGCTTTTGAGTCTCCGTAGAGCGAGAGGTTCGGTTCGCGCGCCGCGAGCGAGGAGACGTGAACGAAACGCCTGACGCCGCCGGCAGTCGCGGCTGCGAGCAATGCCAGCGTTCCAAAGACATTTCCATTCTCGAAGGCGGCTGGGCTCCCCGCGCTAATCACTCCGGCGACATGGATCGCGGCGTCGACATCCTCAACCAGCTGCTCGAGTGCGGAGCGATCCTGAAGATCGCCCTGGACCCAGGTCACGCGCTCCCGGGCCGTCTGCTGGCGCCGGGTGAGGGCAATGACCTCATGGCCGGCGGCAAGGGCTGCATCGACGAGGTGGGCGCCCACGAAGCCGGTGCCGCCGGTGAGCGCCAGTTTCATAAGGGAGACCAGGGCCTCCCGCCCTCGAACTCTGGCTCGTCCGATCTTTCAGCTGCGCTCCCGAGACGCTCGATGATGGAGTCGAGGAGCGGCTCGAGTCCTTCCTCGAGCGGTGCGGAGACCGGGAAGACCTTCGCTCCCGATTTCTTCTCGAGCGTATTGACGATCCTCGATTGCTGCTCGCTTTCAAGAAGGTCGGCCTTGGTAAGAGCGATGATCTCGGGCTTCTCGGCGAGCCCCGCTCCATAATCCTCAAGCTCGCCGCAAACGATGGCCCACGATTCCACCGGATCCTTAGCCGAGCCGTCGATGAGGTGGAGGAGAAGACGCGTGCGTTCGACGTGGCCGAGGAAGCGATCGCCGACACCGGCGCCCTCGGCGGCGCCTTCGATGAGGCCCGGGATGTCGGCGAGAACGAACTCGCGGCCCTTGTGGCGGACAACTCCTAGCTGCGGCCGAAGAGTTGTGAACGGATAATCGCCAACCTTGTCCGCGGCATTGGTCACCGAGTTGAGAAAGGTCGACTTTCCAGCATTGGGAAGGCCCACGAGCCCGACATCAGCGAGAAGTTTGAGCCGGAGCCAAACCCACATCTCCTCGCCCGGCTCGCCGGTCTGGTGCTGGCGGGGCGCCCGGTTGGTGGAGCTCTTGTAGCTCGCGTTACCCCTTCCGCCCATGCCGCCCTTGAGGAGCACTGTTCGCTGGCCATCGAGGGTGAGGTCGGCGAGCAGTGTTCGCTCTTCGTCGTCGGCGAGGATCTGCGTTCCCACAGGAACCTTGATGACGAGGTCGATGCCGCCGGCGCCGGTTCTGTTTGCGCCTGCTCCGCCCTTGCCGCGCGGGGCGCGGAAATGCTGCGTGTAGCGGAAGTCGATCAATGTATTGAGGCCGGGCACCGCTTCAAAGACGATGTCGCCGCCCTTGCCCCCCTCGCCGCCATCCGGACCGCCGAACTCGACGAATTTCTCGCGCCTGAAGCTGACCGCCCCGGCGCCCCCCGCCCCGGAGCGGACGAAGATCTTCGCCTGGTCGAGAAAGTGCATAGCGACCGGTTAGGCGATGCGAGCTGGGAGAGAAAGCTTCGCTGCAACGCTTGGCGAGCAATAGAGCCAGCAGATCGAGCTGACGATCGACGCGATATACTCTTCGTCGACGGGCCGGCCGGCAATGAACATCCGAAAATATATGGGTCCCGCGGCAGCCGTGAAGAGAGCTTCCCGATCGACGTGGTTGGGCAGTTCTCCGCGCCCGATGGCGGCTTCGAACATCGGCGCCAGCTGCTCCATCCGACGACCGAAATAGGCCCGAGGATAATCCGCTCCGTCATTGGCTCTGAGCTCGATGGCGACCTCGACAAGGGCGGGCCCGAGCGGGGATTCGAGCGTGGCCTTGAGCTTGTGAAGCACGGAGGCGAGATCCTCCGCGAACGCCTTGCCGAGGTCGGGCATGACGTCGGCCGCAGCGTGCGCCATCAGCGCATCGATGATTGCCTCCCACTTGTCTGGGAACCGGCGATAGAGCGTCGAGCGCTCGATCTCCGCGCGTTCGGCGACAGCCTTGATGGTGCAGGCCGGAACCCCGCCTTCGATCAGGAGCTCGAGGATCGCTTTATGGACCCGCCGAGTGACTTCCGCAGTCCGGCCGCCGGGGCGGCGCAGCTTTCCGGTAGCTGACACTTGATTCACCATTCTGTATCCGATAAACGCAACACACTGTTGCATTAACTAGGTGCATTCCCCGTGTCCATCGAAAATGCGCGGCTCTTCGGCGGGCCGCGAAAGCTATTGGTATTCCGACCGTTCGACCGCATCGTGAATG
Organism: Sphingomicrobium sp.; assembly: GCA_036265105.1. Classification (GTDB taxonomy): domain Bacteria; phylum Pseudomonadota; class Alphaproteobacteria; order Sphingomonadales; family Sphingomonadaceae; genus Sphingomicrobium. Next base: position 205,461 of record DATAPR010000035.1, read on the forward strand.
GGCGCCGACGGTGAATGGCGCTCGCCAATCGCTGCGGGTGGTGATTGCGGGCGGAGCGGGCGGCGCCGGCCTCGCCTGCGCCGAGGCCCTCGCTGCGTGCGGTGCCGAGATCATCCTCACCGATTGCGACGGGATCGCTCTAATCCGAGCCGCAGACCGGCTTGGAGCGTTCTCGCGCTATTGCGATGCGATCGGAGGCTCGAGCGTCGAAGTTTTCGCAGCCGAGCTGGCGAGCCTTTTCCCGAGCATTGAAGTCCTGATCAATGCGGCTGGCAAAGGCTACGTCCGGACTCTCGCCATGACCCGGATGACCCAGGCGCTGTTTCCGCTTCTTCGCCGGGCGCAAGGCTGCCGGCTCGTCATCAACGTCCCGTCGGCTGGCGAACATGTCTCGCGCGAAGCAGTCTTTCCTTATGCAAGCTCGCTCGAAGCTTTCGACCGGCTGTCCGAGCGGCTCAAAGAACAGGTGCGCGGGACCGGCATCGAGGTGGTCAGCATAGCACCCAAGCCTATTGCCAGCCGGCCCGCCAATGCGCTGTGGTCCGACCGGCTTTACGAGCTGCAGAACGTCGACCAGCAGGACATGGCCAAGCGAATCATCGATCTCATCGCCGCGGCTCGGCCCGATTGGCGGCAAAGGCCGCCGAACATCATCCGGCGAGCTTAGCGGGGCCTGTTTTTGCCGCTTGTGTCCGCCTGCGGATGATGCGGGACAAGGATCAGAATCTGCCCTTGAACTCTCCACGAATCCAGCTTCGAGAGAAAGTTCATGCCGAGTACGTCCAGGTTTCCAAGGCCAGGGGAGGTGACGACCTTCAGGTTGCGGGCGACGATATTCCCAATTCGAAGCTCGTCGATCGATCCGGTTTCGGCGGTCGCTGTTCCATTCGCCGTTCGAAGGATCACCGGGGCGATGGTTCTTCCCGTGTCAACTCTCGCCGAACGCGCGGTCGCTTCAGAAATCGCGGTAACGGTCGCTCCGCTGTCGATGAGCATTCTGGTCTTTATTCCGTTGATCGACGCGACAACCCAGAAATGGCCGTCGGGCGACATCCTTACGTGCAGTTCCTTGCCCTCGACCTCTTGATTGTCGAGGCCGAGGCTGCTCGTCAGACGCGAGAGCTCGGGCTGGAAGGGTGCCTGCTGGAGCAGAATGAAGATGAAGAAGGCAAACAGCCCGAGCGAGAGGGCAAAGCGCACAATCCGCCCGATCACCGGGATTCGCTGCAGCAGCATGATGGCGAGCGCGATCCCGACCGCGTAGATCGCGAGCTGCTGCCATTGGGGGAAGGTCGAGGTCATCGCCTTGACTATGGCGTGGGGGTTTCCGGCGGCCAAGAGGGGTGTTTCTGGTGTGGCAATCTGCGCACAGCCCCACTCGAAGAACGATGCAAAGGCGAAATTATAGGCACGACAAGCGCTTAGGAACGTTTCTAACCCAGATTAAAGCGATGAGTGCATGACCATGCCGGAACGGATAGTGGCGGTCGGCCTCCTCACGCGTCGTGACCTGAAGGCTCTTGGTCCGACCTTTGACCGGATTTGGCCGGTCGAGGAGGCGCCGCATTTCAACGAGCTCCTGCGCGCGATCGACGATGCCGATCGCACGCTTGAGCGCAAGCCGGACAACCCGCCGCATTGAGTAACGCGGAGGAGCTGGGATCGGCTCGTAAGGCTTAGTCCGATCCCGACATCCGGTTGAGCAAACGGTCGACCGTATCCTCGGTCGTTCGCTCTTTTCCCGGCTGCTCCTTTGCGTATCGTTCCAGGGCAGCGCGCACGAGTTCAATCTGGTGATCGGTCAAATGTTCGATCCCGATGAACTGCTCGCGCGCCTTGTCGACGGCACGCAAGAGCTCGTCGAGCTTGGCCTGCATTGCCGCGGCATCGCGGTTCTGGCTGTTCTGAATGAGAAACACCATCAGGAAGGTGACGATGGTCGTTCCGGTGTTGATGATCAGCTGCCAGGTATCGGAGTAATGAAACATCGGTCCCGAGATGGCCCAGACGACAATGATCGTGACTGCAATGATGAAGGTCAGCGGTTGGCCCGCTGCCGTCGAGATTGTGGTCGCGCAGAGGTTGAAGAACCGTCGCATGTGCGTTCGAACGCGCACGGAACGACATTGGTGCCGTCAGGCCAGTGAAGTTACAAGCATCGCTGCGGATGCGACCGCCATGACCGCTGTCGCCGCCCAGCCCAGAATGAGAAGCGGGCGACTTGCAGTGAACCGGCCCATCACCTGGTGACGCGAAACCACGATCATCATCGCAATCATCAGCGGAACCGCCGCGAGCCCGTTGAGGACGGCGCTCCAGAACAAGGCGCGCATTGGGTCGATCGGGGACCAGTCGATGAGAACTCCAACGAAGCTCGCCGCGACGATGATTGAGTAAAAGCCCGCGGCTTGCTGCGGCTGGTATTCGAGGCCCTCCTTCCAGCCGAAGATCTCGGCGACCGCGAAGGCCGCCGAACCGGCGAGAACCGGAACTGCAAGAAAGCCAGTTCCGATGATCCCGACCGCGAACAGCGCGAAGGCGAACTCGCCTGCCACCGGGCGGAGCGCCTGGGCGGCGTCGGCGGCCGAGCCGATCTGGGCAATTCCTTGCCTGTGGAGGGTGGCCGCCGCTGCCATGATGATCGCCAGCGAGATAAGATTCGAGAATGCCATCCCGGCAAGCGTGTCGAAGCGCATTCGCCGAAATTGCCGTTTTGCGCTCCGAGGTTCCCGTTTGATCGGCCGGTGCTTGGAGTTGGCGATCTCCTCGGCTTCCTGCGAGCTCTGCCAGAAAAAGAGATACGGACTGATGGTCGTTCCCAAAAGCGCGACGATGGTGAGGAGGGCATCGCGGCCGAGGTTGGCTGGCCAAACCAGGCCGACGAGCGCGGCCGGCCAATCGGTTCGGACCACCAGAAGCACTGCGACATAAGCAAACAGGCTAAGCGTCAGCCATTTGAGGATGTTCGCGTATCGCCGGTAGGGAATGAACAGCTGGAGCGCGGTGCTGACAATCGCAAAGCCAATGACGAAGGCATGCTCGTTGCCACCGGCGACCAACCGGGCGGCTTCCGCCATCGCAGACAGGTCCGCTCCAATGTTGATGATGTTGGCGAGGAGGAGAATGCCGATGAGGAGACCGACAAACCTTTTGGGGAAGGTTCCGGCGAGATTCTTCGCAAGCCCAGCGCCGGTCACTCGGCCAATATGCGCGCTGACCAGTTGGACGGCCGACATCAGCGGATAGCACAGGACCATCGTCCACATGAGACCGTAGCCGAACTGGGCTCCGGCCTGGGAATAGGTGGCGATCCCGCTGGGATCATCGTCGGCCGCACCGGTGATCAGTCCAGGTCCGAGCTCCTCGAGGGAGCCGACGACCTGCTTGCGAAGACGTCCGACCCTGCTTTTCCCGCGTCCCCCCATGGCGTCCTATCCTTGCGGGTGATCGATCTCGAGCCGCTGTCGGAGGCGATCAGCCGAAAGCTCGCGCGCGGTATCCCTTGGCATTCCGAACGCCTCTGCGATTGGGCCTCCGAGCAGGGAGTCGCCGAGCGCGCTGAGGACCAGCGCCAGAGTACTCTCGGCGACGTGGTGCTCCTCGTGACCGACGCTGAGCTGGGCGACCAGTCCCTTAAGGGAATCGAGGATGGGATTGAGCGCGTCGCGGTTGCCGGTGAGGATCATCCAGGCCGCAAGAGCGCCGGCGCCTTCGCGGCCAAAGACGTCAAAGGTCCTGTCGACGATGTCGCGGGCATCTGCTTCGCCTGCGCGCGCTCGCTCGACAGCGGCCGCGATGCTCGAGGTGACCGAATCCGCGATTGCTCGAGCAAGCTCACCCTGGAGTCCGGCAGCCGAGCCGAAATGATGGAGCAGGTTGGCGTGAGTCCGCCCGATTTTGGCCGCGACCGCTTTCAGGGTCACGCCCTGGGGTCCGTCCGCAAGAAGGAGGAAGCGCGCCGCCTCGATCGCGGCCGAGCGGCTTTCTTCCGGGCTCAATCGCGTTCGTTTTATTGACACTAGTGTAAGTTAACCTATCCTACGCGCCCATGAGCACGATTCTTCCAACTCCGGCCGACCTCATCATCATACCGCGCGACCGCCGTTTCGGACGCGCTGCGCCCGCTCCGAGACTTTGGCACGGCGGACGCGTTGAAGCGACCGCTATTTACAATGCATTATCGATGACCTTTCCCAAGGGAGAGGCGTTCTTTGTCGAGAGCGTCCGCGCGTTTCGGAATGGTGCTCCTCCCAGGCTCGCCGAGGACATCCGAGCGTTCACGACGCAGGAGGCGATCCACAGCCGGGAGCACGACGCCTTCAACAAGCGCGCCGCGGTGTCGGGTTATGATCTCGCCCGCCTCGAGAGCCAGGTCGAAAGGCGCCTGGCGCTGACAAGGAGCAGGGCGCCGATTGTGAGCCTGGCAGCGACAATGGCGCTCGAGCATTTCACCGCGATCCTTGCCCATCAGCTCCTGGCCGATCCGCGGCACCTCGAAGGAGCGGACAAGGAGACCGCCGACCTCTGGCGGTGGCACGCAGTCGAAGAGATCGAGCACAAGGGCGTCGCCTATGACACATGGCTGAACGCGACTCGTCATTGGCCGCGCCTGAAGCGCTGGAAACTGAAGTCGAGAGTGATGATCTACGTCACCCGCAATTTCCTCGTCGATCGAACGATCGGAGCGCTCGATCTGATGCGGCAGGACGGAGTGACGGGTCTTAGGGCCGGGCGGCTGCTAGTCGGTTATCTGTGGCTGAAGCCGGGCATGTTCCGGAAGATCGCTGGCTCTTGGTTCAGATACTTTCTGCCGGGTTTCCATCCCTGGAACGCGGACGATCGTGCCTTGCTCGGCGCCAAAGACGCAAGTTTCCGGCCCTTTCCCGAACCGACACGAAAGGTGAGGCGGGCAGTCTAGTTTACCGCAGTCGGGACCTAGGCCGCGAGCGCCTCGTCTTCCTGGGTCTCAAGGGCGCTCAGTCGAAGGCGCATCAGCCGAGCCGGGACCTCTTGGCCGCGGGCACAGCTCATGCGCGGAGCAATAAGGCCGAGCGGCTCGAAGCCAAGCTTTTCAAGGACCCGGGCCGACGCCGGATTGTCGATGAAGTGCGAACCTTCGAGACTTGAAAGCCCAAGGGCCCGGCCGATCTCGATCAGAGCGCCGCACGCCTCGGTGGCGAATCCCCGGCACCAGAATGGCCGGGAGATCCAATAGCCCATTTCGACCGCTCCCGACGGCCTCCGGCCAAGCCCGCATGCGCCGGTCAGGCGCGGAGTCCCCTCGGTCCGCTCGAAGATCAGGAGCGAGGGAAGCACCGGATCTCTCGGAGAAGCGAGAAAAGCCTCCGCGTCCCTGAGCGTATAGGGCCACGGGACGACTGCGAGATTGTGCGCGATCGCCTTGTCGGACATCGCGGCGGCAAGCGCCGGAGCGTCCTCCGGGAAACCCGGCCTCAGCAGCAATCTTGGCGTTCTTGCGAACATCTCGTCTTCTCCTCGTGACGGGCCGCCTAGTGGCGACCCGTGACAGTTTCGGGAGAAGACAAAGAAAAAGGGGAGACCCCTTCCGGGGCTCCCCTTCTCCCTATTTGGTCTCGATCCTTTCAGATCTCGTCCGGGCCGCCCCTTCGTGGGAGCGGTCCCTTTATAACCGCTCCTATTTCGTCGCTTCCGTAATCGGCATCACATGGACGTATTTGCGACCAAGCTTGCCGTCGCGAAATGCGACTTGGCCGTCGGAAAGCGCAAAAAGGGTATGATCCTTGCCCAGGCCGACGTTGTCCCCCGGGTGCCACTTCGTGCCGCGCTGACGAACGATGATGTTGCCGGCCAGGACTGACTGTCCGCCGAACTTTTTCACGCCGAGACGCTTGCTTTCACTGTCGCGGCCGTTGCGGGACGAGCCGCCTGCTTTCTTGTGTGCCATGACGAAATACGGTCCTGATTACTTGCCCTTGGAGGGCTTCTTGGAGCCGCCCTTAGCAGGTGCAGCATTTTTTGTCGACGGGGTTTTGGCCGTCGGTTTCTCGGCCGGCTTGTTTTTCGCAGCCTTCGGCGGAGCGTCCGTGCTCTCTGCAGATGGGTTTGCCTGAGCCTCGTTGCTGGGGGCCGGATTCTCCGTCGGAGTTGCATCCACCGTCGCTGGTTCGGTGCTCGACTTCGCCTTGCTCTTCGCGGGCGCAGCAGCAGCCTTGGCCGGGCCTTCAGCCGGAGCCGCGGTCTCGGTCTTGGGCGCCGCCTTCTTCTGCTCCTTGTGATCGCCGATAGCGACGATTTTCAAAATCGTATGCTGCTGGCGGTGGCCCTTCTTGCGGCGATAATTGTGGCGCCGGCGCTTCTTGAAGACGGTGACCTTCTCGCCTTTCGCTTGAGCGACGATCTCCGCCGCGACGGTGAGCCCGTCGGTCGACTTCAGATTGCCGCCGTCTCCGGCGAGCAGAACCTCGCCGAGCGTGACCTTGTCGCCGGCATTGCCGTCAAGCCTTTCAACAACGATCTTGTCTCCGGGGTGGACGCGGTACTGCTTTCCACCCGTGCGGACGACTGCGAACATGGCTTTTCTTCCTCGAAAATTCGTGATCCCGCACACGTCTTCGCTCTCGAAAGCAGGGCCGCGTGAGGGAGAGCAGGCCGCCTATGGCAGGGGGCCGCGGCTGTCAACCGCAGGCGCTAATGGCGAAGCTGGTCTCGGAGGCGGTAGCCGCCGCCCTCAAGTTGATCGAACATGGTTGTAATTGCCGGATGGTCAATCGGTTCGTCGCTCTCGTCGGCAACGAGGTTCTGCTGGCTAACATAGGCGACGTAACTGCTTTCCGAATTCTCGGCGAGCAGATGGTAGAAAGGCTGCTCCTTCGAGGGCCGGAGCGCTTCTGGAATGGCGTCGTACCATTCCTCGCTGTTGGCGAAGACCGGGTCGACGTCGAAGATCACTCCTCGAAAGTCGAAGATCTTGTGGCGCACGACATCGCCGATGCCGAACCGCGCCTCGGGAATGGTGATCGCGCGTGCCATGGGCGTGGAACGTCCGAAAGGTTCAAAAGGGGTCATCTCATCCTATCTAGGCAACCCTGGTGCTCACTGCTAGAGCGCCGCGTCCGACCGGAGCCGGCGTTCTCCCGGCCAGTGCTAGAACCTCGCGGAGAGGTGGCTGAGTGGTCGAAAGCACCGCACTCGAAATGCGGCGTACGGGCAACCGTACCGTGGGTTCGAATCCCACCCTCTCCGCCATAATCAAGCCGCCGCTTTTATTGAATGTCTTCACTCGCTTCAACGGTCGCTCGGAAGCGCTCAATCATCGCCAAGGAGATCACAATGCTCGACGCTCAAGAGGCGGTAGTCGCCTTGGAGACCGGGAAGGGCGCATTCCAGGTTCAAATCAACACTGACGAACATAGCTTCCTCATGGATGAACCCGCAGCCTTTGGAGGCCTCTCAAGCGGTCCCAGTCCCTTTGACATGCTGGGTGCAGCATTGGGTGCCTGCACACTGATGACGATGAAACTCTACGCCAAGCAAAAGGGATGGAAGCTCGACCGCCTGAGCGTTCGAGTGATCCACCGAAAGGGCTCGCCCGACGCGCGTGATCGTTTCGAGCGAGTGATCGACCTGGGCGTGGTGACCGATGATCAGCGGTCACGGCTTCTCAACATTGCCAATCGTTGTCCGGTGCATCTTCTGCTCGAGCGGGGTGCCGACGTATCCACCGAGATTGCTCAAGCGGCGCTCGCAGGCCCGCTGGGGAAAGGTCTCCACGAATGCGTAATCCGGGAACTCTGTAACGAGGCCGGCTGACTTGGGTGAAGCTGGAGAACGGAATGAGCAAAGACCCACTCCGGAAACCAGTGGCGCTGAAAGAATCCGCTAGACCTGCGTTCGGATACTGTATCGAGATCGAGAAGTCAGAAAAGCTGCTTGGCCTATCGAAGTAAGATCAATCCGACGGTGCGAAGGGATCGTAGCTTCCGAAGCTCCAGACGTTTCCCTCGATGTCGCGGCAGGAATAGCCGCGTCCGCCGTAATCCTGATCCCTGGGCTCGAGAAAAATGTCCGCGCCCGCCGTTCGGGCGCGCTCGGCATGAGCGTCGACGTCATCGACAGTGATGTAAAGACCCATGGTTGCGCCGCCCGCTTCGGCGACGCTCTTGAGACCTGCCTTGCTCTTGTAGTCGCTGTCGACCCCGCTTCCGAGCATGATCATGTTGCCGCGATCAGTCAGCTGGGCGTGCATGATGATCGAGGAGTCGTTCGGATCGGGGTAGACAGCGTGACGCTCAAACCCGAAGGCCCCGCAAAGGAATTCGATTGCACCCGGCGCATCCTTGTATCGAAGGCCTGGAATGATGGCTGGTCTTACGGTCATGGCTCACTCCTTTCGAGCAGGCAGATACAACCAACTTCGCCGTCCAATCTTGTAAACTTGGGACTCAGTCGTCTCTTACGCCTCCGCCCTGCGGAATCAGTCGCGCGCGAAGATCACCTGGAGTCGTGTCCGCAAAATCGCGCACATCGCGTGCCAAGTGAGGCTGATCTGCATAACCGTTCACGATCGCCAGATCGGCGAGATCTTCGGATGGTGAGCCGGTCAGCCCGGCGACGAACCGCTCGAATCGTGCGATCCGGCGAAATCGGTCGGGGCTGAAACCGGTCTCGTATCGAAAGCGCCGGGCAAAGTGACGGCGGCTCCAGCCGATCTCGTCCGCGAGCGCGGAGCACGAGGGGCCAGATGCACGTGCAAGGCGCTGCATCGACCATCGAATCGTATCGTTATGGTTCGCCCGATCCGCAAAGCGCCGGGCGAGGAAGTCATCGAGAACGTCGAAGCGGCATGCCGCATTCACGGCGTCGACAAGCCTTCCCCCCAGTTCGTCGGCTTTCGGGCCGATCAGGTCCCGCATCGTCGCAACGCGATTGGCGACCTCGGCGAGCGGAATTCCAAGAACGGCAGCGAGGGAAGTGAGCGGAAGGAATACGTGGACGCCAGCCTGAACGCCGAGGTTGCGCGAAATCGACGTCTTGTCGGAAATGCCACCCGCAAAACCTTCGCCGGGCCCAAGCACGATCGCTTTGCCGTCAGCCCCAACAATCTCCACCGGCTCGGCAAGCGCGTAGATCAACACTCCGCGAGTTGTCGCCAGCTCCTGTCTTGCCGAAAAGGAGCGAGTCTCTTCCCAATAGGCTGCGTAATGGGAGACGAGGCTGCGAAGCGCCGCCGCCGGGCGCGCATCGATCATCTCCCACCGGTCGACTCCGTCGTCGAGGCGCCGGCGCCCGATCAGTTCGCGTGGTGCCATTGGAATTGACTCTGATCAAGAATGGTCAAAAGCGGATCCCTCTTATCCTTCGCTAGGCTCCGCAGATCCAATTCGCCGCTAGATAGGAGCCGAGGCTCGCCTCCCCGACGCTCAGCTAAATCGCCGAGATGGCGGGTCTCACCACGTTGTGTGGCTCGGCGCGCCCCCGTGTGCCGAGCCGCATTTTCATTCAGCCCGAATGGTCGCCTTTCACGCATTTTCAGCGTTATCGGGGATGTACAATTCATTCCCGTCCGGATCTTCGACGATCATTAACGGATAGCCCCACCAGCCGCTCTTCAACTCAACTCCGGCCTTTTCGAGCTCGGCCCGAACGGCGGATACGTCGGCCGGATCCAACGAGATGAAGATGAGGCCTCGACCAATCTTGTCGGGCCATTGGGATGAAAAGATTAGCTCCGTTCCATCGCGATCGACCTGCCCAACGAACGGGTCCTGCTTATCCTCGTGCCGCCATGTCTCCTTGAATCCGAGCCGGTCCACGTAAAAACGAATCGATCGCTCGACATCGCTCACGAACAACACTGGACGAGAGTACCAAGTGCCCATGGACTCCCTTTCTGCCCGCGAGTTTACATTCGTTGGACAGTGATTTGAAATTACTGATGTCCGATGGCCGTTCTGTCGGCATTGGCTCCGCCTGCGCAGGCGCCTGCACTGGCCGCCTCCGCTTGCGCCAAGATGGTCCCGTTGCTGTTGAACACTTCAAGAGACCTTCGCTCGGCAACGGTCAGCGGGCGAGGGACTGCTCCAAGGTTCGGAGCAAGACCAATTTGCGCATTCGCAAGCCGACCTTTCTTTGGGTCAACCTGAGTTAGCCAGTCTCGAAATGCAGTAGCGGCCGAGAGGTCGGTAAAGTTGACCGGCCCTACGAGGCCTCCCTGCGCATATGCCAAAACTTCACCACCTGAACGAAGACCGTAGGTCGGTGACACGGGAGCCGGTGCAAAGAGGAAGGAGGTCGAGGTGTTGCCCTCAAGTGGCTGCACCACATCATCCGATTCCGAAAACGTGTCCTCTCCGCGAATGATATGTCGGATTCGGTACTGGACATGGGCGATCCCGCAGATCGGCTTGGTATCTGCGTTCGAAGTGTCGATTTCGACGAGATTTATGCTCACCTGGTCGGGTGATTGCGGAATTGAATTTCCCGGATGTTTTGGATCTTCTCGTGTCAGCGAGCTGGCTGAGACGAACCACGATCTCTGCAGCTGAGGCAAAGGGGCGGTCGCCGCAACATCCATGGAGAGGTTGTGCGAAAGTCCAACCCGCCAACCGGCCGTCTCTTCGAGCCACGCTTGTCCATCGTCATCGACCGCGGCATCGAAGTCGGTGGTGTCTTTGACATCCGCTTCGCGCGTGTTGTTCCGGTCGATTTCGCCGCCAAGCGTTGCGCTTGGCAGTGCGGTGACCGTACTCGTTCCGGCGGAAGCCGTGAATTTGCTCGAGGTCACGTCCGTAGTCTTACCAACTTCGATGGTCGTTTCACCATTGCTTGCCTGGGTCCAGCTCGTGATCGACCAGCCGCCCGGCTGTTCCCGCGGAATTGCCAGGCTGACTCTGATCGCATCCACCCGGTCGCCCGGAGGCAGGAAGCGGTTGGATCGAACTGCAACGATCAGATGTCGCCGGACGGCATTGCGAATGGCAACTGCCGCATCGCTTTGCGATGCCGATTCCGTGATCGAGATCGGCGGTTTCCCCTTGGTCTGTTCGATTAGAGCAGCCTGACCTCGGTCGCTGAGCTGAGTGATCGAGACCCGCGCTGAACCATCCTCGACGGGCGCGGTCGCGACGTCGACCGTTATGCTCGCAGGCTCGTCCTTTTCGGCCGGATATTCGACCTTGAAGCGGTTCTCGACGACCGCATGGGGCGCCAGCAACGCGCCGCAGCCAGCGACACAAATCAATCCGGGCGATGCGATCAGCGCGCACATGGAACGCCCGCTCACGCTTCCGATTTTCTTGGATACGCCGGCCAAAGACACGAGAGCCCCCCCTCAACGCCGCTTAGATCTCCACCGAGCAATTACCAGAAGTTGATTGGAACGGCCATTGACCGCCGCTTCAGGTTTGAAAAGCCGAGTTATCGTTCGAACGATGGGTTGGGAGCTCATCGACCCATTGCTGTCATGAGCCCATCTGCTACCGGGCGATTCCGGCATCGAAATCGACGTTCGCAGCACGTTGCACGAGCCTGAATGCAAAGCTGCCGCAAAACGACCGACTTCACTGGGACAGCGCGAAT
>DATAPR010000036.1:0-133400 GCA_036265105.1 Sphingomicrobium sp.
ATGTGATCGTCGTTTACAAGGTCGACAGGCTCACTCGGTCTCTTCTGGACTTCGCCAAGATTGTGGATCGACTGGACACCAGAGGCGTGTCGTTCGTGAGCGTCACCCAGGCATTCAATACGACGACCAGTATGGGGCGTCTCACCCTGAACGTACTACTCTCGTTCGCTCAGTTTGAGCGTGAGGTTACCGGGGACCGGATTCGCGACAAGATTGCCGCCTCGAAGGCAAAAGGCATGTGGATGGGCGGGAACGTCCCGCTCGGATACGACCTTGGCGACCGCCGTCTCGTCGTAAATCCCGCTGAGGCCGCGCAGGTGCGGCACATTTTCACCCGCTACGTCGAACTCAAATCCACCGTCGAACTCGTGAAAGAGCTCCGTCGCGACGAGATCGTGACTAAGTGCTCAGTGTCGCGGGACGGGCGGCCGAGGGGAGGAATTGCGTTTCGCTGCGGCGCATTATGCTACCTTCTCAAGAACCGGCTTTATCTCGGCGAAGTCGTCCATCTCGGCGTTTCCCACGAAGGGGAGCATGAGGGGATTGTTGAGCGCGAGCTGTTCAACGCTGTTCAGGATGTGCTCGCTGCGAACCGACAGACAAGGCGTGGACGACCGGCGCGCGCGGCAGGCTGTCCTCTCGCCGGCGTAGTTCGGGACTCTGATGGTCAGCTGTTGACAACGAGCTTCAGCTACGGACGAGGGGGAAGGCTGTATCGATATTACGTCGTCGGATCGCTTGATCCCTCGCGTCCGGGATCCTCGCGACGTGCCAAAAGGGTGCCAGCAGCGCCGCTCGAACAGCTCGTCCTGCGAGCGATTACTAGGCTGCTGGATCGACCGGTCGGTTGGGCCGAAGCATTGCCGCTGATTTCCGCAGTTGAATTGCACGATCGAAGTGTTCAGCTCCTTTTTGACGCGAGCGCCTTCATCGAGCCGCACGAACCCGTTGAACGTACGGTAGGCAGGCTTCGAGATCTAGCAGCGCCCAACCGGCTTATAGCTGAGAGCGATCGTCTGGTTTTGATCGTTGATCGGCGGGCCGTATTTCGGGGCGGTAAAGCGAACGGTTTCGGCTGTTCGACGCCAGCTTTCGCTTGTGACGGGCTGGCATTGGTCCGATTGGGACACTGCCTGCTCGAGGCATATTCGATGTCGCCATTGGCGCCGGAGACCCACGCGCGGGCTAATGCGCCGCCATGGCAGAGACAACGACGAATCATGACACTCGGGCTGCTTGCTCCTCGAGTGCAGAAGGCAATTTTCCAGGGGACGCTTTTCACTTCAATTGATGAGCTACTCCAGGACACACTTCCACTGGCGTGGGCGGACCAGATCCTTCCGTCGTGAACGTCCTGTGATCTTGCGTCGGCGGCACAAGCCAAAGGAACCCTAGGCTAATCTGGACAATCGTCCTGAAGGCTAAGAGGGCACGGGGAAACTCGCGCACGTTCAATCAGAGGGGACCTTATGCGGGACCAAGCGCTCGACCGGCAATTGAGGCTGCTGGGGGGCGTGGAAAACCACTCGGTATCTACATGGCGGAACCTCCTCTCGGATTTCAAAAAAATTGAAGAATAGCGGGTGAACGGAGGGGAATGCCGGTGAAGAATATCCTGTCGGAGTAGGCATGGATCCGACTCGACATCCGATGCACACCATACGATTGAGTTCCCATGGGCTTAAGTACTCATGGGCCGTCCTTCTTGCGCTGGGCTGGTAGCAAGCGTCGAATAATACCACGATTGCGTCATCTTATTACCGGCGCCGAGACAATCTATGTGGAACCTTTTTGTGGATCGGCCTCACTATTCTTCTCGGCGCGACCTCGATCCGCATACCTTTCGGATCTGAATGATCAGCTGATTGCATCGCTCAAATGGATGCAGGACGACCCAACCGAACTTCATCGCGCATTTACCTCTATTCCCGTCTCCGCTGCAGATTATTATCGTATCAGAAACGAGTACAATCAAAGCCAAGAGAGCTCGCTCGATCGGTCTGCGATGTTCGTGTACCTCAATCGATACTGCTTCAATGGGTTATGGCGAACCAACCGCAAAGGACATTTCAACGTTCCTTTTGGCGGCGTCGCATCCGAGGCCCCGCCGCTCGAATTTTTCCTGCGGTGCAGCATGTCCCTCTCGTCTGCTCGGCTCGAGAATTGCGATTTTCGTTTGACGCTGGAGAGCGAGTTCACTCCGAATCACTTCATTTTCATTGATCCGCCGTACTTCACCGAGAGTGCTCGTACCTTCCTGGAATACGGGCCGAAAACTTTCGGATGGCTGGACCTCCTCGCGCTTCATGGACGGCTACAGTTAATCCGAGAGCAGGGGGCGCGTATCGCAATGGTATACTGCGATGTTCCGGAAGTGCGTGATCTCTTCCGCGGTTGGACGATAGAAACCGTTTCCGTTACCCGGAACGTCGGAGGATTCGCCGCACGACGGAAAGTTGAGCGCGAAGTTCTGATCACAAGCTTCAGCGTCGGATGAGCGGTTCACCCAACATCCTGATAATTAGCGATATCCACGCTGTCACAGCGACGGATGCTAGCGCTCACGCATCGCGTTCATTCGTTGCGACGCGTCACTCGACAGGTGGCCTTGAGGCCGATCCGTTCGACCAGTTGGTCGTCAAGCTTCAGGAAGAGCAAATTCAAATTGGCCTGATATTGTGCCCAGGCGATCTGACAGATCAAGCGGAGCCCACCGGACTTTCCTATGTGACATCTCGGCTCCGAGCGCTCAAGAGCGAACTCGGCGCGACCGGATTAGCAATCTTACCAGGCAATCACGACATCGATTCACGATACAGGTATGACGACGCCGACTCTCGCGATCGCATTATGCGACTACGACCGCATCTGCCATTCGGTGACCGGCAGAGTTTTTTGGAATTTTGGACCGAAAACTTCAGCATCCGTGAATTCGAAGATGTTCGGGTGGTCGCGCTGAATTCGACTGCTTTTCATGGGGGCGGGAAGACGCCTAACCTGGAAATGGAGCACGGACGGATCAGCGCCTTTACGCTTGACTCTTTGACGGAGCGATTGGGGGCTCTCCCAGCTGGCAAGATTAACATATTGATCTGTCATCATCATCCACTCCGAAACAACTTGATCAGAGAGGTGGATTATTCGGAAATGTCCGGAGGCCACGCACTTATGCAGCTTCTCGGGTCTGGCGCGTACGGTCAATGGACGGTAGTCCATGGTCATAAACATCGGCCACGACTGGAATACGGGCCAGGAGGCGGTTCTGCCGCATTAGTGCTTGGGGCTGCCAGCTTTAGCTTCCGCGTTCAACGCGATGCGCTAAACAACTCCCCCAATCAATTTCACGTTCTCGCCTATGACGATGAGCTGGCTACAGCTATCCGAAGCGACCACGCGGGTCATGTCCTTAGTTGGAATTGGATCCTCGAAACTGGATGGACGCGGGCTAGCGGTGAACTCGGGTTACCACACGACGCGGGCTTCGGATCACGATCAGGGCCAAATGTATTGGCAGGCGACATTGCAACGACCGTTAAAACGATGAGCTTTGTGCGATGGGACCAGTTGACTGCCCGACACCCGGAATTGCTCGCAAAACTGCCGAGCGACGTCGAACAGATCCTGAAAATCTTAAACGATCAGCATAATATTGGCTGTGCCTTGGACAACAGGACCAAAGAACGGCAGCTGGCGGTGAGGTCATGAACATCGGTACGCCGTCCAGGCTTGATCAGGTAGAATTCAATGCGAAGTCGCTGTCTCCATCCCAGGTCGCATCAACTTTCATTCCGCCTCTCGCGGCCTTTCAGCGACTCGTTAACAAGAACAATTCCGTTGTAATCGGGCCAAGAGGCAGCGGTAAAACCACTCTGTTCAAAATGCTAATGCGCCGCGCGCTGCCAAATTGGGATCACGAGGCAGCATCACAATTTCTGAATCGTGTGAAATTCCATTCGGTTTTCATCCCCGCTGACCGGACATGGGGGGCGCAACTTACTTCAAACGAGCAACTGTCACCTCCGCCAGACTATAAGGTGGGAGAGGCCGCGTTCAGCGCCCACACACTGATCGCCCTTGTCGTCGCAATGCGTGATTCAAAGGAGGTGTCGGATCTTCCCGCAGAGGTCGAGGACCTTCGCGTCGAATTGAACAACGACTGCGAGGCGCTTCTTGCTCGCGAAATCGCTCAAGCGCTGAGCATCAAGCTCTCATTCCCCAGTCTTTTGGGCGTAGAAATAGCGCTGAGGCAGACGCTTCTGGAGATGGACCCTCGACGGGTGGTCGGTGGCTACCCACAGTGGGCGAACGTCGAAAGCCTGCCGAATGCAATCTCTTTGGTCATTTCTCTTTTCGAAGGGATTGCAAAGCCGCTCGTGAACCATTGGGTGTTCTTGTTCGATGAGATTGAGATTGCACCGGAGCGCATAAAGTCATTTCTCCTCGACGCTCTCCGTGGATTTGATCAGCGAGTTACATTCAAGCTCGCTCTTGTTCCCTTCTTAAAAGATGTGAGATCGCTTGGCCGAGATTATCGGTCAGCGCAGAGTGGAAACGATTTTGACGTAATCGCACTCTCTTATCCAAACAAAGACGATGCATTGGAATTTTCGACCGCTCTCTTTGAGAGCCTTCTGGTTCGGGGGGGACTGGCAGCAGAACGCCCGGAGAAAATGTTTGGGACGTCGATGTTTTCTCAGGGGCGCTTGAGGCTTTCGTCATCCTTCAGAAAGACCTCGCAGAATGATCTCCCAGAGACGTATGAAAGCTTGGCCGCGAAGGACCCATCCTTTGCCGCCTACCTAGAAAAGAGAGGGCTCGATCGGGTTACACGCGACCTGTCGGAAAACCAGCGCGCTTCCGACATTCGTAAGGTGGTGCAGCTAGTTCTTCTACGCGATTTTCATATTCGTCCAGGAAACGACCCCAGACGAGTCTTGCCGGGGCAGCTGGTTTGGAGATCTCGAAAATCCTTGGAGCTCTACGCGGGTTATCCCTCTATTCTTGAACTTGCTGAAGGCAATCCACGTACCTTGCTTTCACTCGTGGTGCCGTTGATTTCCGACCTCGCATTTCGTCGTGAAAGCAACGCGAAGCTCTACATTGGCTTTAGTCAGCAGGGGGAAGCAATCAATCGTGCGGTCCAAACACTTGTCGCACTCGTTAAGACGTTGCCGCCATCGTGGAGTCGCCGAGATAATCCACGGGGTTTGTTGGAGTTCATTGACGCGATAGGTCGAGGTTTCGAGCGAAGGCTCCTGAGGGATGACTTTGACCCTGACTACGTTGGCACCTTCATAGTTGATGCTGACGCCGGAAACATGATTGTCTCTGCCGTAGGCGATGCCTTGAATGCTGGTGCATTGGTCTTTGTGCCAGAAGAAGGCAGTTCGCCGGACGCAACGCTGACAGATCTCCGTAACAAGCGCTTTCGCCTGTCGTACACTCTAGCACCTCGGTATCGCCTGCCTCTGATTTTGGGGCGAAGCATCCAATTGAGCTCCCTCCTCGAGGCGCGAACCTCACTCAAACAGGGTGGTCTCCGATTCACATGATGCTTCGGCTGACAAACGAGTCGGACGTAGGTCCGGGGTTGGAAGATCAGATTGACTTGCTGATTGGAGCTGTCGGGTATGAAACCCGATCTTCCTGGCTGCTTCGAAATATCCAAATTCAGCCACGATCTATTATCGGGCTTCGCTTTCATTACTCGGAAGTTTTGCATTTTCGCGCCGCATTGAAACTGTACCAGCAAGCCGGCGCATCCATTGTCAGCTTTCAAGCCGACGCTGATTGGATGGAATTGATTCCTTATTTCCAAGAGGCATTGAAGCGGCAAGAATCACCAGTATCGGTCGCGATAGACATCTCTGCGATGTCGCGAACCATGCTTGCCAGCGTGGTGCTTGCATTGACTCAATGCCATTCCGGCGGCCTGCGTTTGTTCATTCACTATGGCCCCGCAAAGTTCTCGCGGCCGCTCGAAACAATGGGAATGACCGTTGCGCAACCGATAGTGAGTGAGTTAGCCGGTTGGTCTTGCCGACCCGATTTCGAAACAGCGGCCGTTGTGGGCCTCGGATTCGAGAACGGATTGGCGCTAGGGGCACTGCAGCACGTCGAGCCTACCCGCGCTTGGCTATTCGAACCGCACGGTTTTGACAGACAATTTGTTGCAGAGGTGAGGCGCGCGAACGGCTACATCGACTCCGTTTTTGAAGCGCGGACAATTCCGTACAAGATCGATCGGCCCACCGAGACCAGAGCTTCAATCGGCGCCTTGATGAGGGATCTTCGTGAAACGCACCGAATTGTGTTCATTCCTTTTGGACCGAAGATTTTTTCGTGGCTGTGTATTTTGAGCGCATTGGAAGATCCATCTAGAGAAAGCAGTGTTTGGCGCTTTAGTGCGCAGGAGAATCGTCCACCGATCGATTTCAAACCTTCAGGCCATTCTATATGGCATCAAGTTCTTATTCAGCACCCGGACTTTGAGCCTCAAGTTTGATTCATCCCGGAACGACGAAGGTAAACCGGCTGCCCTCGCGGTAGATTTGGATCGGTCAGCAGAAACAATGAACGCCAGCCTTAGCACCTAGACGCTCGCCGCCGCGTGGCTCTATGCGCGGACACTGTGCGTAAACTAAGTGAACAGAATAAACGGCACTTCCGTAAGCAAAGTCTAGATGGTCGGCGGCGGAAACACCGCGCGCACACTCGAGCTTTGCGATTTCACAAAGCCGGAATCGAGTTCATGCAACTTCGTGGTCAGTTGCCGAAAACGGTCTTCAGTTTTGTCGAAGATCCGGGGTTTCTTTCATTCGCTGCACCTGAAGTCTTCGATATATTTTCAAATTACGAGGAAACGCTTGCGTTCCTTCTCGACATCAGAAGTCTATTCAGATTGATCCCGCCTCGGAGACGTGGAGGCAGGCCGATGATGGCCAATTTCTCCCACATTAAGCGGTTAGACCCGGCCAGCGGATTGCTCCTCGCAGCTGAAATCGATCGCTGGCGGCGAGCGGCATCTCGAAAGCCAGTCCCCCATGACCACCTGTGGGATGAAAACGTGCGGAATTTTTTCCATGATGCGGGCTTGTTTGAACTGCTTGGCATCGATCCGCGCACAACCAGGTCGCAACCGACAGGCGCTGTGACAACAAAAACTCTGCCCTTCCAGACCGGTACATTGCATGAAGGAGGAACAGCTGACCGGTTCCGGGCAACGTTGGAAAGCTTGATCGGCCGATCAGTGGGTCCGCGGAACCGTGTCTATGATGCGATCAGCGAGGCGATGACGAACGTCGCACACCACGCCTATCCGTCGGAAATTATGCTCTGGCCGGAGTCCCCGAAGAATCGGTGGTGGTTGGGCGGTTCGTGGTTGCCTGATGAACGAATTGCAACTGTGCAAATCTACGATCACGGAGTAGGCATCCCTAGGACGCTCCCAAAAAGCAGGCACTGGTCTGAGGTGCTGCCAATCTTTGGACGCATCGACCGCGAACGTACCGACGCGGGAATGATCGAAGCTGCGATGGATTACGGCCGTACGTCGACCGGGCAGGTCGGGCGCGGCAAAGGTCTGGCCCAAATGGCAGAGTGGATAACGGCTGCTGGTAATGGAGCGCTTCGCATCCTAAGCGGGCGAGGCGCGTTGACGTATCTGCCGGGAAAGCGGCCGATTCGAGTAAAGTTGCCTGTGGAATTTAGAGGGACGCTGATCGAGTGGAAGGTGCAGTTATGAGCCGGGTGAAGGAGTTCTCGATTGCACGAGAGTTCTCAGCCTATCCAGGAGGTCGCAAACGCGACGATGGGCCATTCAATGGTGCACGATTTCGTGACGACTTTCTCGGACCATTGCTCGAAGGCAACGATGAGGTCGTGCTTGATCTCGATGGTTTGGCCGGCCTACCTTCGTCGTTCTGGGAAGAAGTGTTCGGTGGGCTGATCCGCCATCACATGCTTCCCGTCGCCGCGATTGGCGCCAAACTGAGAGTTCGGACGTCGGAGCCGGAGCTTCAGGTCTACATTCCTATGGCCTACAAGTACGCTCGGGACGCTGGGGCCGCTTAAGGAATGCTAGAAGGGTTACACGCGCTCCTGACCCTATTGGTCGGGTCCGCGGTTGCTACTACCTTGCTCGCCTTCATCCTGAACACTCGGGCTGAGCGACTCAAAACGCTTCGCGATCACATCACTCAGAGTTTCGATGAAACGAGGAGTGATATTCGACAGGCCGTGTCGGCGGGAGTGGAGTACTGGACCTGTTCAAATGTCGCGGCCATTCGGGATCTCGAAGCAAAAGTTCTCCTATTCGACAGCGATGTGCGATCAGCCTTGGCTGCCATTCGTAGCACCTGCACCGATGATGAATTGGCGACGGTGTCGGTGCTGCAGATCCTTGAAGCAGAGTTCCTTGATGCGCTGACCGGCGGCAACTTTGCTTCGACTCCATTCAGCCCCGATCCTGGCCGCGCGCGCACCGTAATCGGAGCGGGTTCGCGCCTTCGGAGCGATCTGGCTAGGCTTAGACGCGATCAGCTGAGCAAGACGGGATCGTTAGTCGGTCGTGCCACCGGGATATTCGTCCTGGGCACCGCAATTGCAGTCATCGTATACGCCGCGGGCCTCTACGATGGAGTTGTTATTGAGGACATACATTGGGCCTCCGCAACGCACCAGCCAGCCTGCAGTCGAACGATTGATTTTCGCACCGGCGCGCAGGTTGTTACCGTTCAAATGAACGGCGCAGTTCGAATCTGTTTGAGGTGAGTAGCTGACTATTGCTCAAGTGGCAGCGCTTGCGCGGTGCTATCGAAAGGCTCGTCGTGAGCGGCGACATTCAGTCTGGGTTTCAGAGGCTGCAATCATTAGGGTTGCTGGATCAGACGATTGAAGCTGCGGTTCTTCGCTTCCCCGACGAATTCTCAGGACAAGCTTGTGAGTGTGCCGAGTTCCGGTTGCGGATGGCTCAGGGTCAATGAATTGCAGAGGACTGAACGTTTGATTCGGCCGGAAGGAAATGTGCTCGTCTGAAACGACAACTTGAGAACGGCCATAGCCATTTGGCATGGCTGTTGCAGTCTTTCGGTTGATGCTGCGCGAAGGATCCGTCACTCGCTCTGGAGGAAACCTGCGGGCTCAAGCCCCGTCGGTGTCCATTCTCGAACAGTGGCTGGTCAGGACCGGACAATCAAGAGTCGAGATTATGGGGTCAAAAGCGAAACCGTGCGCCGGAATTTCGCGGCGGAGACCGGCGCGCGATTTCGGGTCTAATCGGCCGGGAGAGGCGAGTCTCCTCAGACGGTTTCGGGTCCAAAATCACCGCGAATTCCGCCGTTATATCGACGTATTACCATGGAGACTCAATGACTTAAGTGTGGGTGGAGGCCCGAGCCGGAATCGAACCGGCGTGCAAGGATTTGCAGTCCTCTGCGTAACCACTCCGCCATCGGGCCGGAAGGTGATCGGGTCTTTGCCGCGACGCTTGCCATCCGGTCAAGTCCAGTGCGTCGGCCACATGTCTTCGGATGAAAGAGGAGTTGGCGTGATCCCAACCTCCCGATATGAGCGCGCCACCGTCTTGAACTCAAAGTGTATTAGCGGCATATAACAGCAATGACCGTACAAGCCCCGATTCCAGACTTCGCCGCGGCTCGCGCAGCCATGGTCGAGAACCAGCTTCGGCCGCAGGGCGTGACCGATCCCCTGGTGCTCGGGGCGATGGGAAAGATCGAGCGGGAGACTTTTCTCCCGGCGCACACGCGCGCGCTCGCTTATGTCGACCGCTCGGTGATGATGGGCGATGGACGAGCTCTCCCAGCTCCAGCGGTGCTCGGATCCCTTCTCACCCAAATGATGGTTGTCCGAGGCCAGCGAGCGCTCGTAATTGGTGCAGGAACTGGCTATTCCGCGGCGGTCCTCCAGGCGATGGGGCTCATCGTCACAGCATTGGAAACCTCTTCCGAGCTCGCCGCAGAAGCGAGGCAGAACGGTCTTCAGGTCGTCGAGGGTCCCCTCGAAGCCGGCTGGAAAAGGGACGGGCCTTACGACCAGATCCTGATCGATGGCGCGGTGGAATATATTCCAGATCCAATCGTCGACCAGCTGGCCAACGGGGGTCGTCTTGGAGTCTCGCTCGTCGACCGCGGAATTACACGGCTGATCGTCGGTCGAAAGGCTGGCGGGGCATTTGGCTATTTGTCTATGAGCGATGCCGGAGTCCCGGCACTTCCGGGCTTCTCGCGGCCCAAGGCATTCACTTTTTAGAAGAGGTTTTCTCGAGTGGTTCGCAAGATTCTGACCGGGTCGCTGATCGCTGCCCTAATGGGGGGCACCGCGAGCGCCGATACGCTGCGCGACGCGCTCGTTTCGGCTTACCGAACCAATCCGACATTGACCGCGCAGCGCCAAACCCTGGAATCGTCCGATGCCGAAGTCGCGATCGCCAAGGCCGCCGGTCGGCCGCAGGTCAGCGCGACAGTCGACGTCAATCGCAATATCACTCAGACCGGCATTCTGGTCACCGGTGGCAAGGGACCAACGCTCACGCTGGGAGCCACGGTGAGCTATCCTTTGTTCAACGGCGGCAGCGTCCGGAACAATGTGAAAGCCGCCGAAACGCGGGTGGAAGCGGGGCGCGCCACGCTCAGCGCCGTCGAGGGCGACGTCTTCACCAACGCGGTTTCCGCCTACATGGACGTCATTCGCGACCGGGCGATCGTCGAACTGAACCAGAACAATGTGAAGGTGCTTCAGACGAACCTCGATGCGACGCGCGACCGCTTCCAGATTGGCGACTTGACTCGCACCGACGTCGCCCAGTCGGAGGCCCGCCTGCAACTGGGCTACGCGCAGCTCGCAACCGCGCAGGGCAATTCGACCGCGAGCGAAGCGACCTATCGCCAGCAGATCGGCTACCCACCCGGTGACCTTGCACCTCCGCCTCCTCTTCCGCCGCTGCCAGCGAGCGCGGACGAAGCTGTTCGCATCGCTTTGGCGAGCAATCCGGATCTCCTTTCGATCACTCGCCAGGAGATCGCTTCGGGCTATGACGTGAACGTTGCGAAAGCGAGCAGGCTCCCGACGATTTCTGCGCAGGCCAGCGGCAATTATTTGACGAATCTCGCCGGCAATTCACCGACCGGCTTCCCGAACAGCGGCACCCAGACCACGATCGGTCTGGGCGCATCGATCCCGATCTTCCAGGGCGGCCTTCCGGCGGCTCGGATCCGCGAGGCTCAGGCGCAGCAAGGACAGATTCGCGAGCAGGTGGTCGGCACCGAACGTGCGGTCGTCCAGCAGACTCGGGCCGCATTTGCCACTTACGATGCCGCGCAGCAGGCGATTCAGGCTCAAACCGTCGGGGTCCAGGCGAACGAGCTCGCACTCGAGGGCAACCGCGCCGAGCAGAGCGTCGGTACGCGCACGATCATCGAAGTCCTCAATGCCGAGCAGGACCTCTTGAACTCCCAGGTCTCGCTGGTGACCGCGAAGCGCGATGCCTATGTCGCCGGCTTCCAGCTATTGAACGCGATGGGCCAGGCTCAGGCGCAGGATCTGGGTCTTGACGGTGGCCCACTCTACGATCCTCTCGGCAATTATCGGCGTGTTGCAAACAACTGGAACGACTGGGCGAGCGATCCGACGCACGTGCCTGCGGCGACCCGGACGGTGAGCCCGCAAGAGATGCCGCCGAACCCGATCCTCACACCGCAGATCGAACCGGCGGGAATCAATGCAGCTCCGCCGACCTCGAGCGGAGTAACGCCCCAGCCCAGCTCCACAGGCACGACCACGAAACCGGCGCCGGCCCAGTCTCCCGAAAGGGGCTGAGCCGAAGTTTCGGGTCTGTTTGTGACGTTAGGCGTGACTCAGCCGGCGCATTGAAGCTATCGTCGATCCATGCAGGCCGGCCGCGAACCCTCGATGGAAGATATCCTCGCGTCGATCAAAAAAGTGATCGCCGAAGAGAAGGAACTGCGAACGACTGTCCAGCCAGTCGATGCGATCGAAGAGGAGCCGCTCCTCGAGGAGACTTCAAACTTCGAGGATGACGTCTTGGAGCTCAACGAGCGGCTCGCGCCAAGCGTAGATCTCGGACCGCCGCTGGTGGACGAGGGGGTCGCGGGACAGAGCCGTCACGCGCTCGAGCAGCTCCAGACAGTCGCCGCGACCATTCCGGCCGCTCCGCAGGTCAACCCACTCGAGGATATGGTTCGCGAAATGCTCCGGCCGATGCTGAAGCAATGGCTCGACGATCATCTCCCACAAATGGTCGAAGAGCATGTGAAGCGGGAGATCTCAAGGATTACCGGCCGCCCTCTCTAGTTCTTGCACGCCAGCGTACCTTTGCTACGCCTGCGTCATGATCAAGCCAGCGCTCCTCTTCATCGCCTCAATCGCCGCAATAGCGGTCTCTCCCGCAGCTGCCCGACCGATGACAGCGATGGACCTTCAGTCGATGCATCGTCTGGGCTCTCCAGACATTTCGCCCGACGGTCATTTTGCGGTCTTCACCGTCTCCGCGACCGATTGGAGCAAGAACAAGCGCGCCAACACCCTTTATCTTCTCGACCTCGCAAGACCGAACTCGATCCCGCAGCCGATCGTGGGCGCGGAAAAAGGGCATGACGCGCTTTTCGGAGCCGACGGTTCGCTCTGGTTCCTGATGCCGGTCAAAGACCAGGACCAACTCTTTCGAATGACGATTGGCGGCAAGCCTGTGCAGGTCGCCGAGCTCAAGGGCGATATCGGCGGGTTCAAAGTGGCGCCTTCGGGCACCGAGGTTGTGATTTGGGCCGACCGCGACCTTCGCTGCTCGAGCCTCAACTGCGCGGATCTCCCCAAAGAGACGAAGATCGGCTCAGGCCGCACCTTCGACCAGCTCTTCATCCGGCACTGGGACACCTGGGTTGAGCCTGGTGTGCGCTCAAGGCTGTTCACCTTCCCGGTGGCTGGCGGAAGGCTGGTCGGAGGGGGCGTTCCGATCGAAGGCCAGCTCGTTGGGGACAGCCCATCGAAGCCCTTTGGCGGCGGGGAGGAGATTGCTTTTTCGTCCGACGGGCGAACCGTCTATTTCGCGCTTCGCCAAGCCGGCCGAACCGAGGAACTGTCGACCAATTTCGACATCTTTGCGGCGCCTTCGAACGGAAGCGCTCCGCCGGTAGACCTCACCCAAGAGAATCAGGCGACAGACACGCTTCCAAGCGTCTCGCCCGACGGGCGCACGCTCGCCTACGTCGCCATGGCCCGGCCAGGGTACGAATCTGATCGCAGTGTATTGATGCTTCGCGATCTCGGCTCGGGCCAGGTACGCCCGCTGACCCAGTCCTGGGACCGCTCGGTCGGGTCGATCGAATGGACGAAGGACGCTCGCGCCATCCTCGTCACCGCAGAAGATACGCTCGAAACGCCCGTTTTCCGTGTCGATGTTGCAAGTGGCAAGGTGACGCGCCTGACCGGCGATGGAAGCTACGGCAACGTCCATGCACTGATCGGCGGCGGGGCCATCGTCACGATGAACAGCATGATGGCCCCCGACGATCTCTACCGACTGGACACTCGCGGCACTCCATCGAGGTTGACCGATCTCAACCGCGACCTTGTCGCGCAGCTTGACCCTGTCTCACTTCAAAAATTCAGCTTTGCAGGGGCGAACGGCGACACGGTCTGGGGCTGGACCTTGAAGCCGGCCAATAACGGAGCTCCGCTTCCTATCGCCTTCGTCGTTCACGGCGGGCCGCAGGGAAGTTTCAGCGACAGCTGGTCCTACCGATGGAACCCACGGCTGTTTAGCGCTCCTGGCTATGCGGTGGTCAGTGTCGATTTCCACGGGAGCACCGGCTACGGCCAGGCCTTCCAGGACGCGATCAATCGCAATTGGGGCGGCTGGCCGCTCGAGGATCTTCAGAAGGGGCTCGCCTACGCGACTGCCCACGATCCTCAGCTCGAGGCGAATAACGCCTGCGCGCTCGGCGGCTCGTACGGTGGCTACATGATGAACTGGATCGAGGGGAACTGGCCCGACCGGTTCAAGTGCCTGGTCCAGCACGACGGTGTCTTCGATGCTCGCGCCATGGCCTATGAAACCGACGAGCTGTGGTTTGACGAGTGGGAGCACGGCGGTCACCCTTATTATGAGACCCCCCAGGAGTTCGAACGGTGGAATCCGGTCGACTTCGTCAAGAACTGGAGAACCCCGCAGCTGGTCGTCACGTCCGAGCGGGACTTTCGAATTCCTTATACCCAGGGAATCGCAGCCTTTACCGCTCTCCAGCGCCGGAACATCCCCTCGAAACTGCTGGTCTTCCCCGACGAGGATCACTGGGTTCTGAAGCCGAAGAACTCGGTTCAATGGTACCATGAAGTCTTCGGCTGGATGCGGCAGTGGCTTGGGCAGGGACAAGCCGTACCGGACGCTCTGCCGACGCCGCCCGGCCATGGCGAGCGAGGTTGATGCTGCATCGCCGCATCGCTAACCGCGCGAGGTCATGAGCGAGCTTTCCAAAACCTTCGATCCGACCGCGATCGAGCAAAAATGGTATGAGCATTGGGAGGGCGAAGGACTGTTCCGCCCAGACCGGCCTGACGCGAAGCCTTGGACGATCGTCATGCCGCCGCCCAATGTGACCGGCTCGCTTCATATCGGCCATGCTCTCGACAATACGCTTCAGGACGTGCTCGTCCGCCGCGAGCGAATGCTCGGCAAGGATGCCCTTTGGGTCGTCGGCACGGACCACGCTGGGATCGCGACGCAGATGGTCGTCGAGCGCAACCTCGAGAGCCAGGGTCTCAGCCGTCCCGAGATCGGCCGAGAGGCTTTCCTTCAGCACATCTGGGAATGGAAGGCCCAATCGGGCGGTTCGATCACTCGCCAGCTTCGCCGCCTCGGTGCCTCGTGCGACTGGCGCCATGAGCGGTTCACGATGGATCCGGGCTTCGTTCGCGCGGTGACCAAAGTGTTCGTCGAGCTTTATAAGAGAGGGCTCATCTATCGCGACAAGCGGCTGGTGAACTGGGACCCCAAGTTTCAGACTGCGATCAGCGATCTCGAGGTCGAGACGAGGGACGTTCAGGGCAAGTTCTGGACCCTGAGCTATCCGCTGGCCGATGGATCGGGTGCGATCCAGGTCGCAACGACCCGGCCCGAGACTATGCTCGCCGACATGGCGGTTGCGGTTCATCCGACCGACGAGCGCTATCGGGCACTGATCGGGAAGCAGATCAGGCATCCGGTCACTGGCCGCTTGATTCCGATCATCGCCGACGAACATGCAGACCCCGAGCTCGGCTCTGGGGCGGTCAAGATCACGCCGGGCCACGATTTCAACGATTACGAGGTTGGCAAGCGCGCGGGGATCAAACCCGCGGACATGCTCAATATGTTCGATGCTGAGGCCTTCGTCGTTCAGACCGCTGACGGACTTATTCCTAAGGACCTGCTCGGTCTTTCTCGCGAGGATGCGCGGAGCGCAATCGTTTCCAAGCTCGATGACGAAGGTGCGCTGGTGCGGGTCGAGGACCGGGTAATCCCGACGCCGTTCGGCGACCGCTCGGGCGCCATCATCGAACCGTGGCTGACCGACCAATGGTATGTCGAGGCGGCCAAGCTCGCTCTGCCCGCGATCCAGGCAGTTAGAAACGGCGAGGTTCGAATCGTACCCGAGAGCTGGGGGAAAACCTGGTTCAACTGGCTCGAGAACATCCAGCCCTGGTGCGTGTCGCGCCAGCTCTGGTGGGGGCACCGGATTCCTGCATGGTATGCGGAGGATGGCCATGTTTTCGTCGCCGAGAGCGAAGAGGAGGCGAAGGCGCAGGCAGGGGGAAAGGCGGTTCGCCAGGACGAGGACGTGCTTGATACCTGGTTCTCCTCGGCGCTCTGGCCTTTTGCCACGCTCGGCTGGCCGGAGGAGACTGACGATCTTCGCCGCCACTACCCAAACGACATCCTCATTTCAGGATTCGACATCATCTTCTTCTGGGACGCTCGAATGGCGATGCAGGGCATCGAGTTCATGGGTGAGCCGCCATGGCGTACGCTTTATCTCCACGGACTGGTCCGCGACGCTCGAGGACAAAAGATGTCCAAGTCGAAGGGCAATACCGTAGACCCGATCGGGCTCATCGACAGATATGGCGCCGACGCACTCCGCTTCACACTGGCCGCGATGGAAAGCCAGGGCCGCGACATCAAGCTCGATGAACGGCGGGTCGAGGGTTATCGCAATTTCGCGACCAAGCTGTGGAACGCTGCGCGCTTTCTGCAAATGAACAGCGTCGGGGCGAGCGATGGCGTCGCTGCGCCCAGAGCCGAACTTCCGGTCAATCGCTGGATCATCGGTGAAGTCGTGGAGACGCTCGCAAAGCTCGACCGAGCCTTCAATGACCTGCGCTACGACGACATGGCCGACGCCATCTATCATTTCGTGTGGGGCACCTTTTGCGACTGGTATGTCGAACTGGTGAAAGGCGCGTTCGACGAGGAGACGAAGCGTGTCGCCGGCTGGGCCTTCGACCAGATCCTGGTGATGCTTCATCCGCTGATGCCTTTCATCACCGAAGAGCTGTGGCACGCGATGGGCGAGCGGCCCTGTGATCTGATCGTGGCCAAATGGTGTGATCCAAAGGCGAAGGTCGATCCCGATGCAAAGCAGGAGCTCGATTGGCTCGTACGGCTGGTGAGCGAGATCAGGTCTGCCCGGACCGAGCTCAATGTGCCCCCTTCAGCCAAGCTCAACCTGTTCGCCGCAGACGCGTCGGACGAGACTGCCAGCAGGCTCGACAAGAATCATTCGATGATCTCGCGCCTGGCGCGGCTGGATTCGATCCAACTTTCGACGTTCCCAGGAGCGGGCGCTGCTCAATTGGTCGTGGACGAGGCAACCTTTGCGCTGCCTCTCGAGGGAGTGATCGACATCGGTGAGGAACGTGAGCGCCTTTCCAAGGGCGCCGCAGCGGCCGAAAAAGAAAGAGACGGCCTCGCGCAGCGCCTCGGCAATCCGAATTTCGCCGAGCGCGCCAAGCCCGAGGCGGTGGAAAAGGCGCGCTTGGATCATGAGGCGAAATCGGCCGAAGCCGAACGCCTTCGTGCCGCGTTGGAGAGATTGGGCTAAACCGCTGCTCGAGCGGGAATCGGGACGTAAGCGTTCGTCCGCATGAAAGCCCCGTCGCTGGGGTGAGGGAGAACAATGGCAGAGTCAGAAGCCCGAAAAGGGCCATCGACGCGCGGCGATCTGACCAGGGGGAGTATCGGCCCGACCCTCCTTAAGTTCGCTCTGCCGACGCTCGCCTCCTCGATCATTCAGTCGCTGAACGGCACGGTCAACTCCATCTGGGTCGGCCGCTTTCTCGGCGAAAGCGCCCTTGCGGCGACCTCCAACGCGAACATCGTCATGTTCCTGCTCATCTCGTTCGTATTCGGCTTTGGGATGGCCGCGACGATTCTCGTCGGTCAGGCATTCGGAAGACGTGACGTCGAACAGGCACGCCGGGTCGTCGGTACTACCGCCGGCGCCTTCCTTCTGATCACGATCGTCGTCGCCGTCGCCGGCTGGTTTTTGTGTCCTGCGATTCTCGCGCTGCTGGGGACCCCGGCTGCCGCGACACCGCTCGCGCTTGCCTACCTGCGAGTGATCTTCCTCGCCATGCCGGCGCTCCTTCTCCTGACGATGCTGATGATGAGTCTGCGCGGTGCTGGAGACAGCCTCACCCCGCTGTGGTTCATGATGGTCGCAGTCGTCCTCGATAGCGGACTGAACCCTGTGTTCATCCTCGGGTTGGGGCCTGCGCCAAGGCTCGGCATCGCCGGATCAGCAACCGCGACCCTGATCGCCAACTATGCGGCGCTCGTTGCGCTGCTCATCTTCATCTATGCACGCGACCTGCCGCTTCGACTTCGAGGGCGCGAGCTGCGCTTCCTGCTTCCGAACGCCGCGATAATCAAAACGATAGTCGTCAAAGGCCTCCCGATGGGGATTCAGATGATTGTCATCTCGATCTCGGCGCTTGCGCTGGTTGGGCTGGTCAACGGGCACGGGGTCGATACAGCCGCGGCGTTCGGAGTTGCAATGCAGCTTTGGACCTACGTCCAGATGCCCGCGATGGCGCTTGGGGCCGCGGTCAGCGCGATGGTTGCCCAGAACATCGGCGCGGGGCTCTGGGACAGGGTCGGCGCAGTCACGCGCTCAGGGATCATTTACTCTGTCCTTATCACTGCGGCTCTGGTCGTCCTGCTGACGCTTTCCGACCGGTCGGTGATGGCCCTGTTCATGGGCGGCGGCAGCCCGGCGCTCCCGATTGCGCGGCACATCCATGTCGTTGCGACCTGGAACTTCATCCTGTTTGGAATCACGATGGTCCTGTTTGCGACGGTCCGCGCAAACGGGGCCGTTTGGGCTCCTCTCATCATTCTTTGTATCGGACTGCTGCCGGTGCGTTTCGGCTTCATCTTCGCGACCAACCATTGGCTTGGCGCGGACGCCATCTGGTGGAGCTTCCCGGTCAGCTCCTTTGCCAATGTCGCCTTGGCGATCGGCTATTACCTACAGGGCGGATGGAGGAAAGCGCGCATGACCATCGGGGAGCCATGCCCGGAGGAGGAAACGACCGAGGAGGCGCTCGCTACTCGGGAAGCCGGGGGAGCTCTCAACCCGGCGGGGTGACGAACGGGTGAGCGGAGGCTAATCGCCTTTGCAAATGACGACGGCTTCCTTCCCCAATCTCCGGATGCGCCGCGGGCGATCGAGCGCCTGGATGCGCTCGATGCTCGCCGAGAACCGGCTTCACCCGTCGGATTTCATCTGGCCGCTGTTCATCTGCGAAGGGCGTGACCGGAAGGAGCCGATCGCCGCTCTTCCGGGCGTCAGCCGCTGGAGCATCGACCGAATTGCCGCAAGGGCGCGCGAGGCAGCTGATCTCGGCATTCCGTGCATCGCTCTGTTTCCAAACACGCCGGAGGAGCTTCGGACCCACCGAGCCGAGGAGGCACTCAATCGCGACAATCTCATCTGCCGCGCGATCCGAGCGATCAAGGACGCGGCGCCCGAGATCGGAATTCTCACAGACGTCGCGCTGGATCCTTATACTGAGCATGGGCACGACGGGTTGGTCGATGCGCTCGGCAACGTCGTCAACGACGATACGGTCGAGCTTCTGGTCCAGCAGGCACTCGTCCAGGCTGAGGCCGGGTCTGACATCGTTGCACCCTCCGACATGATGGACGGCCGTGTGGCTGCGATCCGCGACGCTCTCGAAGCGGGTGGGCATCAGAACGTCGCCATCATGGCCTATGCCGCCAAATATGCGTCGGCCTTTTACGGACCGTTCCGCGAGGCGGTGGGCTCGCTCGGCCGCCTCAAGGGTGACAAGCGCGGCTACCAGATGGATCCGGCGAACATTGAGGAGGCGCTGCGTGAAGTCGAACTCGATCTCGCCGAGGGCGCAGACTTCGTGATGGTGAAACCCGGTCTTCCGTATTTGGACGTGGTCGCGCGAGTGAAGGACGCCTTTGGTGTTCCGACGTTCGTCTACCAGGTGTCTGGCGAATATGCGATGATCGAGCATGCCGCGTCGGCTGGCGCCGGCGATCGCGACGCCCTCATTCTCGAGACTTTGCTCGGTTTCAAGCGCGCTGGAGCCACTGGCATCCTTACCTATCACGCGGTCGACGCCGCTCGACTGATCGCGTGATCGACGAGCTGCGCGTCGAGATCGACCGGCTGCGCGGGGAGTCGGCGCCACTGGAGCCTGGCAGCGAAGAGCGCCGCCAGCTCGGAAGCCAGGCTCTTGAGCACGTCCTGGCCTTCCTCGATCAGGTGGAAACCGCCCCCAGTCTTCGACCCGCTTCCGAAGTGTTCAGTCAGCGGCTGGATCCCGAGTTTACGGAGGAGGGGAGGGCCGCTGCGGCCGTCCTCGACTACGTCGGGACGTGCATCGACCGTCCGGGTATTGCGACAACCTCGCCGCGGTTCATGGGCTATATTCCGGGCGGCGGCCTCTTCTTTTCGGCGCTTGGCGACATGCTCGCCGCCGCTTCCAACAAATATTCCGGCTTCGCTCCGGCCGCACCGGGAGCCGTTCGGATCGAGAATGCCTGCACGAGCTGGCTTTCGAATGTCATCGGTTATCCCTCAGAGGCGGCAGGAACGCTGACGTCTGGCGGAAGCATGGCGAACCTCACCGCCATCGTTGCTGCCCGAGAAGCGCGCGACAGGGAGGGCGGGGGCGCAATCTATCTCACGCGCTTCGCCCACCATTGCATCGAAAAGGCCCTGAACATCGCTGGTCGCGGCCGCTCGCCGCGGCGCCTGATCCCAACCGACCACGCTTACAGGATGTCCGCTTCGGAGCTGGAGAAGGCGCTCGACGAGGATCAACGCAAGGGGATCCGCCCGTGGCTCATCGTCGCATCGGCAGGGACCGTCGATACAGGCGCGATCGATCCCATCATTGAGATTGCCGAGATTGCCCGGCGCCACGGAGCGTGGCTTCACGTCGATGGCGCGTATGGCGGCCTATTTGCACTGTGCGAGGAAGGCAAAGCCCGCCTTGGAGGCATTGAGCTTGCCGACAGCGTGGCGCTTGATCCGCACAAGACACTCTTCTTGCCGTATGGCACCGGCGCGGCCGTTGTTCGCGACGGCAGCCTCCTCCTCGATGCTTTCAGCGCCAGCGCGGATTACATCCGCCCGTTCGCCGAGACGGACGTCGGCCCGTCACCTTCCGATCTTTCGCCCGAGCTCACGCGCCATTTTCGGGCGCTTCGACTATGGCTGCCGCTGCAAGTTGCCGGGATCGGAGCATTTCGGGCTGCGCAATCGGAAAAGCTTGCTCTTGCAAGATATTTCCATGCGCGACTCTCTGAAATCGAAGGTTTTGACCCGGGTCCGGTGCCCGACCTCTCAGTCGTAGCATTCCGATATCTTCCCAAGGACGCTGACGTCGATGAGTTCAATCAGCGCCTCATGGATCACATCCAGAACGAAGGCCGGGTCATGCTAAGCGGCACCCGGATCGATGGCGGTTACCGGCTGCGCTGCGCGATCCTGTGCTTCCGTACGCACCTCGAGCATGTCGATGAGGCACTCGACGCTGTCCTGCGCGGAGTCGAGGCGCTCGGCGGCTGAGGCTCTCCCTCCGGGCTAAGGACCCAGTCTCTTCTGAATCGCATCAATTCGGTCGGTCTGCCCACGAGCAATTTCGGAAACCTCGCCCGAGGCGGCATTGATTGCCTTCAGGTCGTTGGGCGCGATTCCGCCTTGGGTCTGGAGCGCGGATGCGCCGAGAGCATCGATATCCGCTTGGGCCATGGCCGTCGGCTTGCGCGCCGCAATCGCCGCGGACAGAGCCTCCTCAGCGGCGATCCAGCTCTCACTTTTGGACGCCCCTGCACCAGCGGCAAGCCGCTCCGCCTCGGTTGCGGCAGGCCCGAAGGCGGTTTCTCCGGCTCGTGCCTGCTCGACGAGCGTTTCAAGCTGCGCCGCAAGAGCGGGCGTGGCCGGCCGATTGTTGATTGGATGGGCAGGCTCGATCCTGGGATCGATCGCTTCGGCCGCTCGAGGCCGGAGCGAAGGGTAGGGACCACCCGCTGCCGAGCAGGCGTTCAAAGTAATAGTTGCCAGCAAAAAATAGAGCCGCGCGTGCATTCTCAATTGCTTTATTGGCGCGTCATCGGACAGGCAATCGTCAGGGTTGCGCACATCGGCCGGCACCCTTATGTCGCGGCCCTCCGCGGCGCACGAATTTGCGCCGATCCGCGCGCCCGTAGCTCAGCTGGATAGAGCACCAGACTACGAATCTGGGGGTCGGAGGTTCGAATCCTTCCGGGCGCGCCAACGCTTTGCAGGTCCGTACCGGACATAGGGTGCGGAACATGCTCCGCGGACCATCGGAGTAACCAAGCTCGAAATGTGGGATGCAGGGGGCTGCGATCGTCGGCTCTCGGACGATCGGCGCTCTTAAATTGGGGCCCTCATCGCCCGCTCGACTTTCGCGAATGGAATGCGAAATCAGGTCGCGACGATGCTCTGGCTGCAGCTAATGGGGCTGGTGCTCGCGATGGCGCGCTGAGCGAAATCCTCAGCGAGTTTGGCGTGCCACGCCCGGGCCGTTTCGCTCATTGCGCGCTGCGCCGCCATTCGTTCCTCAACCGCTCGGCGCCGATAATAACGCTCGTTCGACTCCACTGGTCCCCCCTCCGCTAGAGAACCGCCGGACCATCAACCCATAATGCCTAATAGATGGTTAAGAGATGCACCGGATGGGTTGAACCCAGAGCGAACTGCGCTCGACATCGCCAGTTGTCCCGCGGTGGAACAGCCAGATGAGCCAGGATGACACGGTTGGGCGTGCGGCGGATCATCTTTGAAACCTAACGACTCGACGCTCGTTGAGAGTTGAAATGGTTTCGAAGGAAAGCACCATGCTGAGCCCGATTGAGTCCCGCCGTAACTACTTCAGTCCAAACGCGCGCGGGTATCATGCCGTCTATCACGACGGCGAGGTGAACCACTGCCCGGGCTGTGGCAGGACGCACTGGCTGATCGGCCGCATGTCGGCCGAATGCGCATTCTGCTCGACCGCGCTTCCTTTGAAGGAAGCGGGGACCCAGGGCCCCGCCCCGGCACCGGTGTTCTGGAGCGGAACCCGGCCGAACTACGCCGAGCTCAACGCCGCCTAAGCAAATCTTCGATTTATTGCCGAGCGCCACCAGTCTATGGTGGCGCTCGTGGCATGGGGGCCCTTAATCGTTGCTTCGTTGCTGGCTCCGGCGTCGCCGGTTCAGTCGGGCGCGTCTGACTTCACCCTGGTCAATGGTACCGGCGGCGCCCTTTCCGAGCTTTCCATTCGTCGGTCGGGAACAGGGGATTGGAAATCGCTCGGCGAAGCTCCTGCAGCTGGCGCCAAGCAGCCGATCAGTTTCAACAATCCCGATTGCGCATTCGACATTCGCGCCACGATCCCCGGCTCAGGTCCGGTCACTTGGGCAGACGTCAATCTGTGTGACGTGAAATCCGTGACTCTGAAACGCGACGAGTCGGCAGGCGCGTGGGTCGATTACGACCACTGACCTGACGCCGACGAAGGGACGCCCGATAGGGGCCTGCGAGGGCCGGTTGCGGCGCCTTTACGGAATCCAAGAGCTTTGCGCCGGCGATGAACACCATGCCGGTGCATGCGATCGCCAGAAGCCAACCGCCAAATCCAGGATAGGTCTCCAGATAGTTCCGGCCGCGCTCAACGGCGCCGAGCGCGATTGCATAGATCACGAGCCACGCCTCAAGGCGCGTCTTGATCGTGAACAGCCGGCCGATCTTGCTCAGAGGTGCCATCGTTAACGTATCAACCCCACAACGGCCGATTTGAGCCATTCAAGTCCTAAGAGACAAGGTTAAAATGATGGCAACGAATGGAAACTGTCCCGCGCCGGGACTTTTTGCGTCAGATCGGTTCGAAAATGCCGATTATATCGAGCAGCGCGGTTCGAGCCCTCTCGATTTCCGCAACGAGTGAGGGCTGCTGCAGTTCGCTGTGGTGGATTTGCGCCGGCCAATTGCCGTCCACCACCTCGGCGATTCGGTCGAGTTTGGCGCTATCGACGATGAAGCGCGGGTCGACGCTCAATGGATCGGCGACCAAGCGAAGTCTAAGGCAGGCGGGGCCGCCGCCATTAGCCATGGACTGACGAACGTCGACGAGTTCAACCCGGCGGATCGGACCGTTTCCTGCCAGGTGCCGCTCAAGCCACGCCCATATGGATCTCGTCGCTTGAACTTCCGTCGGAACGACGAGCGTCATCTCGCCATCGGGCGGAGTTACCAGCTGCGCGTTGAACAGGTAGGATCGCACCGCATCCTCAAGTGGGACTTCGGCTGCCGGAACTTCGACGTACTCAAATCCGGGCACAAGCCGCTCGCAGGCGTCGAGCAACGCCTGTTTATCGGCGAATGCCTGCTCGTGCGCGAACAGCACGTGCTCGTTGGCTACAGCGACGACGTCATTGTGAAATGCCCCAGCCGCGATCGCTTCTGCCGACTGCTGGACGAATAGTGTCCGTTCAGGATCGAGCCGATGGAGCCTCGCCACCGCCTTGGACGCCTCGACGTGCTGGCGCGCCGGAAAGGCGCCTCCCGAGACGCCATAGACGAAGACTTCGACGCCTTCCTTGGAGTGCAAGGACGTGATCCGCATGTGATTTGCCGCGCCCTCATCACCGAATGCGGGAGGCACCGGCGGATGGAGCTGGAAATGATCGTTCCGGAAAGCGATTTGCAACTGAGCCAGCGCCGGCCCCCACTCATGGCTTCGATGCGGCATCGTGCGCAGATTGGCTGGAGTGAGGTGGCATTTGCCGTCACTGGTATCCGGCGCCGGCGAGACGGTCGCGGCGTTGGCGGCCCACATTGCTGAGGCAGACATCGCGTTGGCCGCAAGCGCCGGCTCGGCCTCTTCGATAGTCGTACCCATCCTGGCGAGCCACTCGCGGTGCGGGCGCGGATGCGGCAGGAAAATGCCTTGGACGAGGCCGAGTGCGAGGTTGGCTCGCATCTTGTCGATACCCTGCAGCGCGGCTGCCCGCGGCTGAGACACCTCGCCCGCGTGACCCATCGATGCGACATTTCCGAAGCTCAGACCCGCATAATTGTGGCTCGGGCCGACGACGCCGTCGAAATTGATCTCCCGAACCGACATCAGCGAGCGACCATCACGATCTCGTCGCCAACTCCCACTTGAAGCAACTCGGCCGCTTCAGAATCGATCCGGACGCCCTTCTTCCCCAGTTTCGTGACACTCGCTCCGCAGCAGCGGAAATCCTTCAGATGCCCGGCGGCGGCCAGGACCTTGCTTTTGCCACCCTCGCCGATTTCGAAGACCGTTTCTCGCGAAGCTTCGCGAACCGTCCGGATATCGTCCGTATCGGCAGTAACCGTCGGACCGCCATCGAAGATGTCGATGTAGCGATCAAAGTGGAAGCCCTCCTCCTCGAGCATCCTAAGAGCAGCCCTGCCGCTCGGATGTGGCTGGCCAATGACGTTTTTTGCCGCATCGGTCAGGAGCGCGACGTAGATCGGGGTTCTCGGCATCAGATCCGCGATGAACCGTGTTCCGTGGACAGCATTGAATTCGTCGGCTTCCGGAAAGCTCATGCCGAAGAACTTGCCTGCAAGAGCATCCCAGAAAGGCGCGTTTCCAGCCTCGTCCATGACTCCCCGAAGCTCGGCCAGGACGCGGTCACCAAAGCGCTTCCGATGAAGCTTCATGAAAAGATAGCGGCTCCGGGCAAGCACCGCCCCCCATCCGCCGGCGCGCAGTTCAGGATGGAGGAAAAGGCCGCCGACTTCGGAGGATCCTTCCAGGTCCGTGGTCAGCGTGAGCAGCTGATTGCGAAACGTGTTGCCAAGCTCGGGACTCGACTGGGTCAGCGTGCTCATGTGGTAAGAATAGAAAGGCTGGGTGACCCCGACTTGGCCAAACACCTGGCAAGTGCCGCGGATCCGCTTCGTCTTGGGATCCTCGAGCACGAACATGTAGAGATCGCCGGTCTGGCCGTCCTTTTTGCGCAAGAAGCTCTTCTGGGATCGCTCGAGCTTCGAAACGAGCGTCTGGCGCTCGGGGGGCAGGTTGGTAAAGCCGCCTCCGGTCAGCTTCGCCATCTGATAAATGGACCGGAAATCATCGGGGACGGCGGGGCGAACGCGGTAGCTCATTGAGCGGCCCGTATCAGCCGCAAAATCGTCGCTGCGGAGAGGGCGGCGCGTTCGGCGAGGCTCTCCGTGATCAAATATTCCTCCGAGCTGTGAATCTTTCCTCCGCGGACCCCCATCGTGTCGACGACGGGCACGCCGCAGGCCGCGATATTGTTACCGTCGCACACGCCTCCCGAAGGCTGCCATCCGATTTCCTGCCCGAGATCCGCTCCCACCTGCCTGACAAGGTTGAAGAGCGCCTCCGTTTCTGGAGTTAGCGGTTTGGGCGGACGACCGAAGCCGCCGCTGAGCTGGATTTCGACTTCGCGATCCGCAGCAACGATTGCGATCGCCTCGTCAATCTCGCGCTTTGCTGATCTCTCGATCTCGAAAGTCCGTGGGCGCAGGTTCACGCGAAGGATGGCGAGCTCCGGGACGACGTTAGTCGGACCGCCGCCCTCGATCCGCGACGGATTTACAGTCAGGCCCTCGCGCTTGAGCTGATCGAGCCGCAAGGCGAGATCGGCGGCTGCAAGCAATGCATTGCGACCATCTTGCGGGTTGCGACCGGCATGGGCCGAGCGACCGCGAATCACGATCGCGAAGTTGCCGCTGCCGGGGCGAGCGCCCGCAAGAGTTCCGTCTGGAAGCGCGGCCGGCTCATAGGTAAGGGCAGCGCGCTTGCCTTGCGCTGACTGCGTGAGAAGGGCGGCGGAGCCGAGTGACCCGACTTCCTCGTCGCTGTTGATGACGACTTCGTAGCCGACCCTGTCGGCCTCCCGGCTTCGCTCAACCGCCTTGAGCGCAGCGAGCATCACTGCAAGACCGCCCTTCATGTCGGCGACGCCGGGGCCGTTCAGCACGCCATTTTCGAGCCACCGGGCCTGCTGGAAAGCGTGATCGGCGCCAAACACCGTATCCATGTGTCCCGTCAGCAATAGCTGGACCGGCGCGGTTGGTCGGACACTGAGGTGGAGATGGCGGCCATGCTTGATCTTGACCGACTTGCCGTTGCCTTCGACGGCCTCGACCGGCTGAGGATGTTCAAGTCTGAGCGCGCCGGGAAGTGCCGAGAAGGCATCGGCGAGCAGCTCCGCCATCCGCTCCAAGCCGGAAAGATTTCGCGAGCCGCTGTTGACCGTCGCCCAAGCGAGAACCTGCTCGAGCATCGGTTCCGCGCGGGCGCGCTCCACTGCCTCGCGTTCGCTTGACGACAATCCCCGCATCCCTGGCGCTCCTAGCCGCGCGACTTGCGGATGACCACAGTGCTGCGGAAGACTATTGCCTCTGCGCTTCTTTCAGGAACGCGTCTCTTTGGCCCTCGTCACTAATGTGGTTCGCGAGCTGCTGCCGGAGATTTTCGAGGCTCGCAGAGATCCGGCTCTCCCGCTTCACGACGATGGCGGCGATTGGCCCGATATAGTTCGCCATAAGCCGGGTCATGGATTCAATCTCGGCAGCGACGATCGGGGAGGCTTGCGCTTGTTCGGGGATCTGAGCAGCGGATACGGGAGAGGGGGATGGAGGCGATTGAGTTCGAACGGTCGCGGCCGGGACGAGCGTCAGGAATCTGGCACGTTCGGACGGGTTGTCGATATTGAGTGCAAGAATGCTGTAGAGCTCGCCCGTCGAGCCCGCTCGCGCGGCGGCCTTGTCGACCATGCGTCCGGCAATGGGGCCAAGAATGGCAGCGAGATGTTGCTTTGCCTTCGCGACATCAGAGATTGCGAGCCGCTCTCGCGGCGGCTCGGCCAGCTCTCGCTCCTCAGCGGACCCGGCGCGGCGAGTCAGCTCGCTTAGACATTGCTGAAGCGCTCGCTCATAATTTTCGGTTGCGTCTATGACCTGCATCCGGGTGAGCCGGAGGGGCAGACTGCACCGCTCGATCATCACTGGAAGCACGCTTTTCCCACTGTCGATCGCAAAACTGATTTCGTCGGCCACATTGTCGGATGCGACGGACCTGGGTGAAACGATGACTACGAGGCCCCGGCAGCTGGCGACGGCGCGCTCGATTGCGCGGTCCCAATGCTCGCTCGGCCGGATATCCAACTGGTCAACCCACATCGCGATCCCGCCAGCTCGAAGATCCTTCGCGAGCCGAAGCGCAACCCGCTCGTCGCTTCTCGAGTAGCTGAGAAAGTAACAGTCCTGCTGAGTTGCGTCAGAGGGCACCCGATCAATCCTCGCCCATCATCCGGAAAGCCTCGATGAGGCTTCGGTGCATCCGGTTGAAGGAGGCGGCGAGGCGGCCGATCTGGTCGGAACCACCAT
Source organism: Sphingomicrobium sp. (assembly GCA_036265105.1). Lineage (GTDB taxonomy): Bacteria > Pseudomonadota > Alphaproteobacteria > Sphingomonadales > Sphingomonadaceae > Sphingomicrobium. The sequence continues at coordinate 27,960 of DATAPR010000036.1, forward strand.
AATGATATTCTGGCGTGTTGATCTCGCCGAGGCTGATCGCTTCGGCGGTCTTTGCCATCCGTTCGATGGGACGAACGACGACGAGGCTCAAAAGAATATTCACCGATATGAACAGCAGGACCACGAACGCCAGAAAGGGGATTACGAAGAGGCTCCGAATGTGGCTCGCACGTACCGCCGACGCCGACATCGGGACCGATACGATTTGGGCTCCGATAATCTCTCCGGGCTTCCATCCAAAACCGTTCTCGTTGCCGTAAAGTGCGACCATCGAGGCTGGTGCCGAGGCTGCAGTGCTGTGACATTCCATGCATGCCGGCTTGTTCACGAGGGGCCTCGCGAGCTCGAGCATAGAGCCCGTCGCGGTCGAGCGAACGAGCGAAACCTCGTCCTTGTCAGGATGCGCTCTGAAGTCATTGATGATGTCCGCTTCCCAGTCCGTCGCGCGGTCCTGCGGATTGGTCGGATTGAGGGCGGCCTCGCGGTACATGTAGTCGGGGAATTTGGAATGGATCACATCGAAGTTGCGCTTGGCGGCATAGGCCGAGACCGACTGCGGATAGAATTGGTGAGCGATCGCCGGCTTGAGGATCGGAGCGATTTGCTCCGACGTATATTTGCGCGCTCCCGCCGCGCTTTCCATCATGATCCGCGAGCTCTGGAGGACCTCCTCGCGCGCGACCGCGTCAACGAGCGGTTCCGCAGCGAGTGCGAACAGACCCGCTCCGACCAAGGCCACTACAAGCAGCAACAGGTTGAACTTGGTTCTCAGTCCCACTGACGATCCCCCGAATTTCGATCCCAACCGCGCCTGCATCCTGACCCATCATTGAGCCCCAAGGCAAATGAATGCGCAGCGTCCCTACTCGGCGGCGGCCTGCGTCATTCCGAGGCGCTGCTTGGCCGAAGCAAGCATCCGAGTGAACCGGGGGTCGTTCCGGATGGGTTCCATGTCCGGGTCGATCTCGGCATGAAGGACGTTGCCCGGACTTTCGACGCGCTCGAAATATTCTTCGAGCATGTCGAGCGCGCCTTCGAGATCGGCGTTCTTGTAAGTGAGGCCGCACGCGCAATTGTACAGCACCATCATATTGTCGGGGTCGAGCAACAGCGCGCGCTGAAGCCAGTCCTTCCCTCTCTCTACATCGCCAATCAGGATGAGCGAGCTTGCCCCGGCGGAGAGCGCGGAGCCGTTTGTCGGGTCCTTCGCCAGGGTGGCTTCGGCGCGCTGCAGGGTCCGCCTCGCCGCGTCCAATGCGCCCGGCTCGTCGTTCAGGTCGAGATAGCAGGTTTCCAGCATCAGCGAGCTGTGGAAGTCGATCTCCATAAGCCGCGAGGCTTTTTCCCAGTAGCGGATCGCCTCCTTCATCTGGTTTCGCCGGAACATCAGCCGCGCAGCCTCGCGGTTCACTTCCCAAGATTCTGGACCGAGCTCCACCGCCTGCTCGAGAAACTTGTCCGCCTCGCCATGCTGGCCGAGTTCCTCGAAATACCGGACCTTGACGCAGTAAGGTTCGGCGAGCTCCGGATCGATTTCGAGCGCTCGCTCGCTGGCCGGCATCGGGTCGTCGTCCTTGCCATGCCACCAGCGCAGCTCCGCCTGGGAGAGCGCCATTAACGCCCACGCTTGCGCATAATCGGGGTCGATCTTCACCGCGCGGGTGCAGAATCGCACAATCGCTTCATCCCGGCGGCTGTTGCCGTAGCTACCCCACATCCATTGCTGCCGCGCCATCAGGTACAAATTGTAGGCCTCGACGCTGTCGGTTCCGCGATGCTCGATCGCCTTCTTTTCCTTGGGGAGCAGGGTCACCTTCAGGGCATCGACGATCGCTTCGGAGATTTCGTCCTGGATCTCGAAAATGTCGGTGAGATCTCTGTCGAAGCGATCGGCCCACAGATGCTTTCCAGTCGCTCCGTCGATCAACTGCGCGTTGATACGCACCCGGCTTCCTGCCTTGCGAACGCTGCCTTCCAGCACGTGACTGACGCCTAGCTTCCTTGCGACTTCCTTCACGTCGGGGCTTTGGCCCTTGAAGCTGAAGGCGGTGTTTCGAGCGACGACCTCGAGCGCCGAGATTTTCGACAGATCGGTGGTGATGTCCTCGCTGATGCCGTCGCTGAAATATTCCTGCTCGGTGTCACCGCTCATGTTGACGAATGGAAGAACGCAGATGGAAGCCCGGACCTTCTGAACGCGCCGGCCATCCGCCGCGGCCGGTTCCGTTTCGCTGCTGCCTCTGACAAGCGAGGCAACGCTGCTTTCGAGTTTGTGCCATCCGGCAGATCCGGTGTCGCCGTCCCAATTCTTGAGGTCGGCGCACTGGATCTGGTTGAACGGCATCGGCGGAAGTGCGCCGTCGAGACTTGCCTGAACGAGCGTTCCCGCTTCTCGCGCACTGTCGGCTTCGGCGCGCACCCAATGCGACTTGGAAGATTCCGAAGACCAGAGAACCACAACCGCCTTTGCGGACTTCAGCCGCTCCTCGATTACGTCGGAATAGGCTCTGTGCGCCGGCAGTTCATCGTCACGCCAGACGCTAAATCCGCTGCTTCGCAGCTGCTCCGCGATCCGATGCGCCTCGGCCTCGCTCGGCCGGGCGTAGGAAATGAAGACCTCACGACGGTCAGGCACCGACGGCTGTCTCCGCTATTCCGAGGCGTCGCTTTGCGGACGAGAACATTTCCTTGAAACGCTCGTCGTCGCGCACCGGGTCGAGGTCGGGATCGACCTCGATGTGACGCAGGTGAGTGCCGCTGTTCACTCGCTCGAAGAAAGGCTCGAGCATGTCGAGCGTTCTTTCTGCGGAACCCTGCCAGGCAAAGGCGCAACCGAGATTGTATCGCATCACGAGATTGTCTGGATCGAGAAGAAGTGCCCTGCGGCTCCAGTCGAATGCCCTTTCTTCATCCCCCAGAACCAGCAGCGCATTCGCTCCTGCGACGAGTGCGTGGCCGCTGGTCGGATCTTTTGCGATCGCGCATTCGGCTCTCGCGAGGGTGAGCTGCGCGGAGGCCCTCAAGTGCACCTTGTCCCCGGTCGACCGATAGCAGGTCACGAGCATCAGGGGGTTGTGCCAGTCGGTGTCCATCAGCGAGGCCGCTTTTTCGAAGAACGGTATCGATTCACTGAGGTGATTGTGCCGGAACAACATTCGCGCGGCCTCGCGATTGACCTCCCAGGAATTCGGGTCGAGCTTTAGCGCCATCCGCATCTGGCTCTCCGCATCTTCGGCACGACCCTCCTCTTCGAGATAGCGGGCCTTGATGCAGTGCGCTTCGGGGAGGGTCGGATTGAGCTCAATCGCGCGTTCGGCGGCCGGAAGTGCGTTCTCATCCCTGCCGTGGACGAACCGAAGTTCCGCCTGTGCAAGCGCCATCAAGGCCCAGGCCTGCGCATAATCCGGGTCGAGGATTGTCGATTGCTGGCAGAGACGGACGATGGCTTCGTCTCGCCGCGGGTCGCCAAAATTGCCACTGATCCATTGTTGACGACCCATCAGGAAGAGATTGTAGGCGTCGACGTTGGACGTGCCGCGGTTCTCTATCGCCTTCTTCTCTTCCGGAAGCAGCTTGACCTTCAAGGCATCCACGATCGCCTTCGAGATCTCGTCCTGAATTGCGAAAATGTCTTCGAGATCCCGGTCGTAGCGATCAGCCCAGACATGATCTCCGGCCGCCCCGTCGATCAGCTGCGCGGTGATCCGAACTCGGTTGCCCGCCTTGCGGACGCTGCCCTCGAGCACGTAAGTTACACCGAGCGTCTTGGCGACTTCCTTTACGTCGACCGACTCACTTTTGAACGTGAAGGCGGTGTTGCGCGCCACGACGGATAATGCAGAGACCTTTGAAAGGTCGGTGATGATGTCCTCAGTGATGCCGTCGCTGAAATATTCCTGTTCGCGCTCTCCGCTCATGTTGATGAACGGGAGCACGCAGACCGAGGCCCTCTTCTGCGGACCCGATGGCTTGCCCTCTTTGCCGTCGCCGAGCGGCTGTGCCTCAGAGCCGGAAGTGCGCCCGATCGCCTCGAGCAGGTCATCGAGGGCATCGGGCGGGCCGGCACCGTTCCATCTGCCAAGATCGATCGTCTGGAATTGCCGAAACCCCAGTGGTGGTTTTGCAGAAGCAAGGGAAACGGGGACAAGTCGCCCTGAATCGCGTCCCTCGGCGGCCTCGTCCTGGACCCAGGCAGATTCGATGGAATGCAGCGACCACAGGACGACAACCGCCTCCGCGCCTTTGAGGGCGCGATCGATCTCCGCCGCGAAACGCGAGCCGCCGTGGAGGTGCCTGTCCCACCAGACATCATGGCCCGCTTCGGAAATGCAGCTTGCCAGTTGCTTGGCCGCGTCAACATCGTCTCGGGCGTAACTAAGAAAAATACGGGCCAAACATCTCCCCCCGAAACCACGTTCAGTCTGCCCCCAAGCGAGTTAACCTGCAAGGGCGCGGTACCACGATAAGGCAACCTAATGTCTAGAGATATTCCGAGAACTCGCCGAGCAGCCGGCGATAGAGGTCGCGCTTAAATGGGACGATCAGGTTCGGCAGTTCTTCCGGATCGATCCATTTCCATTCGCGAAACTCGGGGTGGGCAGTCTGGATGTCGACGTCTCTATCCGTTCCAAGGAAGCGCGCCAGATACCAATCCTGGTCCTGTCCAACATATTTTCCGCCCCATAAGCGGCTTCGAAGTTCCTCGGGCAAATCGTATCTGAGGCGCTCCGGGCACTTCGCGATCCGCTCGACGAGGGGCGGCGAAATTCCAGTCTCCTCTTCCAGTTCGCGAAGCGCAGTCTGCCAAGGATCGTCTTCGCCCTTGTCGATCCCGCCCTGCGGCATTTGCCAGGCTTCATCGGTATTATCGATGCGCGCGCCGACGAAGACCTTGCCGTCGCTATTGAGAAGCATCACGCCGACTCCGCGGCGGTAGCGGTCGTCCTTTGTCATTCTCGCCTTCCTAGGCTTCGCTGGATCAGAAACAAGAAAGGTAGCGAAGCGTGCCATCGGGGCTTACAGTAGCGCCCCCCGAACCAGCGTTTGTGAAGGACTCGTCAGTGGCGACGGCCACCCATCTTCTCACCGATAAGGAAGCCACCGCAAATCCGCCGCACGATGCAGTCGTTGTCCGTTTCGCGGGCGACAGCGGCGACGGCATGCAGCTTACGGGCGGTCAGTTCACGCTCTCAACGGCGCTCGCCGGGAACGATCTTGCGACGTTTCCCGATTTTCCGGCGGAAATCCGCGCGCCGCAGGGCACGACCTTTGGTGTCTCCGCCTTCCAGATCAATTTTGGCTCATGCGCGATCGACACGGCCGGCGACCAGCCCGACGTCTTGATCGCGATGAACCCTGCTGCCCTCAAGGTGAATGCCGAAGCGCTTCGCGAAGGCGGCCTGATCATCGTCGACGAAGGGGAGTTCACCGCCCGCAACCTTGCCAAGGCGGGCTATGATCAAAGTCCGCTCGACGATGGCAGCCTCAATCGATGGCAGGTGGTCCACTTTAATATCTCCCAGCTTACGCTCGATGCCGTGAAGCCTTTCGGGCTCGGCAACAAGGAGGCTCTGCGCTGCAAGAACATGTGGACGCTCGGCCTCGCGCTCTGGATGTTCGACCGCGATCGCAAGCCGATCGTCGACTGGCTGAAAGCCAAGTTCGCCAAGGCTTCGGAACTTGCTGAAGCCAACATCGCCGCTCTCAACGCGGGTCACGCCTACGGCGAGACCGTTGAAATGGGCGCTCCTTTCAAACAGCACCATATCGCCCCTGCGCCCGCGGAGCCGGGCCTCTACCGCACCGTCACCGGGGCCGAGGCGCTCGCGCTTGGTCTCGTCGCGGGATGCCAGCTCGCACGCTTGCCGATGTTCTTCGGCTCCTACCCAATCACGCCGGCAAGTCCGCTGCTCCACCATCTCGCCCGCCTCAAGGAATTCGGAATCACGACGTTCCAGGCCGAGGATGAGATCGCCGCCATCTGCGCTGCGATTGGTGCGAGCTATGCCGGACAACTTGGAATCACATCCTCGTCAGGGCCCGGGATCGCGCTCAAGACCGAAGGTATCGGCCTTGCCGTGATGACCGAGCTCCCGCTCGTCGTCATCAATTCGCAAAGGGGCGGCCCGTCGACCGGCCTTCCTACGAAGACCGAGCAATCGGATCTCTATCAGGCGGTCTATGGCCGGAACGCGGATTCGCCCGTCCCGGTGATTGCCGCCCGATCACCCGTGGACGCCTTCGATTGCGCGATCGAGGCATGCCGCATCGCAACACGCTACATGACGCCCGTCATGCTCCTGACGGACGGCTATATTGCGAACGCGGCCGAACCTTGGCGGGTACCGGACATGGGAGGGTATGAGCCGTTCCCAGTGACGTTTTTCGACAGCATCCCCGGTGAAGGCGAGAATGTCATGCCTTATGCCCGCAATGAGGATCTCGCGCGTCCCTGGATCCGGCCGGGCACCGCGGGTCTCGAGCATCGAATCGGCGGCATCGAGAAGGCCCCTGGGACCGGCAACATCGATTATTCGCCGGCCGTTCATCAGGAGATGACCAACACCCGCGTGGGGAAGGTCATGGGCATTGCAAAGTCGATCCCGGACCAGGAAATCTGTCTTGGCCGCGAGGGTGCGGAGCTGGCGGTGGTCGGTTGGGGGTCGACCTTCGGACCAATCCACCAGGCGGTCCGCAGGGCCCTCGCTCGTGGGCTGGACGTTGCCCATATCCATGTGAGGCATATCTGGCCGATGCCGAACAACATGTCCGCTCTTCTAAAGGGCTTCAAACATGTTCTCGTGCCAGAAATGAACATGGGTCAGTTCAAGACCGTACTTCGCGACCAGTTCCTGGTGGACGCCAGGCCTCTCACGAAGGTCAGCGGCCATCCGTTCCGGATCGCCGAGATCGAGGCGGCCATCAACGCAGCGCTTGGCGTCGATGTTGATGAGCGGACCTCGTGAAGACCATCAATGTCTGGCCGCTGCTGATCCTCCTCGTTCTCATCGTCTTTCTCGTAATTTACCTGAGGCCCCACGGATGAACGACATCACGACCCTGACGACGGCAAAGGATTGGGCGAGCGACCAGGAGGTCCGCTGGTGCCCGGGCTGCGGCGACTATGCCGTGCTGAAGGCCGTTCAGCGAACGATGCCCGACCTCGGCGTAGCGCGCGAGAAGACCGTCTTCATCAGCGGCATCGGCTGTTCGAGCCGTTTTCCCTATTACATGTCGAGCTACGGCTTCCACACGATCCACGGCCGAGCCCCGGCGATCGCAACGGGCGTGAAACTCGCCAATCCCGAACTCGATGTGTGGATTATCACGGGCGACGGCGACGCGCTCAGCATCGGTGGGAACCACACGATGCACGTCCTTCGCCGCAATCTCGACTGCCAGATCCTTCTGTTTAACAATGAGATCTACGGCCTGACAAAGGGCCAATATTCTCCGACCAGTCGCGTCGGCACGAGGAGTCCCTCAACTCCCTTCGGCTCGGTCGACCGGCCAGTGACGCCCTGCGCCTTCGCTCTTGGCTCCGGAGCCCGGTTCATCGCTCGAGGGATCGACGTCCACAAGAATCTGCCCGAAGTCCTCAAGGCTGCTCATGCCCACAGGGGTGCGAGCTTCGTCGAGATTTTCCAGAATTGCATCGTCTACAACGACGATGTCTTCGCGTCTTTCACCGAGAGGGGGGTGGCCGACGAGAAACAGCTCTGGCTGAAGAGCGGCGAGAAGATGCTCTTCGCGGGGGGAACCAAGGGACTGGCCCTCGACAGCGAGCGGCTGTGCCTCAAGGTTGTTTCGGGTGATGATCCGTCGGTCATCGTCCATGATCCATCCAACCGACAGGTGGCGGCCATGCTAATCCTGATGCCTCACGAAGGCTTTCCGATCGCTCTTGGCGTCATTTACGAGGATCCAGCTCCGACATTCGAAAGCGCGATCATCGAACAGAACCGGGCCGCGGCATCCGGCAAGACTCCCGACCTCCAGGCACTGGTCGCCAAGGGCCAGACCTGGCAGGTCGAAAAGGAGCCGCACCAGATTTGATCCCCGCTTTCTAAGTGGACAATCTCACCCATAGCCTGGTCGGCGCGGTGATGGGGCGAATGGGCCTCAAGAGCCTCTCGCCGCGGGCAATGCCGGCCCTCATCATCGCTGCGAACCTGCCGGATATCGACAGCTTCGTAGCGGGAGCGATTGGCTGTCAGCCGATCGCTGCGCACCGGGGCTTCACTCACGGCATCGGTGGGCTCGTCACGATGCCCTTCTTGGCTGTCGCAATTATTTGGATTTGGGAAAAGTTGCGCCCTAACAAAGAAGGCCCGCTAAGACTGGGCGGCTTGCTCCTCGGCTGCTTCCTAGCGGTCCTTAGCCACCCATTGCTCGATCTCATGAACACCTACGGCACGCGGGTTCTCGAGCCTTTTTCGCACCGCTGGTTCTACGCCGACACCCTGTTCATCGTGGATCCCTGGATCTGGCTCATGCTCATCCTCGGCCTCGAGATGTCGTGGCGCGCGGAACGGCTGGGGCACGACTGGAAGCGCCCGGCGGCCTGGGCATTTACTGGAATGCTGCTCTACATCGGCCTTAACGACGCGATTTCGGCTCGAGCCGTTGCACTGACCCGGCCTCTCGTCGAGCGCGTTGCTCCGGCCCGGATGATTGTCGCCAGCGAGGTCCCGCTCGAGTTCTGGAAGCGGAGACTGATCTGGCGCGGCGACACGGTCGGCGGTTTTGGCAACTACAACCTCCTCGACGGCCTCAATCAAGCGAGCCTCGACCCCGCTATCGTTCCGCTACGCCTCGACGATCCGCGGCTCGCTCAGGCCGCAGCGCGCGACAGGCATGTCCGCGCCTTTCTCTTCTGGTCTCGGATGCCAATGGTCGTCGTGGAGGGCGACCAGGCCTTTCTGACCGACCAGCGCTTCTTCGAATCCGGTCGCGCATCAAGCTCCAATTTCCTCATTCGCCTCGACAAGCCGCGCTCGAGTTCATAACTCCGCCGTCATGAGCACGCGCGGCGAGCATCTGGTGCGCGCAGATCGCCGGTTCGCAACCGGCGGCGGCTTCATTGCGCGCCTCAGTGCGCCGGCGATCACTCGAGTCCTCGACGAGATCGACAAGCGCCTCAAGATCGGGGGCATTGACGCGACGTTGCCAGACGGAACGAAACGGCGGCTCGGCTTTCGCGGCAAGGGCTCGGTGGCGATTGTCCAGCTGTCGAGCTGGATGGCATTGGTAAGACTTGCGACCTCGGGATCCGTCGGCTGGTACAAGGCCTGGACCCTTCGCGAATGGTCGAGCCCAGAACCGGTCAGGATTTTCGAAATCTTTTCCGCCAACGCGGCTCCCCTCGGCGAGATCGGGCGGGCCAAGGGCCCGTTCCGCTGGGTCAACGCGCTCGCTCATCGCGGGCGCGACAACGCTCCGCGAAAGGCAAAACGGAACATTGCTGCGCATTACGACCTCGGCAACGATTTCTATTCGGCGTGGCTGGACCCGACGATGACTTACAGCTCGGCGCGCTTCGAAAGCGTGGCGGAAAGCCTGGAACAGGCGCAGCTTCACAAGATCAACACGCTCCTCGACCGTCTCGATCTCAAGGCGGGCCAGCGTCTGCTCGAGATCGGGTGCGGCTGGGGCACCTTGGCGATCGAGGCTGCCAGAAGGGGGGCTTCGGTCGTCGGTCTGACCTTGTCGACCGAGCAGAAAGCCTGGGCTGATCGCAAGATCTCGGATGCGGGACTGACCGATCGAATAGAGGTGCGTCTCCAGGACTATCGCGACACCGCAGAACAATTCGATGCGCTGGCCTCAGTGGAAATGGTCGAGGCGGTCGGAAGGCGCTGGTGGGGGGTTTATCTCGACGGTATCGCGCGCAACCTGAAAGCCGGCGGCCGCGCCGCACTGCAGTTCATCAGCCTTCGGAACGACCTGTTCGAACGCTACGCGCGCAACGCGGATTTCATCCAGACCTACATCTTTCCGGGCGGCTGTCTGCTCGACGAGCGGCAATTCGCCACGCTCGGCCAGGAACGCGGGCTTTCATGGCAGGACCGCGAAGGCTTCGCTCTCGATTATGCCGAGACTCTGAAACGCTGGCGGGAGCGCTACAACGAAGCGGTCGCCCAGGGGGCCCTTGGCGGCTTTGCGGACTCGTTCCACGATCTTTGGCGCTATTATCTCATGTATTGCGAAGGGGGGTTTCGCGGCGGGGCCATCGATGTTGCGCAAGTGACCATGGTGAAAAGCTGAAGCCCTCCCAATTTCCCTTGCTGGATCAGCGAGGTTGACCGGAGCGTCGAGCAATGAAGTCGGTGACGACCGGCTCGCTCATCCGAGCGCAATCGACTCCAGCAAAGGGAAAAGTGCCGATGAGCGCGCTTCTGACTTCCGGTGCCAGCGCCGACGTTGAAACGAGCGCGCCCGCGACAATAATGAGAGCATGCGTGTCATCGATCAGTCCTCCCGTTCTTGGTGTGGACTTGGATGGAAAGCCAAGCGCAACGGTTCCCGGAAAAAGCGTCTAATCGATTTCGACTCGCACTTTCTCATATGTGGGAGCAGCCGCGGCCAGCCGCTCGACGATGGCCTTTGCGACGACCTCCGGCGGCTTTACGCTTTCCGGCTCCTCGCCGGGAAAGGCCAGGGCACGCATCCGTGTTCGAGTGGCTCCGGGGTCGACGATGTGAACGTGAATTCTGCCCGTAAACTCCGTCTCGTCCGCATAGGCTCCAAGGAGCGTCTCGAGGGCAGCCTTGGAGGATCCGTACGCGCCCCAGAAAGCACGCGGCTCACGCCCGACCGAGGAGGTCAGTGCGACAATATCGGCCCTGTCGGCGCGGCGGAGCAGAGGATCAAACGCGGCGATCAGCGCCTGGTTCGAAAGAAGGTTGAGCCCAAGGAGCCGTGCAAATTCCTTCGGGTCGATGTCCTGAACGGGCGTGAGTGACCCCAGCATCGCGGCATTGAGAACGAGAATGTCGAGCTTTTCCCACCGTTCCATGACCGCCGCTGCAAGCTTGCCAATGCCCTCGCCATCGGTGAGATCCATCGGAGCGATGGTCGCCGTGCCGCCTTCGCCGTGAATCCGTTCCTCCACCTCCTCCAGCGCCGACGAGGTGCGTCCCACTAGGATCACATGGGCTCCGGCCTTGGCGAGCGCCTCGGCGCTCGCGGCGCCGATACCCCGCGAAGCTCCGGTTACAAGTGCGAGCTTGCCTTCAAGTGTCATCGAGTCGATCATCGCGCGCACTACTAGCCGCGCAAAAGCACGGGTCCAGACCCGGCTTCGAGGCGCGAATTTCGCGTCAGTCTCAAATCTGGGGAGCGGCGATGAATTTGAAGAATCCGAGCCAACTGATTTTCGCTCTGACAATGGTCGGAATCGGCATCATGGGCCTCCTCACCGGCGGCTTCGGAGCGATTTGGGCCGGCGTTCCGAAAGCCCTGCCCGAGCGCCATCTCCTCGCCTATGCCTGCACCATCATCTCGCTTGGATGCGGCGCGGGACTGCTGGTGAACCGAACGGCTGCCGGAGCCGCTCTCGTGCTTTCCGCCTTTCTGATCGTCTGGACTGCTTTCTTCAAAGTGCCGTTCATCATCAAGAGCCCTCTCGTCGAGGTGGCCTATCAATCCTGCGGCGAAAGCCTCGTTCTTGTAGCGGGCGCCTGGATGCTCTTTGTCTCCTCGGCCAAAAAGGGGAACAACGAACGCCTCATCAAGCTCGCCAGTCCAGCCGGGAGCCGCATTGCCTATCTATTGTACGGTCTGGCGTTGATCGCCTTTGGCTTTTCGCACTTCGCTTATTTGAACCTTACCGTACCGCTCGTACCGGCATGGCTGCCCGTGCCCCGAATGTGGGCCTATCTCACCGGTTTCATCTACCTCGCCACCGGATTTCTCATTGTGACCGGCATTGGAATGCGCCTCGGAGCCGTGATTTCAGCCGTGCAGATCGCTCTCATCACAATTCTCGTGTGGGGGCCCTTCGTGCTCAAGGGCCCTCTTGACACCGAAAGCCTGCAGGAACCGGTTGTCTCCTGGGCATTGACCGCCGCGGCCTATGTAGTCGCCCAATCATTCCGCGGGCAGCCGTGGTTCCATCGCTTCCAGGGCAGGAACGTTGAGAAGGAAGTTGCTGCCGGCGGCAGCTTTTGAAGAATTAGCGGCTTGCCACCAGGGACAAAGGTACGCCCTTGTCCTTCTCGGTCACGTCGGTGAGCGCCGTTGGATAGGCGCCGGTGAAGCAGGCGTCGCATCGCTGCGGCTGGGCATTGTCGCGCTCTTGCCCGAGCGCTCGGTAAAGGCCCTCGATCGAGATGAAAGCGAGACTGTCAGCATTGATGTAGTCCCGCATCTGCTCGACGTTCATCTGCGCGGCCAGGAGCTTGGCTCGCTCGGGCGTATCGACGCCGTAGAAGCAGCTGTGCCGAGTCGGCGGCGAGGCAATTCGCATGTGGACCTCGCGTGCTCCCGCATCGCGCATCATCTGGACCAGCTTCACGCTTGTCGTTCCGCGCACGATGGAATCATCGACAAGAACGATGCTCTTGCCGTCGACCAGCGCCGAATTGGCGTTGTGCTTCAGCTTCACTCCCAGATGGCGGACCTCCTGGATCGGCTGAATGAAGGTCCGGCCCACATAGTGCGAGCGGATGATTCCGAGCTCGAAGGGAATTTTGCTCGCCTGGGAAAAGCCGATTGCGGCGGGAACGCCGCTGTCGGGGACGGGTACGACATAGTCGACATCAACGGGTGCCTCGCGTGCGAGCTCCGCGCCGATGTTCTTTCGAACCTCGTAGACCGAAACTCCTTCCGCAATGCTGTCGGGCCGTGAAAAATAGACATGCTCGAAGATGCAAGGCCGAGGTGCGACCTTCTGGAATGGTCGAAAGGATCGAATTCCACTGTCGTTGACGAGGATGACCTCGCCCGGTTCGACGTCGCGCAGAAAGCTCGCGCCAATCACGTCGAGAGCGACCGTCTCGCTTGCGAAAATCGTCGCTTCGCCAAGCTTGCCCATGACAAGGGGGCGAATTCCGAGCGGGTCGCGGCAGGCGATCAGCCCCTCGTCGGTAAGAACGACGAGGGAATAAGCGCCCTCAACCTGCTTCAGCGCATCGACCAAGCGGTCGAGCGTGTTCTCACAATCGGAAGTCGCGACGAGATGGATGATGACCTCGGTATCGCTGGTCGATTGGAAGATCGACCCTCGACGATTGAGAGTTCGTCTGAGCTTCATCGCATTCGAGAGATTGCCGTTGTGAGCGACTGAAAAGCCGCCTTCGGCAAGTTCCGCGAAGAGCGGCTGAACGTTCCGAAGCGCGGTTTCACCGGTCGTCGAATATCGCACATGGCCGATCGCCGAGCCGCCCGCGAGCTTGCGCATGATCTCGTCGCGGTCGAAGTTTCCCGCAACGTGACCCATCGCCTTGTGCGAATGAAAATGCTTCCCATCGAAGCTGGTGATTCCAGCCGCCTCCTGACCGCGGTGCTGAAGCGCGTGCAGGCCTAATGCGACGAAGCTCGCGCCATTGTCGGCACCCCAAATGCCGAAAATCCCGCATTCCTCGCGCAGCTTGTCGTCGTCGAAGGGATTGGTCGTCAGCATCCTCTCGGGTTCCCGGCTACCCAGTTGGGTGTAACAGGCGCGTCATATAGGGCGGCAGGGAGCCTTTGTCGCCCCCGGCCTGAATAAGTCGTGAAATCTTAACCGCTTAGCAGCCTTAACCTTTGTAAAGAGCCGGAAATTTCTGTCTCAGTGCAGCGATCTTGGGGCGGTCGTTTACGAGGATGTACGGAAAGTAGGGGTGCTCGGCGGCGAAATGCTGGTGATATTTTTCGGCTGGATAGAACGTGCCATGCTCGATCCGCGTCGCGATTGGCCTGTGCCACAGATGAGATGCATTCAGCTTGCCGATATAGGCACGTGCGAAACGCTCCTGCTCGGCCGACTGCGGGAATATCGCCGAGCGATAGCTCGAGCCGACGTCCGGACCCTGCCGGTTCAGCTCCGTTGGATCGTGGGCGACCGTAAAATAAACTTCGAGCAGCCGGGCATAGTTCACCTGTGACGGGTCGTAGGTGATCCTGACCGCCTCTGCATGACCGGTGCTTTCGGAGCTAACCTTGTCATAGCTCGCGTCCTGGGCGCTTCCGCCGGCATAGCCGGAGACGACACCAGTCACGCCCTTCACGTGCTCGAACACCCACTCCATCCCCCAGAAGCAACCGCCGGCGAGGACTGCAGTCTGCATCTGGGGCGCTGCCCAAGCAGGGGCAGCGATCGTCAGTAGGATAGCGGCAATCCAATGTTTCATGATCATCCTTTCGGGTCCGATCTAATGTGCGGCATTCGACATTTACAGCGGCTGGACGGACTATCGCGGTCGGCATAGGACTTGCTGACACGGAGGTAAGCTGATGCCCACCTATTCTGCACCCGTTCGCGAGACGCTCTTCGTGCTCAACGACGTGCTGGACATCGGCCGCTATTCCAATCTTCCGGGTTTTGGAAATGCCTCTCCTGACTTGATCGAGGCCATCCTCGAGGAGTGCGGCCGCTTTTGCGAAGAGGTGCTTCAGCCGCTCAACCGTATCGGCGACGAGGTGGGATGCAAGCGCTCCGACGATGGTTCGGTGACAACTCCGCCGGGCTTCAGGGAGGCCTGGAGGCGCTGGGTCGAAGCAGGCTGGCCGACCGTCACGGCGCCCGAGGAGTTCGGGGGGCAGGGGCTCCCGCAGGTCATCGGGACGGCCATTGGCGAATATGTCCTTTCAGCCAACCACAGCTTCGAAATGTACCAGGGGCTCACGAGCGGAGCGATCGCCGCTCTCTATGTGAAGGCTTCGGAGGAATTGAAGCAGCGCTATCTGCCGAACATGAGCACGGGCAAATGGACCGGCACGATGAACCTTACGGAGCCGCACTGCGGCACCGACCTTGGTCTTCTCAAGTCCCGCGCGGAGGCGAATGACGACGGAAGCTATTCGATCACCGGCACCAAGATCTTCATTTCGTCGGGCGAACACGATCTTAGCGAGAACATCATCCACCTGGTGCTCGCCAAGCGGGTAGGGGCCCCTGACAATGTCAAAGGCATCAGTCTCTTCGTCGTCCCGAAATTTCTGGTGAACGGCGACGGCACGCTGGGCGAGCGCAATTCGCTGTCCTGCGGCGCGCTCGAGAAAAAGATGGGAATCCATGGCAACGCCACGTGCGTCATGAACTACGACGGGGCGAAAGGCTGGCTGGTGGGCGAGGGCGAGAAGGGCCTCCAGGCGATGTTCATCATGATGAACGCGGCGCGTCTTGGAGTTGGACTCCAGGGCCTCGCGCAAGGCGAAGTCGCATACCAGAACGCCGTCAATTACGCGCGTGAGCGCAGGCAAGGCAGGGCGCTTCGCGAGGACCGGCGGGAGACCGGAGTTAAGGCCGACGCCATTATCGTCCACCCGGATGTTCGCCGGATGCTCATGGAATCGAAGGCCTGGAATGAAGGCGGCCGAGCCCTTTGCCTGTGGAGTTCGCTCCTCGTCGATCTTTATCGCCGATCGCCGGACGAAGCCGAGCGCAACGAGGCGGACGATGTGCTCGGAATCGTGACTCCGGTCATTAAGGCGTATTTGACCGACAAGGGATTTCAGGCCGCGGTCCATGCTCAGCAGGTCCTCGGCGGCCACGGCTATATTCGCGAGCACGGGATGGAACAGTTCGTTCGCGATGCGCGGATTACGCAGATTTACGAGGGTACGAACGGAGTTCAGGCGATGGACCTGGTCGGCAGAAAGCTCTCGCGAGACGGAGGGCGCGCCATCCGAACCTACTTTGAGCTGGTCGGAAACGACATTGCCGAGGCGAGGGCCGAGGGCGATCCGGCGAGCGTCGCAGCTTCGCTCGAGCCCGCACTGAACGACCTTAAGGACGCGACAATCTGGCTTGCTCACAATGGCATGGCGGATCCCGACAATGCGGGAGCGGCGGCCTATTCGTACATGGATTTGATGGGTCTTGTGACGCTCGGCTGGATGTGGCTGAAGTTGGCCCGGGCCGCCCAGCGAGCGATCGGAAGCGAAGGGGCCCCGGACAAGGCCTTTTACGAAACGAAGCTCACGACGGCCCGCTTCTACGCGGAACAAGAGCTCCCCCTCTCGACCGCGCTCAGGAGGAAAATCGAGGCGGGCGCAGAAACTCTGATGAAGCTCCCGGCCGAAGCCTTTTGATCGGCAGCTTCAGATGGCGCCATCAATCTCGGGGAGCCTTGCGAATCCCTGCTAGCGCGCCGGCTTCATGAACTTGACCGCATATTGGTCGGTATGGCCGCGGATCTTGGGGTCGAAGATTGACGAATGATGGTCGTCTGCAGGGCGGTGGAGAAAACCACCCTCGCCGACAAGAGTGAAACCCGCCGAAGTGACCTCGCGGATGATCTGGGCCTTGTCGATCCTGTGAACCTTTTCGATGTCCGCGTCGGTCATTCCTGGCCAACCCTGGTGATCGAGGACGAAGAAGATCCCGCCGGGTTTGAGCGCCGCGTAGACTGCCCTGTCGAAGGCGAGAGTGTCCACTTTCCCATATTTGGCGATTTTGAGATCGTGGTAGTTCTGAGTAACCCAGGCGAGGTCGAGGGGTTTGGGAAACTTCACCGTCCCGAACGGCTCGACGTCGAGCGACACGTTGTTCCATTTGCCCTCGGCAAGCATGGTCCTGTCGTCCTTGACCGAATCGTTCCAGCCGGCATTTTCGATTGCATATATGTGACCTGACGGGCCGACGACGTCGCTCAGCATGCGCGTAAAATACCCGCCTCCAGGGTAGAATTCCCCGACGGACATTCCGGGCCTTATGCCTGAGAATGCAAGCGTTTCAGCCGGCTTTCTAAGGCCGTCGGCCGCCTTGTAACTGGCTGGCCGGGCTGGATCTGCGACCGCACGGCCAATGACTTCCGAAAGCTTTGGTTGGGCCGCATGGCAAGCAACCGGAGCGATTGCGAGCAATGGAATTGTCAGAAAAGCGATGCGTCGCATGCCATTCCTCCCTGTTCGAGGCGACTTGATCTCAGCGGCTTTGAAACCTCGCCTTAAGTCGAATTCGACGAAGTCGCGGCCGAATTCGACGCTCGAGTTGGAGGGGTCGGTGAAAAATGCCGTCTTCGCAGTGAAAACTGTCGGCCAATCGGCCTAAAGAGGACTGGTTGGGACGGCGGCGCATTTCCAGCCCAAGACGAGCGGAAGGATCAAGGGCTCTTTGCGGACCATCGCTTGACTGAGCGCTGCGGCGAGGCGCGCGCTTAGGCTCGCGGGCGCACGTATCAGGGCCTCCAGCCCGTCCGAGCGCTATTGCCGGCGCGAATGCGACAATTCATGCACCCGCTCGGCGCGCCGTTCGTTGTTGTTTCCTGAATCTCTAAAGGAGAAGAACGATGAACCAGACCGTCTGGATCGTGGCGGCAGTCATTATCGTTGTCCTACTGATCGTCGCTGCAATTTTCTGGTCACGTCGTCGGCGCTCGGAGCATCTGCGCGACCGCTTCGGACCCGAATATGATCGAGCCGTCGATGCGAAGGGTGATCGGGCCAAGGCCGAAGCGGAACTCGCACAGCGCGAAAAACGGGTCGAGAAACTCAACATCCGTCCGCTCGAGCCCGCCGAACGGCGGGAATTCGTGTCCCGCTGGAACGATGTTCAAGCACGTTTCGTGGATGATCCCCCGCGGGCAGTCGCTTTCGCCGACGCGCTGCTGGGTGAAGTGATGAAGGCGCGAGGCTATCCCGTCAGTGACTTCGATCAGCGTGCCGGCGACATCTCGGTCGACCATCCAATCGTCGTCGAACACTATCGTAAAGCGCACGACATTGCCCAGCGTCAGGAGCGAGGCGATGCGAGTACGGAGGATCTCCGGCAGGCGATGATCGACTATCGCGCACTATTCGATAATCTTGTGGGCGCAGAAGCTCCGAAGGCTCGAGAGCCCGAGCCGGCGCAGCACTAATATCGATCAGATTCGGGAACCGAATTGCATGGCTGTTGTTCGCGCGACGCATCGTCGGAGCGAGCGGCCTGTATCCCCCACAGGTGGCAAGCCGATGCGGACGATGCCTGTGGAGCGGTCGTAAGGGATACGAGAATATCCCACCTGCGCCCTCCGCAGGGCCCGGCCGCTCCACAGCTGTCATGAGGATCGGAGCCCTGATGCGCATTCGTTGCTTCAGATCCTGGCTTTAACCCGGACGATTCTTACCAGAATGCGAGCGCCAAGCCGCCTCCGACAATCGCGATCGTGAGTCCCAGCCCCAAAGCAGCGCTGCGCCAGCTTCCAAACGTGTTTTCCACGAAATCCTCCCCTTTGGCCCCTGGCAACACATAGCACGTTCTTGCTGCAAGATCAGGTGAAATCATGACGAGTCAGCTACTTAGGGTTGGGTGGTCCCACCATGAAAGGGTCGATTGAACCGCCGCTCAGATTGGCGCGGACCCCGAAGGCATGCGTCCGCAACACCGTGATCAATCGCCGCTAACGAGGGTCTCGCTAGCAAGCAGAAGCGCCGGAAGTTCGCCGGCCCTTCTTTCTGGGCGCAACCTAAGCCGCTACAAGGGCACAGTTAATTCGGACATTGCAGGTTCAGGGCGGGCGCGGATAAACCCTTGTGAGATTCGCGCGTTCTTGGCTGCGGGCGTCGCGGGTGTTCTCTGATAGACGAAGTGGACAGATGGCAAAGCTAGTGCGCGGTGCTCGGCCGCTGAACGGATTTTTGGTTCTCGGCCTCGCGGCGGCGGCGATCGCAGTGCCGCTTATTGAGAGCGGGACCCCCGCTTCCGCGGCCGCCGCTGGCATTCGCTCGGACTCTGCCGAGATCGCGGCTTTCTATCGGATTCGAGGCGGTGCGCCCCTCTGGCTTTCGACATCCTCCGGCTCGGCGGCTCAACAATTGATCTCTCTGCTTGAGACTGCGCAGGCGGATCATCTTAATTCCAAGCGGTACAATGTGAAGGCGCTGACCCGCGCAGTCGAAGATGCGCGCGGAGGCTCGCCGGGGGCGGTTCAGCGCGCGGATATGATGCTGAGTGAAGCGTTCGTCGCCTACGCCAAAGATCAGAAGCACGATCCGGGCGGAATCATCTATGTCGATCCGCAACTGAAGCCGACACCGCCCTCCGCCACCGAGTTGCTCGGCGCAGCCGCGCGAGCGGCCTCGATTTCGGACTATGTTCAAAACATGGGCTGGATGAACCCGATCTATGCCAAGCTTCGAGCGGCGCTCGCAAGCCGCATCTACCGGACCGACGATGAGCGCCAGTTGCTCGAGCTTAATCTCGAGCGAGCGCGAGCGCTTCCATCGGGCAACGGCCGCTACATAATTGTCAATCCGCCAGCTGCCCGGCTGTACATGTACGAGAACGGGCAGGTCGTCGACTCGATGCGCGTCGTCGCAGGCCGGCCGGATCCGGTTGCTCAGACGCCGATGATGAATGCTTTCATCCGTTATGTCGCGCTCAATCCTTATTGGAACTCACCTCCCGACCTCACTTCCAAATTGCTCGCGCCTCGAGTCATCAAGGGGGGCCGCGCCTATCTCAATCAACATGGCTACGAAGTTCTATCCGACTGGTCCGACCACCCTCACGTGATCGATGCCATGTCGGTCGATTGGCACGCCGTTGCCGGAGGAAAGGCAATCCGGATGCGGCAGAAGCCGGGGCCTGCAAACTCGATGGGACGGATGAAGTTCATGTTCCCCAACGCGCAGGGAATCTGGCTTCACGACACGCCCGAGAAGGAGAAAATCGACGATGCGGCGAGGCTGCAAAGCAACGGCTGCGTTCGTCTTGAGGATGCGCCGCGGCTCGAGCGCTGGCTGTTCAACGGGCGGTCGCCGAGCTGGAAGACCGCAAAGCCCGAGCAGAAAGTCGATCTTCCGAACCTTGTGCCGCTTTACATCACCTACCTGACGGCGGTGCCGAGCGGGACTTCGATCGTCTATTTCGACGATTTCTACGGCAAGGACCGGTCAGAGAGCCGGCGGTTCGCGGGGCTGCTTTAGCGCCTCAACTCGCACTTCGCTGATTGAGGTAGCACGGAGTCAGCATCCGTACGTCGCCTCGGCGTTCCTTCTTTGGCGAAAGCCGCCCGAGATCGAATTGCTGGGCGAACTGGACTCCGAACTTGCCGGCCTGGGCCCAGCGAACGATCCCGCGGACCGGGGCTACGCCGACAATGTCGATGCTGAGCTCGGTTCCGGGCGTAAGTGGAACCTCGCACTCGGCCAGCGCTCCCATCGAGGAAATGTTGCGTAGCTTCAGCTCGACCATGACGCCGCCGATGCAGGTCACTGCTCGCCGCATCAGCCGGTGGCGGGCCTCGCGCGTGCAGGCGAAGCCGTCCGCTTCCATGCGAACGCGATTGGCCAGCTCCCTGGCGACCGAAGGTTCGCTCGGCTTTCCGAAGATGAAGCCCTGGACCATACTGACTCCGAGTTCGCGGATCAGCTGGAGGTCGTCGTGGGTCTCGACGCCTTCCGCGCAGGTGTCCATGCCGAGCGTTTCCGCAAGGGTCACGATTGCCCGAATGATGGCTGCGTTGCGGTTGGTGGCCGAGGCCGCGCCACGAACGAAGCTCTGGTCGATCTTGATCTTGTCGAATGGAGCCTTCTTCAAATAACCGAGCGAACTGTAGCCGGTGCCGAAGTCGTCAAGCGCAAGGCGGACGCCGAGCTTCTTCAGGGCGGCAAACGTTTCGTCGGTGGTATCGCCTTCTGCGAGGAACACACCCTCGGTGATCTCGAGCTCCAGTCGATCCGGCCGGAGGCCCGTCTCTCGCAGATGATTGGAAACCATGATCACAACACCAGGATCATTGAACTGCAGAGGCGAGAGATTGACCGCAACTCGGACGCTCTCCGGCCACTGAACTGCTTCCTCTAGGGACGTTCGAAGCACCCATTCGCCAATTTTGCCGATCAAGCCGGCTTCTTCCGCGAGCGGGATGAATTTCGCCGGGGGAACCGCGCCCCGGACAGGGTGATTCCAGCGAACCAGGGCCTCGAAGCCCGAGACCTCCTCGCCGGCCGCGTGAACAATCGGCTGGTAGTGTACGGAGAGCTCACCGCGATCGATCGCCTGGCGCAGATCATTCTCGAGAAGCTGCCGCTCGGCGGCTTCGCTGTGCATCGAGGGCTCGTAAAACCGGTGTTTCCCCCGTCCGGCGGCCTTGGCGGCATAAAGCGCAAGGTCCGCATTTCGAACGAGCGCATCGGCACTGGCCCGGCCGGGGTCGCCGATCACAATGCCGACGGACAAGCCGATCGTCACCTTGTGCCCCTCGATCTGATAGGGCCGGGAGGCTTGCTCAATGAGAGTTCGCGCGAGCGATTCGAGCAGACCAATATCGACGGTGCCGGGAAGAACCGCCTGAAATTCGTCACCCCCGAGCCGTCCGACCTGACCGTGATTTCCCATCACCGATTTCAGCCGTTCGGAAACCTGACGAAGCAATGCATCGCCGATGGGGTGGCCAAGTGTGTCATTGACGTTCTTGAACCGGTCGAGATCGATCATGAACAAGGTGCAGCCCCTCTGGCGGTGGGCGGCGTTGCGCAGGGCCTCCTCGAGGGTCTGTCGCATCATGGCCCGGTTCGGAAGACCAGTTAGCGAGTCGAACCGGGCAAGGCGGGAGATCTCGCGCTCAGACTTGCGCTGTTCGGTGAGGTCGGTTCCAATACCGCGGAAGCCGAGAAATCGGCCAAGTTCGTCGAAAATCGGATTTCCGGACAGTGACCAGTGGACGTCCTGTTCGCTCGCGGGTCGAACGACGACATCCGAAAAGGGAAAACGCGCCGACAGGTGAAATCCGAGCGTCTTGCGTTCCTCGAGGGTATCGGATGCGTCAGTTTCGACCGAAAGCAGATCGGTGAAGTGACGACCAAGGAGCGCCTCGGGTTCGCTGCTGAAATCTTCCGCGAGCTGGCCCGAGACGTAGGACAGCGTACCGAAGGAATCGGTTTCCCAGAACCAGCCCCGACCACTGTTCTCGAACTCGTCGACGAAGTGGACGGCCTTTCGAGCCTGGGCTTCGAGCTTCAGTCTGATCCGGCCCGTCGCAATGATCTTGCGGGTTCCAGCGATGCTGTAGGCGACGAGCATCAACGACAGGATCGCCACGCCCGAGGGGATCAACGGTGTGTTTGCAAGGATTATTGCGGCGAACGTCGCAACGACCGCATTGACCAGAGCGAGCGGCGGTGAGCTGATCGAGACAATGGTGCCCATCGAAATGCCCGTGACGAGGACAATCTGGGAGGCGGATATCGGCACGATGAAGGGATCGTCCTGAACTGTCCGCCCGAACCATGTCCAAAGAAGCCCGCTCACAGCGATGTAAGCGCAAAGCCACCTCACCAGCACATGCGGCGAGAAGTTTAAGCGGTGGCGTGCAAGGAGCGCGGCGGCCGCGGCACCATCGAAGGCGATCGCAAGGCCCGACGGAATGAGAGGATTGTCGAAGCAGGCACAGAAGCGGAGCGATGACGAAAGGAGAACATAGGCGACGGTGATGAGGACGTGCGTGAAGCCCATCAATAGCGCGATGAGGTCAAGCCCGGCGACACGCCAATCGGCTAGCGAACGCTCTTCGGCACTGTCGGGATGGCGAAGATCGAACCGCATCGCTTCGCGCACCGAAGTTCGCGAACGAATTTCGTCGTTCGTTTCGAAGGCACTGGCAAATCGCGACCTGCGCATTGGGCTCCACGCTTCTCCGGCCGCGACTGGGCGCAGACGGCTGTTCCACGCGCGCACGCTAACGCGCGCCGGTTAACGCGGAGCCAAACGAACGGGGTTATCGGCCTCTTAAGCGTGTTCAGGGAGAAAGTCGGGAACCGAGAGATAACGCTCACCCGTATCGTAGTTGAACGTCAGGATTCTCGGGTGATCGCCGAGCTCGGGGAGTTTCTTTGCGACACCTGCAAGGGCGGCTCCCGAGGAGATTCCGACAAGGAGGCCCTCCTCCCGGGCGGCTCGGCGAGCCATCTCTTTCGCGTCGTCGGCATCAACGTCGATCACGCCGTCGAGGATCTCGGTATTGAGGATTCTCGGAATGAAATTCGCGCCGAGACCCTGGATCGGGTGCGGACCGGGTTTTCCGCCGCTCAGGACCGGTGACAGCGCGGGCTCGACCGCGAACACTTTGAGAGTCGGCCAAATCGGTTTCAGAACTTCTGCGCAGGCGGTGATGTGGCCGCCGGTTCCAACCCCTGTGATGATTGCGTCGAGCGGTTCGTCCGCAAAGTCGCGAAGGATCTCCTGCGCCGTCGTGCGACGATGCGCCTCCACATTTGCGGGATTGTCGAACTGCTGCGGCATCCAGCTGCCCGGCGTTTGATCGATCAGCTCCTCGGCACGCTGGATCGAACCGGTCATTCCCTTTTCCTTGGGCGTGAGGTCGAATGTGGCTCCATATGCAAGCATGAGGCGGCGGCGTTCGATACTCATGCTCTCGGGCATGACGAGGATCAGCTTATAGCCCTTGACCGCTGCGACCATGGCAAGGCCGATACCCGTGTTGCCGGAGGTGGGCTCAATGATGGTCCCGCCGGGCTCGAGTTTGCCCGACCGCTCCGCATCCTCGATCATCGAAAGTGCAATCCGGTCCTTGATCGAACCGCCAGGATTCGATCGCTCGGATTTCATCCAGACCTCCGCTCGATCCCCGAACAATCGGTTGATCCTGATGTGGGGCGTATTGCCGATGGTCTCGAGGATGTTGGCGGCTTTCATCAAGCGAGCTCCTCCGTTTGGTCTCGGCGCAAATCGGGAGGTTCGAAGTCTTTTGCAAGACGCAGCTCCGGAAACCACCACGACCAGAAGATGACGACTCCAATGGCGCCGATGCCGCCCGCGATGACCGCGGGAACCGGACCAATCACTGCTCCGAGAAAACCGGATTCCGCTTCGCCCAGCTCGTTCGACGCCGAGATGAAGAGCGAGGAAACCGCCCCCACACGTCCCCGCATTTCATCGGGCGTGTAGAGTTGAATCAGAGACTGGCGGACGTAGACTGAAAACATGTCGGCGGCGCCGAGAAATGCGAGGCAGGCGAGGGAGAGCGGCATCGACCTGGAAAATCCGAATATGATCGTCGCTGCTCCGAACACTCCGACGGCGGTCAGCATCTTGACCCCGACGTTGTGCTTTAGCGGGCGTGCGGAAAAGAAAGCGGCGGTCAAGGTGGCGCCGACGGCAGGCGCCGCGCGAAGATGTCCGAGGCCCTCCGGCCCGGCGTGAAGCACGTCGCGAGCGAAGACCGGGAGCATGGCCGTCGCTCCTCCGAGCAGCACTGCGAACAGATCGAGACTGATCGCGCCCAGGACGAGCCGGTTGCGGCGAACATATCGCAGTCCCTCGATCATTTGACCCCACGGGTTCGGCCCCCGCTGAAGTCCTGTGCGCTGAACCGGGCCGATCGCGAGAAGGCTCACGAACGCGATCGCGAAGAGCAGGCCGCTCGCCGCATAAGGGGCGAACGGCGCGTAAGCATAGAGATAGCCGCCAAGGGCGGGACCGAGAATCGCGCCGGTTTGCCAGGCAATTGATGATAGAGCGATCGCCCGGGGAAGGATGTCGCGAGGGACCAAATTGGGGGCGAGCGCGCTCAACGCTGGTCCGGCGAAAGCTCGTCCGACTCCGAGCAGTGCAGCGACAATGTAAAGTGAGAGAAGCGTCGTGCCGTTCGTCCAGGCAAGCCAGCCAAGCGCGCCCGCGCAGCCAAGCTCGAGCGCCACCGCTCCGCGCGCGATCCATCGCCGGTCAAGGCGATCGGCAGTCCAGCCGGTAACCAAGGTTAGCAGGAACAAGGGGACGAACTGGACGACGCCGATGATTCCGAGGCGAAACGCGGCTTCCTTGAGGCCCATCGAATGGCGCGCAATGTCGTAGACCTGCCACCCAATGACGATCACCATCGCCAGGCTTCCGATTGTCCAGGTCAGGCGCGCCAGCCAGAAGAATCGGAACTGAGCTAGCCGAAAGGGTTCAGGAACGATGCTCACGCCTCGCTGACTAGGGGCGGCCGCGGGAAGCGGCAACTTGGTTCGAGCCGTGCCCTTGAACGAGGCCGAGATGGCGAACGAGCCTCGGCATCGTCAGACCCTGGACGAAGATCGAAAAGGCGACCACCACGAACGCTGAAAGAATGATCGATGTCCGTTCGGGCATGGCTCCTGGCACAGTCAATGCGAGAGCGAGCGCCAGCGCACCCCGAAGACCGCCCCAGAACAATACGTGCTGGAACTTCGCCGGCACCTTCAGTCGGGAACGCCGGAACAGCATCGAAAGCGGATAGACAGCAATCGTTCGGCCGATGAGCACGAGAAGGATGGCCAATCCCGCGGTTATCCAGCCCAGGCGGGTGATCCCGGCGCTGGCGAGCTGAATGCCGATCAATAGAAACACAAAGGAGTTTGCGAGAAATGCGAAGAACTCCCAGGCCGCAAGAACGTTCGGCCGTCCCTTTTCGGAAATCGGCCCCCTGGCGCCGACGTTGCCAATCATCAGCCCGGCGGTGAGCGAGGCCAGCACCCCTGACGCATTCAGTCGCTGGGCGATAAGGAAGGAGCCGTAGGCCGCGAGAGCCGTGAGGGTGATCTCGACAAGGTGATCATCCGTTCGGCCAGCGAGCAGCAGGACAATGGCGCTGACGATCCCGCCGACCAGGACGCCTCCGAACAAGGTCCAGAGGAATGCCGGGACCAAGCTGGTCATGTGCGAGGAGGCGCCGGCTGCGATCGCCACAAGCACCGAAAAGCCAACTGCGGCCACCCCATCGTTGAGAAGGCTTTCGGACTCAACCAGCATGCACAGGCGCCTGTCCGCGTTCAATTCCTTGAACGCGGCGATCACCGACACAGGATCGGTCGCAGCGATCAGCACCGCGAAGATGCTTGCTCCCAGCCAAGTCCAGCCGAGCAGACAGTGCATCCCCCATGTGACGACGACAGAAGCCAGAAAGACCCCGCCGAAGGCGAGCGTGAGCGTCAATGGAAGCTCGGATCGAAACGATTTCCACGGCAGCTGAAGCGCTGCCTCGAACACCAAAGGCGGGAGGAGAATATTGAAAATGATGTCGGGCGAGGGACCCAGCTGCGGCGCTTGTGGAATGATTGCGATCACAAAACCCGCGGCGACAAGGCCTACGCTGTAGGGAAGTCCAGCCCGCCGCGAGAGGATCGCGATGAGGCACGCGACGAGGAGCAACAGACCGATCGGAGCCAGGGAAATGCCGCTCATGCGCAGGGCATATCAAGGCTTTCGGCGAAGGTCTGCACCGCTTGGGAAGCAAAGGGGAGGAACAGCTCCTCGAGCGGAGCTGTCTCGCCGCAGCGACTGGACCCTTCGCATCAACCGCCGCTTTCGAGCCCGCAGATCGGTTGCTCACTCTTTTGAGCATCGATGTCTTCGCTTGCGAAGTGTTCCGCCTGGGCTAGGCTGAGCGGGCATGGCAAAGCCCAAGTCCCGATATGTCTGCCAGGCTTGCGGCTCGGTGAGCGGTCGCTGGCAAGGTCAATGCCCGGACTGCTCAGAATGGAATACGCTCGTTCAGGAAGCGGCGGAAGTGTCCAGCATCTTCGCTGCGAAGCACAATCTCCAGGGCGGCGGACGGTTGATCCCGCTCGTTGGACTTGAAACGCCAGCGCCGCTGCCGGAACGACTTCCAAGCGGGCTGGCCGAGTTCGACCGTGCGATCGGCGGCGGAATCGTCGAAGGATCGGCGATGCTGGTCGGCGGCGATCCGGGGATCGGCAAATCGACCCTGCTGCTCCAGGTCGCGGCTCGGCTCACGAGCGAAGGGCACAAGGTCGTCTACGTCTCGGGCGAAGAATCGGCTGAGCAAGTGCGTTTGCGCGCTGTTCGGCTGGGACTTGGCGCAGCCCCGGTGCGGCTTGCCGCCGCGACTTCGGTTCGCGACATTCTGACCACCGTCGGCAGCGGCGAGCCGCCGACATTGCTGATCATCGATTCCATTCAGACGATGCATTCGGATCTGATGGAAGGGGCTCCTGGAACCGTCAGCCAGGTTCGGGCCTCGGCGCAGGAGCTGGTGCGCTTCGCCAAGGAGAGCGGGACCGCCATCGTCCTTGTGGGTCATGTCACGAAGGATGGCGCAATCGCGGGTCCGCGAGTGCTCGAACACATGGTCGATACGGTGCTGAGCTTCGAGGGTGAGCGCAGCCACCAGTACCGGATCCTTCGCGCGATGAAGAACCGCTTTGGAGGAACGGACGAGATTGGCGTTTTCGCGATGGAAGGGCAGGGGCTTATCGAGGTGCCGAACCCATCGGCCCTCTTCCTCACTCACCGCGGAGAGCCGGTAAGCGGAACGAGTGTTTTTCCAGCAATCGAAGGCTCCCGGCCGGTTCTGGTGGAAATCCAGGCGTTGACGGTGCGTTTGGCGAGCGGGGCCACTCCAAGGCGTTCCGCGGTCGGCTGGGACAGTGGGCGTCTGGCGATGGTTCTTGCGGTACTGGAGGCGCGTTGCGGCCTCAGCTTCGCGACTTCCGAGGTCTATCTGAACGTCGCTGGAGGCTACCGCCTGAGCGATCCCGCAGCGGACCTGGCGGTCGCCGCGGCACTTGTGTCTTCACTTTCGGAACGTCCGATAGCGAGCGATGCGGTCGTCCTCGGCGAAATCGCTCTTTCCGGTGAAATCCGGCCCGTCGCCCACACTGGCCTACGCCTCAAGGAAGCAGCAAAGCTCGGTTTTGAATCGGCGTGGGTACCGCGGGCAACCAAGGTCGCTGAATCGTTGCGCCTGACAGAGTTCGCCAATCTTCGGCAGTGCGTCGAGCAGATCCTGGGCCGCTGATCCGGTTGGACCTTCGTCCTATCGCACAGTCTCAGAATCAATGCCGATCGTATCTCGAACGACATAGAGTGGACGCTGCTTCGTCTCGGTGAGAATCCGTCCGACATATTCGCCAAGAACTCCGAGCGAGATCAGCTGAATTCCGCCAAGGAACAATATTGAGACGATAATCGATGCGTAACCCGGCACAGCATTTCCGAAGACCATCGTGTCGGCGGCAATAAAGCCCGCATAGGCGATTGCGAGAAGCGCGACGAACGCTCCGACGTAGGACCAAATGCGAAGAGGGACGGTTGAAGCGGAGGTGATCCCGTCGAGCGCCAGGGTCCAAAGCTTCCAATAACTGAACTTGCTCTTGCCGGTCTCGCGCTCGACGCGATCATATTCGACTGCGGTCTGTTTGAAGCCTGCCCAGGCGAACAGGCCCTTCATGAAGCGGTTGCGTTCGGGAAGCTTGCGAATGACCTCGACCACCTTGCGGTCGAGCAAACGGAAGTCGCCCGCATTCTCCGGAATCTTGTCCTTCGAGACGGCATTGTGCGCTCGGTAGTAAAGGCCGGCGGTCAACCGCTTGGCGAAGGAGTCGCTGGAGCGGCAACGGCGAACGCCGAAGACCATTTCATAGCCGTCGAGCCATTTGGCAACCATCTCCGGGAGCACCTCAGGCGGATCCTGCATGTCGACGTCCATCGGGATCACCGCCCTTCCTCGAGCATGATCGAGACCGGCGCTGAGCGCCGCTTCCTTCCCGAAATTACGCGAGAGGGACAAGGCTCGGACGCGGCGCTCGCGCGCGTTGGCGGCGGCGATTACCGCGAGGGTAGAATCGGTGCTTCCATCGTCGATGAAGAGGATTTCCCAGCTCTGATTCAAAGCGATGCCGTCCAGAATGGTGGACACCCGTTCGACGAAGCTGGTGATCGAAGCTTCTTCGTTCTTAACCGGCACGACGACGGAAAGGAGCGGCGGCAGCACGCCGCGCTTGACCAGTTGCGGCTCGAGTTCGCTGAGCGGATGGTCGGGCGCGATATTTGCAATGCGGCTGGGGTGACGGTTCACGTATCGCCTTCCTCCTTGCGGCGGAAAGCTACCGGCGAATGGTTACTTTCAGCTTTATTTCGGGCTCGGTTTTGCGCCTCTCGAAGGACACCGTCGCATCCGCTCGGGTTGCGGTTCGTTAGGGATCCGACCATGAGCCCCAGGCAGTGAACGTTCAGACCGCGACCGACCACGCGCAGCACGAAGACGGATTGCCGATCCCTCGGCGTTACTGGTCCGCGGCCGGGATTTGGCTCGCTTTGGCGATGGCCGTTCTCGACGGTGCCATCGCCAATGTCGCGCTACCTGTCATCGCTCGCGAGCTTGGAGCTTCACCCGCCGCCTCGGTGTGGGTGATCAATGCCTACCAGCTGACGATCACGATCCTGCTCCTGCCACTGGCCGCCCTTGGTGACCGGGTCGGGTACAAGTGCATTTATATTCCGGGACTTGCACTTTTCACGCTCGGCTCGGTCGCCTGCGCGCTTGGCGGAACTTTGGGCCTGCTGATCGCGGCGAGGGTGTTCCAAGGTGTCGGCGCGGCCTGCATCATGAGCATGAACGCGGCACTCGTCCGCGCGACCTACCCAGCCAAGATGCTTGGACGCGGCATCGGATACAATGCGATGGTGTTGTCGATTTCAGCGGCTATCGGACCGACGCTCGCGGCTCTGATCCTCAGTGTCGGGTCATGGCAATGGCTGTTTCTCATCAACCTTCCGATCGGCATAGCGGCGCTCATTGTCGGCCGAAAGGCGCTGCCCGACCCGCATGGGCACGGACGACCGTTTGACTGGCCTTCGGCCCTCCTCAGCGGAGCGATGATGGGGCTGGTCGTGTTCGGCGCCGAGACGTTCGCTCGCGAAAGTCCGACAATTGGAGTGGCGTTGGTCGTGGGCGGCTTGGTCGCCGGTGTGGCGCTTGTCTGGCGTGAGTGGGGAGCACCGAACCCACTGATGCCGCTCGACCTCCTGAAGATTCCGATCTTCACGCTTTCCATCACGACTTCGGTTGTTTCGTTCGCCGCGCAGATGCTCGCCTATGTCGCGATCCCCTTCCTGTTTCAGTCGGTACTTGGCCGGAGCGTGTTTGCTACCGGATTGCTGATGACCCCGTGGCCACTTGCGGTCGGGGTCGCCGCGCCCGTCGCGGGGCGCCTCGCGGATAAAATCAACGCGGGTCTTCTTGGCGGCATCGGCCTTGCGATCTTTGCAGCAGGACTGTTTTTCCTGTCGCGGCTTGGGGCGTCTCCGGACAATTTCGACATCGCGTGGCGAATGGCCGTCTGCGGCCTCGGTTTCGGGCTGTTCCAATCTCCCAACAACCGAACGATCGTCAGCGCGGCTCCCAAACCGCGTTCGGGGGCGGCTGGCGGAATGCTCGCGACCGCAAGGCTGCTTGGGCAAACCGGCGGCGCGGTGGCCGTCGGGGTGGCGTTCCATCTTGCGGGGCTCCAGGTAACTCCGACTCTTCTCTTCGCAGCATCGATCGCAGCATTGGTCGCCGCAGGGATCAGCCTGCTTCGTCTCAACGTCGCGCCGGCGGGGCGAATTGCAGTCTATAAGCCGATCCTCGATTAGCGGCTGGCATCGGCTGTTGCCCTAAGCTAGCGCCGGCCCATGACTGCGCTCGACGTTTTCGTGTTCCTCTTGCTCATCGGCGGCGGCGCTGTCGGTTTCGTTCGCGGTTTTGTTCACGAGGTGATCTCGATCCTCGCATGGATTGTCGGAATCGCGATGCTCAAGCTGTTTCACACTCAGCTCTGGAGCGGTCTTGAAAGCACCTTCCACACGAGTCCCGCTGCGGGCGCGGTGCTTGCCTTTGCGATTCTTTTCATTCCGAGCTTTGTTCTGGTGAAGCTCGTTGCCCGCTCGCTCGGCGGACGAACGAGGCGCTCGCCGATCCTCGGTCCGTTCGACCGGGTGCTGGGCGGCGGCTTCGGACTGCTCAAGGGATTGCTTGGAGCAACGCTCTTCTTTCTCCTGGCCAATCTTGCAACCGACATGGTCTACGGCCCTCAGGCCGACCGGCCCGGATGGATGACGAAGTCGCGCACCTATCCCCTTCTCAATGCAAGCGGCCGAGGAATCGTCGATTGGGTCCAGGCACGGCGCTCCGGGCCGCCTGCGCAATCACAATGATCCACCTCCACGATACGATGATGCGCGAGAAGCGGCCGTTCGTGCCGTTCAACGCGGAGCGCATTACGATGTACGTGTGCGGCCCCACGGTCTACGGGCGAGCGCATATCGGCAACGCCCGGCCGGCCGTCGTCTTCGATACGCTGGCGAGGTTGATCCGACACGAGTTCGGCGAAAAGAGCCTCGTTTACGCCCGCAACGTCACCGACATCGACGACAAGATCATTGCGGCCGCGAAGACCGAGGGTGTGGATCCTTCGGCAGTCACCGAGCGGTTCGAGCAATATTATCTGGAGGACATGGCCGCGCTCGGCGTCGCGCCGCCCGACCTTGCGCCCCATGCAACGCAGGAAATCGCGGCGATGATCGCGATGATCGGGCAGCTGATTGACCGGGGCTGCGCTTACGAGGCGAAGGGCCACGTGCTGTTCTCGGTGCCGAGCGACCCGGACTATGGGGTGCTTAGCAAACGCGACCGCGAGCAGATGATCGCCGGCGCTCGGGTCGAGGTCGCTCCATATAAGCGCGACCCCGCCGACTTCGTGTTGTGGAAGCCAAGTCCGGAAGGTGTGATCGGCTGGGATTCGCAGTGGGGCCGCGGACGTCCGGGTTGGCACATCGAATGCTCGGCGATGATCAAAGCTCATCTGGGCGAGACGATCGACATTCACGGGGGCGGCCTCGACCTCATCTTCCCGCATCACGAAAACGAAATTGCACAGAGCCGCTGCGCTCATTCGGGAGCACCGCTCGCGCGGTTCTGGGTGCATAATGGATTCGTCGACATGGGGGCCGAGAAGATGTCGAAGAGTCTTGGCAACATCATCACCCCTGCGGAACTTCTTGCCGAGGGTCACAAGGGCGAAACGCTGCGTCTTGCACTTCTGTTGGCGCACTATCGTCAGCCACTGCCGTGGACGGAGGCACTCGTCGCTCAGGCGAAAGCAACTCTCGACGGGCTCTATCGAAAGGCCGGGGATGCCGCGCCAGGAAACATCGACGAAGGAGTGATCGAGGCGCTTGCTGACGATCTGAACACCCCGCTCGCGCTTTCGCGGTTAGCGGCAGTCGGGGAGGCGGCGAGCCTAAGGGCCAGCGCCCAGTTGCTTGGATTGCTCACGCATACAAGCGAGCAATGGTTCAGGGGAGATGGGAAGGGTGGCAATGTCGAACGCCGCATCGCCGATCGCGCCGCTGCCAAGAGAGCCGGCGACTTCGCAACCGCCGATCGCATTCGAAACGAACTCA
Organism: Sphingomicrobium sp.; assembly: GCA_036265105.1. Lineage (GTDB taxonomy): Bacteria > Pseudomonadota > Alphaproteobacteria > Sphingomonadales > Sphingomonadaceae > Sphingomicrobium. The sequence goes on from DATAPR010000036.1 coordinate 60,256, forward strand.
AGGCCGACGGGATAATCTTGGAGGACGGTCCAGGCGGCACTACTTGGCGCCGAGAATGAGCCGGCCGCCCTATACGACCGAGATCCTGCGCCTGGCGGCGTCACTGCCCGAGATGCGCGAGCTCGAGCGCGAGGATGGTCGTGCGGAGCTGCGTTCGCCCACTTGCGGCAGTCGGATCGAGATCGTGGTCCAGCTCGACCGCGACCGGCGCATTCAGATGATCTCTCAGCAAGTCCACGCCTGCGCCTTCGGTCAGGCCTCGGCGGCGCTTGTCCAGCAGCATGCCGTCGGCCGAGCCCACGATGAGGTCGCCGATGCTCTGGTCGCAATTAGCCGCTGGCTCGCCGAGGAGCAGGATGAAACCGGTGAGTGGCCAGGGATCGCCGCGCTGGAACCCGCGCGCCCCCGCAAGGGGCGGCACGGAGCGATCCTGCTGCCCTTCCGGGCGCTTCTCGCCGCAATCGAATCGGCGCGGTGACCACCCCAGCCGAAACAGCTCAAGCGACCACCGCAATCCTTGAGAGCGGCGCCGTAATGCTCGGCGCCGCATTGGTGTTCGTCACCCTCTTTCGGCGGCTGAAGCTCGGAGCGACTCTCGGGTATATTGTCGCAGGTGCTCTGATCGGGCCCGGATTGCTGGGCCTCATCCGCGATCCGGAGCAACTGACCAGCGTCACCGAGCTCGGAATTGCGCTATTGCTGTTCATTGTCGGACTCGAGCTTCAGCCGAGCCGCCTGTGGCGTCTGCGCAAGGACATATTCGGCCTTGGACTCGCGCAGGTCGTCCTGTGCGGCCTAGCGATCAGCCTGCTCATATTCCTCGCGCTCGAACTCTCGCCCGAGGCCGCCCTTGCGATCGGCTTGCCGCTCAGCCTGTCCTCGACCGCGCAGGTGCTTCCGATGCTCCGCTCGGACAATGAGCTCAACACGCCGCAGGGCGAACGGGCCTTTTCGATTCTACTGTTGCAGGACCTGGCGATCGTTCCGATGATCACGATCATCGCCGCGATGGCACGAGTGGCGCCGGACCCGAGTGCCCCATCCGGCTGGAGGCTGGCCCTTTATACGGTGCTCGCGGTAATTGGGTTGGTCATCGTCGGACGGCTGGTTCTCAACCCGCTGTTCAGGCTGGTGGGTAGGCTCGGCGAACGCGAGCTATTCATCGTCGGCGGCCTTTTCACTGTGGTTGGTGCCGCCGCGGTCATGCACACGCTCCATCTTTCGGTGCCTCTCGGCGCATTCGTCGCCGGTGTGATGCTCGCCGAATCGCCATACCGGCATGAGCTGGAAAGCGATGTTGAGCCATTTCGCTCGATCCTGCTCGGGTTGTTTTTCCTGTCGGTCGGGATGCTTCTTGACCTTCACCTCGTCGCAACTCGGCCCCTCCTCGTAATCGGGCTGGCCGCGGGCGTCATTGTTACCAAGACGATCCTGATCACCCTTCTCAGCCGGACGTTTAGCTGCAGCTGGACTCGCAGCTTTCGCCTGGGACTGTTGCTGAGCCAGGCGGGCGAATTCGGATTTGTTCTCTTTGCCCAGGCCACCGCCGCGCAGCTCATCCTTCCCGCGACGGCATCTCTGTTCAGCGCAGTCGTCACCTTGTCGATGATGACAACCCCATTTTTGATGCGGCTGACCGACTGGCTCGAAAGGCGCGAGGAGCGAGGCGCGGAGGGCCTCGACGGGCCTGAGAAATCTCCCGATACCAGTGCGATTGTCGTTGGTTACGGGCGCTTTGGCCAGACCGTTGCACAGATGCTCCAGGCCAAGGGCATCGGGGTCACCATCATCGACAAAAAGCCGGCGCAGATCGAGCTTTCGGGAGAATTTGGAACCAAGGTTTATTACGGCGATGGGCTGCGCATCGATCTTCTTCGGACCGCCGGCGCGGAAACGGCCAAGGTCATTGCCTTTTGCAACGACAATGAAGGCGGCGAATTATCGCGCAGCGCCGTTCAGGCAGTCCTTGAGGCATTTCCCCAGGCGTCGGTCATGGTTCGAGCCTTCGACCGCCGCCACCTCATTGACCTTCGCGGCCTCGACCTCGTGCTTGCGGAGCGGGAATTGTTCGAAAGTGCTGTCGTGATGGGCAAATCCGCGCTCCGGGCGAGCGGGATCGGGCAACCTGAGATCGACCGGGTAGAACATGAATATCGGATGCGCGATTGCGAGCGCCTCGAGCGGCAGCAGGAGACCGGTGACATTCGTGCCGGCTGGGAGACCGCATTCGGTGAGGATCGGGCGCTTCCGGACGAGGAGCCGAGTCCGGCCTAGGCTTTGCGTGCAAGAAAACCGTCGAGAGCGACCAGGATTGAATCGACGACGTCCTTGTGAGCGCCAGCACCGCTTTTCACGTGGATATGTGCCTGCTCGTAGGAGGATCTCCGTTCATCCAGGAGGCGCTCGAGGGTCGCTTTGGGATCGCCGTTCCGCAGCTGAGCTCGCGTGTCCCGCCGCGAGGTTCGTTCGGCCAAAATGTCAACGGGCGCATCGAGCCAGACGGTGATGGCCCGGTTGTTGAGAAGCTCGCGCGTCCGCGGATCGATATAAGCTCCGCCTCCCGTGGCAATCACTCGGGTCACGCCCTCATCGACCAAGCGGGCGACGAGACGCCGCTCCCCATCGCGAAAGTCATTTTCACCATAGCGTTCGAACACCTCGGCGGGCGAAAGACCCGCGGCGTCCTCGATCGCGGCGTCGCTGTCGACGAATTGCAGACCGAGGCGCCTTGCGAGGCGTCTGCCGACGGTCGATTTTCCCACTCCCATCAGCCCGACCAGCACAATCGGCCGATCGAGGCGCTTGCCTAATTCTATCACTCTGGGGGCTATACAGCGGCTCACCTGCTCGGCAAAAGCGCCCGCATGTCGAGAATAGCGGTGCTCATCATCCTGCTCGTCGTGATCATCGGCGCGCTCGTTTATCTTTCAAGGGTTCCAAAGGCGCAGCCGACCCACACGATCGAGGTTACCGTACCTCAGGGGGGCAATGCGCATTAAGCCTATATTGATTGCCTCTGCCGCACTTGCGCTCGCCCTTCCCGCGCTCGCGCAGCAGGTCGGGCAGGGCCAGCCCGCCAACCAATATCCAAATGGCGGCATAGGAGCGATTCAGCCTCAGCCTCAGGCGCAACCCCCGAATGCTTCTGCCGGTGCTAACGGCGATACATCCGGTGGAACCGACGAGACTGCGGTCGAAGAGGTCGCTCCGGCGAACCTTCAACCCGTTCAGCCGCCGATTGAATATCCCGGCTGGGCACGGCGCGATCCGTGGGACGTCGGCAAGCTCGACCCTGCTTCAGAGGGCCTCGGGGACAATCCCTGGGGCGACTCGAGCGGTGCGTTCCTCACGACGCTGATGCGCCGAATGGACACGCCAATTGCCTCGCGATGGGCGCATATCGCGCTTCGCGACGCACTCCTCGCCAAGGCCCACTCGCCGCGGGATGTGAACCCGATCGACTGGGTTGCAGAACGCTCATGGCTGCTCCTGCGGATGGGCGAGGCCGATGCGGCCCGAATGCTCGTCGATGGAGTCGACACCGACCGCTTCACACCCAAGATGCTTCAGGTTGCGGTTCAAAGCGCTCTCGCGAGCGCCGACGCGGCTGCCCTGTGTCCGCTCGAGAACGGCATTCGAGAATATGATCCCGGCATTCGCCAGCTCGTTCAGGCGATGTGCGCCTCGCTCGCCGGAGACCCGGACAGCGCCTCGGCGCAGATCGACAATGCTCGCCGCTTCGGTCGAATCGGAGGGATCGATCTGGCGCTTGCGGAAAAAGTCGTCGGTGCCGGCGGCGGGGGGCGGGCCGCAACGATCGAATGGGATCCGGTTGATAGCTTGACCGCGTGGCGATTCGGACTTTCGGCTGCAACCGGAATGGTACCCCCGGACCGGTTGGTCACTTCGGCCACCACCCAGCTCAGGGCGTTCGAGGCTCGGGCGCCCTTGCTGACCCCTCAGCAGCGGCTCGACTCGGCCCTCATCGCGGCGGGGCTTGGAGTTTTCTCGTCGCAGAGCCTCGTCGACCTCTATTCGGCAATTTACGACGCGACCGATCCCAGTGACCTGCCGTCGACCGATGCCTGGCAGCTTCGCGAAGCCTTCGTCGGCAAAGATGAGCCGGCAAGACTCGATGCGATCCGGCACCTTCTTGGCTCAGGCAAGGAAGGCCTTCAGAAAGAGGCGGCGCGAGCCCTGGTTGCCCGAGCAGCGACTCTGGTTACTCCGAATTCCAAGCTCGCCAAGGATGCACCGGACCTAATTTCAGCAATGTTTGCGGCAGGTTACGACCGTTCGGCTGCCCGCTGGATTCCAGCCGCCAACGGAATGAGCGACGAGCAGGGCGACCGTTGCTGGGCGATGCTTTCGCTCGGCTCACCTGGGATCTCGAACGTCGGCACCGGGCAGCTCGGCGCATTCATTCGCCGCGACACGAGCCCGCACAAGATCCGAAGCGCATTTCTCGTCGCCGGCCTCGCGGGCCTCGGCCGGATCAGCAGCGACACCGCAAATTCGTTCAACCGCCGGTATGGCCTGGGTCTTGGAACGACGACGAGCTGGACGAAGATCATCGACGCCTCCGCCGGTCGCGGGCAGGCGGGGACAGTACTCGTGCTCACCGGCACCGGCTTCCAGACGGCCAACTGGGACAGGGTGCCCGCCGCCCATCTCTATCACGCGATTTCGGCCCTCAGGCGGACCGGGCAGGATTTCACGGCGCGGATGATTGCCGCAGAGGCCCTTTCCCGAACGTGATTGCGAACGACCGAGCGCTTGTCGACCGGTTCCTCGACATGATGGCTGCTGAAGCGGGTGCGTCGAAGCACACTCTGGCCGCTTATCGAAACGACCTCGACCAAGCGGCAGACGTGGTCGCCCCTCTTGGAACAGCATCGGCCAATGAGCTCTCGAGGCTCGGGACCGCCTGGTCGAGGCTTGCGCCTTCCACAGTTGCCCGCCGGTCCGCCGCACTCAGGCGATTTTTCGGCTTCCTCGTCGATGAAGGGCTACGGCGCGATGATCCGTCACTGTCCCTTCCACGCCCACGATTCGAGCGCCCGCTCCCTCGAATTCTCGACGAGGAAGAAGTCCGGCGAATGTTCGAGGCCGCCGAGGATCGCGCGGCAAGCTCTGAGGGAACAGCGGTTCGCAACCTTGCACTGCTCGAACTCCTCTACGGGTCAGGGCTGCGAGCGAGCGAGCTCGTGAGCCTGCCGCGCGGCGCGGTCCGCTATGGTCAACCGTTCCTCATGGTCCTGGGCAAGGGAGCCAAGGAGCGACTCGTCCCGATTTCTTCGAGAGCCGAGGGCGCGGTCGCCAAATGGACGCAGCAAGTTGCGTCCACCGCTCCCTGGTTGTTCCCGAGCGGCAAACATCATCTGAGCCGGGTTCGGCTGTTCCAGATCGTTCGAGCGATGGCTGCGGATGCTGGAATTTCGGCCGAAAGGGTCAGTCCGCACGTACTTCGCCACGCCTTCGCCACGCACCTTCTTTCAGGCGGTGCCGACCTTCGCGTACTTCAGTCGCTGCTCGGCCATGCAGACATTGCGACGACCCAAATCTACACCCATGTGGACAGCGCCCGCCTGGTTGAGCTTGTCAACGCGCGCCATCCGCTGGCTACGCGCGATCGTTGACCTGGGCGGCGGCTTCGTCCTACCCGCGCGGACCAGATGTTAACGTACCTCGACTTTGAAAAGCCGATCGCCGAGCTCGAGACCAAGGTCGCCGAGCTGCGCGAGACGGCCAACAGCTCGGAAATCGACATAGACGCGGAGGTCGGGCGTCTCGAGGCCAAGGCCAGCAAGCTGCTTCGGGATACCTACGCGAAGCTCACGCCCTGGCAGAAGGCGCAAGTCGCGCGGCACCCCGAGCGGCCGCATTTCAAGGATTATGTCGCAGGTCTCGCGGACGACTTCCTGCCGCTTGCCGGCGATCGGGCATTTGCCGACGATCCAGCAATCATCGGCGGCCTGGCCCGGATTGATGGCCGGCGAGTGATGCTCATCGGACACGAGAAGGGCGATGATACCGCCTCGCGCCTCCGGCATAATTTCGGAATGGCCAAGCCGGAGGGATACCGGAAGGCGATCCGCCTCATGAAGCTCGCCGACCAGTTCGCAATCCCGGTTGTGACGCTGGTCGATACTCCCGGTGCGTTCCCGGGGGTTCAGGCGGAGGAACGGGGGCAGGCCGAAGCGATTGCCCGATCTACGGCGGAATGCCTGTCCCTCCACGTACCGATAATCGCCGCGATTGTGGGAGAGGGCGGATCGGGCGGCGCAGTGGCGATCGCGACTGCGAACCGAGTGCTGATGTTCGAGCATGCAGTCTATTCCGTCATTTCTCCCGAGGGCTGTGCCTCCATCTTGTGGCGGACGGCCGACAAGGCGGCCGAGGCGGCCGAAGCAATGAAGATTACGGCGGCCGATCTCCACGGATTAGGAGTGGTGGACCGGATCGTCGAAGAACCCCTCGGAGGGGCGCAGCGAGATCGTGAAGCGGCGATCGGCGCCTTGAAGGGCGCGCTCATCGAGGAACTCGACGGCTGCAGCAAGCTCGGCCAGCGAGAGCTCCGGGCGCAGCGCCGAGCCAAGTATCTCGCGATAGGCTGAGGAGGGGGGAACCCCTCCAGTCATTCTCAGTTCAAAATTCGTGGGTTTTTGTTCGCTGCCGGAAAACAAGAGGCTGCAGCCAAGATGCCAAAACGCGCTTTGTTGTTCGTTGCCTCAGCGCTCGCGCTTACACCCGCGGCCGCTCAGCAAGTTCATTATCTTAACCCTCAGGACATCGCCCAGGCCCAGCGCGAGAATGCACAACTCATCGAGGAGCTCGGGGGAGCAGAAACGGGCCCGCGAGCGACCTATGTCGAAAGTGTCGGCCGCCGCGTCGCTGCCTATTCCGGGATTGCAAGTCCAGGCCAGCAGCTGCATTTCACGACGCTAAATTCGGCCGTCGAGAATGCCTTCTCGGTTCCCGGCGGATATGTCTACATCACCCGCCAATTGATGACCTTGATGGGCGATGAGTCCGAGCTGGCCTTCGCGCTCGGACACGAGGTCGGTCATATTGCGGGAAACCATGCCCATCAGCGCGAAGAGGTCGAACGCGAGGCTGCGCGCGAAGCGCTTCCCTACGTCTGGATGGGGCAGATCATGGGCGGAGTTGCGAGCGAGATCGCACTTCGAAGCTTGCTCGCGGCCAAGCTCCAGACGCTCAGTTTCTCGCGCGAACAGGAATATGAGGCCGACACGTTCGGTCTTAGGTACATGATCTCTGCCGGCTACGATCCGGCCGGTGCAGCCGAGCTCCTGGGCTCCCTAGCGCGCGAAACGGCGCTCCAGGCCCGGGTCCAGGGCCGAACCAACCGGCGGATACCTGAGTGGGCGCTCACCCACCCCTTGAGCGAAAACCGAATGCAGCGCGTGTTACAGGAGGTTCGAGGAACCGGACGTCTCGGCAAGGGCCTTCGGAATCGCGACGCTTTCCTCAATCAGATCGACGGCATCTATGTCGACGACGATCCTGCGCAGGGCATCATCGACGGGCCGACCTTCACCCATCCCGACCTTCGAATACAGTTCCGGGTCCCGACCGGCTATCTCATGTCCAACGGCACATATGCCGTGACGATTTCGGGTTCGGCGGGAAAGGCGCAGTTCAGCGGTGGCCGCGCCAGCGGATCGCTCGATAATTACATCTTGAGAGTTTTCCAGCAGCTGATCGAAGGCCAGGGCCAGATCGCCATCCCGCAACCCAAAAGGATGACCGTCAACGGAATGCCAACGGAATATACGACCGCTCATGTCAACACCGGATCGGGCATGATCGACGCGACCGTCATCGCCTACCAGTGGGATCCCCAGCATATTTACCACTTCGCCATGCTGACTCAGGGGGGAACGGGACTGGGTCCCTTTACGCCGATGGTCAATTCGCTGCGCAGGATCTCCCAGGCGGAAGCCGACAATATTCGACCGCGCATCATTCACGTCGTGACGGTGAGGGCCGGAGAAACGCTCCAGTCGCTAGCCAGCAAAATGGCCTATCGCGATTACCAGCTCGACCGGTTCCTGGTGCTGAATGGAATGACGGCAAACAGCACCCTCGTGCCCGGGCAGAGGGTGAAACTGGTCGTCTACGGGGCGCGGCGCGGCTGAACGCCGCGTCACATATAATTGTTCATCGTCGTTTGGAGCTTGCCCCACATGCCGCCGACGCCGCCGCCGAGCGATTGCATGCCACCGATTGCAGCAACTGCAATCAGCGCCACGATAAGCCCATATTCAATTGCAGTTGCCCCGCGTTCATCGACACTGAGCAGTCGCAAAATTGTCCGGATAGCGCTCACGCCACCCTCCTCTGGTCCACGTCCACACGGGGTGGTGTAAGGCAGGCTCGGTTAACAACTTCTACCCCGGACAAAGTTAACGCCGACATCATCCGATGGCTGGCGACCAGGCCGTGAAATAGAGAATTTCGAAAGTCTCCGTGGTGCGAGTGCCATCGCCCGCATCCGCGAACGCGCGGATAGCCGCACCGCGCTGCTCTCGGGTAAGAGCGGGAGCCCTGGAATGAAGGAGGTTTGTCGCGCCCATCGCGCGCAGGTCCCCGACGAGCCGCTCGAGCGATGGATAAGATACTTGCACTCGCTCGACGTCGACCACTGGACCTAAAAAGCCAGAATCAACCAGAAGCGGCGAAAGCGCTGAAGCTTCAATGCGTGGGTGGACATGTGCGGCCGCAGCTCGAAGGACCGTGTCCGCGGCGCGCATGGCGGACCGAAGCCGAGGAAGAGTGTCGCCCCCCGAAACAGCGCCGATGATGAGACCTCCAGCCTGCATTGAGCGCAAGATGAGGCGCAGCGCCAGCGGGAGGTCGTTGACCGTGTCCAGTGTTCCGATTGCAATCACCAGATCATAGGATCCTAGGGACGGCTCCCATGCATCCTCAATGATCGGTGACCCGCGAACCCTGGCTGCGAATAAAGGTCCGGGGTCTCGGATCTCCACTTCTGCGACAACTGACCGAAGTCGTCCTGGCCAGTCGGGGTTGATGCAGCCGATCAGCAAAGCCCGCTCGAAACTCTGTTTCACGAGTTCGATTCGATCGAGGCAGTCTTCGAAGATTCGGTCGGCGAGAAAATGCTCGGGACCGAGCCGCGCGGCTCGGTCGCGGCGGAGCGCGCGCAGCTTCATATCGAACAGTTCGGGCACCGCCCTGCTTGTGCGTCGTGCTGTCGCGGGCGACAAGGAGCAATGGAACGCCGTTTTTGACGCTGCAGCTCTCCTCATCATAGGATTCGGGCGTGGTGAAACCTTCCCAATTGATGCGTCGCCGTTGATGCCTAAATATCGAGGAGAGAGAAAAGCGGCGTGACCATCGAGATCTATACAAAGACCTTCTGCCCCTATTGCTGGCGCGCCAAGGCTCTGCTCGAAGCCAAGGGCGTCGATTATCGCGAGATCAGCGTGGATTTTGGCGGCGAGATCAAAGACCAGATGATCGAGCGGACGAAGGGACGGACCACGGTGCCGCAAATCTTCATTCGGGAGCATCATGTTGGTGGGTGCGACGATCTCCTCGCGCTCGATCGCAGCGGCGACCTCGATGATCTGATCTCGAGATGACCCGAATCGCCATCTTCCAGTCAACGACAGGGATTGATCCGAACGAGAACGCGCGCGCTCTTAAGGATGCGGTCTCTAAGTCTGCCGACGGCGGAGCGGAGATATTGTTCACGCCCGAAATGTCCGGGTTGCTCGATCGCGATTCGGCGCGCGCGGCGAAAAACCTGCGCCCGGAAGAGCAAGACGAGGTGCTCGCGGCCTGCCGCGAAATGGCGCGCAAGCACCGAATGTGGCTCCATGTCGGCTCGCTCGCAGTGCTTGTGGACGGCGGCAAGGTGGCCAACCGCGGCTTCGTGATCGACCGCGAAGGCGAAATCCGAGCTCGCTATGACAAGATCCATTTATTCGACGTCGACCTGCCGACCGGCGAGAGCTGGCGCGAGTCCAACGTCTATTCGGCCGGAAAGGGCGTCGTACTGGTGAATGGAACGCCTGTGGGAAAACTCGGGCTGACGATTTGCTACGACCTGCGCTTCCCCAATTTGTTCGCGCGCCTCGCTGAAGCCGACGCAGACCTCATCGCCGTCCCGGCTGCCTTCACGGTCCCGACTGGAAAAGCGCACTGGCACATCCTCCTTCGGGCGCGTGCGATCGAGGCGGGGCTGTTCGTCGTGGCCGCCGCACAGGTCGGGCGACATGCGGACGGCCGGCAGACCTTCGGGCATTCGCTCGCGGTCGATCCCTGGGGCGATGTCCTGCTCGACATGGGCGAGGAACCCGGCGTCGGATTTGCCGACATCGATCTCAAACGTATCTCCGAGGTGCGGGGACGGATACCCGCGCTTAACCACCGCCGCCCTATCCCGGAGGCGGTGACGCTGTGATCGTATTCGATCTTCAATGCAGCCGAGGCTGCGAGGCCTTCGAAGCCTGGTTCCGATCGAGCGTCGAATTCGAGGAACAGCGCGAGGCGGGACTTGTCGAATGCCCCTTCTGTCGGTCTGCCGATATCGAAAAGGCGCCGATGGCGCCCCGAGTGCCCAAGAAGGGGTCGGACAATCCGCTCGTGCGCCTCGCCGAGATCCAGGCCGAAATCCTCAAGGAATCGCGATGGGTGGGAGACAAGTTCGCGGAAACTGCCCGAGCGATGCACAACGGCGAGGTCAAGCACGAGCAGGTGCACGGACAGGCGACTCTTGAGCAGGCAAAGTCCTTGATCGACGAAGGAGTACCGGTCGCCCCGCTGCCCCTTCCGGTTACCCCGCCTAATCAAGTGAATTGAATTCGCCTCAATTGATTGGATGGTCTCTCGTCCCTATTCGGGGGCAAGCGACCCCGTAGCTCAGCAGGATAGAGCATCAGATTCCTAATCTGAGGGCCACAGGTTCGAATCCTGTCGGGGTCGCCAGTTTGGGAAGGCAGTGGAAATGGCGACGACGCACTCGCAGACGGACAAGAAATTGGGCCTGATGGACCGCCTGTTTCTCGATCATCCGCGGTCGCTTGGAATGAGTTGGGCGAAGCACGGTGTCGGAGCGGTCGCCATCGGCGCCACTCTGGTCGGAGCTGGCGCAGCATGTCTCGTTCACGCGCTGGTGCCAGGATGGTTCACTCAGACGGCCGGAAAAACGGTCTCCCGAATTTACGACCATATCCAAAGCCGCAAGGCTGGCGCCCCGGATCCGGAGAACTGGCCTGACTACGAGATCTGACCGGGCTGTCCCGGTCGCGATCGTCGGTGGCGGCGCTTCGGGCACCATATTGGCCGCGCAGCTTGCACGACGGGACATCCCAACGGTCCTGATCGAAGGGGGCGGCCGGGCTGGCCGAGGCATAGCCTATTCGACACTCGAGCCCGCTCATCTGCTAAATGTCCGCGCCGATGGCATGAGCGCCTGGGCGCACGATCCCGATCATTTTGCGAAGCGTTTCGAAGCCGAGGGGGGTGACCCTCTAGGGTTCGCTCAGCGCCGCTTGTTCGGCCGTTATCTCAGCGACATTCTTGATGAAGCCGTCGGGAGCGGCTGCACCTGTGTCGTGCATCAATCTGCCACCGGGGCGGAGCGGTCGAATGGCACGTGGCGAATCCTGCTCGAGGATGGCTCGGCGATCGAAGCCGAGGCAATGGCGGTCGCTATTGGAAATCAGGAACCGGACGCGCTCCGAGCGTTCGAGGGAGCGCGCGAGCGCTTCATCTCCAATCCTTGGGGCGTGGAGGCACAGAGCGCAGTAGAGAAACTTGCCTCGGAGGGCGGCGACGCGCTGCTCGTCGGCACCGGCCTTACCATGGTCGACCTGGTCCTTTCGCTGGATTCGGCCGGGCACCGCGGCGGCATCCTCGCCGTGTCCCGACGCGGACAAGTGCCGCGCGCGCACGACGATTCCAAGCCCGCGTCGGTGGAGGCCGAGGAAGTTCCACACGGCAGCGTGCGAGCGATGTGGCGGTGGCTTCGCAAACGAAGCGGCGAAGTGGGCTGGCGTGCCGCAATCGATAGTCTGCGGCCCCACAGTCACCGCCTGTGGCAAAGCCTGGATTCGGACGAGCAGAGGCGGTTTCTTCGTCACGCCCGGCCGTGGTGGGACGTCCACCGGCACCGGATCGCGCCGGAAGTTGGAAGAACGATTGCCAGCCTCGTCGCCGAAGGACGACTCGAGATCATGGCCGGCCGGGTCATTGCAGCAGCACACAAGCGGGACGGACTGGACGTCGAGCTCCGACGCCGCGGCTGGGATTCCACTCACTTCCGAACCTTTGCTTATGCGTTCAACTGCACCGGACCGCTTCATTCGATCGATCATACGAGAGACCCGTTTGTGCGCTCGCTCCTTAAGGGCGGCCAGGCGCGACCGGACCATCTCGGAATCGGCCTCGAAGTGGATGGAAATTCACGCGCCGGGGAACGTTTGTGGGCGCTTGGACCTCTAACGAAGGCCAGGTATTGGGAGATTATCGCAGTCCCCGATATCCGGGACCAGGCAGCCGCGGTCGCCGAGGATATCGCACGGGAGCTCAACGAATGAATCCACCGTTCGAACATGGTGAGCCGGAAGACGGGGATCTCGTCGCCTCCGACGAAACATCTGAAATCCCCGGCGAAGTCAAAGAGGCGGTTCGGACGCTCATCCGATGGGCCGGCGATGATCCTGATCGCGAAGGCCTTCTGGACACGCCGCGGCGGGTTGCCTGCGCCTGGCGCGAATATGCCCGCGGATATGAGGAGGACCCCGCACTTCATCTTAGCCGGACATTCGAGGAGGTCGGCGGCTACGACGAAATCGTGCTCCTCAAGGACATTCCATTTCAATCCCATTGCGAACACCACATGGCGCCGATCCTGGGCAAGGCATCGATAGCTTACCTTCCGCGTGACAAGGTCGTGGGGATTAGCAAGCTTGCCCGGGTGCTCCATGGATTTGCCCGGCGGCTGCAGGTCCAGGAGCGGCTAACCGCGCAGGTCGCGGATACGATCTGGGAGCATCTTCAGCCCAAGGCTGTCGCGGTGGTCATCGAGGCAAGCCACGCCTGCATGACCGCCCGCGGGGTCAGCACGCCGGGCGTGATGATGACGACGAGCCGAATGATGGGGACTTTCCGCGAGGACGAACGAAGTCGTCGAGAGGTGCTCGCGCTTATGGGTTACTGATAGGGTGGGGCGGCCCGCGAGAGCCGCCCCGGCATTTTCAGTCCAATCCTTGGGAAGCGTCAGGCTTTGGCTTCCAGGCCGCGCTTCAATTGGCTCATCTGATCGTGACCCTCGCGAACGGACTGATAGCAGCGCTCGACGACACCGCGGGATTCGCCGCTCAGCGTATCTGAATTGAGCGCAGTCTCGAACTTCTCCTTGAGATAGTCCTCGCCCCGTTCGACCTCGTCGATGATCGACTTGTCGTCTCCGCCGGTGATTGCAGCCTTCAAATCCTCGAACCGCTGATGGGTCTTTCCCATGAAGGAGCCGTGGTCCTCGGCGTCTCCGCCGAGCCGGCGGACTTCGGCTCGAAGATCCTCAACCACCCGTTGGCGCTCATCGGCGCGCTTGCGGAAGATTTCTCGGAACCGTTCGCCCTCTGCGTCCTTGGCCGAATTCTCATAGCCGTTGATGCTGTCGATGGTGGTCGCGATCAGCGTGTTGAGCGTGCTGATTTCATCCGAATGCTCGTGGTGGGTCATACTCTTGCTCCATGATGGGGGATTGACTGAGGAACGCTTCAGAAAGGGAGCCGATGCGTCCGGCCGATAATTTGCAGGCAACCGCCCCAAATTGCTGTCAGTCTGTCGCCGGCGACCTACGCTGAGTCGCACCCAGGGGGAGAAGCAGCGTGACAATTACTCGCCGCGCATTGCTCGAGCAGATCGGGAGAGTCGGCGGATTGGGCGCCGCCTACATGGCGATGGAGACTCTTGGCCTTGCCATCCCAACGCCCGCGGGCGCCGAGAACTTCGCTCTTCCCAAGACAAGCGGTCACGGCCCTTCGGTCGTGATCCTGGGCGCGGGAATTGCTGGGCTCGTTTGCGCCTACGAGCTCAACCGCGCAGGTTACCGGGTCAGCGTCCTTGAGGCGCGGGAGAGAATCGGAGGCCGATCCTGGACGATCCGAGGCGGCGACCGCATTGTTCAGACCGGCCGCCCCGACCAGATCGCGGCTTTCGACCCGGGTCTCTACTTCAACTCGGGACCGGCCCGGCTGCCGAGCACTCACCGGCTGATCCTCAGTTATGCGCGCCGGTTCGGAGTCCAGCTCGAACCCTTCATCAACGTCAACCGCAACGCCGGGTGGGACTTCGGCGGCAAAGTCGAGCCCGAACGGCGCATGGTCGAAGACATGCGGGGACATCTCGCCGAGCTTCTGGCGAAGGCAATCGACCGCAAGGCGCTCGACGGGATTGTCGCGAAGGATGAGCTCGAATCGGTGCGCCAATTCCTCGCGCCCTACGCCAATGTCGGACCAGACGGTGTTTATCGACCGGCCGGTCGCTCCGGCTATTCCACTGATGGCGGCGGCTACAACCACCCTCCGGTACCCCTGCCGGCGCTCGGAGTGAAGGACCTCGCCCCTTCACAAGCAATCGTCCTCCCTTACCTCTTCGAGCACATTTGGGACATGCAGGCGACAATGCTCCAACCGGTCGGCGGGATGGATCGGATTGCCCATGCAATCCACGACCAGGTGAGGCAGACCGTGCGGCTGAAGACGCCCGTGTCGGCGATCCGCCGAAGCGGTGATCGAGTGCGCATCGAACATGGTCCGGACAAGCTGATCACCGAGGCCGATTACTGCATCTGCACGCTTCCGCTGCCGATCCTCGGTCGGATTCCGAACGATTTCTCGGCCGCGAAGAAAGCGGCGATCGAGCACGCTCCGCCGTACCTCCACAGTGTCAAATTGGCGTTCGAGGCGCCGAGATTCTGGGAGGACGACAACATTTTCGGAGGCCTCGCCTGGACGGACCGCCTCAACGAAAACGTGATCTACCCTTCAGCCGGAATAGGAAGCGCAAAGGGCGTGATTGTGGGCGCTTATTGCGCTGGCTGGACGCACCAGGACACTCCCGACTCCTTCGCTGCGTTGTCGCACGAGCAGCGGCTGCGAATCAGCCGCGAATCAATCGAAGCTCTTCACCCGGGACGTTCGCGGCTTTTGACCAAGGGCGTGAGCGTCGCGTGGGGCCTCACTCCTTATTCCGAAGGGGTTGGTGCCCTCTGGGGGGATCCGGACTTCGGCGGCAACCCGGACCGTGGCCCGGTCTACACCGAATTGATGAAACCCGAGGGCCCCATTGTCTTTGCCGGCGAGCATCTGAGTTATCAGCCGACTTGGCAGGAAGGCGCTGCCACCTCGGCCCATGAAGCGTTGAAGATTGTCGCTGCGATGGCCAAGGAGAAGGCTCTGACAGGAGTGGGCGCATGATCCACGAGGGCGGATGCGCATGCGGCGCGGTTCGATACCGAATGAATCGCGAACCAATGTTCGTCCATTGCTGTCACTGCACTTCGTGCCAGACCGAGACCGGGAGCGCCTTCGTCATCAATGCCCTGATCGAGAGTGATGAGGTCGAGACTTTGAAAGGCGCTCCTCAGCCGGTCATGACACCCTCGGAAAGTGGTCGCGGCCAGCAGATCTGGCGCTGCCCGGATTGCCAAATCGCTCTTTGGAGCAACTATGGCGGCGCGAAGGACATCCTTCGCTTCGTTCGCGTCGGAACGCTCGATGCTCCAGGAGAAGTCGAGCCCGACATTCACATTTACACCCGCTCGAAACTTCCCTGGGTGCGCCTTCCCGAGGACTCGCTCGCGGTCGAAGATTATTATGCAAGCAGCCAGATCTGGCCGGCCGAGAGCCTGAAGCGCCGAGAGGCCCTATTTAGCTGAGCGCTCGCCCGTGGGAGGCTGAACAAGAAGACCGCGGGCGTCAATCCGCGCTGATCGAGGCTATCGCGCATGAGCGACCCTGATAGAAAATCCAGGGCCGATCAACGACACGGCGATGACGCTGGTACAAGTTGTGTCGCATCAATAAGACGCAATGGGCTTGAGCTCAGCGAAGGGGAGACGGAAAATGCGCCATCTGAACATCGTTGCCGCAGCGCTCGCGCTTTCGATCGGAACGGGAGCCAAAGCCGCGCCGCCGATGATCGCGGCCGCGGTGTCTTCGCCCGACCGCGCTGCCGACAACGTCAAGCTCGATTCCGGCCGAAAGCCCGCCGAAGTGCTGCAGTTCCTCGGGCTTAAGCCCGGGATGCAGGTGCTCGATCTTTTCGGAGGCAATGCCTATTGGGCCGAGATCATGGCGCCGGCGGTTGGTCCAAAAGGGCACGACACGGTATGGGAGCCGACCCAATTCTACAGCGACAAGACGAAGCAGTCATTCGGCGCGTTTGCGGCAAAGAACCCGAATGTCTCCATCATCAGTTCGCCGTTCGAAGCTCCCCAGCTGCCCAAAAACTATGCCGACTTCGTAATCCTCAACGACAATTATCACGACACCTACTGGCAGAACGACAAGCTCGGCATTCCGAAGATGGATCCCAGCGCTTTCCTGAAAGCAGTCTATGCATCGATGAAGCCGGGAGCCGTCATCGGGGTAATCGATCACGTGGCGAGCCCGAACGACGATACGCGGGCAACGGTTGAGAAATTTCATCGGATCGATCCGAACGTCGTCAAGGCTGATTTCAAGCGCGCCGGCTTCGTGCTTGTGAAAAGCGGGGACATGCTTCGGAACCCCAAGGATGATCACACCCTCTTGGTCTTTGACCCAAAGATCCGGGGCGAGACTGACAGGTTCGTTCTCGAGTTCCGGAAGCCGCGTTGACCGCTACGCCGGGCGCCGCCGCCAAGGAGGGCGGGCGCGGATTTCGTGCCTATTGGGCACTGGCAGCGCTCGTCTTCGGTCTCATCGGAGGATCCCTGTCGCCGGCCCTTCCTGCCCCGGTCCATTCGGGCGTGATCGGAACCGCGGGTTTCGTCGGGACCCTTTGGTTGAACGCGCTCAAGATGACGGTCATTCCGCTCGTTGTCGCATTGCTTGTGGTTGGAATCGCAAAAAGCGCGGAGGCCGCTCACGCCGGGCGTGTCGCGGGCCGCTCGGTCCTTTGGATTGTCATCATCTGCACCGTTTCGGCAGTCTTCGGTGCAGTGGTGATCCTGCTCCTCACCCGGCTGTTCCCGCTATCGCGATCGACAGCGGCGGGCCTGCAAACCGCGCTCGCTGGAATCGAGAACAAGGCGCCAGCGTCGCTTCCGGGCATTGCCGAATTCTTCAAGGGAGTGATTCCCGACAACGTTGTTTCTGCCGCAGCCAACGGCGACATTTTGCCGCTGGTCGTGTTCTCGGTGCTGTTCGCGCTCGCTCTGGGATCGATCTCCGAGAAGGGCCGACGCTCGCTCGTGACCTTCTTTGAGGCGGTCGGTGACGCGCTGCTGGTCATTATCGAATGGGTCTTGTGGATCGCGCCGCTCGGCGTTTTTTCGCTAGCTCTGGTCGTCGGCTCGGCGGCCGGCGGAGCGGCGTTCGCCGGCCTTACCAACTACATCATCTTGATTTCGGCGGTCGGAATTCTCGTTACCCTTGCGTCCTATCCGCTGGCTATCCTTGTCGGAAGGATTCGGACAACCGAGTTCATCCGCACGATGATTCCTCCGCTGGCGGTCGCAATTTCTACCCGGTCGTCGCTCGCTTCGCTTCCGGCCATGCTCACGGCCTCTCGAGCGATGGGTATTCGCGACGAGGTCGCCGACATTGCCCTTCCGATCGCGGTCGCGCTGTTTCGAGCGACCGGTCCGGCGATGAACGTCGCCGTACCCTTCTACATCGCGCACTGGCTGGGTCTGCATCCGAGCCTCGCACAAATGATCGCAGCCACCGCCGTTGGGGCAGTGATGAGCTATGGCGCCGTCAGCCTCCCGGGAGAGGTGACGTATATCAGCTCGATCGCGCCCATCGCGCTGGCGCTGGGGGTTCCGATCGCTCCCCTCGCTCTCCTGGTCGCAGTCGAGATGGTGCCGGACATTTTCCGAACTGTCGGCAACGTTACGATGGACGTCGCACTTGCGGCTATCGTCAATCGCTCTTCGAAAAGCGGGCCGGAAAGCTGAACCGCGCCTGACCGCCGTTTGTCGGTTGGGATGATAACGAGCGGCCTTTGTCGGCGTGCCGACAATCTTTCATCTGTCATCGAGCGGCAAGTGAACTTGTTATCGCGATGCTTCACTAACAGGCTGCGACGCGGGGCCGATTCCCCTTCTTCTCCCCAGCCGGTCCGCGTCGCAAAAAAGGAGACACGAAATGTTGAAAGCCATTCCGGTGGCCGCAGCGCTTGCGGCTGCAGCAGCTTTAGTAGTGCCGACTGTCAGCAGAGCAGCTGAGACGAATTCGGTGCGTGTATCCTATGCGGATCTCAATCTTGCGTCACACTCGGGTCAGCGATTGCTTCAGCGGAGAATTACGTTTGCCGCACGGGTCGTCTGCGAACTTGAGGATTCCCGTCAACTTCCCGTGGCGTTCGCGACGAACGCCTGCCGAAACGACGCCATCGCAAATGCTCAGCCGGCATATGAAGTCGCTGTCGCCTCGGCGAAGCGGGGCATCGTGATTGTTGGCGAAGGCGCCGCGCTCATCGTCAGCGGCGGTTGAACGCCCCCCAGGCTGGAACCGCCGCGTGTCTCCCAGCGCGGCGATTCTTGCTTCTTATCGCCCAGCGATAGCTCTTACTCGATCCGAATAAAGTCGTCCGACCGGCTGTTCCGTCCCGTCGGCAAGCCGCGCGATCCAGCGGCCGGACTGGTTGCGGGTAAATCCCGTAATGAAGTCCTTGCGAACGATCGCCGAGCGGTGGAGGCGCACGAAAAGCTCCGGATTTAACCCCTCCTCGAGCGCGGCCATCGAATGATGGATGAGCCAGCTCCGACGGCCGACATGGAGCCGCATGTAATCGCGTTCGGCCGATACCCGGTCGACGTCCTGGGAAGCGATCCGGACCAGTCCGGACAGATCCGATGCCCAGAATTCCTCGAGCCATTGCGATGTCTTGCCGGGCTGCGGATGGCCAGCTCGAGCACGCAAATAGGTGCGGGCTCGATCGAGTGCCCGCTGAAGCCGTTGCGGGTCGACCGGCTTCATCAAATAATCCACCGCTTCGACCTCGAAGGCGGCGACCGCGAAATGGTCAAAAGCGGTCACGAAAACCACGGCGGGCGAGGGGTCCTGGGCAGCGAGGGCTCGAGCGACACCGATTCCGTCAAGACCCGGCATGGCGATGTCGAGCAGAAGAACGTCCGGATGCAAGGCCTCGGTCAGATTGATCGCCGAATCTCCGTCGCTTGCAGTTCCGACGAGCTGTGCGCCATCCGACCGCAGCAGGAGAAGTTGCAGCCGCTCGGCAGCGAGAGGCTCGTCGTCGGCAATCAGAACCCGGAGCGGCTTTTCCTCAGGCATTCGTCTCAACCGGCATTGTTATCGAAACCTTGAATCCGCCGCCGGTCATTGTGCCGAACCGGCAGGTGGCCCGATTTCCGAAGCGAGCGTCGAGCCGCTGGCAGACATTGGCGAGCCCGAGGCCAGTGCCTTCGTGGGTCGCCGCAGCGAGCTCCTCGCGCCCGCCATTCTTCAGCCGATTGCTGATCTCAACGACCATCCGGTGGTCATCAAGATGGCGTGCCTCGACCCTGACGACGACCGCTTTGCGACTTTTGGAAACGCCGTATTTGATGGCGTTCTCGATGATCGGTTGAAGCAGAAGGGCCGGGAGCCGCGCCTGCTCCAGTGTCTCCGGAACGTCGATCTCGACGTGCAGCCGGTCCGGGAATCTCGCCTTTTCTATGTCGAGGTAGAGGCGCTGAAGATCAATCTCCTCGGCGAGCGTGACGTTCGCGCCCGGATCGAGCGACAGGCTCGTCCTGAAGAAGGTCGACAGAGCCAACAGCATCGCTTCAGCGCGGTCGGTGCGCCCGGTCATGACCAGCGACGACAACGAGTTCAGCGTGTTGAAGAGGAAATGGGGATTGATCTGGTAGCGCAGCGCCTGGATGTGCGCTGTCTGCGCCGCGGCTTCGGCATCGGCGGCGCGCTGCTGTGCTCCATGGGCCTCGGATTGGGCGAGCATCGCGATGTAGAAAGCGCTCCATGCGGCAAAGAAGAACAGCCAGCTGACCATGATGTCCGCCGCCATTCGGAACTGCTCATAAGCGGGAAGAGAACTGACGTTTGGATAGGTTACGACGAGAGGCGGCGCATTGGGACGATCGATTTGCGTCTGGCCGCCGATTTCCGTGACCTGGTAGCCTTCTTTCGACACGTATTGGAACTCGTCATGCGGCTTGTCCTGGAACCGGTCGGCGGCGACAAGGAAGCCCGACAAGGCTCCTGCAGCGATGAAGGAAGAGATGCCGGCAATGACGGCCTGGCGCCGCAAACTCGATTGCGCGGCGATGAATCGTATCGCGGCATAGACGCAGAACGTCAGGAGGATTCCGGCCGTGATCGTGACGAACCTGTTCTCCATGACCGTGACAGGATCACGTCCGAGGAACGCACGAGCGATCACGGTTAGGAGATAGAAAAACCAGAATCCGAGAATCGATTTGGCCGCCAGGCGCCAATCGTCGAACCGGCTTCTCACTGCTGGTGCGGGGCTCATGAACACGTTATCTTCATGTCCCAAAACGCTTTCCCGGCAAACCGCCGCCTGCCCGTTGGCAGAAGCTCCATAGCTTCCGGTCGAAACGCGACAATAAGCGGAACGCCCCTTGCACGCTGCTCGTTACAGTCGAGCAATGGTAGGCCAGGGAGATGTTCCTGTGAACGATCAGAAAAAGGACCTTCCGCCCCCGACGGTGCACCCCGCTGCGCCGGACCACAAGCTGGAGCAGGAGCTGAAGCGTAATCCTGACGATCCCAACCTTAAGGCGGACGTTGGGAGTGATGAATCGATGGACGCCTCCGACCCTCCATCCTCGACTCAGCCCGGGAAAAGCGGCGGACCAGCCCCCTCGTCCGGTTTTCCTGAATAGTTTCGAGACCGTCACAAAAAAGCATCGCCGTTGCAATAATTCAACAATCCACAGTTTTGACGTCCTTGGTGGATTTCTAACCTAGACGCAGTGACTCCCCTCTGATTCAATATGAATGGGGAGTGGGACTGTGGTTAAGTTTCTCGAAACCAATACCGCCGCATGATCCCGCCTGGGCAAAAGGAGTCGGGTTCATGATTACGCGGACCAGCCAGCCGGCAAGCGGCGCGATGCTGATCTCGGAGATGAAGGAGTTTGCGAGCTTCCCGAAAGCCACGCAGCGCTACATCCGCCGGTCGCTCGATGTGGCTTATGGTCGCCGCGACGCCATTGAATGCTGGGCTCGTGACGAAGGTGAAGCAGCCTCCATCCGGGCCCAGGCCCGCCTCTACAAGCAGCTCGATCATCTGCGCCTGCAGATTCGGGACGACAGCGGCCTCGACATGATCGAGCCCTTCATCGGAATGCTGATCACGATTTCGGCATTTGATCTCGGCCAGGACCGACTTCAGAATTTCGCCGCCTATCGCTTCCTTTACGAGCGCCTGATCGGCGCGGCTTCGCGTCCTTGGCTGCCCGCCGCCTTCTGCGCCGCCGCCGCGCTTCCGCACCTTCACCCGGATCGTCGCCGCATCTTGCTTCAGTCGATCAGCGAGAGCGCCGCGACCGCGCCCGGCTGGTCGAGCCGGGAGCCCGTGTTCTGGCCCGAGTGGGTCGAAAAGGTCGACCTCAAGGCGGCAGCCTAATCCGAAAGTCTGTAGCTGCGTAGCGAAGCAATCCAGAAGCACGCACTGGATTGCTTCGTCGCATCTTGGCGCAGGCTAGGCGGCAATCTTCACCGACGGGAACATCCTCGCGAGCTGACGAAGGCTGTCCTTGGCATTCGAGTGATGCACGAAGACGACCCCTGCCGCCTCGTAGGTTGCCCGATGCTTCTCGCGATCGTCGACCAGCACATCGCCCGGATGCATGTGCATGTGCTTTTCGCGGGCCAGGCAGGTGATGATCGGGACACCGGGGAAGTGCTCGGCCGCCCACTCGACTTTTTGCGGGGCTGCCCAATTTCCAACCGGGAGCCCGGTAAGGATGGTCGGTTCGAGATGCTTGACTGCCTCGAACAGCTGCCGCGCGTCGGGCATTTCGGGAAGACTGCCGTAGAAATTCTCTGAGCTCGCGAGCGCTTTCCAAAATGCGCTTCGGCCGTGCTTCGCGATAAACTCTTTCGGGCTCGTCCCAAGCAGCTTTCGAGCGCTGAAATCGAAGTCGGCCAATACGCCGTCGGCATCGAGGAATAACCGGCGGTCTGCCATCAGATGCGCATCGCCTTCAGCCTGAGACGCTCGCGATCAACTAACTTCCAGTTGGTGATTGTTCCTGATCTTGCCATGGATGTTTGACGTGCGATGAGCGCGATCAGTTCCGGGCACCGAGGCGTTCGACCAACGCTTTGGCGAAATCGATCAGAGTATCGTCCCGCGCCCCCATGATGAGGATGCGATCGCCAGGTTTGGCCTCGGCGACGAGATCATCGCTGATCTCGGTTCGCTCCGCCAGGTGGACAGCGTCCCGGCCTCGCTCCTTCACTTCGCTCGCAAGCCAGTCGCTTCCGCGCGTTCGCTCGACGGTACCGCCCTGGTAGACGGGATCGGGAAGATACAGCCTGTCGTCGTGAGCCATTCCGTCAGCAAATGCGCTGGCCAGTTGCTCTCCCATTTTCGTCAGCGGCCCATATCCGTGCGGCTGAAACATGATCAGGAGCCGTCCTCCATGCGCCCGAAGTGTCGAAAGTGTCGCCGCAATCTTGTCCGGGTTATGGGCAAAATCGTCGATCACGGTTACACCGCCAGCCTCGCCAACGGTATCGAGCCGGCGCCGTAAACCCTCGAACCTCGCCAGCGCCGCGGCTGCCTCTTCCACCTTGATTCCGAGCACATGTGTCGCGGCAATCGCAGCGAGCGCGTTCGACGCATTGTGCCGTCCCGGCACCATCAGCTTCACATCGCAACGCTCTCCCTGGGCTTCGACGGCAAAGCTCGCTCCTTCCGCTTGGAGTTGGAGGTCCTTGCCCATGAAGGCCGTTCCTGGGCTGTCGAAGCCATATCCGACGCAATTGGCCTCCGGGATGAGATCCGCCAATGCCCGCGTTTCAGGATCGTCCAGATTGACGACCGCCTTGCGCGCCCGAAGCAGGAAGGCCGCGAACAGGCTGCGAAGCTCCGCCATCTCCTTATGGTCGAGGCTGATGTTCGTGAGGACGGCGACTTCGGGTCGATAAAGCGAGATCGATCCGTCACTTTCATCGACTTCGCTGACGAAGAGTTCGGGATCGCCGACGAGGGCGCTTGCAAAGGGAGCCGAGGGAGTCACGAAATTCTTCATCACGGCGCCGTTCATCACCGTCGGCTGGCGATGGCAGGCGTGAAGAATCCACCCGACCATGCCGGTAACTGTCGATTTGCCGCTGGTCCCGCCCACGGCGATGCTGCGATGGGCGGAGTTGAGCAGCTCGGCCAGAAACTGCGGCCGCGTAAGATGCGTCAGACTGAGCGCCCTTGCCCGAACGACGTCCGGAACAGTGTCCTCGACAGCCGCCGATGTAATCAGCGTCATGCCCGGCTGGAGGCCTGACCCATCCTGGGGAAAGAGCTGGATCCCAAGCGAGCGGAGATAGTCGAATTTGTGCGGGGTGCGCCCGGCGTCGAGCGAACGGTCGGACCCCGAGACCTTTGCGCCGGAAGCGCGAACGATCGAGGCGAGCGGAAGCATTCCGCTGCCGCCGATGCCGCTGAAGAAAACCGGAGATTCGATCATTCGAGGGGCCCTAATGGGCCGCGCACTCGAACGCTAGCAGCCAACGAACACAATCCGACGGGCGACGATCAACATCCGTTCGCAGCGATTGGCCCCAGTTCAATGATCTCTTTTGGGGAGAGAGTTTCTATTTGCAGGCGCCTCCGCCCGGCCATCCCGTCCAGCCCGGGCCTCGAACGAAGCGGCCCGGCTTGGCGCCCGTGTGCTTGCCATTCTTCATCACCTGGACTCCATTGACGAACACGTCTTCGACTCCGGTCGCGAGCTGCGCAGGTTTGGCGTAAGTCGAATGGTCCTGGATCGTCGCGGGATCGAATATCACGACATCGGCATAATAGCCGGATTTCAACGATCCCCGCTGCTTGATGCCGATATTGCCTGCCGGGAGCGACGTCAGGCGCCGAACGGCATCCTGCAGGGTCGCTGCATGCTCGTCGCGAACGAAATGGCCGAGCAGCCGGGCGACATTCCCATAGGCCCGTGGATGCGATCGAGACTTGAGGAATACGCCTTCGGGAGCAGGCGATTCCTCGTCCGACCCAAAGCTCATCCAGGGAAGTCCGACTTCCCGTTTCACATTGTCATCGCTCATGATGAAATAAACGGTTCCGACACGGCTGTCGTCCTCAACGACGAGGTCCATGGCCGTTTCTTCGGGGCTCTTGCCGCGCATCTTGGCGACTTCTGCAAGAGTCTTGCCGGTGAGCGGCTTCAGCTTGGGATTCTTGAAACTGACGAGCAGAACGTTCTGCGGTCCGCCCGAGAGGAGCAACAGATTCTCCCAGTCGTTGGAAGGCGTGCGCATTTCCTTGATCAGCCTGGCGCGGACAGCGGGATCCTTGAGCCGCTTCTCCCAGGCTTCGAGCCCACCCGACTGGACCCATGGCGGCATGGTCGCGTCGAGTCCCGTAGCGCCCGCCGTATAGGTGTACATGTTTGCGGTGATCCGCTGTCCGCGGGCCCTCGCAGCGTTCACCTTCGAAATCGCCGCATCGATTTTGCCCCAGTTCGCCTTCCCGGCCTGCTTGAAATGGTAGATTTCGGCGGGCGCTCCGGAATCGCGACTGATCGTCAGCAGCTCGTCCATCGCCTCAAGGAGCTTGTTGCCCTCTGACCGCATGTGACTGATGTACATTCCGCCGCACTTGTGCGCCTCGGTCACGAGCGCGGTCAGCTCGGGTGCCTTGGCATAGGTCGCTGGCGAGTAAATGAGCGCCGAGCCGACGCCGAGTGCCCCTTCCTTCATCGCCTGGCGCACCAGAGCACGCATCCGATTTAGCTGCGCTGGAGTCGGATCGACGTCCTTCTCGCCGAGTTCGTGGACGCGCACCGTCGTTGCGCCGACGAACGAAGCGACATTGGGAGTGACGCCCTTGCGCTGCAGGAATTCAAGATATTGCCCGAGCGTCGTCCACTTGATCGGATATTTAATGTCGCCCTCGCGCTTGATCGCGAGCCGTTTCATTTCCGGGTTGAGCGGTCCCATGGAATCGCCCTCGCCGAACACTTCAAGCGTGACGCCCTGGTAGGTGTCGCTCATCCCGCGGCCGTCCGCGATCAAGCTTTCGACTGCCCAGCTCAGCATGTTGATGAACCCAGGCGAGACCGCCTTGCCCCTCGCGTCGATGACCCGGATCGCATGGCCGCGCGCATGGGGCCCGACGTAGGCGATCTTGTCACCGTTCAGCGCCACGTCGCCGACATAGGGAGCGCGGCCGGAGCCGTCGTAGATTGTCCCTCCTCGGATGAGCACGCTGTAGCTTGCTGGAGCTGGCGCCGCCGACGCCGATGCTGCGAGTAGCGCTCCGATGGCGACAAGAATTGCGCTTGTTTTTTTCATTGCGTCCCCTCTTCGGGGAAAGCTGCCCGATTGTGGAGCGACGCGCCACAGCAAAAGCGACCCAATTGCGCTTGCGGGCTATTGCGGACCATAAGCCGCCTTAATGCTCATCGCCGTTGTCGCCCCTAGCTGCCCGCTCAAACACGGCGCTGCGGAACAGGTGCAGGCAATCGTTCA
Organism: Sphingomicrobium sp.; assembly: GCA_036265105.1. Classification (GTDB taxonomy): domain Bacteria; phylum Pseudomonadota; class Alphaproteobacteria; order Sphingomonadales; family Sphingomonadaceae; genus Sphingomicrobium. Next base: position 86,163 of record DATAPR010000036.1, read on the forward strand.
CGAGCGCGGCGACTGCGAGCTTGCGATCCATCCCCAATGTTTCATGTCTCAAGGTCACTTCGCAGGGACCGACGAGGAGCGGCTGGCGGCTTTGCGGGAAGTCATGGCCGACCCCGCTGTCGACGCCGTCTGGTTCGCTCGGGGCGGCTATGGCTCAAACCGGATCGCCGAGCCGGCGCTCGCCGATCTGCCCGATGCGGCCAGGAGCAAGATCTACATGGGCTACAGCGACGCGGGCTTTTTGCTTTCGGGCCTTCACAAGGCCGGCATTGCGGCCGCGTGGGGCCCGATGCCGCAGGACGTGCTTCGGAGCGGCGGAGAGGGGGCAGTTGCAAGAGCACTCGACTGGATGGTTCGCCGTGATCCCTCGGCCCTCGAACCGAAAATCGAAGCGCCAGCGCTCGCATTCAATCTAACCGTGCTGTCGAGCCTGCTCGGCACGTCCCTCGAACCCGACTTTAGCGGGGCCGATCTCCTGATCGAAGACGTGAGTGAACAGCTTTATCGGATCGACCGGACGATGTTCCATGTGAGCGCGAACGAGAATGTCCGGAAAGTCAGGAGAATCCGTCTCGGCCGGGTCTCGGATATCCTTGAAAACGATCCGGCTTTCGCAGTCGATGAGGTGGGCATCGTCGAGGAGTGGTGCGAGCGCTCGGGCATCGACTATGGCGGCCGCGCGGACATCGGCCATGACGCGCAAAACCGGATCGTACCATTTGGGTCACAAAAACCGCTGAATTCCCCTCTGTAACGGCATTGCAATGCGCTTCGAGTTGCGCTCTATCAGACGAGGAACAACAGGAGGGCCTGATGGCACAAGGTACTGGTCGTAAAGCAGGGGGCGGACTGGCTCGCCCGGTTACTCCGTCTGCGGATCTTGCGAAGATCACCGGAAGCGCTCCGCTTCCGCGCAGCCAGGTGGTTTCGAAGGTATGGGATCACATCCGCAAGAACAACTTGCAAAACCCTCAAAACAAACGGGAAATCATGGCTGATTCGACGCTCAAGCCGATCTTTGGGGGCAAAGATCGAGTCAGCATGTTCGAGATGAACAAGCATCTCTCGAACCATCTGAAGTAAGCGTCAGTCGCTTGTCAGCATCAAGGGGACCCGCGTTCGCGGGTCCCCTTTCGTTTGTGGATAAGTCGCGACTCGGATCGACGGATCACCCACGCCAGAGTCCGTCGAGTCTCTCTTCGGTCACCGGGAAGCCGAGATGCGAGGGAATCGTGATGAATTTCTCGCCTCCGCGCTCCTCGACCCAGGGGGTTACCGGTTCGATGGGGTGTGAAAGGGCGTCCGCTCGGATCGCCGCGAAGCTCGAATGCTGGGCGAGCCGCTCGAGCGTGCGTCGGGTTGGGAAAATGAGGCGTGATTGACCGCGCCTGTCGCGTTCGAGGACCTCGTTCGCGCTAAGCCACGCCGCGCCGGAGCATTCGCCCTCAACAACCTTGGGCTCCCAGTCTCCGTCGGGACAGAGCGCGACGAAGAAGAGGGTATCGAAACGCCGGACAGCGTGGAATTTGGGAACCCACCTGGCGAACGGCGTGACCGCGTCCGAGTCGATACGCAGGCCATAATCGTCGAGGAGCCGACCAAGCGGGCGGTCGGCAACCAAAGTTTGCTGAAGCTCTGCTGCCACCGCCGGCGAAGGGACCGGTGCAAGCCCGGCGGGGACCGCCGTTTCCTCGATCGTTTCTCGAACTGCGGCAATCGCAGCCGAATCGACGGAAAGCTCGCGCCCGAGCTCCCGATCCTCGGCATCGATCCGGCCGCCCGGGAAGACGAGAGCGCCCGCCGCGAAGGCCATGCCCTGAGCGCGCTCGACCATCAGTAATTCCGGAGCGCTATCGGCGCGATCGCGGACGAGGATGAGCGTAGCTGCAGGAATGGCCTCGTCCGACATGTCGCCGGCCTAGGCTTCGCCGGACCAAAGAAAAAGCCGCCCGAAGCGTCCGGGCGGCTTTTCGGCAGTCCAAGCGAGCTCTTACATCGCGTCGACGTTATTTTCCTCAGCCTCGCTCGGATTGGGGCCATTCTCATTGGCCACCGCATTTTCGGAATTGGCCTGCTCATTGCCGAGCGCCTGATTTTCAGCGTTCATCGCTGCTTCGTTGGCAAGGCCGTTAAGGTCGTCGGCCGCTGGCTGATTAAGTTCCGCGTTATTGACAGCATCCTGGTTGCTGCCGTTGCACGCAGCAAGAGCTAGCGAGGCCGCGCCGCCGATCAGAAAAACCAGTCTTTTCATGTTCTTGAGTCCCCGTAAGGTCGAAATTGGATGGACATCCATATCAGCACTCAGAACCTAGTTTCCACCCCTTTTCGGTGATTTGACGACAATCAGCGGTCCAGCTGAATCCTTGAGATTCCGAGCCAATTTCACTATCTAGCGAGGGCCGGGCAACCGGCTACGTCGGTAGACGGTCAGGTGGAATAGGCACTTCGGACCCGGGGGGCAGTACCCCGGCGCCTCCACCACCAGCCGCAGTTCCAAGGTGCTGCTGCTGATGGGGGCGAAATAGGATCGACGAGTGCAATAAAGGCCCGATTGCCGATCGGATTGAGCCACCGTGACGGCTCATTCACACAAGTGCCAACGATAACGAGGCGCTCGCTCTTGCCGCGTAACTGACGTCCTAACGGACTGACGTTACAAAGCTAAAGCGCGGTTGGACCCCACCGGGCAACAGAAGGGGATTCCAGCGGCTCGGGGAGGGCCGGGCAACAGAACCTCCCCACTTTCGCGAAACATTAATTCGGCTCCAGCAGCTCCCGTTCGTCGAAGCGGCAGTTGCCATTGCGTCCTGCGATTGCCACGCTCCGCGCTCCAGGGGGAAACAACATGCGCCGAACGATTCTCGCCGCGCTGCTCGCAGCAAGCGCTTCCATCGCCTTTGCCGATCCTACACCCAAGGATCAGCTGTTGAAGCCGCCCGCGGACGCTCATCACTATACGATCAGTTCCACCGCCGGAAAGCATGGCGACGTCTGGTCATGGACGACTCCGGACGGCCGGCGCGCCTATCGGATGTCGATGTCGCTTCGCGGCTGGATCACCGAGGATGATGAGGTGATCACTCCCGGCGCGGACGGGAGACCAACCGCAATCGCCGTTCGCGGATACACCGATTCCGGCGATGTGGCGGAGGATTTCAATGTCGACAGTGGCGGGATCGCGCATTGGAAGACCACCGTTGATTCGGGCTCCGCTCCCTATGGCGCCAAGCGATACAACACCTACGGCGGCCCCTGGCTGGCTGGGGAAGGCGACATCGACGCACTGATCGCGGCCGGAGACAAGGGCATCGATCTATTGCCCAACGGTCATGCCAGCATCACGCTTGGTCCGGCTGTTCAGATCGACGGGCCGACCGGTCCAAAAGCGGTCAAACTCGCCTTTATCACTGGCTATGGATTTGCGCCCAACCCCGTCTGGCTCGATGGCGACAATCACTTCTTCGGCTTTGCCGGCGTGATCTCGATGCTTCCTGAAGGATATGAGGGAGACGGACCAAAACTGAAGGACGTCCAGGATCAGGCGACTGCCGCCATGGTGCGCGACGTCGCCCACAAGTTTCTCGCTCCTGCCAACCATACTCCAACCCTCGTTGACCACGTGCTGATGTTCGATTCTGTCGAAGGAAAGTACCTTCCGGATCGCGCTGTTCTCATCTCCGACGGAAGGGTCGCCGCGCTAGGCGCGGCAGGCTCGATAAAGGCACCACCCGGCGCAACCGTGATCGATGGACACGGAAAGACCCTCCTTCCAGGACTTTGGGATTCGCACCAGCACGTCGGCGATGACTGGAACCTGCTTCAGAACGTCGCGACGGGAATGACCAACTATCGCAGTCCCGGAACTACGATCGAGGACGCCCTGAGTATCTACAAGCGCCGGGCCGCAGGTGATTTGCTCGCTCCCGACGGAAAGATTTCCGTGATCATTGACCGCAAGGATCCACTCGCAGCACAGGGCGCGATCACGGTCAGTTCGGTGCAGGAGGCGATTGCCGCGGTCGACAAGATCAAGGCCGCAGGCCTGTGGGGCGCCAAATTCTACACGTCCATGAAGCCCGAGTGGATCGCTCCGGCGGCGGCTGAGGCGCACAGGCTCGGTCTTCATGTCCACGGTCACGTTCCTGCGGGGATGAGGCCGCTCGATGCCGTTCGAGCGGGCTATGACGAAGTCACCCACATCAACTTCATCATGATGCAGGCAATGCCTCAGGATGTTGTCGACAAGTCGAACACCGCCGCCCGTATCGAAGGTCCCGCCAAATACGGGAAGGACGTCGACCTCGATTCGCCGATGATGAAAGCTTTCTATGCCGAGCTCTCGAAGAGGGGCACGATCGTCGATCCGACGCTAACCGTTTGGGAGCCATCGATGACATCGGACGGAAGCTCGATTTCGCCCGAATATTCGCCGTTCGCTGAAGTCGCTCCTCCAGCGGTCGTGCGTGGCTGGAAGGTCAGCGGCTATCCTTTGTTCGGAGGCCTCACCCGAGACGATTTCCGCAAGAGCTTCGCCAAAATGGTCGGTCTTGTCACCAGGCTCCATCAGGCGGGCATCCGGATCGTCGCCGGAACCGATGGCTACGGGCTTGAGCTGGTGCGCGAGCTCGAGCTCTACCAGCGGGCTGGTCTTACGAATGCCCAAGCACTTCAGACCGCGACGATCGTACCCGCGCGAATGACGAGCATGGATAATCGCGTTGGCTCAATTGCCCGCGGCAAGACGGCAGACATCATCCTCGTCGATGGAGACGTTTCGAAGAATCTCGGAAATCTGCGCCACGTCGATACCGTCTTCCTCGACGGATACCGGCTCGATGGCGAGGCCCTGCGCGAGGCGAGCGGCCTCAACGGGATGCCCAAATGAGTCTCAGCGCTTCCTGAGCTCGTCGCGGATTTCCGCCAGCAGCTCGACCTCGGTCGGGCCGCTCGGAGCCGCCTCGGGCTTCCTCATCATCTTCGTGGCGGCACGAACCATCAGGAAGATGATGAAGGCGAGAATGATGAAGTTGATGACCACCGTCACGAACTCGCCCCAGCCGAGCACCGGTGCGCCTGCTGCCTTGAGCGCCGTGTAACTGGTCATGCTTCCCTTGTAGCTCGCAGGAACGGGCCCGAGCAGGATGAAGTGGCTCGAGAAGTCGAGGCCGCCGAAGATTGCGCCGACAACCGGCATGATGATGTCCTCGGTCAGGCTCGTGGCAATTTTCCCGAAGGCGGCTCCAATGATCACCGCGACCGCGAGGTCGAGAACGTTACCCTTGGCGATGAAAGCGCGGAATTCCTTGAGCATGGCGCACCCCTCTGTGTCGGCGATCTGACATAGCTTAATTTGCACGCAGCGACATCAGCAACGCTGCTGTGTTGTGAATCTAAGACAGCATATTGAAAGCGAACGGTCGTATCTCTAACTATTCGGGCACCAGATCAGTGGGAGGGGCACATGACTGCCATTCGCCGTTTCGGTTTACTCGCACCGCTTGCCGCCATTTCACTCGCCGGATGCGGCATCAACAGCGTTCCCACCGCCGACGAACAGGTGAACGCCGCCTGGGGAAATCTTCAGGCGGACTATCAGCGCCGGGCGGACCTTATCCCGAATCTGGTCTCGACGGTGAAGGGCTATGCTCAGCAGGAAAAGACGGTCCTTACTCAGGTGACCGAGGCGCGAGCGAAAGCCACAAGCATTCAGCTCAACGCCGGCGATCTTAGCGATCCCGCCAAGGTGCAGGCCTTCCAAAGCGCGCAAACTCAGCTCGGCGGTTCGATCGGCCGCCTTCTTGCAAGCTTCGAGGCCTATCCGGACCTTAAATCCAACCAGAATTTCCTCGCGCTTCAGGATCAGCTCGAGGGCACCGAAAACCGAATCGAGGTGTCGCGGCGCGATTATAATGAGGCGGTTCGCCAGTATAATACGCTGATCCGGACATTCCCGACCGCGATTGGCGCCAAGGTCTTCTATGGCGCGAAACCCAAGGTGCCGTTCGAAGCCGCCGCCGCCTCACAGCAGGCGCCGACGGTGAATTTCGGCAACGGCAGTTGAGGTGAGACATTTTCTAGCGGCAATGATGCTGGCGTTCTTCGCGCTGGCAGGGCCGGCGGTCGCGCAGACATTTCCGGCAAATAATGGTTCGCCGGTTGTCGATCAGGCAGGCATTTTGACCGCGGCGCAACTGGCGGATCTGAAGTCGAAGGCTCAAGCGCTATACGCCCAGACCGGCCGCGCATTTGCGGTTGCGACGGTCAAAAGCCTCGAAGGCTATTCCGTCGATGATTATGCCTATCGTCTCGGCCGCGCCTGGGGATTGGGACAGAAAGGCAAGGACAACGGCGTCCTGCTTCTCGTGGCACCCACGGAACGGAAGGTCTGGATCGCGACCGGCTACGGCGCGGGCGGCTACATGACCGACGCCATGTCCGGGGTGATCATTCGCGAAGATATCCTGCCGCACTTCAAGCAGAGCCCACCAGATTATGGTGGCGGCATCGAGGCCGGCGCCGATGCGATCATCAAGCAAATGTCATTGTCACCGGACCAGGCGGAAAAGAATGCTGCCGCTGCGCAGCAGGCGCAGCAGCATCGGCAACATTCCGGTGGTAGCGGTCTTTCCGTCTTCTTCTGGCTGATGATTATCGGCTTCGGCGTACTCTCGCACTTTCGCCGGGGTTACGGTCGGCGTTATCGAACGCGTTCCGGCGGCATCAGCCCTTGGGTCTCGCTTTGGGCTTTGAACTCGCTTGGCCGCGGCTCGGGCGGAAGCGGCTGGGGCGGCGGAAGCTTCGGCGGCGGTAGCGGCTGGGGTGGGGGCGGCGGCAGCTTCGGTGGTTTCGGCGGAGGGTCGTTCGGTGGCGGCGGCGCCGGGGGCAGCTGGTGATCCCCCGCCTCACCGACGAGGATCGGGAAAAGATCGCCGCTGCGATAGCGAAAGCCGAGAACAGCACGGCAGGCGAGATCGTCGCTGTCGAAACGCCGATCAGCGACGCCTATCACGATGTGGCCCTGCAGTGGGCGCTTGTTCCTCTGTTCGCGGTCCTCGCCTGGGCCGCGTGGCGACCCACAGCCCTGGTCTGGTGGTACGATTTTCTCTTCGGCGGCTGGCAGCCGGATCCCACTCTCAGTCAATTACTGACGCTGCTCATGTTTCTCGCGGCACTGAAGTTCAGCATAGCTCTCTTGATACTGAAATGGATGCCGCTGCGGCTCTTGCTGACGCCCGCTGCCACCAAACACAGACGCGTTCGCCGGCGCGCGATCTCGATCTTTCAGGCGGCCGCTGCAGGTCGCACTACCGGCAAAAATGGAATTCTCATCTATCTGTCACTCGCCGAACGGCGAGCCGAGATCATCGCCGACGAAGCCATACTGAAGATTACCGATGACCATACTTGGGGCGAAGCGATGACTGTGCTGCTCACCGACGTGAGGAAGGGAAGAATTGGCGATGGTATCGCTGCAGCAGTCGAACGCATCGGTTCAGTGCTTTCCGAGCATTTTCCGCGTTCTCCGCACGACAGGAACGAGATACCGGACAAGCTGATCGAGCTATGAATCTCGATGATCTTCCGCCGCCCGAGGTGCTGTGGGCGGGAAAGTATGTGCGCGCTCTGCGACGCGACAAATGGGAATATGCGAGCCGCACCAACAACATCGGAGCGGTGGTGATCCTCGCGGATTTCGAGGGCCAAGTGGTCCTCGTCGATCAGCCGCGCGTGCCGCCTGATTGCCGCTGTATCGAATTGCCTGCTGGCCTTGTCGGCGATGAAGATCCGGACGCCACGCCGGAGACGACCGCGATCAAGGAGCTCGAGGAAGAAACCGGCTTTACCGCGGAAAGGGTCGAGCGCCTGGGCGAGTTCTATTCATCGCCAGGAATGCTGTCGGAAAGCTTCGCGCTTGTTAGGGCGCACGGCCTGCGCAGGATCGGAGCCGGCGGCGGCGACGAGAACGAGGACATTCATGTCCACCTCGTCCCACGCGCCGATATCGCGAACTTCATCGAGCAGAAACGCGCCGAAGGGTTTGGCGTCGACGCCAAGCTGTTGCTTTTCCTGAACTTCTGAAAAGTCGCAAACGAGGGGCGGGCGGCCACAGCGCTGCGGCGAGCAGCTGAACTGCCCAATGAGTCGAGACGTTCAGCCTAACATGCCCCGGCTCGTCCATCTTTCCGATCTTCACTTCGGTGCTCATGAAGAGCGGCTGGTCCACGCGGTTGAGATTCGAATCGACGACTTGAAGCCCGATCTTGTCGTCATTAGCGGCGATTTCACCCAGCGCGCGCGCACCGAGCAATTCCGTGAGGCGTGCCGCTTCCTCGAACGGCTGCAGCATTCTGGTCACGAGGTGCTCGGCGTGCCCGGCAATCACGATATTCCACTTTACGACGTGCTTCGCCGCTTCCTTTCGCCCCTTGCCCGGTACCGTCGCTTCATTGACGAAAATCTCTGTCCGTTCGTCGAGTTGCCAGGGATCGCAGTCCTTGGAATCAACACGGCGCGTTCGCTCACATTCAAGGACGGGCGGGTCAATCGGGACCAGGTTGCCTTTATCCGCGACACCTTCTCGCGAACGCCGCGTGAGGCGTTTCGAATTCTCGTAACCCACCACCCTCTCTTCGCTCTGGAGGTTGCGGGGGAAACGGCCGCCGCAATCGGCCGGCAGGAGCTGGCACTCGACGCGATCCAAGAAGCAGGGGTCGACATGCTTCTTGCCGGCCATAACCACCATGCCTCGAGCCACAGCGCGAGCGACCTCGTCACGCGTGCCGGAGGCGCCCTTGTCGTGCAGGCCGGAACGGCAACGTCGACCCGCGTTCGCGAGCAAGATCAGAGTTTCAATTGCATCGATATTTCAGGCAGGTCGGTCACTATTACCGTCAATTCGCGGATCGACGATCGTTTCGAGGCACTCGAAGCGCAGCGTTACGGCTGGAAGGACAGTCGGTGGCACATCATGCCGGCGGCGGAGGCGGCGCATTGATCTTGTCGTTGACGCTTCGCGGCGACTAGAGCGGTTTCATGCCGCTTCCAGAAGGGTTCGACACCGAGGACTTCGTCCGCCGCGTACTTGCCGAGGATCTTGGGACCGGCGGGGACGTGACTTCGATCGCGACGATTGATGCCGACGCGCTCTTTGGGGCCAAGATGAACTGCCGGCAGGCAATCGTGGTCGCCGGTCTCGAACTTGCTGCCGCCTTCTTCCGTGCACAGGACCCCGATGTTCAGATCGATCTGCTCGCAGCGGACGGCGATCGCGCCGAACACGGCGCGACGATAATGTCTCTCACCGGGAATGCGCGCGCGATGCTGGCTGTAGAGCGATCGGCGCTCAACACCGTCCAGCATCTGTCGGGCATAGCAACCCTAACGCGCCAATATGTCGATGCGATTTGCGGTACTCGCGCGCGTCTTCTCGACACGCGAAAGACGATCCCGGGCCTTCGGATCCTCGAAAAGTACGCCGCGCGCATGGGCGGCGCGCACAACCATCGAATTCGGCTCGACGATGGCGTTCTCATCAAGGACAATCATGTCGCAGTATGCTTGGGTGTAGTTGAGGCGGTCCGCCGCGCGAAGGCGGCCGACACCGGTCTCCAAGTGCAAATCGAGGTTGACCGAACCGAGCAGATCGAGCCGGCGCTCGATGCCGGGGCTGACCGTCTGCTGCTCGACAATATGGACCCCGCGACGCTTCGGGAGGCCGTCAGGATCGTGGCCGGACGCGTTCCCCTCGAAGCCTCGGGCGGGGTTACGCTTGAGACCATTCGATTTCTTGCCGAGACCGGAGTCGACTACATTTCGGTGGGACGCATCACGCAATCTGCACCGGCTGTCGACATCGGACTTGATTATGCGCTGAGTCGTTGAGTGGACGAAACATCATTCATGCCATCGACAGGAACTGGGGTGCACCAGCAAAAGTGAGTCGGTCCGCGCGTCCACTGCGGCCGATGCACCAATCGAGGAGTATTTCGATGAAGACTCTTATTGCTCTTGCTGCCTCCACCGCCGTTCTTGCACTGCCGACTGCCGCGAATGCGCAGTCTCATCGTGGCGACGGGGGACGCAGCTATTCGTACAACCACAGCGGGACCTATAGCCGGGGCGGTCAGTATCGCGGCGGCTACGGGTACGGCTATGGTTATCCGGGTTACCGCTATTCCTATCCGCGTACGGTCATCTCGGTCGGCTATCCGTTTTACGGCTATTACGGCGGCTATCCGTACGGCTACGGTTACCCATATGCTTATGCGTATCCGCCATATGGCTATGGTTATCCCGCTTATGGCTATCCCGCTTATGGCTATGGCTATCCAGCGGGCTACGGCGGCTATTATGGCTGCGGCAATCCGGCGGGCGGCGTCGTTGCTGGCGGACTTGCCGGCGCGGTGATCGGAAGCGCCGTGACCCACGGCGGCGGCTACCATCATGGCCGTTACGGTAATTACTATCGCGGCGGCAACCGCGCAGCGGGTGCCATTGTCGGCGGCGTACTCGGGGCAGCCGTTGGCGGCGCGATCGCGTCGGGCAACTGCTACTAAATAGCAGTCCGGCGAAAAATGGACGGGGTCCCGGAGGCACCGGGGCCCCGCTCACTTTTTTTCGCGCAATCGTTTCGAAGCGCCTCTATATGTCCCGTGAAGAGCGCGCGCGGGCGCTGGGAGACGGGTTTTGTTCAAGGGCCTCAAGCCCATTCTCTATGGCGGGCGTGAAGTCTGGCCGCTGATCGAGGGTGGCAAGGGCGTCAGCGCGACGAACCATGCGAGTTCGGGCGCGTGGGCGGCCGCCGGGGGGATAGGAACGGTCAGCGCGGTCAACGCCGATAGCTATGACGCCGAAGGCCGCATCGTTCCCCAAGTCTATGAGGCGTTGACGCGCCGCGATCGCCACGAAGAACTGATCAAATATGCGATCGATGGTGCCGTCGCTCAGGTGCAGCGCGCCTATGAGGTCGCGAGCGGCCGTGGAGCGATCAACATCAACGTGCTGTGGGAGATGGGCGGCGCCCAGCGTGTGCTCCATGGCGTCCTTGAGCGCACCAAGGGACTGGTTAGCGGAGTCACTTGCGGCGCCGGAATGCCCTACAAGCTGAGCGAGATCGCGGCCTCTTACGGCGTCAATTATCTGCCGATCATCAGTTCCGCCCGCGCTTTTCGTGCTCTGTGGAAGCGCGCCTATCACAAGGCCGCCGAATGGCTCGCGGCAGTGGTCTACGAGGATCCCTGGCTCGCCGGCGGCCACAATGGCTTGTCCAACGCCGAGGATCCGCGCAAGCCTCAGGATCCTTATCCCCGCGTCGCTGAACTTCGCGCGACAATGCGCGAACAGGGGATCGCCGACAGCGTCCCGATTGTCATGGCGGGCGGCGTTTGGCGGCTCGACGAATGGGAAAATTGGATCGACAATCCTGAACTCGGCCAGATCGTCTTTCAGTTCGGAACGCGCCCGCTACTGACTCAGGAAAGTCCGATTCCGCCCGAGTGGAAAGCGAGGCTGTTGACGCTTGAAGAAGGCGACGTGCTTTTGCACCGTTTCTCGCCGACGGGCTTTTATTCGTCGGCAGTCCGCAACCCGTTCCTTCGTGGTCTCGAAGCCCGCAGCGAGCGTCAGATCGCCTACACCAAGGAGCCGATCGGGGATCACCATTTCCAGCTGGATGTCGGGATCGGAACCAAGAAGAATTACTGGGTCACCAAAGGTGACCTGATCCACGCGCGTGAGTGGTTTGCGCGAGGTTACACGAACGCAATGAAGAGCCCGGACGACACCCTCATATTCGTCACTCCGGATGAGGAGAAGCAGATCCGCAAGGACCAGGCGGAATGCATGGGCTGCCTTAGTCAGTGCGCCTTCTCATCGTGGGCGGACAATGAGAAGAATTCGACCGGACGCCTTGCCGATCCGCGCAGCTTTTGCATCCAGAAGACGCTGCAGGAGATCGCCCACGGCGGTCCTGTCGAACATAATCTCATGTTCGCGGGCCATTCGGCTTTTCGTTTCAAGAGCGACCCATTCTATTCGAACGGCTTCATCCCGACCGTGAAGCAGCTCGTGGACAGGATCTTGACCGGCGCGTGATGATTGCTCGGGGGCTTTTCAGCGCGCTGTTGATCCTTGCTGCTGTCGCTCCAGCGGATGCCCAGGAGAAGCAACCGCCCTATTGGGCGTCGATCGCGTCGGGCCAGGCAATGACACATACCGGGCCGGGACGGAATTATCCGAATGTCTGGCTATACCAGCGCCGCGACCTCCCGGTGCGAGTTATCAAGAAATACCAGACCTGGCGGCTCATCCAGGATCCTGACGGCGCCCAGGGCTGGATGCTGGTTACCATGCTCAGCGACCGCCGAACGGCCATCGTGAAGGCAGGCGACCCGCGTGCGATCCGAACCGGCCCGAACGACGGCGCGAAGGTTCATTATATGGTCGCAGCAGGGGTCGTGGGCCGCATCGACAAATGCAAGGGCAACGGCTGGTGCCGGATCGAGATCGGCAGGAAGGAAGGCTATATTCGAACCTCGGACCTTTGGGGTGTGGGCGAGGGCGAGTTAGTCGGCTGAAGCGAAGGAGGGGTTCCCCCATGAAGGCCATTCTTGCAGGCACGGCCGGGGTCCTGTTGATGATGAGCGCCGCCGCCGCGGCCCCACCCGCCCGGCCCAGCGTTGAATATCTGGGGAGACCCCAGCTCAACGGTCAGCAGCTGCCTTTTTCTGACGCCGTCCGGGTTGGAAACATCCTCTATCTGTCGGGCCAGATCGGCATCGGTCCGGACGGGAAGTTGCCGGGGGGCATCGAAGCTCAAACCAGGCAGGCCATGGACAATGTTGGAGCGATCCTCAAACGCGCGGGGATTGGCTACGAGGATGTTTTCCATTGCTCTGCGCTTCTTGCCGACATGAAGGACTGGCCGGCGTTCAATAAGGCCTACGTGCCCTATTTTCCGGCGGGAAAGATGCCGGCGCGCAGTGCGTTCGGCGCAAGCGGTCTCGCACTCGGAGCGCTGCTCGAAATTGAATGCCAGGCCTATGCCGGGAAGTAAGCTGCGGCGAACCGCCTCTTACTTGGGCATCGACATCTTGACGTAGGCGACCCGGGTCACCTTCAGTTTTTCGCCCTTGTCACTGACGGTGTTCAGCGAGTGACCGATTTTAACCGGGCTCGTCGACCAGCAGATCTCGCCCTCCTTGGTCATGGCGCTTGTGAAGCAGGCCTTATTGCCCTTCATCACCGCCGTTCCGTGATCGAGATGCTTGCCGGTTCGAGTCTGAACAATGAAGTTACCGTCGGAATCGATTGATTCCCGAACCTTCGTGCCTTTTTCGCCGGTATAGAGCCAAGTCGTTTCGTTGAGCTGAAAGGCGGCTTTGGCGGCCGGAGCAGCCTTAGCCTTGGCGTCGGCATTGCCCGAATAGGCAAACAACGCGAGCGCTGCAGTCGCGCAGATGATCAAACGCATCGGCTTTCTCCCCCTCTTGAGAGGGGGCGGCAATTACCACCAACGCGCCCCGGCAGCGAGTCTGTCCTTCAGACCAGCTCGACAGCAATTGCGGTCGCTTCGCCGCCTCCGATGCAAAGGCTCGCGATTCCGCGCTTGAGACCGCGTTCCTGGAGCGCTGCAATGAGGGTCGTGGTGATGCGAGCGCCGCTCGCTCCGATCGGGTGACCAAGGGCTGTCGCGCCGCCGTTCACGTTGACCTTGTCGCGAGGAATTCCGATGTCCCTCATCGCAATCATGGCGACGCAGGCGAAAGCCTCATTGACTTCGAACAGGTCGACGTCATCGACGCTCCAACCGGCCTTCTTGAGCACCTTTTCAATGGCGGGAACCGGGGCAGACGTGAACTTCTCCGGCTCCTGCGCGTGAGCTGCGTGAGCGACAACCCGCGCGATCGGTTTCTTGCCGAGCCTGTCGGCGACGCTCTTGCGCGTCAGTACCAGCGCGGCAGCACCGTCGCTGATCGAGGACGAGGTTGCTGCAGTGATCGTGCCGTCCTTCGCGAAGGCGGCCCTCAGCTGCGGGATCTTCTCGGGATTGCCCTTGCCCGGTTGCTCGTCGACGTCGACCGTCACCTCGCCCTTCCGGGTGACGACGGTCACCGGAGTAATTTCCCTGTCGAACTTGCCGTGAGTGATCGCCTCGTTGGCTCGGCGAAGGCTTTCGATCGCGTAATCGTCCTGCATCTCGCGAGTGAACTGATATTCGCGCGCCGCGTCCTCTGCGAAGGTGCCCATCGCACGGCCCTTGTCGTAGGCGTCCTCGAGCCCATCGAGCATCATATGATCGTAGACCGTGTCGTGCCCGATGCGGGCGCCCGCGCGGTATTTCTTCGACAGATAGGGAGCGTTCGACATGCTCTCCATGCCGCCAGCCACAATCACGTCAGCCGATCCAGAATTGAGCATGTCATGGGCGAAAATGGCCGCCTGCATGCCGGATCCGCAAACCTTGTTGACTGTCACCGCCTCGGCCGAGCGAGGGAGGCCCGCGCCCAGCGCCGCCTGGCGTGCCGGCGCCTGGCCGAGCCCGGCCGAAAGCACATTGCCCATGAACACCTTGTCGACCTGCTCGCCGCTAAGACCCGCCCGCTCTACCGCGGCCTTGACCGCGGTCGCTCCGAGCTCGGTGGCGCTGAGCGGCGACAGAGCGCCCTGGAAGCTGCCCATGGGCGTGCGCGCGTAGGATAGGATGACGATCGGGTCTGATGCGGTGGTGGCCATTGATTGCTCCGGAGTCGATTGTTGCAGCGCACATAAGGCGGCTGCCTCGCTTGTTCAAACCGCAGGCGCTCTGCTAGCGGCGGAGCGATAGGAGACGCGGGTATGTCCGATACCGGACTCGATTTTCAGCTCGGCGAAATGGCGGACGCGATCCGCGAAAGCACCGAACGTTTCGCTCGTGACAAGATCGCACCGATCGCCCAGGAAATTGACGAAAAGGACGAGTTTCCGCGCGATCTGTGGCCGCAGATGGGCGCACTTGGCTTGCATGGCATTACCGTCGAGGAGGAGTGGGGAGGCCTCGGGCTCGGCTATCTCGAGCATGTCGTTGCACAGGAAGAGGTCGCTCGAGCATCCGCCTCCGTCGGACTGAGCTACGGAGCCCACTCCAATCTTTGCATCAACCAGATCCGCCGCTGGGCCAATGAGGACCAGAAGCAGAAATTTCTTCCCAGGCTGATCAGCGGTGAGCATGTCGGAGCACTGGCGATGAGCGAGGCGAGCGCCGGAAGCGACGTCGTCGGCATGAAGCTCAAGGCTGAGAAGAGCGGCAACGGCTACCGCCTGAACGGCACCAAATTCTGGATCACCAACGGCAGCTACGCAAATACGCTCGTGGTCTACGCCCGGACCGGGGAGGGGAGCCGCGGAATCACCGCGTTCCTGATCGAAAAGGAGATGGACGGCTTTTCGATCGGGCAGAAGATGGACAAGCTCGGGATGCGCGGCTCGCCAACCAACGAGCTGGTGTTCGACGACTGCTTTGTTCCGCCCGAGAACATCCTTGGCGAGGAGAACGAGGGTGTCGCCGTATTGATGAGCGGACTTGATTATGAGCGGACAGTTCTTGCCGGAATCCAGATCGGAATCATGCAGGCCTGCCTCGACACGGTGCTGCCCTACGTCCGCGAGCGAAAGCAGTTTGGAAAGCCGATCGGCTCCTTTCAGCTGATGCAGGCCAAGGTTGCCGACATGTACGTCGCTCTGAACAGCTCGCGAGCTTACGTCTACAATGTCGCGAGGGCCTGCGATTCGGGCAAAACGACACGCTTCGATGCAGCCGGCGCAATCCTCTACGCATCCGAAAATGCTGTGAAGGTGGCCAACGAGGCCGTGCAGGCGCTCGGCGGAGCCGGCTACACCAAGGACTGGCCCGTCGAGCGTTATTACCGGGACGCGAAGCTGCTCGATATCGGAGCCGGTACCAACGAGATTCGCAGAATGCTGATCGGCCGCGAAGTTATCGGTTTATAGGTCAGCCCCAGATCTTCACTCGATCGCTCGGCGCCAGGTACAGCTTCTGCCCCGGCTTCACGTTGAAGGCGGGATACCAGGCGTCGATATTGCGGACCGTCTGCGCCCTGAATTGGTCCGGGGCGTGTTCGTTCGTAAGCACGATCTGACGAAGAGCCTCCGGCCGCCACTTCGCCGCCCAGGACTGTGCGAAGGCGAGAAAGAAGCGTTGGTCGCCGGTGAGCCCGTCAATAACGGGTGCCGGCTTGCCGCCTAGCGAGGCCTTGTAGGCTTCGTAAGCCGCACCGAGACCCGCCACGTCCGCGATATTCTCGTTAATCGTCAACTTGCCGTTCAGGTGAAGGCCCGGAAGCGCCTCATAGGCATCGAACTGTTTGGCCAGCGAATCGGCCTGTTTCTGGAAATTCGCGAAGTCTGTCGGTGTCCACCAGTTGCGCATCGTTCCGCTGGCGTCGAACAAGGCTCCTCCAGTATCGAAGCTGTGGCTGATCTCGTGTCCGATGGTCGCCCCGATCGCCCCATAGTTGAACGCGGCGTCCGCGTTCGGGTCGAAGAAGGGTTTCACCAAAATGGCGGCCGGAAAATTCAGCGCGTTCTGAACGGGGAGGTTGACCGCGTTGACCAGTTGCGGCGGCATCCACCATTCGTGCCGATCCATCGGTTTGCCGATCTTCGCGATTTGGTGGCGATACTCCCAGAGCCTCGAATTCTTTTGATTGGCGTAGGCGTTGTCGGCGGTGATCGTCAGGCCCGCATAATCGCGCCAGCTGTCCGGGTAGCCGACGCCGACGACGATGCCCTGCACCTTCTTGAGCGCTTCTTCTTTGGTCGCCGGGCTCATCCACGCGATCGCTTTCACGCGCCTCGCGAAGGCAGCCTTCAGATTGTCGACCATGCCCTCGATTTCGGACTTGGACGAAGCCGGAAAATATTTGTCGACATAAGCCTTGCCGACCGCGTCCTGAAGCGCGCTGCTTGTCGCATTGAGCGCAAGGGCGTCCCTTGGCCGCTGCTGCGGAGTTCCCTGGAGGACCGTCCCGCTGAAGGCGAAGCTCGCGTCACGGAACGGCTTGGGAAGAACGTTCGCCTGCTGGTTGAGCGTGTGAAAGGTCAGCCAATCCTTCCAGTTTTGGAGGGGCTCCGATCCGACCAAGGAAGCAAGTCGCGGGATCGACGCATAATGGTAGGCGTCGAACTTTTGCGCATCGCCAAGGCCTGCAGCGCCGAGGAGGGCGGCCCAGTCGATCCCGGGCGCCTTCTGCTCGAGTTGCTGGTGTGTCCAGACCTGCGACCCACTTTTGAAGTCCTCACTTTGCTCACGGGTTTCGTGCGCTTTCGCGATCTTCGTTTCGAGGTCCATGATCCGTCCGGCAGCGCCCCCGGGATCGGCATAGCCGGCATCCTGGAGGATGGTCTGGACGTAGGTTTTGTACTTGCCGCGTATGTCCGACATCTTGGGATCGGCAGACAGATAATATTGAGCGTCTGGAAGCCCGAGACCGCCCTGCATCAAATAGGGCAGCTGCACGCCCGGGGTTGCGAGGCCCTGCGTGACAAAAACTCCGAATAGATTTTCGGTGTGGAAACTTGTCGCGTTGAGTGGGTCGGTGTCGGAGCGAAGGGTTCCCCCGATGGCAGCGCTCAGCTGATGCTTGTCGGCGATATGTCCAATGGCGTCGAGATCTGCCTTCGCTGGTCCAAGTCCCGCGCGGTCGATCGCATCGGTGTTGAAATAGGCATTGTAGTAATTGGCGATGAGCGCGTCATTGCCGCTCGTTGGCTTCGACTTGATGATGTCGTCGAACAGCGCGCGCGTATTTTTCTCGCGGAGCTGATCGGCGATCCAGAAGCCCCCGATCCGCGATCGGTCAGCCGGGATGGTTGTGTTCTTTGACCAAGTCCCGTTCGCGTAGCTGAAAAAGTCGTCGCCAGGTGTGACGCTCTTGTCCATCCAGGCGGTCTGGATACCGATGTCGGTTCCCTGCCCCTGGACCTGGGAGGCATTCTGAACGGTTTGCGTGTTGCACGCGGCGAGCGCGAACGCTGAACCGACGACAAACAAAAGTGCTCGCTTCACTTGGGACCTCCCACGGGGACTGCTTTGCCATTGCCTGTCGTTGCGGCTACGCGAGCGGCAGGGCTTTTCGACCAACGGACCTTAGAGCGGCATGAGCGCACCGCGTATCGAGAGTAAAATCGTCACAGACAGCGACGAGTTCCGCGCGCGCAGCGAACACAACCGGACGCTCGCTCGAAAGCTCCGCAACGATGTCGCAGAGGCAGCGAAGGGAGGCTCGGAAAAACACCGTCAGCGACACGTGGAGCGCGGAAAGCTCCTCCCGCGCGATCGCGTCGAGCGCTTGCTCGATCCCGGCTCCCCCTTCCTCGAGATCGGACAACTCGCGGCCTGCGACATGTACGAGGGCGAGGTTCCGGGGGCCGGACTCATCTGCGGGATCGGCCGAGTGTCGGGTCGCCAGGTGATGATCGTCTGCAACGACGCCACGGTGAAGGGCGGCACTTATTATCCCTTGACGGTCAAGAAGCACCTGCGGGCGCAGGAGATCGCAGAGCAGAACCGGCTCCCTTGCGTCTATCTGGTCGACAGTGGGGGTGCCAACCTGCCCTACCAGGCGGACGTATTTCCTGACCGCGATCATTTCGGTCGCATCTTCTTCAACCAGGCCCAGATGAGTTCCAAGGGCATCTCTCAAATCGCCTGCGTGATGGGAAGCTGTACCGCCGGCGGCGCCTATGTGCCCGCGATGAGCGACGAGAGCGTGATCGTTCGCAATCAAGGCACCATATTTCTTGGCGGACCGCCGCTCGTGAAGGCAGCGACCGGCGAGGAGATCAGCGCCGAAGACCTCGGCGGAGGCGACCTGCATTCAAAGAAAAGCGGCGTCGTCGATCATCTCGCTGAGAATGACGAGCACGCAGTGACAATCGTTCGAGACATCGTCTCGACGCTTCAGGGGGAGCCGGGAGCCGGACTCGAGCTTCGTGAGCCGCGGCCGCCGCTGCTGCCCGCCGAAGAACTTTACGGGATCGTGCCCGAAGATGTCCGGGCGCCGTACGATGTGCATGAGGTAATCGCCCGCATCGTCGATGGAAGCGAATTGCACGAATTCAAGCAGCAGTACGGGACCACATTGGTTTGCGGCTTCGCGCATATCTGGGGCATTCCCGTCGCGATCCTCGCGAATAATGGCGTCTTGTTCAGCGAGAGCGCGCTCAAGGGCGCCCATTTCATCGAGCTCGCCTGCCAGCGCCGAACGCCGCTTCTCTTCCTCCAGAACATCTCGGGCTTCATGGTCGGCGGAAAGTATGAAGCGGAAGGCATTGCCAAGCACGGAGCCAAGCTGGTGACCGCTGTTGCCACCGCAAACGTGCCCAAGATCACGGTGCTGATCGGCGGCAGCTTCGGGGCAGGCAATTACGGTATGTCGGGCCGTGCCTATTCGCCGCGGTTTCTCTTCAGCTGGCCCAACTCGCGGATCAGCGTGATGGGAGGCGAGCAGGCTGCGAGCGTACTTGCGACGGTCCACCGCGACGCCGACAAATGGACAGCAGAGCAGTCCGAGGCGTTCAAGGCGCCGATTCGCGAGAGATATGAGGACGAGGGTAATCCCTGGCATGCGACCGCGCGGCTATGGGATGACGGAATCGTCGACCCGGTTCAGACCCGCGACGTGCTTGGTCTCGCCTTTGCTGCAACGCTGAATGCACCGATCTCCGAACGGCCGCAGTTCGGCGTGTTCAGGATGTAATGATGATCACGACTTCGCCGCGTTCGCGAACATATTATTTCTTTGCCGCTCTGTTCAGCACCGCCATATTCTTGTTGCTGGTCCGGTTCCTCCCATCCCTGAAGACAGCCAGCAATCCGCTTGTGGTCGTCAGATGCGTCGTGGAAGGCGCTGCTGCGATCGCGATACTCTATGCGTTGTCGCGAGCGGATCGCCGCCCCCTGGAAGCGTTCGGGGTCCAAAGAGTGCGACTGGCGACCTTCGGCTGGGGTTTCCTTTGTTTTCTCATTTCGGCGACGCTGTCAGCGCTTACGCTTTTGGCATTCGCACGCTTTGGCATTGCGCAGGATAAGGCGACGCTTGTCGCACTCGCGTCCAGGCCCGTTCCGATCATTCTCTTGATCGCTGCCATGGCCGGAATCGCCGAGGAAATCATCTTCCGCTCGATCCTGATTACCGAGCTCGAGGCCGCGACCGGAATGCGCTGGCTCGCGGCCATCGTCTCGCTCGCGGTCTTCGCGCTCGCCCACGCCGGGGCATGGGGCCCTTGGCAGATCATCTTCGCGGCCGTTCCGGGTCTCGTGTTGACGCTGTTCTTCCTGTGGAAGCGCAACGTCTGGATCTGCATGCTTGCACATTTCCTGACCGATGCGGCCGGACTGTTGAGCGCGGCTGCGGGTCTGGCGCACCACGGGTGATCACCTCCCTTCTCATCGCCAATCGCGGCGAGATCGCGTGCCGGGTGATCCGCACTGCGCGGCGTCTCGGGATCCGCACGGTTGCCGTTTATTCGGACTCCGACAGACAGGCCCTTCACGTGCGCATGGCGGACGAAGCGGTGAACATCGGACCGAGCCCGGCTCGCGAATCCTACCTGCGGGGAGAGAGGATTATCGAGGCCGCGCTCGAGGCAGCTGCGGAGGCGATCCACCCCGGCTACGGTTTTCTTTCGGAGAATGCCGATTTTGCACAGGCGGTGATCGACGCTGGTCTCATCTGGGTTGGACCCACGCCCGGCAGCATCCGGGCGATGGGACTGAAGGACTCCGCCAAGAAGCTGATGGCCCAAGCTGGAGTGCCCGTGACCCCTGGCTATCTGGGCGAGAACCAGGATTCCAGGAATCTCGCGCAAGAAGCGGGTTCGATCGGCTACCCAGTTCTGATCAAAGCGGTCGCCGGCGGCGGCGGAAAGGGCATGCGCCGCGTCGATCTTGCTGACCAGTTCGAGGATGCGCTCGAGAGCGCCAAGCGCGAGGCGATGAGCGCCTTTGGCGATGACCGGGTTCTTATAGAAAAGTACATTCTCTCGCCCCGGCATATCGAGGTTCAGGTGTTCGGCGATAGCCAGGGAAATGTCGTTCACCTGTTTGAGCGCGACTGCTCGCTCCAGCGCCGACATCAGAAGGTGATCGAAGAAGCCCCGGCGCCCGGCATGGATTTGCAGACTCGGGAAGCCGTATGCGCCGCCGCGGTCCGTGCGGCCAAGGCCGTCAATTACCAGGGTGCCGGAACGATCGAGTTCATCGCCGATGCATCCGAAGGCCTGAAGGCGGAGCGCATCTGGTTCATGGAAATGAACACGCGTCTTCAGGTCGAGCATCCGGTGACCGAGGAGATCAGCGGCCAGGATCTCGTCGAATGGCAGCTCCGGCTCGCTTCGGGCGAGCCACTACCCAAGTTGCAGGACGGGCTGAAGATTGCCGGTCACGCGATCGAAGCGCGGCTCTATGCGGAGGATCCGGCAAGAGGCTTCCTGCCGAGCGTTGGCAAGCTCGACCATTTCGATCTCGGGGAGGAGGGCCGGATCGAAACCGGTGTAGAGGAAGGCGATCAGATCTCGACCTTCTATGATCCGATGATCGCCAAGTTGATCGGGCGCGGGGAGGATCGCGAGGAAGCAATCGGGCAGCTCGCGTCGATGCTAGATGGCGTCGAGGTCTGGCCGGTCCGGACCAATGCGGCATTCCTCTTCAATGCTGTCCTTCACCCTGATTTCGAAGCCGGCAAGATCGACACTGGCTTCATCGAACGCAATCTGGGGGATCTCGTAACCGATCCGGAGCCGCCTGAGCCAATCTGGCGCGGCGCTGCGGCAGTCGCGCTTGCGGTCGACGAAGACAGTGAGCCGCTCCCCAGACTTGCAGGGTTCCGGCTGAATGCTCCGCCCAACAGCCGCGTCTCGCTGGGTTACCAAGGAGAAGTGCGGTCGGTCTCGACCGAAGATGGCGAGTTCGCCGAAGTCTCCGGTTTCCGGGACGATGAGCGGGTCGTCGCCTTCTATGAAGGGCAGGCCTTCGAATTCTCGCTGACTGTTCGCTCCACAGGGACGACCCACGGCATCCACGACGGCGAAATCGAAGCGCCGATGCCTGGAAGAGTGACCGCGGTCGAAGTTTCGGCTGGCGACGAGGTCGAGAAAGGGCAGCGCCTGCTGACCCTTGAGGCGATGAAGATGGAACACGCTCTTAGCGCTCCGTTCGCCGGAACGGTTGCCGAGCTCAACGCGTCTTCGGGGTCACAGGTCGCCGAAGGGCAGCTCCTGGTCAGGATCGAACCTCAGGAATGAGCCAAGCCGATCCGTCCGAAACGGATGAATGTTTAAATGGGCGCAAATGCCTCTTCCCTAGGGAGCGCGGGCATGAGCATTCCACTCCTCCAGCCATCTGAACGCCGAAGCGAGCGCATTGCGCTAGATGCCAGCATCTCGCTTCGGCGCCCGGGTCAGTTGAATTACCGGGTCCAGATCTTCGATGCCTCTCTTCACGTCTGCCGCGTCGAATTCGTCGAACGGCCCAGGCTCGACGAGCAATTGTGGGTGAAATTCGATGGACTGCAGCCGCTCGAAGCCGAAGTTTGCTGGGTCGAAGGCTTCACCGTCGGAGTGAACTTCGTTCAGCCGATCCATCCCGCGGTCTTCGATCGTCTTGTTTCGGGGCTCGCCGGAAACTGAGGAATTTCGCGCTGTTAAACACCCGTTTACCGCATGAAACTAGACTGTCGGGGCCGTCAGCACGAGCGTGGAACCTTGAGCTGTCGCAGGCACCATGGGTGCACTAGCTGAGGACCAGATGGGCGCTGAACCAAACCAGTCGGCGATGAAGCTCGATACGAAGCCGGCCGACAGGCGCGAACGGCGCCAGGTCAGCCTTCGAGCGCTTGCCATTCGAGCGGACAGCTCAACGGTCGAGATCGTCCTTCTCGATCTCTCTTATGAGGGCTGCGGGATCGAGACCCCGGTGGATCTTGAGCCGGGCGAGCCTATCAAGCTCTCGGTCCTCCACCGCGGAGTGATCGACGCTCATGTCCGTTGGTGCGAGAAAGGCCGAGCGGGGCTCACCTTCGAACCCGAGAAAAGCGCGCAAAAGAAGCATTGGCCGAGGCGGCACGAGCGAATTTCGCTCGCTGCCGAGGTGTCGCTGAAGCGTCACGGGCAGAACAGCTACCGGGTCCGGGTGAATGATCTGTCACCCGATGGCTGCAAGGTCGACCTCGTCGAACGTCCAAGAGTTGAAGAGCACATGCTCGTGAAGTTCGAGGGTTTGGAAGTGCTCGATGCCGAAGTCTGCTGGGTCGAGGGCTATGTCGCGGGCCTTCGCTTCGAAAAGCGGATGCATCCAGCGGTCTTCGATCTATTGCTCCAGCGCCTCGGCTAGGCGGATGTGCGGTCGCTTCGTGCGCGCAGGCGCACCGATCCGACCAGTTCGCGATATCGCCGTTCCAGGTCGAGATGGGCGACTCGAGCCGCGATTCCCGACGCACGGTCGGCGGCCGAGCGCTCCTGCGCCGCTCGCCGCATGAAATAGGACCTGTCATTTTCCATACAAGCCACCCCCGCTGCGTGGCGAGTCGCATCTATACGCCCGTTCGGCGCTGAACCGAACTCAACAGGGTTAATCGCTCGGTGGCGATTTACGGGCTCCGCCAACAAGGACTGAGCTTCCACCGGCCCGGGAGCGACCGCATCACAACGCGGCTTCGAAACGGCTGGGGGGTCGAGGGGGCCTAGCGGGGCCGCGGGCGCCAGGAGGGATTGCGCTCGATCTTGACGTTACCGACGTTCCCATGACCGTTTACGTCACAGCGAAAAGTCAGATCCGCGCCGCGATTACCCTGACCATAGCCGTGACGGGCAGTCGAAAGCAGGCCGCGAATTCGGACGACCAAGAGGCGGCGCTGGACGTCGGTGATCGCGGTAACTCGGACGCGGCCGCGGTAACCCGGATAGGCGACTGGCTGGGTTCTAAAATCACCGCGATTCTGCTGCTCCGCCCGGTCCACAGCCGCAATGGCGCAACGACGGATCGCTTGGCGATCGCTGACATTGTAGTGGTTGCCGACCAGAGCATCGATGACTCCCCCGATAACTCTCTGGGACTGAGCGTCCATTTCCTCTTGGGCGGCGGCTGGCACCGAAGATCCGATGGCAAGACTGGCGGCCGCAATCACTCCCATGAGAATTCTCATTGATGTCTTCCCCCTGCTGGCGATGTTCCAGTGACAGGCTCAAAACGCGCTTGGGCGAACCCATAACAGCGAACAACGATAGCCGATACGTCGGCGCAAGACCTTCGCGAAAGGGGGATTGCGCGCCTGGAGGGCCCCAGTCGGCCGCCGCGCATCGCGAAAACAAGGCGTAGATAAGTCCCGAGCAACCTGAAGGGCAGTCATGACGGCATTCAATCGCGTTGGTCTTGCTGCATCATCGGCAAGTGATGGGGACCGTTGGCGCCCAGTCCGAAAAAGCTTACGTCCGTGCGGCCTGCCGAGCCGCTCAGCCCCGGATCGTAATCTCCACCGCGTCGACCGGCACTCCGAAATTCGCTGCCAGTCCCGCCTTTGCCTCCGCGATCGTGAGCTTGCCGATCGCTTCCTGGTCCTGCTCGGGTTCTTCACCCAGATAGAGAAACGTCAGCTCTTCGTCCTCGACATCGACGTCGGACGTTTTCCAGCCGGCAGTCTCCCATGCAAGGCTGTGAGCCCGCCCCTGGTTCGCCCACCAGGGCCGGTGCTGGCGAGCGCTCGGCGGAAGGCGCTCCCCCATGACTTCCTCAACTTCGTCAAAGGACGGGGTCCACTCGGTCTCCTCGTCACGGGCAAGCCCGCGAAGGAAGTCCGTCAAACGAGAATATTTGGACATTCAACTGTACCTCATGTGAGTTACGATTGAATGCCACAGAATTAGCGCAATGGTCAACCTCAAGTCAGCTTACAGTATACTATACCTATTTGACCGTCATCAGATCAGGAAATTCGTCCTCGACTGAAATCTCGTCGACAGTTTTGCGCGACCGCTTCAGCTTTGCGGGCTTGGCCTCGACCACTTTGGGCTTGACGCTCGCGCGCTCCAGCAGCGGCCTAAGATACTGGCCGGTGAAGCTTTCCGCAGTCGCCGCGACGGCCTCAGGAGTGCCTTCGACCAAAATTCGTCCTCCGTTGACTCCGCCGCCAGGACCAAGGTCGATCACCCAGTCGGCCGTCTTGATGACATCGAGGTTGTGTTCGATGACGACGACGGTGTTGCCCTGGTCTGCCAGTCGGTGAAGGACCTCCAGGAGCTTGCGTACGTCCTCGAAATGAAGGCCGGTGGTGGGCTCGTCGAGGATATAGAGCGTCTTGCCTGTCGCCCGGCGTGAGAGCTCCTTTGAGAGCTTGACTCGCTGAGCCTCGCCGCCGCTCAAGGTCGTCGCAGGCTGGCCGACCTTGACGTAGCCAAGGCCGACCTCCTTGAGCATTTCCATCTTGTCGCGGATCGAGGGCACGGCCTTGAAGAACTCGGCAGCGTCTTCGACCGTCATGTCGAGCACGTCGGCGATCGACTTGCCCTTGAACTTCACTTCGAGCGTTTCGCGATTGTAGCGGGCTCCGTGACAGACGTCGCAGGTAACGTAAACGTCGGGCAGGAAGTGCATTTCGATCTTGATCAGGCCGTCGCCCTGGCATGCTTCGCACCGGCCGCCTTTGACATTGAAGCTGAAGCGTCCGGGTTTGTAGCCACGTGCCTTCGCCTCGGGCAGTCCTGCGAACCAATCGCGGATCTGGGTGAAAGCGCCGGTATAAGTCGCAGGATTGGAGCGGGGGGTTCGGCCGATCGGCGACTGGTCGATGTCGATGACCTTGTCGAGCTGCTCTAGCCCGGTGATCTTGCTGCAGGGGCCGCAGGGGATCCGAGCTCCGTTCAATGCGCGCGCCGCGCCCGCGTAAAGGGTATCGATTGTAAGCGAGCTTTTCCCCGAGCCGCTGACCCCGGTGACACAGGTGAACGTCCCGAGCGGGAAGGCGGCCGTCACCCCCTGGAGGTTGTTCGCAGTGGCACCATGGACGGTCAGATATTTGCCATTGCCCTTGCGGCGGGTGGACTTGAGAGGGATCTCGCGGCGGCCGGAAAGATAGTCGGCGGTGATGCTGTCCTTGCAGGACAGCAGTTCATCGAGTGTACCCTGGCAGACGACCTCACCGCCATGGACTCCAGCGCCTGGCCCCATGTCGATGACATGATCCGCGTGGCGGATCGCATCTTCGTCATGCTCGACCACGAGTACGGTGTTGCCAAGCCCGCGCAGGCGCTTGAGAGTCTCGAGAAGCCGGTCGTTGTCCTTCTGATGAAGGCCGATCGACGGCTCGTCGAGTACGTAAAGGACACCCGAGAGGCCCGAGCCGATCTGGCTGGCGAGTCGGATGCGCTGGCTTTCGCCGCCCGACAAGGTGCCGCTCGTCCTGTCGAGATGAAGATAGTCGAGCCCGACATTGTGTAGGAAGCCGAGGCGCTCGTTGATCTCCTTGAGGATCGCTTTCGCAATCTCCCTCTGTGTTGAATTCAGCTTTTCGAAAAGCGCCCCAAACCATTCGAATGCATCAGCGACGCTTCGCCGAGTGGACATGCTGATGTCCTCGCCCACGATCTTCACCGCGAGCGCCTCGGGCTTGAGCCGGGCGCCGTGGCACACTTCGCAAGGGCGGCTCGCCTGATATCGGCTTAGCTCTTCGCGCATCCAGGCCGACTCGGTCTGGGCCATCCGGCGGTTGAGATTGCCAATCACGCCCTCAAACGGCTTTTTCACCTCGTAGCTGCGCTTGCCGTCGATGAAGCGAAGGGTCACCGCGCGGCCCCCAGTTCCGTGAAGAACGACCTGCCTGGCTTCTTCAGGCAAATCCTTCCAGGCGATATTGAGGTCGAAGTCGTAGGCACGCGCGAGACTGCTCAGGACCTGCATGTAATAAGGTGAAGGCGGCTGCGACCGCGCCCACGGCGCGACAGCGCCCTTGGCGATGCTGATCCCCTCGTTCGGCACGACGAGATCTTCGTCGAACACAAGCTTTTCGCCGAGGCCGTCGCAAGCCGGGCAGGCACCTTGCGGCGCGTTGAAGGAGAATAGCCGCGGTTCGATCTCGGAGATTGTGAAGCCGCTGACCGGACAGGCGAATTTCTCGGAAAAGATGATCCGCCCCGGCGGCGCATAGTCGAGCTTCATTCCGCCCGTGCTCGCTTCCCCTTCAGAATCTGCCGGGTCGAGATAGGCAAGCCCCTCCGCAAGCTTCAGAGCCGTCTCGAAGCTGTCGGCAAGCCTCGCCTCGATTCCTTCGCGAACGACAATGCGGTCGACGACGACCTCGATATCGTGCTTGTATTTCTTGTCGAGCGCGGGAGCGTCCTCGATGGCATGGAACTGCCCGTCGATCCGCACCCGGGTGAAGCCCGCCTTTTGCCATTCGGCGAGCTCCTTGCGATATTCGCCCTTGCGGCCGCGAACGACTGGAGCGAGCAGGTAATGCCGGCTGCCCTCGGGCATCCCCATCACTCGATCGACCATCTGGCTAACCTGCTGCGCCTCGATCGGAAGTCCGGTCGCGGGCGAATAGGGAACGCCGACGCGGGCCCACAGCAACCGCAAATAATCGTAAATTTCCGTGACCGTCGCGACGGTCGAACGCGGATTGCGGCTGGTCGTCTTCTGTTCGATCGAGATTGCCGGCGAGAGGCCATCGATATGTTCGACGTCCGGCTTTTGCATCATCTCCAGGAATTGGCGCGCGTATGCGCTCAAGGACTCGACATAGCGCCGCTGGCCCTCGGCATAGATGGTGTCGAATGCGAGACTTGACTTGCCCGACCCCGAAAGGCCTGTGATGACCGTCAGGCTCTCGCGCGGGATATCGACATTGACTCCCTTGAGGTTGTGTTCGCGCGCGCCGCGGACGGAGATATGGGTCAGCATCGGCCAGTTCGTTCCGTTTATGTTCCAGTCTAGCGTGAGGGGCCGCAGGCGGTCAACGCGGCTCGTTTCGAAATGGGGTTGGCGGACTCAAAAAACAACGATGAAACAGAGGCGTTCGCGTCCAGGCGGTTCTCGCCTCTGGAGCGGAAGGCCGGTCCAAGCTGGTTCGGCCCGACATCAGACTAACCGACGCCCGTTGTAACGTGGTCGACTTTGCGTAAACTTCCTGGTTCGTAGTCGTACTGGGGGCGAGTCCATGAAATATCTGATTGCTTTGCCGCTCTTTTTTGCAGCTCCCGCAATTGCCGAGATCCCAACGCCCGAGCGCCCAGT
Organism: Sphingomicrobium sp.; assembly: GCA_036265105.1. Taxonomy (GTDB): domain Bacteria; phylum Pseudomonadota; class Alphaproteobacteria; order Sphingomonadales; family Sphingomonadaceae; genus Sphingomicrobium. The sequence goes on from DATAPR010000036.1 coordinate 114,445, forward strand.
CACCGATCCCAAGAGCCTGGGGTCGGCCGCCGACCCGCAGGCGGCGCCTGTCCCGATCGACGATCTCGTCTTCACACGCGGCGCGCTGGACGCCAGCTGGAGCGCGGACGGGCGGCAATTGTTCGTGTCGACGAACCTGACGGGACGCTACAACATCTGGCGGATGGACACGGATGGGAGCTGGCCGGTCCAGCTGACCCAGTCGGATGACAATCAGTCCGGCTTTGCCGTTTCCCCCGATGGGACGACGCTCTATTACACGCAGGACAAAGGCGGGAACGAGCAATATGACGTCTATGCCGTTCCGACCGCGGGCGGTGAGCCAAAGAATATCACCAATACGCCCGACCTTCGCGAAGATGGACTGCTCATGTCGCCCGATGGCCGCGCCATGGCGCTGTCCACCAAGCGCAGCGGCCAGGGCCAGGTCGATCTTGCGGTAATGGATCTTCAGACGGGTCAGGTTCGCCCCCTGACTCACGAAGCAGACCCGCAATGGGACTGGAGCGCAGTCGCGTGGACGGACAATGGTCGCTCGCTTGTCGCCAATCGCAGCTTCGTCGGCGGCGACGCCGGGGAAATTTGGAAGATCGATCTCGTTAGCGCAAGAGCGACCAAGCTGCTTGGCAAGGCCGGTGTCGATTATCGGGCAAGCGATGCGACCCGTGACGGCTCGGCGATTGCGCTGACAACCAACGAAGGCACCCATCAGCTCCACGCGGCGATATATTCGGCAGGGTCCGGGGCAATTCGGATGCTGAAGTCGACTCCGTGGGAGCAGTCGAGCGGGGCGATCAGCCCGGACGGGCGTCGGATGGTGGTCCAGACCAGCGAGGACGGGCGTCAGACGCTCGAGCTCGTCGATCTTGCAAGTCTCGCCGAACAGCCTCTTGCCATGCCGCCCGGAGTTAATGGGACGATTGGCAGTCAGCCTTTCACTCCGGATTCGCGCCGACTCTTGGTGCTTCACTCCGGCGCCGATACGCCAGGAGAGATCCAGGGGTTCGACATTGGTTCGGGCAGGATGGTGCAGCTCACGCATCTTGCAATGGCAAGTCTCGCTCCCGAGCACCTGCCCAAGTCGCGCATCGTCACCTACAAGAGCTATGACGGAACGCTGGTCAGCGCCATCGTCACGATGCCGTTCAATCTCAAACGCGATGGCAGCAATCCGGCAGTGGTCATGCCCCACGGCGGTCCGACCGGACAGACGAACGACGGATTCAGCCGATACGCGACTGCGCTCGCAAGTCGCGGCTATGTCGTCATTCAGCCAAACCCGCGCGGTTCGACCGGCTACGGTCTCGCCTTCCAGAAGGCGAATTACCAGGATCTTGGCGGCGGCGATCTCAAGGATGAGCTCGCAGCAAAGCAATTCCTTGTCGACACAGGCTATGTCGATGGAAATCGTGTCGGTATCGCCGGTGGCTCGTACGGCGGTTTCATGACCTTGATGGCGATTGGGCGAGCACCGAACGCTTTCGCCGCGGCGGTCGACCTGTTCGGGATCATCGACTGGCGCACGATGTGGCAGCACGAGGATGCGCTTCTTCAGGCTTATCAGAAGTCGCTGCTTGGAAGTCCCGACCAAAATCCCAAAATCTACGATGCGACTTCCCCGCTCACCTACATCAATGCGGTCAAGGCGCCGCTGCTGGTCCAGCAGGGCGAAAACGATATCCGGGTGCCGCCGGGGCAGGCCAAGCTTGTGGTCGAAGAGCTCAAGAAGAAGGGCAACACGGTCGATTCCGTCTTCTATCCCGAAGAGGGGCATGGCTTTTACAAGCGAGAGCATCAGCAGGATTCGCTGCAGCGGATGGTCGACTGGTTCGACAAATATCTGAAGGGCGCGAAGAAGGACTGACTTTCCGCTCGGACGATTGTCGAGCGATGAGCTTGGGGAGCTGCCTGAATGAGCGAGGTTCCAGTCGACGCGGGAGTGGGCGACGTAACGCCTGCGACGCGGCGCACCGGCCGGCCGCACTTCGACGCGGTCGCCTCCATTGCCGCGATCTTCATCTCGGCTGTGTCGCTCTATGTCGCGATCGAGCACGGCAAGACCGAGCGCGAACTGGTCGCCGCGAACGTATGGCCATTCCCGCGCGCCATTCTCAGTAACGGCTATGACGACAAGAGTTCGGTCGCGATCGGCGTCTCGAATGGCGGGGTCGGTCCTGCGAAGATCCGCAGCTACGAGCTTTTCTATCGCAAGCAGCCGATCAGCTCGGGACTGGATTTGCTCCGGAAATGCTGCGGACTTCGCGAGGGACAAGAGGCGGTCAAAGCCGCGTTTCCCAACGGCACTTCGAATTCCATTGTGGACGAGACCGTACTTCGACCGGGCGAGGACAATCCCGTCTTGCGAGTCCCGCGTTCGGTGAGCGCTCCGGCAATCACGGAGAAATTGGCGCAGATTAATGTGCTCACACAGATCACCTTCAAGGTCTGCTATTGTTCGGTGCTAGACCAATGCTGGATCAGCGATCTGCGGAGCACGCGAACTCAACCGGTTCGCCAGTGCACCGCGCCGCGACATCCCTATGATCCCAATGGCCCTTGATCATCGGCAATGCCGGGTCCCTATTGTCTATGCGAGACTGTAGCGGGTGATCTCTTCATAATGAGCGCCGTGACGGGACAGCCGGCTTTCGAAGAGGGTGAAATCGCGGACGATGAAAGGCTCGGACGAAAGGCCTGCCGCACGTCCCAGAAATCCCCGCACCTCGCGCGTTCGACGCCCCTTCCAGCGTGCAAGCGTGATGTGAGGGTGGAAGGCTCGTCGCTCGGGTTCGAGGCCCACCAGCTGGCAGATGCGCTCGACTTTGGCGGCTAGCGAGGCGAGCGGCAGTTTCGGTTCGACGGCCGCCCACAGGGCTCCGGAATTACGCTGCTCGAAACGGCCGAGCCCCGCGACGCGCAAGTCGAACGGGGCAGTTCGAATGCGACCCAGTGCATCAGTAAGGTCGACTGCAAGAGGACGATCGACCTCGCCGATGAAGCGCAGCGTCAGGTGCAGCTGCTGGTCATTTTGCCAGCGAAAGTCGGCGCTGGAGTCCATCGCGTCCGTCAGGAGATCCCGGATGGCTTCGGGCGGCCGGATTGCGACGAACATGCGATGCATGTGCGCATCTTTAGCGCATGGCCATGGAAGCCGCATCGCTTAGAAGCGGCGACTTCGCTCCAACTGCGCTGCGCCGGCCCCGCTCAAACGCTCAGAGATTTGGCCGCAGTGCGTCGAGCCAGCGAAGGGTGAGACCGGCTGTGTCCGAAGGCAGGTGCTCGATCTCAAATTCCCCCACCGCCTCGATTTCCCACGACCACCGGCGCGACCGATAGCGAACGTCCTCCACAATGAGGAGTGCCGCGAGATCGCGCTTGAAGTCGATCGATTCTTCAAGTTCGCACGCAAATCGTATGCGTCCGTATGCGGTCATTCCGATTTCCTCGCGGAGTTCGCGGATGACCGCAGCTTGCGCATACTCGCCCGGCCGTCGACCACCGCCCGGCAATCGCCATCCACGAGCGTAGCGAAGCCTGACCATGATCAGCTTGCGTTCCCTTGTGAGTGCGACTGCATGCGCGCCTTGAGTTCGTGGCCGGCGAACGAACCAAGTCGCCTTCAGCAATTTGTGCGCCGCGGTGAGGATGATTCGAAGGACTGCGTCGGACCCGCTCATCGCCACTTCCTAGCCGCTGTGCGAGAGTGGTTCCATTCGCTGCTTTGACGTGCAACAACAACGAGCAGGGGACGCTGGATGAGCGGGAAGAGCAAGCTCAGCGATAAGGAATATGACGAGCTGCTGGAGCCGATGGCCCGCGAGCTCAGCGCCATGGCGCGCTGGGTTGCCGAGACCGGCCAGCGCATGATTGTCCTTTTCGAAGGCCGCGACACGGCCGGCAAGGGCGGCTCGATCGACATGATTGCGCGGCAGCTTAATCCGCGCCAGTGCCGCATCGTCGCGCTTCCCGCGCCAAGCGAGCGCGAGCTCACCCAATGGTATTTTCAGCGCTACATCGAGCACCTTCCCGCGGCCGGCGAGATCGTATTGTTCGATCGCAGCTGGTATAATCGTGCGGGCGTCGAGCGTGTGATGGGTTTCTGCACAGCTGAAGAGGCCCAGGACTTTCTCAATGCAGCACCGCAGTTTGAACGTCATCTCGTTGATGCCGGCATGCTGCTCCTCAAATATTGGCTGTGCTGCGATCAGGAAGTGCAGGAGCAGAGATTCGAGAACCGCCTGCACAATCCGATGAAGCGCTGGAAGCTCTCGCCGATCGATCTGAAGGCGCGAGAGCATTACGAGGATTATACCGAGGCCCGCGAGCTCATGCTGTCGGCAACCGATACCGACTTTGCACCCTGGACTTTGGTAGACTTCAACGACCAGCCGCTCGGTCGCCTGACTTTGCTGAGGGACTTGCTCGACCGGGTACCCGATACCGAGCTTCCGCTTGCCGACATCCCGTGGCCGCCTCTCGGACATGCGCCGCGCAAGGAGCATTACGGCGTGCTACAGCCGATCGCTCTCTATCCGGTCCAACATCACATTCACGATGACAACGATAAACATCATCATCACCATCACCATCACCACGACGAATAAGTTGGTCTGAAACTGCACGAGGGGGACATGATGCGTGCATCGAAGCTGTTACTCGAAATTACGGCTTACTATCTGATTATAGCCTTCGCGGTGTTCGTCGCGCTCAAGGTTTGGCCCGAACTTCGCAGTTACCTGCCGATCGGCGGCGTTGAGCAGCTGATCACCCAGCCGACCAAGAACCCGCTTCAGGCGAGCGAGGCCGTCCGAGCGGCACATGTCGCGAATTTCGGGCAAAGCATCTTTTGGCTGGTGGTCGCGATCATTGCCGCGATCATCGTCTCGCTTCCAGTCAGCTGGGTCTACATGGCTGTGCGCGGTGGGCAGGAATATGACCAGTCGCTGGTCAACACGATCATCGTCTTGCCAATGGTCGTCACCGGCATCGTCATCATCGTCCAGAACTCCCTTGCGCTGGCTTTCTCGCTTGCCGGGATTGCAGGAGCGGTCCGCTTCAGAAACTCGCTCAAGAGTTCGGGGGATGCGCTGTTCATACTGCTGGCGGTCGGGATCGGACTGAGCGCCGGGATCGGCGCAATCGAGCTCGCCGCGGTAATCAGCATCTTTTTCAACTATTGCTTCGCGATCCTATGGGTGACCGAATATGGCGAGCGTGAGGAGATGAAGCGCTTCCTTGCCGACTACCGCGTAAACCAGACGGTTGTCGTGGCAGTCGAGGAAGAGGAGTCTAGTTGACGCAGCGCTTCAGCAATTTGGAATTCACCGCATCGTCGGTCGCGATATCCGCAAAAAAGCCGTCAAGGAAGGAAATGGCCCGGCTTGCGACGTTCGGGTCTAGTCCGGGTGTCGAGGTTATTGCCGATATCATTTGCGGCCGGGCATCGCGCATCTGGCGGGCAATCGCGGGGACCTGCGAGTTGTCGATGCAATAGCCGCGGTAGACGCGCTCACGAACCGAGCTGATGTGCAACTGATCGGGCACCGTCGCGTAAGGAGCATTTACGAAGCCCGAAAAGTCGAAGTCATAGGGGATTGGGATGGTGGTCCCGGGCCCCAGCGGGCCGATAAGCTCGGCATTGTGACAGCAGGCCTTTCCCTCGGGTCCGGCGCGCATCGACCAGTCGTGATTGGAGATCATGTGCTGGAGCAACGCATAGCGGGCAGCGTCGGACGGGCTGAGATCTGTCTCCGGGATCATTTTTGGGGCATGCGTTTGTTTCATTCCGTTGCGCTTGGCGACGTCGCTTAGGTCTTCCAGAAAATAGCCAACACGCGAAATGATGGGACGGCCGTCGGCGCCGAGATAGTCGATGTTGGCGAGGCGAACCCTGAAGCTGTGCGGTGTCAGCAAATTGTACATTCGGTAGATGGAATATTCGAGAAGCACATATTGCTGGAATGATGCGTTATTGCGGCAATGGGTCACGAGCTTGAGCCGCTTTTGGCCCGCGAACAAAGACGCCGGCGGCGGCGCGGTCGCGAATTGCACCCTCAAGGGAGGGAAGTCGCAGACGTCCGCTGAGCGACGGGTGATTCCGCGAACCGTGAGCGCGACCGGCAGCGCCTGGCCATTCGGATCGGTAAGGGTGCCCTGAACGACCGAGTCCGAACGATTGTGAATCAACCCCGACAGCGGCGCTTGGATGACGATGTGGATCGGATCAGATGCCGCGAAAAGCGGCTTGGGCTGAACCGCTTGCGCTGCGGTCGACATCACGAACAGCCACGCAGCCAATAACGCGAGCTTCACCTTCATTGTGCGGGCCTCCCCATTGTGTGCGGGACCATCGTCCCGCCGACGATCTCAAGCCAGGTGAGCGGACCGCCATAAGCGCGCGTAATACCGGTATCGATGCGCGCGAGGCGGCCCCCGTTCGAAATTTCGATGCCCTTCAGATCAGGCGTGTGACCGATGACCAGCCGCTGTGCTCCGTAAGCGGAGAGTACCGCGTCAAGCTCTTGGTCTACTGTCAGATGCACTGGGGGCGTCACCTTTGCGCGGACTTCCTCCGCATCGGGGTCGCGTCCAACAAGCCCTCGGTACCAGAGCGGTCCGAGCGGATCGTAGAGGATGGTCGAGGGACCATTATCGCCGTTGGCCATGGCCGTCTCGACACGGCGGTTGATTTCGTCGATCGGCAGCTTTGCATATTCGGCGCTAAGCCCTCCGTGAACGAAGAGCGTGCCATCGATCTTGACGATTGCCGGATTGCGGGTCGCCCATTTGCCAAGCTCGCCTGAAGGGCTCCAAGCGATCTTGTGTTCGACCCATCCGAGCGGATGCTCGGCCATCCAGGCTTCGCGGATCTGCGCGGATGTCAGCGCAGGATTGGCGGCCTGCGCGGCCTTCTCGATCGCCTGGCGGTTCTGATCATAGACGCGATCGCGGATCGCGCCGGAGTTCGGACCCGCAAAGGCGGCGAATTCACCTGGTGTCGTATAGCGAAAGTCCCCGAGCAGGTTCATGGCCTCGTGGTTCCCGAGGACGACGATTACTCGGCCGTGGACGCGCGGCGCTTCTTTCTGGAGCTGCTGAAGGCTGCGTACGATTTCGAGCGAATCCGGCTGGCGGTCGAGGATGTCGCCGAGTTGCACCAGTGTCGTCGTGCCTCCCGCCCAATGCCCCTTCGAATCTATGAGACCGGCAGCTCGAGCAATCGTAATCCACGCCTGATAGTCGCCGTGGAGATCGCCGACGGCGACAATCCGGTTTGGAGCAGCAGCAGTCGACGCGGCCGGGATGAAAGCCATGAGGACCGCAAGCGCTAGGAGCGCGTTACGGATTATCCGCGAAAGGCAGCGCCGTTCAGCAACATCCCCCATGGCCGCGCACTGTTGCACTGCCCAAAGCAAGCGGCAATGGCGTTAATGTTCGCGTCTCGCTTCGTGCCTCAGCAGTCGATGCGAAGCAGTCTCTTGCCCGTCCGCGCGACTTCATAATGATCGAAATCCAAGCGCCTGACAGGCTCGCCTGTTTGAAGAACGAAGCGCCTCACCTGCCGGAAAAGGCGGCGCCCACGATATTCGTGGATTTGAAACCGTGCGCCGTTCGCATCCTCGACCGTGAGGCGCCCTGCATAGTGCATGGTCCGCTCCAATTTGCGGACGATTCGGCGAGGAACAGTCTATCTTCAGTCAACCATTGTGACAGCTAACGTTGGTTAATGTCCGGCCGTTAGGCGGTCGCGGGCTTGCTCGCCTGGCCGCTCGGCCTGCGTTTCTCGGTGCTCTTCGCTTTGGGAAGAGGCTCGAAGCTTCGCGTGAGTGCGCTTCCGATTTCGCCCCCTAATCCAACACCATAAAAGCCGAGGCTGATGAGCATTGCAGCAGGGCGCTGCCAGATCGGCAGGTCGACGTTTCGGCCGCGGGTCCAGATTCGCCACCATGACTTTGCGACTTTGCCGCCAAAGCTCCTGAACGCGTAGCCGATACGACCGACTCGGTTGTGAGTAGCGAGCTGAAAAGCGAAATAGTCGCGGTCCATCCCCATGGTCCAGGCTCGCCACGCCAGGAACTTGTAGCCGGGGTGCGGAGCGTGGATGGTCATCGCATCTGCGGTGCGGGTGTAATGGTATCCGCCGGCGATCAGGTCGCGCAGCCAGAAACCGCACTGTTTCTTGAATGCCGGGATGTCGGGAAACGGATTTTCGCGGAAGAAATCGGTCCTCACCGCGCAATTGTTCGCGTGAATTTTCTCGCGTTTGACGGTTTTCTCGCGCTCTTCGCGGATGTCGAAGATCCAGCTCAGGGCGAAGGTCTTGGAGAGGAGATCGTCGTAGCCGAGCACGGTGAACCCGCCGACGGCAACGATCTTCGCGTCCGCAAAAGGTTTGACGAGGTTCTCGAGCCAGCCGGGCTGCGGAGCGGCGTCGCTATCGAGCATGATCGAGAGATCGGTCTTTGCTCGCGCAATGCCGAAATTCTTGAGCTTGTAATAAGTGAGGCCATCTGTTGGCACGATCTCGAGGTCAGCGAGATCCTTGAGGCGGGGAGCGGTCGAGCCAAGCGCATTCTCGATTAGCCCGGGATCGACCTTGTTCCGATCGTAAAGATACATGATCCGCGGCTTGGCGCTCATTTTTGGAGCGACGTCGGCGATCTCGCGCTCGAGCGCTGCCATGGCCGTCAAAGTCCACTTGTCCTGAACCTCGATTGCGTTTTCCCACTCGATGACGATCGTGACCGGAGGAAGTATCACGGGGGCAGTTTTGCGTGTTCGTTTGGCCATTGCCCGGCCGAATATAGGTTCAGCAAGCCGTCAGGCCAGCCCTCTATTGAGCCTCCTGATGGAGCGTCTTTCGCTTTTGCTTGAAGTAGACGAGGGCATCCACGATATATTGAGGAAGCGAAACGGGGCCAATTGCCCCTGCGCGAAGGAGAAGAAATGGCTGAATGGAATGACCCGCGCACGACCGGCGTGAACACCGCCGCAACGGTTGGTGTTCCGCGAGCCGCCCGCGATGTGGGCCTTCGGTCGTATATGCTGTCGGTTTACAATTACATGGCCTCGGGCGTGCTGCTGACCGGCATCGTCGCCATGTTGTTCGCCAACAGTAGCCTCATCAACCTGGTGGCTGCCGCCAATCCGGCGACGGGCGCCATCCAGCTAACCGGATTGGGCTGGCTCGTAATCTTTGCGCCCCTGGCGCTGGTCTTTGCTCTGAGTTTTGGAATCAATCGAATGTCCGCGGCGACCGCGCAGGCTCTGTACTGGCTTTACGCTGCGCTGATCGGGGTCCAGTTCTCGACGCTCTTTCTGGTCTACACCGGAGCCTCGATCGCCCAGACCTTTTTCGCAACGGCGGCTGCCTTCCTTGGCCTTAGCCTCTACGGTTACACGACCAAGCGCGATCTCTCCGGAATGGGGACCTTCCTGATCATGGGAGTCGTCGGTCTGCTCGTTGCGATGGTGATCAACATCTTTTTGCACTCGACCGGGCTCAATCTTCTGATCAGCTGCATCGGCGTTCTGATCTTCGCTGGTCTCACCGCCTACGATACGCAGAAGATCAAGAGCATTTATTTCATGGTTTCGGGATCGGGCGAGGCGATGGCCAAGACCGCCGTGATGGGCGCGCTTCGGCTCTACCTCGACTTCATCAACATGTTCCTGTTCCTACTCCGCTTCATGGGCAATCGCCGCTAAAGCGGAAAACGGGAAACCGACCAATGAAGGGCCGCTCGGGATCGAGCGGCCCTTTTTTTGATCGCCGACCCGAACGACGCGACTGATTTCAGGCCGGCTGGGCCTGGGCGGCCTGCATCTTCGCGAGGGCCTCGTCATCCATTGCCCAAGCACGCTGGAATGCGTCCCGCGCCTTAAGATGGCCGGCATATCGAGCGAAGCTGTCTCGCTGCGGAAGCGTCCCGAACTGAATGCCCCACAGGATTGCCGATCCGACGTAGACGTCGGCCGCGGTGAAGCGATCACCGCACACATGTTCGCGCTGGCTGAACAGTTCGTCGAGCACCGAGACGACTTTCTCATAGCTGCCGTAGCCGAACATGCGCCCCTGTTCCGGCGCAGGGTCCCACTTGGCATGGTGGTTGGTGATGGCCTGCTCGACCGGCCCGGCGGCATAGAACAGCCAGCGGTAATAATCGGCCTTTTCGTTCTCGGTCGGCCCAAGTCCCGCCTGTGGGAAAACGTCGGCGAGATACGCGCAAATGGCCGCCGATTCCGTGATGATATGGTTGTGATGGCGGATCGCCGGCACCTTCCCCATGGGGTTCACCGCGAGATAACGCTCGCTCTTGAGCTGGTCGTAGGCGATGACCTCGGTTTCGTAAGGCTGGCCGACTTCCTCGAGCATCCAGCGAACGATCCGTCCGCGCGACTGCGGGTTGGTATAGAAAATGAGGTCGGCCATTTCGAGCTCCTGTCTTGATTGGGAGAAGCGCGGATTTACGCTTGTTTGAGCGCCTGCTCCAGAATGCTCATGGACGACCCTTTAAAGGCTCCTGCTCGGCTGTTGAGAGCAGGCGTTCTGCTCAGCCGCGCTCCCCTTTCCGCGGAGAGGGCGGGGATGAAGGAGCCGCCGCCGCGCCGCTCCGCTGGGAAGCCGTAGCGTCTCGCGCCGCTCGAAATTCGCTGTCCGCCGACCAGTTTGGCCATTCACGCGAGTTGGCGAGCCGGAGGCCGACGTCGTGAAGCAACTCGCCATTCTCGGCAACGCCGCTCCAATCCCAGTTCGGCTGCCATTCGTCGCTCGGCTGGTGATAATGTTTGGTATTATATTCGAGTGCGAGCGCTTCACCGCGCGTCGTACCCCCGTTCACGAGATCGAGGCCCTGGGAGAAACTGATCGCCGGAACACCGACCTTTGCGAAGGAGAAATGGTCGCTTCGGTAAAAGCCGCCTGTCTCGGGGTGGGGATCGGGCGTGAAGTAACGGCGCTGCCTCTTACCGGCGGCGATCACATCGTCGACCAAGTCGAGCTTGGCCGTGCCTCGAATGGTGAAGTTCTTCTGGCGCCCGACCGGCTGCCATGCGTCGACGTTGAGGTTCGCGACCGTCTTGCCGATATCGTAAAGGGGGTGGGTCGCATAATATTCGGAGCCGAGCAGCCCCTTCTCCTCGCCGGTGACAGCAAGGAATATGATCGAGCGATCAGGGCGCGGCCCCTGAGCGAAGGCTCGTGCCTGCTCGATCAGTTCCGATACGCCGGTCCCGTTGTCGACCGCCCCATTATAGATACGGTCGCCGGTCGCGTCGGGCTTGCCGATGCCAAGATGGTCCCAGTGGGCGGAGTAAATGATGGTTTCGTCCGGATACTTCCTGCCTGGAAGGATCCCGACGACATTGTGACTCTCGATGATTTGTGGAGTTGCCGAATATTGCGCCGAGAGTGTCGCCTTGAGCGGGATCGGCTGGAAGTTGGGATTGCGGGCGGCGACCTTCGCCTGTTCGAAATCGAGGCCGGATCGCTGGAATAGCTGCACCGCGAGCGGTCGCTGAATCCAGCTTTCGAACTGGGTATGATGCGAAGCGGGGTTCTCCCTGACAATGTCGAACTGCGCGTTGGTGTTGGAATTCTGGACGACTTCCCAGCCATAGGATGCCGGCGCCGTTTCATGGATCAGAATGACGCCTGCCGCGCCCTGCCGCGCCGCCTCCTCATATTTGTACGTCCAGCGGCCATAATAGGTCATCGCCTTGCCCCCGAACTTGCCCGCGACGGGTTCGCCTGGAGCGGCTTCGAAGTCGGGATCGTTTACCAGCTCGACGAGGACCTTCCCGTGCATGTCCTGGCCCTTGAAATCGTTCCAGCCCCGCTCCGGAGCGTCGACTCCATAGCCGACGAAGACGAGCGGCGCGTTTTGAATATCGATGTGGCTTGCGCCATTGAGCGGAGCGATCACGGCGATCTGCGATCCCTGCTGGAGCGGGACGACGGTGCCATTTTCGTCGAGACTGATGTTCGGCGTTCCACTGATCATCGATTCAAGAAGAGGCACCTTCTGGAACCAGGTTCGCCGACCGCCCACGATATCGCCGCCGGGCTCGACGCCCGCTCCTTTGAGCTGGTCGGCAATGTACTGAATGACCGTCGGTTCAATCGCGCTCGCGGTCCCGCGGCCCTGGAAGGCGTCGGATGAGAGCTGCTTATCGACCTGCGACAGCCGCTCCGTACTGAAATCTCCCGGCGCTGCTGCGGCACCAGAAGCTGCAGCGATTGCCATCGCGGAAGCAAGAAGCCGGCGGTTGATCGTCCTCACATTCACTCTCCCCAGCGCGTCTGTGCGCGCGCCTCCAAGCGGCCGCGCACAAAAAAGGTTTCAATCCGGCAACTAGTCAGCGGACCGAAGCAGTGGAACTCCCTTCATTGGAGGCGGCCGGCGCCGCGCTCTTGTCCGTTCGGTATCGATCGAACCAGGAGAGAATCGCGCTCGCTTTTGCAGCGGACTGGCTCGGGCGATCGGTGAGCGTCTCGTGCGCCGCTCCTGGGACCCGAACGAACATCGTCGGCACTCCGCGCAGCTGAAGAGCTTCGTAGAACTGCTCGGCCTCGCTGTCCGGAGTTCGGTAGTCCTCGCTTCCGACAACCAGGAGGGTCGGGGTTTTCACGTTGCCGACCAGGCTGAGGGGCGAACGCTGCCAATAGCCCATCGGGTCCTCCCAGGGCCGCTTCGCGAACCAATACGGAGAACTGAACCCGGCAATATCTGCGGTTAGACCCCAGCTTGCCCAGTCGATGACCGGCTTTTGCGCCGCTGCCGCCCTGAAACGATCCGTCTTGCCGACGATCCAGGCGGTAAGCACTCCGCCGCCTGACCCGCCGGTCACGAACAGATTGTTCTGATCGACATGGCCGGTCGCGATCGCTGCGTCGACCACGCTCATCAGGTCATCATAATCGTGACCCGGATAGGCCTTGTCGATCTGGTTCGCGAATTCCTCTCCATAGGAAGTCGAGCCGCGGGGATTGGAATAGACGACGACGTAGCCGTGGGACGCATAGAGCTGGTCATCGGTCGAAAATTGCGGCCCGTAGGCCGAGAAGGGGCCGCCATGAATCTCGAGGATCAGAGGATATTTCCTCGCCGGATCGAAATCGGGCGGAGTGACCATCCAGGCGTCGATCGGCCGATGGTCGTATTCGGACGAGACGGGCATCTTCTGCACCTGTCCGAGAACCTTTGAATCGAGCAGGCTTGAGCTGAGGCTCGTAAGCCGCCGAACACCCCTCACCGATGCGACCGCGACCTGATTGGGGTGCAGCGGATCGCCCGATGTGAGCGCAACGACGCCATTTTTCGACACGCTGTAATCGCCCCCCGCATAGGGTCGATCGATCTCGCCGAAGCCCATGCCGCTCGCGATCTCGTGGATCGAACCGTCGAGACCGACGCGTTCGACCTTGTTAACGCCGCCGTCCTCGACCCGGACGTAGATGGACCGGCCGTCGCCTGCCCACATCGGGCTCGAGACCGAGCGGTCGAGCGAGGCTGTGAGGACGCGCTTGTTCGACCCGTCGATGTTCATGATCGACAGACGGCTATTCTGGTAACCGAGCTTCTTGTCATCGAAGCCGACCCAGGCGATGTTCCTCCCGTCAGGCGAGACGGTCGGCGAATCGTCCGGTCCATCTCGATTGGTCAGGGCGACCGGCGGGCCGCCGGCGATGCTGATCTTGTAAACTTCGCTCTGGAGCGGCTCTCGCTGCCAATTGGGCGAGAGGTCGGCACTGAACAGAATGGAACGGCCGTCGGGAGCCCATGAGACCTCGCCGCCGGCGTTGGTTGCGCCAAAGGTCAGCTGGGTAGGCGCCCCTCCGTCCGCCGGAACCCAGAAGATCTGCCGATAGCCCGGCTTCAGATATCCGGCGCTGTCGAAGCGATACGTTACCGTGTCGATGATTTGGAGCGGATCCGCCCACTTGGCGCCTTCGGGCTTCGGAGGCGAATTTCCAAGCCGTGGCGGATCGTCGGGAACGAACATCGAATAAGCGATACGGCGCCCGTCAGGTGACCAAGCGAGGCCTCCGGGACTGTTGGGAAGGCCCGTGACCCGGGCGCTTTCGCCATTCGCCAGCCAGCGGACGTAAAGCTGCGGGCTTGCGCCGTCGGCTGCGACGTAAGCGAGCCGTGTGCCATCAGGTGACCAGCGCGGGGAGAAATAGGCGCCGGAGCCCGCAAGAAGCGGATGCTGCTCGCCGGTGGCGACATCGATCAACCAGATCGTCGGACGAGCCTTGTCGGTCATGATATCGCTGGTCTCGCGGACGTAAGCGATTGTGCGACCATCGGGGCTGATCTCGGGATCACTCGCCCATTCGAGGCCGAAAAGATCGGACCCGAAAAAATAGCGGCTCGGCCCGGACGCCGGTGCGGCGGCTACGGGGACGCTCATTGAGGTAGCGCCAAGAAGCAATGCGAACGGCGCAAGGGTGCGAAATCGAGTCACGAAGATCCCCTCCCGGATAACAATCCCGAACGATTCAACTTTCGTGAGAGAGCCGCAAGCCGCCCATCGACGAACGGGCGTGGAAAAATGTTCAACCAAACGGTTGACAGTCGTTCCAAATCGTCCAATAGTGAACCACATGGTTGAAAATAAACTCGACTCGACGTTCAGGGCCTTGGCCGATCCGACACGCCGAGGAATGCTCGCAAGCCTTGCGCTGGGCGACAAATCGGTGGGCGACCTTGGTGAACCTTTTTCGATGAGCTTCGCCGGCGCTGCAAAGCATGTGAAGGTTCTTGAAAGCGCGGGGCTCATCGAACGCCGAAAGGCGGGCCGACAGCAGATTTGCAGGCTTGTGGCCGAGCCCCTGAAAGACGCGGAAAACTGGCTGAAGCAGTGGGAGAAATTCTGGTCCGTACGTCTCGATCGCCTTCAGGCTCTTGTCGAACGCCAGGGCTCCGACACTCTTCCAACCGATATGGAGATACGAAATGGCTGAAGCTGCACTTGCGCCTATCGAACGGGTTTCCTCGGATTCGATCCGCCTCGAACGACTGCTCGACGCGTCACCCGAGACGGTTTGGAACTATCTCACGAGGGCCGAGCTTCGGCAGCAATGGTTCATGGGCGGTACCGACGCGAAGGACGGGGGCGACTTCGAGCTCCTGGTCGACCATGACCAGCTGTCGGAAGATGACGTTCCCTCTCCCGAGAGTTTCGAATGCTTCAAGGGCCGTGTCTTTCACGAGAAGGTCCTGAAGTTCGACCCGCCGCGACTGCTCGAAACGACCTTCCAGGGCGGCAAGTGCGGCAATGTCACCTACGAGCTGTTCCCCGAGGGCGAGAAGACTCGTCTCGTGCTGACTCACAGCGGAATTACCGATCCGAACGGTTTCCGGGATTTCGGGGGCGGCTGGACTTCCCATCTGGCGGTGCTTCAGGAGAAGCTCGCCGGCCGAAGCGTGAAGAACTTCTGGTCCCTTCACGCCGAGTGCCGGGAGGCGGTCGCAAAGGCGCTTGGCTGAAACATCTGCGAGTCAGCGATCTTGACGGCTGGCCATACTGCTGTGTTATACGCGTAACACAGGAGGCCCCGATGAAGAGCTCGGCCCTATTGATGCTCCTGCCGCTAATGGCCGGTTGCAACGTGCATTCCAAGAACCCGGCGAGCGGGGATGAAAATGTCAGCATCCACGCGGATGAGGGAGGACACATCAGCTTCAATCTGCCTATCGGTCAGGGACAGCTGAAATTGCCTACCTCGATGATGCACAACGGCAATTTCGACATAGATGGAGTGAAGTTGCCGCCGGGAAGCTCGGTGAATGGCTTCAATCTCGACGCGCACGACAAGGGTGCGACGGTCGACATGAGCTTCACGAACCCGAAATCGCCTGACGAAGTTCGGTCCTACTTCCTCGATCAGTTCAAGAAGCAGGGTGTCGAAGCGGCGCTCTCCGGCGACTCGGTAACCGGCAAGTCAAAGGACGGCAGTCCGTTCACGATCGAGGTGAGTTCCGCGTCTGGCGGGTCTCAGGGCAAGATCGTCGTCAAGGACAAGGACTGAAGCGATAAGAAAAGGGCCGGAATTTGAGATTATCCGGCCCTTCGTCCCTGAAGTTTATTCGGCTGCCGGAGCTTCTTCGCCGCCGGCCCTCTTCTTGGCAGGAGCTTTGGGCTTCGCCTTGGGCTTGGCCCTCGCCGCCTTGGGCGGCGCAGGCACAATCTCGAACGATGCCGCATTGTCCTTGATCCGGACTTTAACCTCGCCGCCATTCACCAGTTTTCCAAACAGCAGCTCTTCGGCGAGCGGCTGCTTGATCTTCTCCTGGACAAGGCGTCCCATTGGCCGGGCTCCGTAAAGCTTGTCATAGCCGCGTTCGACCAGCCAGTGGCGGGCGTCCTCGTCGAGCTCGATGTGAACGTTTCGGTCGGCAAGCTGCAGCTCGAGCTGCAGGATGAACTTGTCTACGACCCGAGCGACGACTGCCGGCGGAAGGTAGGCGAACGGAACGATCGCATCGAGGCGATTGCGGAACTCCGGAGTGAACATCTTCTTGACGGCATCCTCCTGTGCATCCTCGCGGGTGGCTGCACCAAATCCGATGCTCTCTCGCGCCATGTCGGCGGCGCCCGCATTGGTGGTCATGATGAGGATGCAATTGCGGAAATCGACGGTCTTGCCGTGGTGGTCGGTGAGTTTCCCGTGGTCCATCACCTGCAAGAGGATGTTGAACAGGTCCGGGTGAGCCTTCTCGATCTCGTCGAGCAAGAGAACGCTGTGCGGGTGCTGGTCGACCGCGTCCGTCAGCAGCCCGCCCTGATCATAGCCGACATATCCCGGAGGCGCTCCGATCAGTCGGCTGACCGCATGGCGCTCCATATATTCTGACATGTCGAACCGCTGAAGCGGGATTCCAAGGATCGACGCCAGCTGGCGAGCAACCTCGGTCTTGCCGACGCCCGTCGGACCCGAGAACAGATAATTGCCGATCGGCTTGTCGGGATCACGAAGCCCCGCGCGGCTGAGCTTGATCGCCGATGCGAGCTTCTCGATTGCGAGGTCCTGACCGAATACGACGCGCTTCAGATCAGCTTCGAGATGTCCGAGAATCTGCTTGTCGTCGGCGCTGACCGACTTGGGCGGGATCCGGGCCATGGTTGCAACGACGGCCTCGATCTCTTTGGGCGTGATGACCTTTTTCCGGCGGCTCGGAGGAACGAGCATCTGCATTGCACCAACCTCGTCGATCACGTCGATCGCCTTGTCGGGCAGCTTGCGATCATGAATGTAACGGGCCGAGAGCTCGACTGCGCTCTTCAGCGCGTCCGGAGTATATCGCACGTTGTGGTGCTGCTCGAACGAGGAGCGCAGACCTGCGACGATCTTGATCGTGTCCTCGATCGTCGGCTCGTTCACATCGATCTTCTGAAAGCGCCGAAGGAGGGCGCGATCCTTCTCGAAATGATTGCGAAACTCCTTGTAGGTCGTCGAGCCGATGCAGCGGATCGCACCATTAGACAATGCGGGCTTCAGAAGGTTTGAGGCGTCCATCGCGCCCCCGGAGGTCGCGCCCGCGCCGATCACAGTATGGATCTCGTCGATGAAGAGGATCGCATTAGGAAGCTTTTCAAGCTCGGAGACGACCGATTTCAGCCTTTCCTCGAAGTCACCGCGATAGCGCGTTCCCGCCAGGAGCGCGCCCATGTCGAGGGCGTAGATGGTCGCGCCCTTGAGCACCTCGGGGACGTCGCCCTCGATGATCTTGCGGGCCAGTCCTTCGGCTATTGCGGTCTTGCCGACGCCCGGATCGCCCACATAGAGCGGATTGTTCTTCGATCGGCGACAGAGGATCTGAACTGTGCGGTCGACCTCGGGCATGCGTCCGATCAACGGATCAACTTTGCCGAGCCGAGCCTTTTCGTTGAGATCGACGGTGAATTGCTTGAGGGCGGATTCCTTCTTTCCCCCTTCCTTCTCGCTCTTCTCCTCGGTCCCCTCGGGCGCGCGAGGCTCGGCCGCCGTCTCGCCTTTGCCGACGCCGTGGCTGATGTAGGTGACCGCATCGAGCCGGCTCATATCCTGCTGCTGCAGGAAATAGACGGCATAACTCTCGCGCTCGGAGAATAAGGCGACGAGCACATTCGCGCCGGTGACCTCGTCGCGGCCCGACGACTGGACGTGCAGGATCGCACGCTGAACCACCCGCTGAAAGCCGCTGGTGGGCGTCGGATCCGTCGCACTGTCGGCGACAAGAGCTCCAAGCTCATTGTCGAGATATTGCTTCACGCTGGCGCGAAGCTCGTCGCGGCTGACGCCGCAGGCGGTCATGACCTTCGACGCGTGCTCATCATCGATGAGCGCAATCAGAAGATGTTCAAGAGTCGCATACTCGTGCCGCCGCTTGCTGGCTTCTCCAAGGGCGTTGTGAAGGGTTTGTTCGAGTTCGCGAGCAAAACTGGGCATTTAATCATAGTCTCCCGCGCCCGCGGCAAAAGCCGTCGGGGCCTTTGAACGAATGTCATATGCTCGAACGCGGCAATCAAGAGCCTTGTTCGGGCTTTTCAACAGATTATCGCTTTTCGAGTTGTCCCGAGACCAGGAGGCGGTCGTCACGCGTGAGTTCCGCATGACGATTTTCCTCATGATTTCTTGAAAAGCTCTTCCGCGGCCGAGCGGTGGTCCTGTGCCCGTTTCATGTGGCTCTCGACGCGCGCGATTTCAACCTTGAGAGCTTCAATCCGGGCGTTGAGCTCCTCGATCGACATTGGATCGAGGTCCTGCCGCGAAAGGGCAACGAGCGGATCGTCCGGCTTGCTTGGAAAAAGATCGTCCAAATCCACGAAAGGGACCGTTGACCCGTAACCCGGGCCTGTCAATAAGCCATGGCGGTGACAAAGCTCCCCTCTTCAATGCGCGCTGTCGTCGCAAGCGGCGCTGGAGAGATTGACCATGTCGAGCGCCCGGTTCCGGCTCCAAAAGTCGG